>NZ_LQOX01000129.1 GCF_002102175.1 Mycobacterium gastri | reverse complement strand
CCTTTGGCGGCCATGATCATGGCGATGCGCGCCAGCGCGATCCGGCGAGCCGTGTCCCCGACGGCCAGCCGATGGCACTGCTCGTTCAGCACCGCGAATCCCTCCGGGTCGCGGCTGCGGGCCATGGCGGCGGCCAGGTTCTTCGGCGACGGAGTCGCCAGCAGCCAGCCCAGGCTGGGCCGGATCACATCGGCGCAGATCAGCACCGACAAACCGCGTGAACAGCGGTTGTGCAGGTTGCTGATGGCGGTCTCGGTGCGCCCGGCCGCCAACGGCGTCACCGGAAGGATCCGCCAGTCGGCGGCGTGTTCCGCGCCGGAGGCGGCCCACCGCGCCTGCCAGGTTCTTCCTGGCATCGTGGCCAGCCAGTCCAGCACGGTGCGCACACTTCGCCGCACCTCGGCCTGGTATTTGACGTTGTCGGCGGTGAACGGCGCGCGAAACACCCGGGCAAGGACACGCCCGCGCGAGGCTTCGGTGGCTTCCCACGACACGGGATTCGCCCGGGCCGGGAACTGCTTTCGCAGTTCGAACAAGTCGCGACGATCCGAGCGTTGTCCCCGCTGGTCGCGGCTCGTCGCGGGCGTGGCGGTCGAAACCAGCACCGTGGTCACCGCGAGGCCCCCGGGAACAGCACATCCAGTGCATCGGAGCGGTATTCCGGCGTGATCGCGGCCGGTGTTGTCGGCGCTGCGGCTCGCCGCGCGTGGTGGGCCAGGATGCTTGCGATGGTCTCCTCGACCGGAGCCGAGGTATAGATCTGCGTGGTGGTCAGCTGGGCATGGCCCAAGATCCACTGGACGTCGGTCAGCGGCATATCAGGGTCGCGGGCCATCCGATAGGCAGCCGTGTGACGCAGGTCGTGGATCGAATAGTCCGTTCCTAGAACGGAATTCACGCGGATGAACATTGCGCGGGCGGCGTGATAGGTCAGTGCGCGAAACGGCCGCCGCAACGTCCACCACAGCGGATCGTCGCGCCCGGTCCGCACCCGTCCGTGAAATTCCGCCTGATACAGCCGAAGCCACACGAACGCATCCGGCGAGGCCGGAAGCTGCTGCGCCACCCGGCTGCCCTTGCGGATCACCGTGATCAGCTGCGATCCGGTATCCACATCGCCGCAGCACCCACCCAGCAGCTCCGACGCCCGGGCACCGGTCGACACGAAGAACGCCACCAGCGCCCGATCGCGATGCGATCCGAGCCCGGCGAACAGTTCGTTGAATCTCTCGTCCGGGATGCAGCGCGGCGGCCGTTCGACCAGCTTGGGTCGATACAACCCGACACGCTCGTTGCGGCGCGGATGCATCGGATTGTGGTGCGCGCCAACCCTTTTACGTCGCCGTTCCCGCACCAGCGGGAACGGGTTCACCATCGGGCCCGCACCGGTGTCGACATGGAAGTCGTAGAACGCCCGTAACACGGTCTCGCCATGCGCAGCAGTCGTCGGCGCGTACTTCCCGCCAGACACTGCGGGCAGCGCGTCGCTCTGCTTCCAGCGCACGCTCGCCGGTTTGCTCCCGGTCTGCACCCAGCGGCAGAAATCACGTGCCTCGACCCGGGTCGCCTGGTCCCACGGCACCTGCACCGCCCACAGAAACCTGAACCACCGCAACAGATCATGACCATACGACCGCTGCGTCGCTTCCGACCGCCCGGACGCCTGCAGCTCTTTGAGGAACTCACCGACCGGGCCGATCACCTCCCCGGTCGGATCGATCACCCGATACGGCTCCCATGGCGAACCGGTTGCCTCCAGCCGCCCGACCCGAGCGACCGCCAACGCCGCCGGGTCCCGCTCCGACTCATCTCCGATCATGGGCCGGAACCCTAACGGCCACTCACCAGACATGCCTCCTGAACAGGGAGGACAGCACTGGTAGTTCAGTTAACAGGCAACCGCTATCAGGTTGACGCCGCGTTGACCGGGCGCATGGTGGACCTGTTGTTCACCCCGTTCGATTTGACCGTCATCGAGGTGGAATACCAGGGCAAAGCGATGGGCCACGCGGTGCCGCACACCATCGGCCGCCACACCCACCCCGCGGTCAAATCCCAGACACCGGCACCGGTGCAGGCCACCGGCATCGACTACCTGCAACTGCTGGAGACCGCCCACCAGACCGACGTGGGCCAAGCGATCAACTGCCCCGCCCTCACCGACTGCGAGAACGACACCGAACCCTGCAGCGGCAACCGGTAGCAGATCAGCGGCGCTGGCCTCGTAAACAGACTGAACCCCAACCTCATTCACCACCGACCGCAGAACACCTTGGAGAACCCCCCCATGCTGGACAAAATCCAATCCTATTTCGGCTTGACCACCATGCCATTCGGGCGCGGCCTCGCGCCGGGCATGCTGTTTCGCAGCGGCGATCACGCCCAGGCCGTGGCCCGCATCGGCTACGGCATCGCCACTCGCGGCATCACCGTGATCACCGGCGAGGTCGGCGTGGGCAAAACCGTCGCCGCCCGCGCCGCGATCGAGCGCGCCGAACCCGCCCGCCACCACCTGATCTACATCCCCGACCCCACCGTGGGCGCCCGCGGCATCTACCACCACATCGTGTCCGCCCTGGGCGCACGCCCCAGCTTCCACAACGCCGCCCTGGTCCCCCAAGCCCGCGACGCGCTGGCCGCCGAAGCAGCCGAACGCGGCCGGGTCCCCATCTTGTGTATCGACGAGGGCCACTTGCTTTCCCACGACGCCCTCGAAGCATTGCGACTGCTCACTAATCATCGGCTTGACACCGAATCACCCTTCGCCACAATACTTTTAGGCCAACCCACGCTGGCCACCAAGATGGCCCTGGGAATCCTGGCCGCGCTCGAACAACGCATCACCGTGCGCCGCACCATGACCGGCATGACCAACGAGGAAACCGCCGGCTACATCCGCCACCACCTACAACTCGCGGGCCGATCCGACCCGCTGTTCACCGACGACGCCATTAGCCTCATTCATGACTCCGGCCGCGGCAAACCCCGCGCCGTCAACCGGCTCGCCATCTCCGCGCTCATCGCCACCTGCGCCGCCGGCAAAAACCTCGTCGACGAAACCAGCGCCCGATCCGCGGTCACCGAAACCAACCACGACACCCAACCCGCGCCGACACCCTGACCATCCCGGCGACACCCCGACCACCCCGGCCCCGCCCGAAACCACCCGAGCGGGGCCATTTCACACCCCAACCAGCCTCACCGGCAATGACGCCGCCGTGTGCACGATCAGTGACGCGCAACACCGGGTCGACTCTCATGCCGCCGCATCGAGTGTGCGGTGACGGGTGTGACCGTGTATGTAGGGCGAGAGTTTGACGATCCGGCCGCCCTGACAGCACACTCGGCGCCGTCAGCGCACACTCGGCGCCGTCAGCGACCGACCCAACGCGATTTCCATCTCCCCACACCGGGCGTAGCCCACGCCCGCCTAGTAGCGACAAGCCTAGGCCCGCAAGAGAATTAGCGCACTTAGCCGGGCAGGCGCCCGGATCCTGAGAGGCCGGCGGATCAAGGCCGATTCGCTAGCGCAGCCTGGGCAAGACGTTGGTGCGGTAGAACTCGATAGCGACGGTGGGGTCGTCCTGCGGAAAGTGCAGAAACGGTATGGCACCGGCATCGATCACCGCTTGCACCGCACCGATATGGGTCGACGGGTCGGTGCCCACGGCCCAGTTGGCGAGCACCTTCTCGATAGGGTTCGACTCGGCGGCACGCTGGATTTCCACCGGGTTGGGCTGGTCGACGGCCCCGGCGGTAAATCGCCACAGGCCGGCGGCGCGGGTGGCCGTCGTATGGTCACCGACGACAGCGAACAGCTCGGCATACTTGCCAAGATTTGCGGGGTCGCGTCCGGCGGCTTGTGCCCCCGCGGCGAACGCGGCGAGCAGCCGCGGATTCTTGAGGTCGCCTGCTTGGGTAATCCAGCCGTCCCCGTGCCGGCCGGCCAGCTCCGTGCTTTTTGGACCGCTGGCGGCCACGAAGATCGGCGGTGGCGTGGCGGGCAGGTCGTAGAGTTTTAGAGCGTCCGTCTGAAAATGCCGTCCGTCAAACGAAATTCGCTCACCGCTCCACAGCTGGCGGATCAGCCTGATGGCCTCGACCAGCCGGTCGTGGCGCTCCCGGTAGGAACCGAACGTGTTGGTGGCGGCCTGTTCGTTGAGTCGCTCACCGGTGCCGAGCCCCAAGAACACCCGGCCCGGACTCAGCATTGCCAACGAGGCGAATGCCTGGGCCACCGTGGCCGGATGGTAGCGGTAGGTAGGGCAGGTCACCCCGCTGCCGAGCGAGATACGAGTGGTGCTTTGACCCACTAACGCCAAGGTCAGCCAGGGAAACATCGAGTGACCCTGATTGTCCTGCCACGGCTGAAGGTGGTCACTGGCCCACACGTACCCAAACCCGGCACTTTCGGCGGCCCGGGCTTGCGCCACCAGCTGATCAGTGCGGAATTGCTCGTGGGACAACACGACTCCAATGCCGCTGGCCGGCGACACCGTGGGGCCGGTCGCCTCGCCGGTCGGTTCGCCGCGGGTGCCGCACCCGGTGGATATCGCGCCCGTCCCCAGCACGCCGGTGCCAGCGGCCAGTCGTGCAAACGCCCGTCGCGAGATGCCGGTCACCGGCTCCGACTACCCGTCACGCGACCCGTCACACCACCGAGCTTGCCGCACGCTCGCCGGGGCTGCCACAGCCGTCGGCGCATCGGGCGCGGCTGCGCAGAAAGCTGTGCCGAAGCGATTGACCAGCTGGCCGATCGGGCATGAGTCCCGCAGGGCGGCGGATTGGCCGATCCGTCGGCGCTACCACTAGTTTGGGCTGGTGACCTCCCAGGCGCGCCCAGCGCAGAAGGCCGACATCCGCGATCTGTCCCGCACCCTGGCTCGCGCCTTCTACGACGACCCGGTGATGACATGGTTGCTGCCCGACGACAAGTCCCGGCTCGCGCACCTTCATCGGGTGTTCGCGACGATGACCCGGCACCACCATCTGGCCCGCGGCGGCGTCGAGGTGGCGTGCGAGGGCGCCGGCGTCGGCGCGGCCGCCCTGTGGGATCCGCCGAATCAATGGCGTGAGACCCGCCGGGCGGAGCTGACCATGACCCCGGCATTCTTGCGGGTATTCGGCTTTCGCGGAGCGACCGCACGCGCTGTCCAGGAGGCGATGAAGCGCGCGCATCCCGAAGAACCGCACTGGTACTTGGCCGTCATCGGCAGCGACCCGGGCGTGCGCGGGCGGGGCTTTGGTCAGACCTTGATGCGGTCGCGGCTGGACCGCTGCGACGCCGAGTACTGCCCGGCATATCTCGAGTCCTCGAAACCCGAAAACATCCCGTATTACGAACGTTTCGGATTCACCGTCACCGGCGAGATCGCGCTGCCCCACGGCGGGCCGCCGATTTGGCCGATGTGGCGCGAACCGCGCTGAGCATCCGGCCGGAGCAAGGCGGCGGCCGACGACCTGTCCGACGACTTCGTCGAAGCATTCACCAAAGTCCTTGCCAAACACCGCGTTTGGGAGCGCGAGACCGACTCGGTGCCCGCCTGATCAGGGCTTGCTCTGCCAGCCGGCGACACCGATCGCGATCATCCGCAACTGCTTGACGGCGATTCGATGGATCTCCTCCAGCGCCTCGGCGCTCTGGGCGTCCTCGATCGCCTCGGCGATCACGATCATCGCGTTGACGAACAGTGTCGCCAGGATGTTGAGGTCCTCGGTGCTCCATTCGTTGAGCCCCGGGAAGCGGGCCAGGTCGGTGGCCAGCTCGGAGGTGATCAGCCGGATCTCCGTGCGGATGGCGTAGCGCAGCACCGATAGTCCGGTGGAGCGCTCCCTGACGATGAAACGCCAGTGTTCACGTTTGTCGGCGACGCTGCCCACCAAGATCTCCACGGACGACTCGATCACCCGGTTCGGGTCCAGCTTGCCGGCGCGCGCCCCGCGCAACGTGTCGCGCAGGGTGCGAAACGACTCGTCGATCAGGACCAGCCCCAGGGCCTCCATCGACTCGAAGTGCCGGTAGAACGCCGCGGGCACGATCCCGGCCTCCCGGGTCACCTCGCGCAGGCTCAGGCCGCTGAAGCTGCGGTCCTGCAGCAGTTTGAGCGCGGCGGCGACGATGGCGCGCCGGGTGGCTTCTTTGCGCTCCTCCCGCGACACGGTGGCGCGGGCCCGGCCTTGGCCGGACCGGTGTGAGCGTGAGCTAGGAGTACGATCGTTCACTGTGTGAACCCTACCACAGACCTGGGGAAACACTTGACGAACTGCTCAATCCCGACGCACCGTGTACATATGTTCACTCAAACTTTCAGCCAGGCTGTTGCGAAGCGAGTCCTGGGTTCCGACCTGGTCGGCCTGCTCACCGGCCCGCACGGCGTCGACCGCTACACCGAGCTGGTGGCGCCGACGTGGACATTGGGTGAGGCCCGCGCCAAGGTCATCGAGGTGCGGCGCGACACGCCGCGCAGCGTCACCCTCACCCTCGCTCCCAACGACACCTTCACCTCCACCCACACCGTCAAGGCGGGTCAGTACGTCAACCTCACCGTCGACATCGACGGTCGCCGGCATACCCGCTGCTATTCACCGGCCAACGCAGAAGGCAGCCCGACCCTCGAGCTGACGATCGGCCACCACGACGGCGGGCTGGTCTCGACCTACCTGTACCAGCGTGCCCGCCGCGGCATGGTGGTCGGTCTGGCCGGTGTCGGCGGCGACTTCGTGTTACCGGCGAAGCGGCCGCTCCGTATCCTGCTCGTATCCGGCGGCAGTGGCATCACGCCCGTCATGGCGATGCTGCGCACGCTGGTCGCCGAGGGCCATCAAGGCGAGATCGCCTTTGTGCACTACGCGCGCACGCCTGCGGAGGCGTGCTACCGCGACGAGTTGGCCGCCCACAAAGGTCGGCCGGGGGTGCGGGTATTGCACGGCTACACCCGCTCCGGCGCCGGTGATCTGGCCGGCCGGTTCGGCGCGGACCACCTGACCACGGCCATGGCGTCGCCGGACGCGGTATTCGTCTGCGGCCCAACAGCATTGGTCGAGGCGGTACGTGAGCACTGTGACAACGTCGTCACCGAGAGCTTCGTGCCTCCGGTGTTCGAGGCGCCGGCGAACCCCTCGGGTGGCCGAGTGTCCTTCGCCGACAGCAGTATCGACGTCGTCGACGACGGCCGCTCGCTGCTCGAGCAGGCGGAGGCGGCCGGCCTGGCACCCGAGAACGGCTGCCGGATGGGCATCTGCCACACCTGCACCCGGCGCAAGACCGCCGGCACCGTGCGAAACCTGGTCACCGGGGCCGTCTCCACGGGTCCCGACGAGGACGTGCAGATCTGTGTCTCGGTTCCCGTCGGCGACGTCGACCTCGCTCTATAACCGACAACATCTCAAGGAGTTCTCAATGACACCCAACAAGATCACCCTCACCCCCGACCAGGCCGACGCATTCGGCCGCGAACTCGACGCCATCAAGGAACGCATCATGGCGGATCTCGGCGAACAAGACGCCGACTACATCCGCAGAGTCATCAAGACGCAGCGCGCCCTGGAAGTCGGCGGACGATTGCTGCTGTTCCTGCCGCCGGCGTGGCTGCTGGGAACCGCGATGCTCGGGGTGTCAAAGATCCTGGACAACATGGAGATCGGCCACAACGTCATGCACGGTCAGTACGACTGGATGCGTGACCCGGCCATCTCGGGGCGTTCCTTCGAGTGGGACACGGCCTGCCCGGCCGATCAATGGCGGCATTCGCACAACTACCTGCACCACACCCACACCAACATCGTGGGAATGGACCGCGACATCGGCTACGGCATCCTGCGGATGAGCGAAGACCAGCCCTGGGAGCCCTACTTCCTGGGCAACCCGGTCTACGCATTCCTGTTGATGGTGCTGTTCCAGTACGGCGTCGCGCTGCACGAACTGGAATCCGAGCGCATCCGGGCCGGTGAGATCCGGCTGGCCGACAAACGCGAGGTCTTGCGGGCGATCTGGAAGAAGACGCGCCGGCAGACCCTCAAGGACTACGTCGCCTTCCCGCTGCTGGCCGGGCCGTTCGCGCCGTTCGTCTTCACGGGCAACCTCACGGCCAACCTGATGCGCAACGTGTGGTCGTACATGATCATCTTCTGCGGCCACTTCCCCGACGGCACTCAGGAGTTCACCGCCGAGGAAACCAAGAACGAGTCCCGTGGTCAGTGGTACTTCCGCCAGGTCCTCGGTTCGGCAAATCTGACCGGCGGCAAGCTGTTTCATCTGTTGTCGGGCAACTTGTCGCACCAGATCGAGCATCATCTGTTCCCCGACATGCCGGCCCGGCGGTACGCCGAGATCGCCCCGGAGGTGCGGGAGATCTGTGAGCGCTACGGCATCCCCTACAACAGCGGCCCGCTGCCCAACCAGTTCGCCACCGTGGTGCGCAAGATCGTGAAGCTCAGCCTCCCGGGGTCCTGGCCCGCGCGGCGCAAACCCGCTGCCGAGCAGCCGGCCGATCGGGCACTGGCCGTCGCATAGGCCGGTCGAGTCCCACGCGTTTCGTTCGGAACTCGGATAGCTTCCCGGCAGATTTCCGGCAGATTCGGGGCCGCTCCACGGGCCCGACTGGAGGACAATGGGCCCGTGGAGTGGACCGGCGCACGCTATGCGGACAAGCCAACCGTGGAGGCCTCGACGTGGATCGATGCCGATCCCGAGCGCGTCTGGAGTCTGGTCTGTGACGTCGAGTTGATGCCGACCCTCAGCAACGAATTGCAAGCAGTGGAATGGGTCGACGGGGCCACCGGCCCCCGGATGGGCGCCCGGTTCATCGGCCACAACCAGCACGACGCGTTCGGCGAATGGACCACCACGTCACAAATCGTCTGCTGTGATGAGCCGCATGAATTCGCTTGGGCCGTAGGCGAACCCGACAACCCCTCGGCCACCTGGCGGTTCCGCCTGACACCCCGGGACGGCGGCACCCTGCTGACCTACTGGACGCAGCTGGGGCCGGGCCGCTCGGGGTTGTCGCGGGCCATCGACGCGATGCCCGACAAGGAACAGAAGATCGTCTTCGTGCGGTTGCGGGAGTTCGAGACCGCGATCGACAAGACGCTGGCCGCGATCAAGAGGTTGGCCGAACACGGGGTCCGCTGATGCGCACCGCCACCACGGTCGAACTGTCCAGCGCCGGCCGAGACACCGTGGAGTTCGTCGTCGAGGCCGAAAAGCTGGGGCTGGACGTCTGCTGGGTCGCCGAGGCATGGGGTGCGGATGGGCCGTCGGCGTTGGGATACCTCGCCGCGCGCACCGACCGGATGCTGCTGGGCTCGGGTGTGCTGCAACTCGGCATCCGATCGCCCGTGGCGGTGGCCCAGACCGCGATCACGCTGTCCAACCTGTCGTGCGGGCGGTTCCTGCTCGGCCTGGGCGCCTCGGGTCCGCAGGTAATCGAGGGCCTGCACGGGGTGTCGTTCGGCCGGCCGCTGGCGCGGATGCGCGAAACCATCGACATCGTGCGGCAAGCGTTTGCCGGCGGCAAGATCTCCTACTCCGGCAACGAGTTTCGGATTCCGCGCCCCGGTGGGGAGGCGGTGCCGATGCGCTTGTCAACGCGGCCCGAGCACCGCATCCCGATATATTTGGCCGCGTTGTCGCCGGCGATGCTGCGGTTGACGGGACAGATCGCCGACGGCTGGCTGGGGACCAGCTTCGTGCCGGAAGGCGCCGCCGGCGCCTACTTCGCGCACCTGGATAGCGGGCTGGCCGCGGCCGGTCGCACCCGGGCCGACATCGACATCTGTCAGGGCGCCGAGGTCGCGTTCGCCAAGGACGAGGACCAGCTGCAAGGCATGGTCGCCGGTCGCAAGAAGGAGCTGGCGTTCAGCCTGGGCGGCATGGGATCGGCCAGCACCAACTACTACAACCGGGCCTACAGCCGGCAAGGCTGGGCCGACGTCGCCGCCGCGGTGCGGGAACACTGGCAGCGCGGTGAGCGCGACCGCGCGGTCGCGTTGATCACCGACGAGATGGTGCTGGCCACCACGCTGATCGGGACCGAGGACATGGTCCGGGCCCGCCTTGCGGTGTGGCGCGACGCCGGCGTGAACACGGTGCGGCTCTATCCCGCGGGCGACACGCTCGATGCCAAGCTTTCGACGCTCGGCCGGGCCATCGAGCTGGTCCGCGAGGTTCAGTTCTAGTTCGAATTACCGCTTTGTGCGTGACCGTGTCCGTTGGGCTCGCCGATGATTGAAGATCACCATCGAGCCGAACAGCGCCAACATGCCCGCCGAAACGATGACCATGTCGGTGTTACCGATGACCAGCAGGACCGCGACAAGCGCCACCGCGATAGCCGCGGCCAGGAGGTAGGACGCCACACGATACCGAGGGCGCCAGGCGGCCCACAACGCCAACCCAAACGCGCCAGAAAGGATCGCCCCAACCAGTGCGTCCATCACTTGGTCCCGGTCAGGCATTTCAGCAGATTCTCGCCCGCTACGGCCGTGCCGACACCGCCCGCCACAGCGACCGCGAGCCCCGCCCCGGTCTCTGCGGTCAGCCCGCCGATGCCGGTGACTACCAAACCGCTGGCAAACTGGCTAGTCCGGTCGATCCAGTCGCTGGTGCTGCAATGGGTACGGGCGTAGTCGATGTCTTTCACATGCGCCTGCAGATCCGCAACCTGGCCGCGCAACCACGCGGTCCTGGGGTCGTTTTCGGGAAGCGACTGCACGAACCGTTGCACATTGTCCACAAGACCCTGGCCGGTCAAATTAGCTGGATCACCACCGAGGATCATCTGCTGCAGCTTAGGGCTCAGGCCAGTGCCCGGCCGCGGTGGCCCATCAGGGGTGTCCCACGGGGCAAAGGGGGGCGGAGATTCAGGACCACTATTTTGATTGAAGTCGACCAACTGGATTCCGTTACCGCTATGAGCCGGTGTGAAGCTGACGTTGCCCAAGCCTGCCGTGGCGGCGGTCAGCGCACCGGCAACCCTAAGATCTGCGCTCTCAAGTTGTTCGGCGCGCGAGCGGATATCACCAGCAAATGCCTCTGCTTGTGCTTGGCGGGCAGCCTTCTCTGCGGGTGTGCTGCTAGTGCGGGTATCCGTGACAGATAAGTCCTCTCCGACGTTGAAACCCGCATTTTGGGCGTCCTCGACGGCAAACATCACCCGACGCTGCGCCGCGCTAATATCGCTGGCACCGTCACGTGCAATCCCAGCCGCCTGACGTAACTGATCGGCCTTGCTATTTACAACGGGCAAGTCGGCGCCGGTGCGTTGCCGCAACGCATCACCCCCGGCGCCTTCCCACGCGATCGAATAGGACTGGTTGCGCATCTGAAGGAACACGTCCTCCCACTGGTCGGCGGTTCTACTCCAGTAGCCGGCCGCGTCGACTAGGTGCTCGGTGCTCCACGCTCGGATTTGGGAAAGGCTGGCGGGCATCTAAACGACCGTCACGTGCGTCACGGCAGCCATTTCGCCCGCCGCAGTGGCTTCTTGATTGCCGTAACCCGTGGAGGCAGCGGCCACCGATGCAGCCGCCGCTTGAGTTCGGATGACAAACGCCGCCGCGGCAGCGCCGATCGCTGCGTTGATACCATTCACGGCCACCGTGGTGGTTTGAAACGGCTGCCCCGGCGACGACGGCGCTAACCCGGTGAGTTGGGCACTTAGGCCCTGCCATTGGCCGGCCATGACGTGTAGCTGATCGAGAATGACCCGTAGCTATTGTGATCCCATGGGCACGAGTTTAAGTCCATGGCATAAGGCGGGTTATCGATGCCGGTGTCATTTGGGACCAGTAGGTAGCCCCCTGCTGCGAAGCGAGAGACAAAAAATTGTTGCCGGAGCGCGTGGGCTGGACATTCAGAGTCAACTGCGTATCAGGGAGCACCATCACCAGTAGCGCGCAGTGGCGCGACGCCCGTGAAGCACGGCGATTCGTCCACCGAGACCGCCGTGGCTGGGCCGTTGGGCAGCCCGCGCACAGAGAGGCGCGTGGGCGTGCTCAAGCCCGTGCGGGTCGGCGCGAATGACCGGCATAGATGACCGGAACGCCAGGTCGAAACCGAACGAGACACCAGTTGCCAATGCGACAGGTCAAAGTGCCCGACGGTGAACCGGGCGCACCAGGACCACGAAGGTCGGCCAGTCACGCAGACGCGATGGACTCATCCCAAGTTGTTGCACCGTGTTCTTCGAAATCCCCATCACCCGGGCGATCATCTTGATCGACAAACCCTCCGCCCGGCGCAACCGACGAATCTCAGCCCAATCTTCCACAGACAACATTCCCTTCGGTCCTCCTGGCTCGGGTAGAGCCAGGACACCGGACCAGGGGGTCAAAATTCGGTTGCCGCGCCGGGGTCAGTTTTCACGTGCCGTCGACACGCTGCAGATCCAGAAAACCCATGGGGCAGGCCACGCCGACCGTCTCCGCGAGCTTTAGCCCACGCCGGTCGGCGCTTCGGCTACCGGTACCAGTCGCACCTCGGGCCGCGCCGGCAGCTCGTCGGCCAGAAACCACCGGAAGGCGAGGTTGCCTTGCGGATAACCCAGTGCGGTAAGCGAATTCGGATGGGCCGTCGTCCCGCGGGACAACACGATCGTCACCGAGCCGTCGCTATCGGCCACCGCGCTGTGACCGTTGATCGAGCAGCGGGCATCGGGGCCCTCGGCGGGGCCGTAGGTGGCCATGAACTGGTTCCACACCACCAGGTTCCAGAACCGGCACGGCGGCGGTCGGTGGGTGATGACCAGCGCTTCGTCGTCGTCGAGCACGAAACTGCCGTAGGAATAGCAGGCGTCGCGCGCCGACCAGCCGAAGTTGGCGTCGGGCACCTGATAGGGAGCCGCGAATTGGTTTGCGACGTGGGCGGTCTCGTGGCCGAGTCGATGCGCGTCACGGGCCCTCTCCCCGACGGCCAGCGGCACGATGGCGAACATGGTGCGCATCCAGGTGGCCGCCGCCCGCAGTCTTGCGGCGGTCTCGGCGTCGCCGTGGCGTATCGGATCCGGCGCGTCGAGCGCCTCGATGGTCCAGGTGACCGGGCGGCCGGTCAGCGGGTCGGCCTGATAGTCACGAGTCATCAGCACGGCGGCATCGGGCGTCGGACCCAGCTCGAAGGAGAAGTTGCCGTCGGAATCGATATCGAGATCACTGTCGCGGACAATCGCGACGACCCGGTCCGACCACGCGCCGGGGGAGGGTTCGTTGTAGGCGGTCACCGAGAAATACGCGCTGTCACCCTTGTTACCGCCAATCCGGTAGCGCCGTGCCGGATCGACCGGGCACATGAAGTAGTAGGCGTCGGTGTTGTCGCCGCCCCAGCGGCGGTCGCGACGAAACGGCGTGTTGACCGCGACGAATTGCGGCCGGCCCGGCTCGGGGAACAGATAGGCGTCGAAGGCCACACCCAGGGTGGCGGCGAGCATCCGGTACCCGTCGGCGAGGTGCCGGTCGTCGGTGACCGCACGCTCGCCCTCGAGGAAGCCGCTGTCCAGGGCGCCCAAGGTGTCGAGCAATTCCCGCCATGCCGTAGTCGACTCGTGCGTCATTCAGGCATTCCCTTCAGGATTCCGCTCAGGAGCAAGGTGGTGGTGCGGTGCACCCAGGCATCGTCGAGTTCGGCGCCGCGGGTCAGCAGGCGCAGCAGTGTGATGCCGGCAATGGCCTCGACCAACTCATCAGCGGTTACGTCGGCCCGGATTTCGCCTGCGGCAGCGGCGTTCTCGAGCCGTCCGGCAAGACCGCCGGAGATGATGCCGGCAAACCGATCCAACAGTGCGGCATGCAGGGTCGGGTCCGCCGCCATCTCGCCGACCAGGCCGGGGAGCGCCGCGCGGGCGGCCGGCGTCGCCAAGACCGCCATCGTGCGTCGCACCATCTCGCGCAGATCCGCCGCCAGCGATCCGGTGTCGGGAATGGCGGTCTGGGCGCCGATCGGAAACACCGCCTCGTGCACCAGGTGCGCCTTGCTCGGCCAGCGCCGATAGATCGCGGGCTTGCTGGTGCCGGCCCGCTCGGCGATGGCAGATACCAGCAGCCCGGCATAGCCCGTTTCGGCGAGCAGTTCAACCGTCGCGCGCAGCACCGCCGCATCGATCCGCGGATCACGGGGCCGGCCGAAATCGACTACCATTACGAAACCCAGAGTAACATAAGTTGCCGTGAGTGACGTCGTTCGTCTCGACGACCTGGCCGAGCCCCGGTTCAGCGCGGAGGCCCAGCAGATCCGCGACATGATGGCCACGATGGCCCCGCAATGTCCGTTGGATGCCGGGGCGTTGCACGCGCGCGCCAGCGCCGACACCGGCCTGCACGATTTCGGCGACGACGACTACCGGCAACGCCTCGACGTCTTCCTGGCGGCGCTGCGGGATATCGACGGCCTGCATGCGGCCGGGGTGGTGAACTTCTACGGGCAACTGCTGCAGTTGCTCAAGAACCGGCTGCTGTTGACCGACCTGCTCACCAGGCATCCCGAGATCGACGACATCGAACTGCAACCACCGGTGTTCATCGCCGGTTTGCCCCGTACCGGCACCACGCATCTGCACAACATGCTGGCGGCGGCCTCCACCTTTCGCACCATGCCGTACTGGGAAAGTGTCGAGCCCTTTCCGCTGCCGCACGAGGTTGGCGTGGAGCCGGATCCGCGGCGGGCACGCATGGACGTCGCGGTGGCCGTGATCAACACCGTGATGCCCTACTTCCCGCTGATGCACGAGATGACCACCGACCATGTGCACGAAGAGATTCAGCTGCTGGCCAACGACTTCTCGACCATGCTTTTCGAAACGCTGGCCCAGGTGCCCCGGTGGCGCGACTACTACCTGGCCCACGACCAAACGCCGCACTACCGATACCTGGCCAGGCAGCTCAAGGCGATGCAGTTTCTGCGCGGCGGGCGGCGGTGGCTGCTCAAGTCGCCCCAGCACCTCGAGCAGGTGCCGGTGCTGGATCGGGTTTTTCCCGGCAGCATCGTGGTGTTCACCCACCGCGACCCGGTGCCGGTGGCGCTGTCGATGATGGCGATGATCACCTATTCCGCTCGGATGCACCGCTCGCCGGTGCCGGTGGCGGCGATTGCGGCGTATTGGGTGGACCGGCTCGACCGGATGCTCACCGCGCTGGTGCGCGATCGCGACACCATCGGTCCGCGGCGCTCGATCGACGTCCGATTCGACGACTTCATGGCCGACGAAGTCGGCGTCGCCGAGCGGGTGTACGCCCTGGCCGGCGAGCCGCTCGACGAATCGGCACGCGCGGCGATCACCGGCTACCTGGCCGGCCACCGGCGCGGCCGGCTGGGCAACGTCGAAACGTCCTGCGAGATGTTCGGCCTTGCCGAGGAGGACCTGCGCGCCCGCTTCGCGCCCTATGTCGAGCGGTTTCTGACCTAGCGCCGAGCCTGTAAATAGGCAGAAGAAGTGCGAGTAGCGGCCTGCAAAATTACAGGCTCGGTGGCCGGCTGGGTGGGGCAAGCGCTACCTTCTCAACACATGACCACAATGCCCGCCCTGGACGGCGTCGAGCACAGATATGTCGAGGTAGGCGACGACGTCACCATCCACGTCGCCGATGCCGGGCCTACCGACGGGCCGGCGGTCATGCTGGTGCACGGCTTTCCGGAGAACTGGTGGGAGTGGCACGAGCTGATCGGCCCGCTGGCCGCCGACGGCTACCGGGTGCTGTGCCCGGACCTGCGCGGCGCGGGCTGGAGTTCGGCGCCGCGCTCCCGGTACCTCAAGAGCGAGATGGCCGATGATCTGGCCGCGGTGCTGGACCGGCTGGGTGTCGAGAAGGTCAAACTCGTGGCCCACGACTGGGGCGGGCCGGTCGCCTTCATCATGATGCTGCGCCACCCCGCCAAAGTGACCGGCTTCTTCGGGCTGAACACCTCGGCGCCGTGGGTACGCCGCGACCTCGGGATGCTGCGGCATATGTGGCGGTTCTGGTACCAGATCCCGATCTCGCTGCCGGTCATCGGTCCCCGGCTGATCGCCGACCCCAAGGCCCGCTACTTCCGGATGCTGACGTCCTGGGTCGGTGGCGGATACCGCGTGCCCGACGAGGACGTCCGGATGTACGTCGACTGCATGCGCCAGCCCGGGCACGCCGAAGCCGGCTCCCGCTGGTACCGCAGCTTCCAGACGACCGAGATGGCGCGCTGGCTGCGCGGCGAGTACGACGACGCTCGGGTCGACGTGCCGGTGCGCTGGTTACACGGCACCGGCGACCCGGTGATCACGCCCAACCTGCTACGCGGATACGAAGATCGCGCAAGCGATTTCGAGGTCGAGCTGGTCGACGGTGTCGGCCATTGGATCGTCGAGCAGCGGCCCGACCTGGTGCTGGACCGGCTGCGCGCGTTCCTTACGGCTTGACCAGGATGCGGATCGGGTTGCCCTGCTGCCGCTCCAGCTTCTCGATGCCCGCCGGGAGGTCTTCGAGCGTGACGACCTCGCTGATCGACCGCGAAATATCAAGGCGCCCAAGCGAAACCAGCTTCGCCAGGGTCTCGATGTCGACGTTCTGGTAACCGAGGTGACCGAGCACCTGCTTGCGGGTCACCCCGAACATCACCGTCGGTCCGATGGTCGGCGACTCCGCGCTCATTCCCACCCCGACCAGCCGCCCGCCGGGTGTCAGCGAGCCCAGGGCCTGTTCGAACGTCACCTTCAGGCCGACCGCGTCGAACGCCACGTCCAATAACCGCCCGCCGGTGACCTCGGCGAGCTTGTCGGTCAACCCGTCGTCACGGGTGTCGAACGCGTAGTCGGCGCCGAGTTCCAGCGCGCGTTCGAGAACGGCCGGGTTGATGTCGAGGGCGATCACCGGTGCCGCGCCGACCAACCGTGCGAGCTGGACGATGTGGGTGCCCACCCCGCCGACGCCCCAGACCCCGACCGATTCGCCGATCCCCACCTTTGCGGTTCGGACGACGGCGCCGAACGGCGTCGACACCGCGTCGGCCAGGATCGCCGCCTGCTCCAGCGCAACGTTGTCCGGCACCCGGGTCAGGCCGGTTGCCTGCGCGACGGTGTATTCGGCCCACGCGCCGTCGTAGGCGAAAGCCATCAACCGGATGCTCAGGCAGTTGACGACATCGCCGCGGCGGCAGTTGGGGCACGTTTGGCAGGGCCGGCCGGCGGCGACCACCACGCGATCCCCCTCCGCCCAGCCGGTCACGTCGGGGCCCAGCTTCGCGATGGTGCCCGAGGCCTCGTGGCCCTGGGTCACCACCGGTGTCTGGGCCGGGAACGTTCCGTTGATCAGGCTCAGGTCCGAGTGGCAGATCCCGCAGAAGGCAACCTTGACCAGGACCTCGCCCGGACCGGGCTCGGGTATCGGAACATCTTCCAGCGCAACCTTTTTGGTGTCGGCGTAGAAGCGTTCCGCACGCATGGTGGCCATGGTCACTCGACGCCGATCGTGACCTCGGTCGACTTGATGAACACCGTCGCGGGCTGGCCGGCCTTGAGGCCGAGATCGACCGCCGCGTCCTTGGTGACCGACGACGTGACGATCTGGTCGCCGCCGTCGAGCCTGACCTTGACGATCGCCATCACGCTGCCGAGGTCGACCTCGGTGATGGTGCCCTTGAGCTGGTTCCTGGTAGATAGCCGCATCGCAGTCCCTTCCACAAATCACCGGGTGTGCGACGAGCGTAGTCGGCCCGGTCAGGAACGAGGGCCCAGGAGGGCTATCGACGCATCGATCGCCGGTTCGACGACGTCGCGGACCGGCCGCCCGTCCTCGACGGCGAGTGCGGTCAGCTCGCGCAGTCCGCCCAGCAGGATCACCGACAACGGCACGGTCAGCGGGGGTAGGCCGGCCCGCCGGAACCCCGGGCTGGCACTGAGGTCGATCAGCAGGGTGGACAGCAGCTGCAATCCGCGGCGCTGGACGGGCCGCGCGACGGCGCCCAGCGAGGGGAGCTCGCGAATCCAGCTCAAGGTGATGGCCGGGCGGGACTCGATGTGCCCGGCGTAGGCCTCGACCGCTTGGCGAATCTGCTGATGCCAGTCGGCGTCGGGATCGACCGCTGCCGAGATCTTCTCGCTGAGCTTTTCGACGTCGGCCCGCAGCAGCTCCAGGAAGCACTGCTCCTTGCTGGCGAACTGGTCATAGAAGGTGCGTTTCGACGTCCGCGCGTGGCGCACGACGTCGGCGACGGTAGTCGCGCGGTAGCCGCGTTCACCGATAGCGGCGGCCAGACCGTCGAACAGCCGAAGCCGGAAGGGATCGACGTCGGCCGGCGCGGCAGTGCCGGCAACTGCTGTCACCAACGCGCCTCCTTACCCGGATCGGTGCGGACCTTGTCAGCCTTGGTACCAAAGAGTACCGTGCCAGGATAAGCCTGCGGTACACCGCGGTACCATCCCCGTGTTCCTGACCGAGCAGCCGGGGCAGATGTTGGGAGCCCATGTCGATGAGCCACGCAATCACCGATGCGCCAGCACCACCCGGAGGCACGTTGCCGCCGGCGCCGCGGATTCCGAGCCTGGTCCAAGGCCTGGTCTTTGCGGTCACGCGCCGCGGCATGATGCGACGGCTGGCGCACCGCTACGGCAACGTCTTCACCCTGAACATCCCCATCTACGGGCGGGTCGTGGTGGTCGGTGATCCGCAGCTGGCAAGGCAGGTCTTCACCACCAGTCCCGACGAGTTGGGCAACATCCAGCCGAATCTGAGCCGGCTGTTCGGCTCCGGTTCGGTGTTCGCGCTCGACGGCGACGACCATCGCCGGCGGCGACGCCTGCTGGCGCCGCCGTTTCACGGCAAGAGCATCAAGAAGTACGAGGCCATCATCGAGGAAGAGACGTTGCGCGAGACGGCTCGATGGCCGAAGGGGGAGCCGTTAGCGACCCTGCCGTCGATGATGCACATCACCCTCAACGCCATCCTGCGTGCGGTGTTCGGGGCCGACGGTGCCGAACTCGACGAGCTGCGCCGGCTGATCCCGCCGTGGGTCACGCTGGGCTCGCGGCTGGCGGCGATGCCCAAACCGCAACGCAACTATGGCCGGTACAGTCCGTGGGGCCGGCTGGCCGAGTACCGGCGGCAGTACGACGCCGTCCTCGACAAGCTGATCGACCGCGAGCGGTCCGACCCGAACTTCGCCGATCGGACCGATGTCCTCGCGTTGATGTTGCGCAGCACCTACGATGACGGTTCGGTGATGTCCCGCAAGGACATTGGTGACGAGCTGCTCACCCTGCTGGCCGCCGGGCACGAGACCACCGCGGCCACGCTGGCCTGGGCATTCGAGCGGCTGACCCGGCACCCGCAGATCCTGGCCGACCTGGTGGCGGAGGCCGATGCCGGCGGTGACGAGCTGCGCCAGGCGACCATCCTGGAAGTCCAGCGGGCCCGGACCGTCATCGATTTCGCGGCCCGGCACGTTTATTCCGACGTTTATCACCTGGGCGAGTGGGCGATCCCGCGCGGGGATTCGATCATCATCAACATCGGCCAGATCCACGACAACCCCGACGTATTCCCCGACCCGCAGCGCTTCGACCCGCAACGCTACATCGCAAGCAAGCCGTCGGCGTTCGCCTGGATCCCGTTCGGCGGCGGTACCCGCCGCTGCGTGGGCGCCGCGTTCGCCAACATGGAGATGGACGTGGTGCTGCGAACAGTGCTGCGCCACTTCGTCATCGAGACGACGACGGCGCCCGACGAGAAGTGGCACTGCCGCGGGGTTGCCTACATTCCCAAGGACGGCGGACGAATCGTGGTGCGCCAGCGTTAGTTAGCGGCTGATTTATTGGCTTGCCGACGCCCGCCGCGGCAGCTTCCAGCCCGGACGGATGTAGTGGCAGGTGTACCCGTAGGGGTAGCGCTGCAGGTAATCCTGGTGCTCGGGCTCGGCTTCCCAGAATGCTCCGGCCGGGCTGACTTCGGTCACCACTTTGCCCGGCCACAGGCCCGAGGCCTCGACATCGGCGATGGTGTCCAACGCGATCCGCCGCTGCTCGTCGTCCAGGTAGAAGATGGCCGAGCGGTAGCTGGGACCGACGTCGTTGCCCTGCCGGTTCCTTGTGGTCGGGTCGTGGATCTGGAAGAAGAATTCCAGCAGCGTGCGGTAGTCCGTGACCGCCGGGTCGTAGAGGATTTCGACGGCCTCGGCGTGGCTGCCGTGATTGCGATAGGTGGCGTTGGGCGTGTCGCCGCCGCTGTAGCCGACTCGGGTGGCGATGACACCGGGCTGACGGCGGATCAGGTCCTGCATGCCCCAGAAGCATCCGCCGGCCAGGATTGCCTTGTTGGTCGTCATTGCGTCTCTCCTTCGGTGGTGTCGTGAAGGGCCCACGATCCGAGGTTAGTTGCGGTCGGCTGACATCGCCCAGAGCCAGACCGCGCAGTCGGGTCGATGCCGTCGGCGCTACCGTCGTCGGACGTCGTACGATTCGCCTCATCTCGCGTCATCTCGCCTCATCGACCGAAATTGACGGACGGCTGCTGCCGGGCCGTCCTGAGGAGCTAACGTGACCGGCCCGGTGTTCAGCCGCGACGAATTGGCCGCGGCATTCGGCGAATTCGAGCGAACCGTCGCCCGCGCGGCGCAGACGCGAGACTGGGACGACTGGGTCGCCCAGTACACCCCGGACATCGAATACATCGAGCATGCCGCGGGCACGATGCACGGCCGCGAGCAGGTGCGCGCCTGGATTCAGCACACGATGTCGACCTTCCCCGGCAGTCACATGGTGGCGTTTCCGTCGTTGTGGTCGGTGATCGACGAGTCCACCGGCCGCATCATCATGGAGCTGGACAACCCGATGCGCGACCCCGGCGACGGCAGCGTGATCAGCGCGACCAATATCTCGATCATCACCTACGCCGGCGACGGCCAGTGGTGCCGCCAGGAAGACATCTACAACCCGCTGCGCTTCTTGAAGGCGGGAATGGCGTGGTGCCGCAAGGCGCAGGCGCTGGGCACCCTCGACGAGGACGCGGCGCAGTGGATGCAACGGTATGGGGGACCTCAATGAGCACCAAGCCCAAGCTGGTCATCGGCGCCAACGGCTTTCTGGGTTCACATGTGACCCGCCGACTCGTCGCGGCCGGCGAACAGGTACGGGCGATGGTGCGCCCCACCGCCAATACCCGGTCGATCGACGACCTGGAGGTCACCCGATTTCACGGCGACGTCTTCGATACCGCGGTGCTGCGCGAGGCGATGGACGGTTGCGACGACGTCTACTACTGCGTGGTCGACACCCGAGCCTGGTTGCGCGACGCGTCGCCGCTGTTTCGCACCAACGTCGAAGGCCTGCGCAACGTTCTAGATGTGGCCGTCGAAAAGCCGATAGCCGCGAACCTGCACAGGTTCGTCTTCACCAGCACCTATGCCACGGTGGGCCGCCGCCATGGGCACGTGGCCACCGAGGACGACGTCGTCGATGTCCGCCGGGTCAGCCCCTATGTCCAATCCCGGATCCAGGCCGAAGACCTGGTGATGCGGTATGTGTCGGAGGCGGGGCTGCCCGCCGTCGCACTGTGCGTCTCGACGACCTACGGCAGCGGCGACTGGGGCCGCACACCCCACGGCGCCTTCATCGCCGGCGCGGTTTTCGGCAAGTTGCCCTTCCTGATGACCGGGATCCAACTGGAAGCCGTGGGCGTCGACGATGCCGCCGAAGCGATGATCCTGGCGGCCGAGCGCGGCCGCAACGGCGAGCGCTACCTGGTCTCCGAAAGAATGATCGCGTTGACCGAGGTGGTGCGGATCGCCGCGGACGAGGCCGGGGTGCCGCCGCCGCGGCGCTCGATCCCGATGCCGGTGCTCTATGCGCTGGGCGCGCTGGGCAGCCTGCGGGCCCGGCTCACCGGCAAAGATGCCGAACTGAGCCTGCAGTCGGTGCGGATGATGCGCGCCGAAGCCGAAGTCGACCACAGCAAGGCGGTCCGCGAGTTGGGCTGGCAGCCGCGCCCAGTCGAGGAATCGATTCGCCAGGCCGCCCGGTTCTGGGCCGAGATGCGCACCGTCAGGCCGGACGCCAAGACCGCGCCATCCGAATAGGCAGACATATGGACAAAGTCGCGGTCAACCTCAGCGGGCCGCCGCAGACCATGCTCGCGACTCTGTACGCCAAGGCGCTCGACGCCGGCTTGGCGAACCCGATCCTGGGCGATCGCTACGCCGAGGAGGTTGTGAGGCGCATCGACTACGACTGGTCGCAAACCTCCATCACCGCGCGCAACTGTGCGTCGGTGACGACGCGGACGGCGCACTTCGACACCTGGGCCCACCAATTCCTGGCCGTGCACCCCAGCGCCGTCGTGCTGCATCTCGGTTGCGGGCTGGACAGTCGATATTTCCGGCTGCGGCCGGGCCCGGCGGTGCAGTGGTATGACGTCGACCACCCCGAGGTCGCCGCGCTGTTCACCCGGCTGTACCCGACAGCGGCCAACCACCACGTCATCGCCGCGTCGGTCACCGATCCGGCCTGGCTCGCCGACATTCCCGAAGACCTGCCCGCGCTGCTGATCGGCGAGGGGCTGACCATGTACCTCAGCGAACCGGACGGCGTCGGGTTACTGCGACGAGTGGTTGACCGTTTTCCGTCCGGCGAGTTGCAGTTCGACGCTTTCAACCGGCTGGGCATCAAGTCGCAATGGATCAACACCGTGGTGCGCCGATCCGGATCGACGCTGCGCTGGGGGATCGACGGGCCCGACGACATCCTGCGGGCGGTGCCCGGCACCCGGCTGCTGGCCCGGGTCCGCTGGTTCGAATCGGACACCTTCGCGCGGTTGCCGCGCGCCTACCAGGTGATGGGCCGGCTGATGTCGCGGGTGCCGGCACTGGCCAACATGGCGCAGTACCACCGCTACGCCTTCGGCCGGGAATGTTGATCGCCGGCAGGCGTTGCACCTCCCATGAGCCACCGGAAAGTCTTGGAACCCAACGCAGGGCACCCGATCACCATCGAACCGGCCAAGGGCCGGGTACAGGTCCGCGTCAACGGCGAACTCGTCGCGGACACCACTGCGGCATTGGAATTACGGGAGGCCACTTTGCCTGCGGTGCACTACATTCCGCTGGCCGACGTCGCCCAGGACCGGCTCACCCGTAGCGACACCAGCAGCTACTGCCCGTTCAAGGGACAAGCCAGCTATTACAGCGTCACCACCGCGGCCGGCGACACCGTCGACGACGCGATCTGGACCTACGAGCAGCCCTACCCCGCGGTCGCGGCGATCGCCGGACACGTCGCCTTCTATCCCAACAAAGCCCAGATCAGCGTCGAGCCGGCATAGCTCAGGGAAACACCTTCGCCAGCGACTGCGTATCGCTGTATTCACGCAACGACACGATCTGGCCGTCGTGGCACTCGAAGAGGCAGACGAACGGGCTGTCGTAGCGGGTGCCGTCGGCGGTGACGCCGTCGACCTCACCCTCGATGACAACCGTCTCGCCCTCGTTGACGCAGCGCAGCAGTTCGATATTGACCTCGAATTTCTTTTTGCGACGCTCGACCGCGCGCCGCAGGGTTGCCTTATTGAACGACGAACGCGTGACGATGCTCCAGTAGGTGAAGTCGTCGCTGAGCAACGCGAAGCCCTCGTCGAGGTCTCCGCCCTCGCACATGCTCTGCATGAACATCCATGCCAGTTCGGCCTGCGGGTCGTCGAACGGCGTCATCACATCGTCATCCTGTCGCGGGAGGGCGATCGCGGTCAATCGAGGTCCCGATCGCGGTTCGCTTGCGGGAGTCATGGCAGGCTCGGGTGATCAGCGCGCGCACAGTCACCTTCCCCGGGGCCGCCGGCTTCGGGCATACCCTGGCGCCATTGCGCCGCGGCCGCGGCGATCCCTGCTTTCGCATCCCCGGTGACGGCACGATCTGGCGCACCAGCCTGCTGTCCAGCGGTCCGGTCACGGCGCGCATCAGCCGGGCGGCGCCCGAAGCAGCCCGGTGCGCGGCGTGGGGCCGAGGGGCCGAACAGTTCATTGAGATGCTGCCGACGATGCTGGGCGCCGACGACGACGCCTCGGATTTCATGCCGAGTGAGCCGACGGTCGCAGCCGCGCTCCGGCGGCTGCCGCACCTGCGCCTGGTCCGCACCGGGCAGGTGCTGGAGGCGTTGATCCCGGCGGTCATCGAGCAGCGGGTCCCCGGCGCCGACGCCTTTCGGTCGTGGCGCGTGCTGGTGACCAAGTACGGCACGCCGGCCCCCGGACCGGCGCCCGACGGTATGCGGGTGCCGCCGTCGGCTGATGCATGGCGGCATATCCCGTCCTGGGAGTTTCACCGCGCCAACGTCGATCCGGGGCGGGCCCGGACGGTCGTGAACTGTGCCCGGCGGGCGGTGTCGCTGGAGCGGTTGACCGCGGTGCCGGCCGCGCAGGCACGCGAGGCACTCATGTCGCTGCCGGGAGTCGGTGTATGGACCGCGGCCGAGACGGCCCAGCGGGCCTTCGGAGACCCCGACGCGGTGTCGGTGGGCGATTACCACATTCCGAAAATGATCGGCTGGACCCTGCTGGGCCGTCCGGTCGACGACGCCGGCATGCTCGAGCTGCTGGAGCCAATGCGGCCGCACCGGCATCGGGTGGTCCGGCTGCTCGAAGCCAGCGGCCTGGCCTACGAGCCGCGCCGCGGGCCGCGGTTGGCGGTGCAGCAGATCCACTCGCGGTAAGCCTCCGCGGCGAGGACCGGTGTGAGACGGCCGGGACCGATCAGTCCCCGCGAGCCTTCGCGGCGCGCTCGGCCGCGGCGGCTTCGCGGTTCAACCGCTGCGCTTCGTAGATGGTGACGTTGGTGCGCGACATCAGCAATGCGGCGATCCCGACGGCCAGGATCGCCCCGGGCACCACCGAGAACGAGCCGGTCATCTCCGCGACCATGATCATGATCGCCAGCGGTGCCCGCGCCACACTGCCGAAACACGCCATCATGCCCACGACCACGAAGATTCCCGGTGCGTCGGGAACTCCCGGTATCCCAGAGAGCTCTCCCAGCCGCCAGATCGCGGCGCCGACGAACGCGCCGATGACGATGCCGGGCCCGAACAGCCCGCCCGAACCGCCGGTGCCGATCGACAGCGAGGTGGCGATGATCTTGGCGATCGGCAGGACGACGATGATCCACAACGGGATGCTCATCAGCGATCCGCGGTCGGCGGCCAGCTGCGCCCAGCCGTAGCCGCTGCTCAGGATTTGCGGGATCAGCAGCCCCAGCAACCCGACCAGCAGCCCGCCGACGGCCGGCTTGATCACCGGCCCGCCGGGAAGCCGGCGGGTGAGCGCTACGGATGCGTGGAAGATGCGGGCGTACAGGTAGCCGACGGCCGCGGCGATCAGCCCGATCACGACGAACCACAACAGCGGCCAGGCCCGCTCGAAGCGGTACTCGGCGTCGATGTAGCCGAACAGCGGGTCGAACCCCAGGAAGGCGCCGAGCACCGCATACGCCGTCCCGGAGGTGATGAAGCCGGGCAGCAGGCTGCGATAGTCGAAATCGTCGCGGTAGGTGATCGACGCCGCCAGCACCGCTCCGCCCAGCGGGGCGGCGAAGATCGCGCCGATACCCGCGCCGATACCCAGCGCCACCGCGATCCGGCCATCCTCGTCGGACAGGCCCAGCCGCCGCGTCAGCAATGAGCAGAAACCGGCCGAGATCTGCGCCGTCGGGCCCTCACGCCCGCCGGACCCGCCCGATCCGATGGTCAGCGCGCTGGCCACCATCTTCACCAGCACCGCCCGCCCGCGGATGGCCCGCGGATCGGTGTGGACCGCCTCGATGGCCTCGTCGGTGCCGTGACCGGTGGCTTCCGGCGCGAACCTGGCCACGATGAACGCCGAGAGCAGCGCCCCGCCCGTCGTCACCAGCGGAATGGCCCATGGGCGTGCGAAACCGCTGGACCCACGGCTGCCGCCCTCTCCGAGGGGGGTCGGAATGTGGTAGTTGGCGAGATAGCCGAGCAGGAACTCGCCGGTGTATTTCAGCGCCAGGTAGAACACCACCGCGCCCAGGCCGGCGATGACACCGATGGTGATGCCCAGCAATAACCACTTGCGAAGGTAGCCAGCACTTCTGATCGATGCGCCGAATCGCCCGCCGGCGGCGGCGGGCGGTGCCTCTGTGGGTTCTGGGGCGTCCGGTGTCGGGTCGCTCACCGCGCGTGCCTCGCAAGCATCAGGTCATCCTATGACAACCGGGAATAAGTGGACTCTGGTCCGGTTATACCTCGTAGTTCTCGATGAGTTTCCGATGAGGAGGTAGGAATGCCTGCTGTAACCGCCGATACGTTGACCCTGCCGCGGGTGGCTGCACCCGATGCCGGCGCTACCGAGCGGCCGGTCCGCTCGATCACGTCCGGCCCGCGAGGCTACGAGGGTGAGGGGTTTCCCGTTGTCCGGGCGTTCGCCGGAATCGGCACCGCCGCGCTGGACCCGTTCGTGCATATGGACCAGATCGGTGAGGTGGACTACCAGCCGGGCGAGCCCCGGGGCACCGACTGGCATCCGCACCGGGGCTTCGAAACCGTCACCTACATGATCGACGGAAAGCTCGCACACCAGGATTCCTACGGCGGCGGCGGCCTGATCACCGACGGCGCGACGCAGTGGATGACGGCGGGATCGGGCATCTTGCATATCGAGACACCGCCCATCGACACCGTGAATCACGGGGGGCTCTTCCACGGCATCCAACTGTGGGTGAATCTGCCGAAGAAGGACAAGTTTGCCCAGCCTCGCTACCAGGCCATCGAAGGCGGCGACGTCACGCTGATCGCCTCGGGCGACGGCGGAGCCCTGGTCCGCATCATCGCCGGAGACATCGACGGCCACCGTGGACCCGGGATCACCCACACGCCGATCACGCTGGCGCACGCCACGATCGAACACGGTGCCCGGCTGAACATCCCGTGGCGACGGGATTTCAATTCGCTGGTCTATGTGCTGTCCGGGCGCGGCTGGGTCGGCGCGGCCGGATACCCGATTCACCGGGGTCAGTTGGCGGTGATGGGCCCCGGTGACCGGATCACCGTGACTGCCGGCCCGACGCCGAATGCCTACCGGGCAACAGCTCTTGACGTGCTGCTGCTGGGCGGGCGACCCATTCGCGAGCCGGTATTCCACTATGGGCCCTTCGTGATGAACACCCGGGCCGAAGTGATCGAGGCGCTCGAGGATTACCAGGCTGGCAAGTTTCGTAGCATCCCGCCGAACGCGCTGATGCCGCACCGTGGCGGTGGCACACTCCAGTAATGCCGCCCACCGCCGCGCGTCGCGGCCCCGGACGTCCGCCTGCCGCAAAATCGGACGAGACGCGACGGCGCATCGTCGACGCCGCCCGCCAGGTGTTCAGCGAACGCGGTTACGACGGCGCGACCTTCCAGGCGATCGCCGTCCGGGCCGACCTGACCCGGCCGGCCATCAATCATTACTTCGCCAGCAAACGGGTGCTGTACCGGGAAGTGGTGGACCAAGCCAACGAGCTGGTCGTCACCGCCGGTATCGAGCGGGCACGGCGTGAGCCGACGCTGCTCCGGCGGCTGGCCGCGTTCATCAGCGTGGCGATGGAGGCAGACGGGAAAAATCCCGCCACTGCCGCATTCTTGGCCACCGCTGTGCTCGAGTCGCAGCGGCATCCGGAACTGGGGCGATCCGAAAACGACCCGGTCGCCGGCTGCCGGAAGTTCCTGATCTGGGCAGTCCACGATGCCGTTGCGCGCGGCGAACTGACCGCCGATACCCAGGCCGCTCCGTTGGCCGAGGCGCTGCTGCTCGTCTTGTGCGGGGTCGGCTTCTATGCCGGCTTCGTGGGCAGCTACCGGGAGATGGAGGACATCATCGCGGCGCTGCGGAAGTTGATGGCCGGCACGCTCTGGAAGTAGCAGGCCTGACCGCCAGTAGCCGACCGGCAGTAGTGACCTGGGCCACAAAGTGTATAGGTTGCCTAACTTATTAGGTAGCATGGTCGCGGTATGACTGATCCGGTTGGCGTTCCTTGGTTTTCCTTGGTTTTCCTTGGCTTTCCTTCGTTGCGCGCCGCTGGGACGAATCCCACGGTCTCGCGCCACTTTTCGCCGGTCCATCCAACGAGAGATTCGCTAGAGAACGGGAGCACGCGATGAGCACCCTGCGTACCCATGACGACACCTGGGACATCCGAACCAGCGTTGGTGCCACCGCGGTGATGGTGGCCGCGGCCCGGGCCGTCGAAACCGAACAGCCCGCGCCGCTGATCCGCGACCCGTATGCCAAACTGCTGGTCACCAACGCCAATGCCGGCGTCCTGTGGGAAGCGATGCTCGACGAGCAGATGGTGGACAAGATGGCGGCTCTCGACGCCGAGACCGCGGCGACCGTCCAGCACATGCGCAGCTACCAGGCCGTGCGGACGAACTTCTTCGACACCTACTTCGCCGACGCGGTCGCCGACGGGATCCGCCAGGTCGTGATTCTGGCCTCGGGACTGGACTCCCGCGCCTACCGGCTGGACTGGCCGGCCGGGACGACGGTGTACGAGATCGATCAGCCTCAGGTTCTTGCCTATAAGTCCGCGACGCTGGCGGGAAACGGGGTGACGCCGTCGGTCGATCGCCGTGAGGTGCCGATCGACTTGCGCCAGGACTGGCCTGCCGCGTTGCGCGCCGCCGGTTTCGACCCGACAGCCCGGACCGCATGGCTGGCCGAGGGACTGCTGATGTACCTGCCCGCCGACGCCCAGGATCGGCTGTTCAGCCAGATCGGCGAGCTCAGCCCGCCGGGGAGCCGGATCGCCGCCGAAACCGCGGGCAACCACGCCGACAAACGGCGCGAACAGATGCGGGAGCGATTCAAGAAGGTGGCCGAGACGCTGGGTCTGGAGCAGACCGTCGATGTGCAGGAGCTCATCTACCACGACCCCAAGCGAGCGAAGGTCGCCGACTGGCTCAACGACCACGGTTGGCGCGCCACAGCGCAAAACGCCGGCGACGAGATGCGCCGGGTGGGCCGCTGGGTCGAGGGCGTACCGATGGCCGACGACAAGGATGCGTACTCCGAGTTCGTGACGGCGAAGCGGTTGTAATGCCGCGCACCGCGGACGACTCCTGGGATATTGCAACGAGCGTGGGGGCAACCGCGGTGATGGTCGCCCTGGCCCGTGCGGCCGAGACGGCCAGCGACAATCCGCTCGTCCGGGACGAGTTCGCCGAGCCGTTGGTGTCCACTCCCGAATTGGCGGGAGTTCGCGAGCAGGTTGCCGCCTGGTGGGCCCCGGGGCCGGACCCCGGCTCCGGGGCTGACCCGGATTTGACCGTCGATTCCCGGCAGATGATCAATTACCAGGCGGTGCGCACCCATTTCTTCGATGCGTATTTCGCCGACGCGGCCGGGGCCGGAATCCGCCAGGCTGTGTTGCTGGCCGCAGGTCTGGATTCGCGTGCCTATCGTTTGGACTGGCCGGACGGCACCATCGTGTACGAGATCGATCTGCCCAAAGTGCTGGAATACAAGGAGCGGACCCTTGCCGCCCACGGTGTCGGTCCGGTTGCCGATCGGCGGCCAGTGCCCGTCGACCTGCGCCACGACTGGCCGCAAGCACTGCGCGATGCCGGTTTCGACCCGAGCCGTCCAGCGGCCTGGCTGGCCGAAGGGCTGTTGCCGTTCCTGCCGGCGTCGACGCAGGAGGCCATGTTCGCCTCGGTCGACACGCTCAGCGGACCGGGCAGCCGGGTGGCCGTCGAGATTTTCGTATTCGACGAAGACAAGCGCCAAGAGGCGCAGCAGAAATGGGCAGAGCGACGCGCGAAACGAGAAGCCATCGGCCCCGACGGCTCGGACGCCTCGTTCAACCCGTTCGACCTATGGTTCGACGACGAAGGCCGACCTGATCCGGCCGATTGGTTCGCCGCGCACGGCTGGGCGACGCTGTCGGTGGAAGCGCGCGACGAGGCGGTGCGACTGGGCCGGCCGCCGGGGCCTGAAGGCGGGCCGTTCGCCAACCGATTCGTGACAGCGGCCAAACTCTGACGGGAGAAAGCACTCAAAGCAAAGGCCCGTTCGGATTTCGCTGCAGCAAAACTTTCAAAGCCACGGCCGGCCGATGGCGGCTGGGTTAGTCTGAGGCTCCGTCCGGTCGCCCGGTAAGGAAGTGGTTGCATGGACCTCGACGCCGCGGTCAGCACGGTAGCCCTCGGATCGGCAACTGCCAGGAGCTTCTCCTTTTCGTCCATATCGCTGGGTGACCCACCCCATCAAGCCGGCGCGGACTAACCGGTTAACCCGGGGTTGCGGCCGTGTCGACCCGGAGCGCCGATGGTCACGGTCTCCTGCGCGGCACGCCGGGCCACGTTGGCCGCGGCGAAGCAGCGGGGCGCGGGGTCGCCCCGGACACTGACGCGAACTCTTTCGCACTGACGCTGGCGCTGCTGACCTCGACGGCGTTCCTGCTTTTCGCGCAGATCTTCATGGTTGCCCCGATCCTGCCGGCGCTGGCGGGCGACTTCGGCAGCACCGCGGGCATGGTCGGACTCGGGGTGCCGGCGTTCTTGGTGCCCTACGGGTGGACGGTCCTGGTGTGGGGCACGGTATCGGACCGGTGGGGACGCCGCCGCGTCATCCTTATTTCGCTGTGCGCCTTCGTGATTCTGACCGCAGGCACCCCGCTGGCAACCAACGTCGGGGAATTCATCGCGCTTCGATTCGTGACCGGGGTCGCCGCCGGCGGCGTGGTGCCGATCAGTGTGGCATTGATCGGCGACCTGGTGCCGTACCGGCGTCGCGGCCGGGTGCTGGGATGGGTCTTCGGCGGAGCGGCCGGTGGGATGGCCTTCGGCGCGGCCGGGGGCGCGCTGGGCGAACAGCTGGTCGGCTGGCAGGGGTTGTTCGGTGTGGTGGCCGTCGGCGGATTGGCGTTGCTGGTGCTGGGGCTGTGGTTGGTTCCCGACACCGCTGCAGCGCCACGCCCGTCGTCGGTCCGCCAGGTCGCGGCCGGATTCGCGGATCTGCTGAGCACCTCCCGTGGTCGCCGGACCTATGGCTACGTGCTGGTCAACGCGGTGCTGCACGCCGGGATCTACACCTGGCTGGGGGTCTATCTGCACGACCACGTTCAGCTCGACGAGGCGCAGATCGGGCTGGTGCTGCTCGGCTACGGCATCCCGGGCTTGGTGCTCAGCCCGGCCATCGGCCGACTGGCCGATCGCTACGGACGGGCGCGCGTCATCCCACTCGGGTTGGCCCTGACCGCCGCCTGTGCCGCGGTGTTCGCCAGTGAGCCGTCGTTGGTATTCCTCCAGGCCGCCGTCGTCTCGCTGTCGCTGGGGTACGACATGACCCAACCGGCCCTGGTCGTCATCGTCACCGATCTTCCCGGGCAGCGCGGGCAGGCGATCGGGCTCAACTCCTGCGTCCTGTGGGTTGGCATGGGCGTTGGCAGCCTGGTCTTCCAGGCCATCCTGCTGCCACTCGGCTTTTCCGCCGCCTTCGCCTGGTTTGCGGGCCTGTCCCTGCTCGCCGGGGCGGTCGCGATACCGCTGTTTCGTGCCGAACGACCTGCGCCAGGTACCAGAGTGTCACCCGCCGCTCCGGCGTAGCGCAGATCGGGCCGGATCTTTTCTATTCCTGCCGTAGCCGCATGACTAGGATCGCGAATATCACCGATGTGCGACCACATGATGTGGCATGAGCACTCCGGGCCACTTCCGGGAAGCCGGAAAGACCCGGATCGGACCCGGAAAGATCCGGATCGGACCCCGATAGGACCCCGATAGGAAGGGACAACGATGACCGCCGAATCGGTTGCACCGAAAGCTCAGGAACTCGAGGCGGCCCAGCCCGCAGCCGCTGAAGCCGACGCGTCGAAGTCGACCGATGTCGCCGGAACAGTAGCCGAAACCGTGGCGCGGCTGCGTAAGACGTTCGCCACCGGACGCACTCGCAGTGTCGAGTGGCGCAGGAACCAGTTACTGCAATTGCAGCGGCTGATGGAGGAGAACGAGGACGCGATCACCAAGGCGCTCGCCGAGGACCTGGACCGCAACCCGGTCGAGGCGTATATCGCCGATATCGCGGTGACAGTCAGCGAAGCGAAGTATGCGGCCAAGAAGGTCCGCAAGTGGATGCGCCGCAAGTACCTGCTCCTCGAGGCGCCGCAGCTGCCCGGCCGGGGCTGGGTGGAGTACGAACCCTACGGCACCGTGCTGATCATCGGCGCCTGGAATTACCCGTTCTATCTGACGCTGGGCCCGGCGGTCGGCGCGATCGCCGCCGGAAACACCGTCATCCTCAAACCCTCGGAAATCGCCGCGGCGTCGTCACGACTGATAGCCGAGCTGGTGCCCCGCTACCTCGACCGCGACGCGATTGCCGTGGTCGAAGGCGACGGCACGGTAAGTCAGGCGCTCATCGCGCAGGGCCTGGACCGGGTGATGTTCACCGGCGGCACCGAGATCGGCCGCAAGGTCTACGAAGGCGCGGCGCCGCATCTGACCCCGGTCACGCTCGAACTCGGCGGCAAGAGCCCGGTGATCGTTGCGGCCGACGCGGACATCGATGTCGCCGCCAAGCGGATCGCCTGGATCAAGCTGCTCAACGGTGGCCAGACCTGCGTCGCTCCCGATTACGTGCTGGCCGACGCGACCATCCGCGACGAGCTCGTCACCAAGATCGGCGCCGCCATCAGCAGGTTCCGTTCCCAGGACGACCCGGCCGGATTGCGCATTGTCAACCAGCGCCAGTTCGACCGGTTGAGCGGTTACCTCGCCGCTGTCGAAAACCAGGGCGAAGCCGACGGGAAGGCCAAGGTCGCCGTGGGCGGTCAATGTGACGCGTCGAGCCTGCGTATCCAGCCGACCGTCGTCGTCGACCCCGATCCGGCCGGACCGCTGATGTCCAACGAGATCTTCGGGCCGATCCTGCCGGTGCTCACCGTCAAGTCGCTGGACGAGGCAATCAAGTTCGTCAACTCGCGGCCCAAGCCGCTGTCGGCATACCTGTTCACCAAGTCACGAGAAACGCGTGAACGGGTGATCAAGGAGGTGCCGGCCGGCGGCATGCTGGTCAACCACCTGGCCTTCCAGGTGTCGACGGCCAAGCTGCCGTTCGGCGGCGTGGGCGCCTCCGGCATGGGTGCATACCACGGCAAATGGGGCTTCGACGAGTTCAGCCACCGCAAGTCGGTGCTGACCAAGCCGACCCGCCCCGACTTCTCGAAGATCATCTACCCGCCCTACACCGAGCGGGCGTTCAAGCTGGCGCGCAAGCTGTTCTAGCCTGACGCAGATGCCCGCGCGACCCGGTTAGCCGCCGGGCCGACCCTGACCATGTCAACGCACGTTCAGAGAGGAAGCTGATGCCTGGAGTGCAGGATCGCGTCGTCGTCGTTACCGGAGCCGGTGGGGGGCTGGGCCGTGAATACGCCCTGACTCTTGCCCGGGAGGGCGCCAGCGTCGTCGTCAACGATCTCGGCGGATCCCGGGACGGGACTGGCGCCGGCCACAACATGGCCGATCAGGTCGTCGCCGAGATCAAGGACGCCGGCGGGCGCGCGGTGGCCAACTACGACAGCGTCGCCGAGCCCGAGGGGGCGGCCAACATCGTCAAGACCGCGCTCGACGAGTTCGGGGCGGTGCATGGCGTGGTCAGCAATGCCGGGATCCTGCGCGACGGCACCTTCCACAAGATGTCGTTCGAGAACTGGGACGCCGTGCTCAAGGTGCACCTCTACGGCGGGTACAACGTGATCCGCGCGGCCTGGCCGCACTTCCGCGAACAGAGTTACGGCCGGGTCGTCGTCGCCACCTCCACCAGCGGGCTGTTCGGCAACTTCGGCCAGACCAACTACGGTGCGGCCAAGCTCGGGCTGGTCGGCCTGATCAACACGCTGGCGCTGGAAGGCGCCAAATACAACATCCACGCCAACGCGGTCGCCCCGATCGCGGCCACCCGGATGACCCAGGACATCATGCCGCCGGAGGTGCTGGAGAAGCTCACGCCGGATTTCGTCGCGCCGGTGGTGGCCTACCTGTGCACCGAGGAATGCGCGGACAACGCGTCGGTGTTCATCGTCGGTGGTGGCAAGGTGCAGCGAGCCGCGTTGTTCCAGAACGCCGGGGTTAACTTCGACACCCCGCCTTCGGTGCAGGATGTGGCGGCACACTGGGCCGAGATCACCGACCTGTCCGCCGCGCAAAAAGCCGGATTCAAGCTGTAGCTTGCATGAAAGCCTGTGTCGTACAAGAGCTTTCCGGCCCGTCCGGCATAGTCTATACCGATATCGACGACATTCCCGATGACGGCGACAAGGTCGTCATCGACGTCCGCGCTGCCGGCGTGTGCTTTCCGGACCTGCTACTGAGCAAGGGCGAGTACCAACTGAAGTTGCCGCCGCCGTTCGTGCCTGGCCTGGAATCCGCCGGCGTCGTGCGCTATGCGCCGATCGGCTCCGGTTTTCATGTGGGGGAACGAGTCTCGGCCTTCGGGGTGCTCGGTTGCTACGCCGAACGGGTGGCTGTTCCGGTTTCCAACGTGGTGCGCAGCCCCGCCGAACTCGACGACGCCGAAGCCGTGTCGTTGTTGGTCAACTACAACACCATGTACTTCGCGCTGGCCCGCCGTGCCGCAATGCGGCCGGGCAACACGGTGCTGGTGCTCGGTGCCGCCGGCGGGGTGGGCACGGCTGCCGTCCAGCTCGCCAAGGCGATGGGCGCACGCCAGGTGATAGCCGTGGTGCACCGCGAGGGGGCGGTTGACTACGTCGGGGCGCTCGGTGCCGACGTGGTGCTGCGCTTGACGGATGGCTGGGTTGCGCAGGTGCACAAGCACACTCACGGCCGCGGCGTGGATATCGTCGTCGACCCGATCGGCGGCCCGAGCTTCGACGACGCCATCCGGGCGCTGGCCATCGACGGCAAGTTGTTGGTCATCGGCTTTGCCGCGGGCAGCATCCCGACGCTCACGGTCAACCGGTTGCTGCTGCGCAATGTCGGTGTGCTCGGCGTCGCGTGGGGCGAGTACCTCAACAAGGTCCCCGGTTCGGCGGGCTTGTTCTCCTGGGGTTTGAACTATCTGGTCGCGCTGGGGTTGAGACCGCCTCCGCCGCAACGCTATCCGTTGTCCGAAGCCCAGTCCGCGCTACAGAGCCTGGCCGACGGAGGTGTGCTCGGCAAGGTGGTGCTGGAGCCCTAAGCCGGCTCGATCTGACCGCCGAGCATCGAAACGACGGCATTGCCGATGACGATGAGCTCGAAACCGGCACCGAATGTCAGCAGTCCCGCGTTCGCCGCGATCGGACGGCCGATCGCATTGACCAGACCTGCCGGGTCGCCGTTGGCCGCTTGCGCGATCCCGTCCAGGAACAGGCTGAGGTCATAGGAGGGCAACGAGGTCAGGACCGCGTTGGCGATGTCCGCGGTCGCAAGCAGCGCCGAATAGCCCCCGGACATCGCGTTCGAGACGGCGTTGGTGGCAGCGGTGTTCGCCGCCTGCAGGCTGGTGATGACGCTGTCGATCGACACGGTCGCAGGTGTGGGGGGCTGGCCGAATAGGTCGGGCGGGGTCAACGGACTTGCCGTGCCGGACAGGGACAGGTCCGGCAGCGCCGGCACGCCCATGGCGGCGATGTCGCTTGCAAACGCGCCCACGCCCTGCTGGGTTCCGGTGACCAAGGCACCCACGACGGTGATGGGGCTAAGCGGAGGGACCAGTTCGAATGGGGTGGGCACGTTCGCCGGCCCGGTCGAATAGCCATAGGCCGGGTCGCCGTAACCGAGGTTGACCAACACCTTCAGGTCCGGCTCGATCAGGTCTGCCAGCGGGTTGCCGACGAACGGCAGCGCCCGCAGTGGCGTCAAGATCGGCAGATGCTGGCTGCGGATCATGTAGTACGTGGTCTGGGTGGGGCCTTGCGTCGGCAAGGTGATGGCGGGTGGAAGCGACGTCAGCTCCGGATAGGTGTCATGCAGAAAGACGACGCCGGCCAGGGCGTTGACGTCGGACAAGATGTTGATCGGGTACCGCGGGAAGTCGGCGTAGCCGTCGTATTCGATGGTGTAGACGCTGGTGGGGAAGGCGTTGTCCGGGGGTGCGCCGTAGGCGGTGATGCCCAGGCTCGGCAGGCTCAGTCCGGGGAAACGGGTGAGCAGGCCGCCGTTGGGATTAACCGGGTTCCCGAGCAGGGTGAAGGTTATCGGTAGCGAACTCGGGGCCCCGGTGGGGCTGAGTTTGCTCATCTCCAGTGAGGCGATGACCGCGCTCTGCGAGAGGCCGACGACGGCGACGGGATTGCCGGCGGCCAGTTCCCGCCGGATCGCGTCGTCCAGCATGGTCAGTCCTTGAGACACCGACGCGTCCAGGGTCAAGTCCTTGGGGCCAAACGCCGGATACAGCCCTTCGGGGGTGAACAGGGCCCGCGGGTTGAAGGTTACGGCGGGGAAATTGGGCGTGAGATAGGTGCCGACGACATTGCTCACGAAGCTCGCATCCGGTATCGGCACGCCGCTGCCACCCATCACCAAAGCGGTGGTGGGACTTGCCGCCGGCGCCGGCATCGCGGCGGTTGTGGCGCTATCAGCCAGCGGGCGGCCCAGCAGTGACTGGACCGGTGCCGTGAGTGCGTTGAGCGCAGCGGCGGCGTTGCCGGCTTCGGTGTCCAGATAGGCGCTTGCCGCGCCGGTCAACGCCTGGATGAAGCGGTCATGGAAGGCTGCCGCCTGACTCATGACCGCCTGGTACTCCCGGGCGTACGAGCCGAAAAGGTTAGCGGTGGCCGCTGACACCTCGTCGGCCGCGGCGGCTACCCAAACGGTGATCTGCCCCGCCGCGGCCGCGTTGGCCTCGCCGATCGCTGAACCGATTCGCGCCACATCGGCGGCCGCCGCCGTCATCATCTGCGGCTCGGTGGTGAAATACGTCATCGGTCCGTCCTCCGAACGACCAGGATTCCTGTCCAACCGATAGATCGGCGAACAGGTAATCCGGCGCCCGAAGCCGGTGCCCGTCAGCGTAAGGCGTTTCGGTAAGGGCCGCTTGAGATTTGACCAGAAAATCGGCCGCGCGGAACGGTCCCCATGCCCGCCGGACCATAGGGAGCGCGCCGCGGATGCTCGGCCCCGATGTCGCGGACGGTCAGTTCCCCCGGGTCGCCGGCCTCAGAACAGCTGCGCCGAAGTGGTTTTGGTTACCGTGGCGACGGCTAGAAAAAAACTAGGCCGCACCGGTGAGGTCGCCGATGACCGATTCGACTCCATTGAGCAAGACGATGGTTTGGAAGCCGCCCGCGAGGGTCAGCAGCGCTACATCGGCCGCGACCGGATAGCCGAATGCATTGACGATGCCGGCCGGGTCACCGTTGGCCAGCTCCCGGATCCCGTCCAGGAAGAGGTTGACGTCATACGACGGAACCTTGGTGGCCAGGGTGTTGATGATGTCTGCCGTCGGTAGCGCCATCGCGTAGGTGTCTGAGGCGGCGCTGCTGATGGCGTCGGTGAACCGGGCGTTGGCCGCTTTGAGGGCGTCGATGATGCCGTCAATCGGCGAGCCCGTGGCCGCCGGCAGGCTGGGCAGCGCCCACGATGTCGGCGAGCCGCCGGTCAGCGCGGCGGCCGGCAGCGAGAAGTCGGGCAGCGAGGTCGGCAGCATGGCGCCGATGTCGGCGACGAAGGCATTCACCCCCTGCTGGGCTCCGCCGACCATATCGCCGGCGAATGTCACCGGGTCGATCGACGGAAACAGCCCAAAGCGGGTGGGAACGTCGGCGTATCCGGTCGAATAGCCGAAGCGAGGATCGCCGTAGCCCAGGTTGACCAGATACGTCAGGTCCGGCTGGACCAGGTCGGCCAGGGGGTTGCCGATCACCGGAATTGCCCGCAGCGGTGTCAGCAGCGGAAGTTCCGGGGAGGTGATCATGTAGTAGTGCTCGAGACCGTTATTGGCAGGAGACACCGGCAACTCCACCATGTTGTAGCCCGGGGGAAGGTTGTTCGGATCCAGTAACGGGTAGTCGCCGTGTACGAACTGGATACCCAGGAATGCGTTGAGGTCCGACAGGAAGTTGAGCGGGTAACGCGGGAAGTCGGCGTATCCGTCGTATTGAAGTGTGTACTGGCTGAGCTGGTAACCCGAATTCGACGGCGTCGCCCCGTAGAACTCCAGACCCAGCGCCGGCATGGACAACCCGGGGAAGCGCGACAGCAGGCCGCCGTTGGGGGCCATCGGGTTGCCCAGCAGCGTGAAGCTGAGGTTGGCCGTGTTCGGGCTCCCCTGCAGAATGAGTTGGCGCATCTCCATCGAGGAGAGGATGGCGCTTTGCGAATAGCCCAACACCGCGACGTTGCCTCCGGCTGTGATCAGCCCCTGCGGCCCGAAGAGCGCGTTGTCGAGGATTTGCACACCCGTGGTCACCGACTGGGTGAGCGGCAAGTCCTTGATCTGGGTAAGCGGATACAAACCTTCAGGAGTGTTGAGGGGGAGCAACTGGTTTGGCGTGCCGGAAATGTAGGGCGCAACGGCCTGCATGTACGGCAGTGATGGAATCGGCGAGCCACTGCCGGTCATGATCAAGGCATCGAACGGAATCGGCAGGGCAGCCGGCGCCGCGGCCGGGCCCCCGACCGCCGCGGCCGTGACCGGGGCTCCGCCGAGTAACGACGCGATAGGCGAGGTCACCGCCCGAAGCGCGCCGGACACCATCGCCGCGTTGACCGCCTCCGCTTCTGTGTAGGCCGTCGCGGCGGCGGCCAGGGCCTGGGCGAATGTGTCATGGAACACCGCGGCCTGCTTGATGACCGCCTGGTATTCCTGCGCGTATGCGCCGAACAGCGTCGCGGCCGCCGCCGACACTTCGTCGGCTGCCGCCGCTACCAGACCCGTTGTCGGGGCTGCGGCGGCGGCATTGGCTTCGGCGATCGCCGAGCGAATTCCTTCGATGTTCGCGGCGGCGGTGGCCATCAGCTGCGGTTGGGTGATCACGTTGGTCATCGGTCTAATTTCCTTCAAACCCGGGGTGTTTCGTTTTAGCGCCGCCGATGCGTCGAAAACCGATGGCCCGGGGCGGAACCCGGCCATCGGGAGGTCCGGCATCTGTCAGCCTAGATCGGTCCGTCGGATCGCATTGCGCGTTTGGCCATCTCAGCCGATCTCGGTGTCGGGCGGGGTGCTCGACGGCCGACCCGGGCTGTTCGACGCCGCGCCGCGTTAGAAGTCGGTGACCACGATGCCCAGCAGGACCAAGCCCTCAAGCCCGCCGGCGAGCGCAAGCAATCCCACGTCGGCTGCGATCGGATAGCCAATGGCATTGATCAGGCCGATCGGGTCGCCGTTGACCGCTTGTTCGATGCCGTCCAGGAAGAGGTTGACGTCATAAGACGGCACTTCGGTCAGACCGGCATTGAGGATGTCTGCCGTCGGAAGCAGCGACTCGTAAGCGCTGGACAGCCCCCCGGAAACGGTGTTGGTGAGATATGTGTTCGCCGCCTGCAGGTCGGTGATCAACCCGTCGATCGACGTCGGCGGAACCGGTGTACCGGGCAGCGGCAACGCGATCGACGTCAGCAGATCCACCAGGCGCGAGGGCCCCAGGCTGGGCACGGTGGGCGGTCCTTGCGGTCCTTGGCCGAAGACATCGTTGACCGCGGCGTTGAAGCCCTGTTGTGTTCCGGTGACCAATTCTTCGGCGACGACGGCCGGGTCGACCTCAGGGAACAGCCCGAACGGCGTGGCCACATTCGCCGGCGCGGTCGAATAGCCGTAGTGGGGGTCGCCGTAGCCCAAATTGACGATAATCGCCAGATCCGGCTGGAGCAGATCCGCCAGTGGGTTACCGATAATCGGAATAAAGCGCAGCGGGTCCAGTAGTGGCAAATTGTGAGTGCGGATGAGATAGTACGAGGTGTTTCCGTTGTACGTCGGTTCCGTCGGTAACTTGATCAGATCCCCCGGGGGCAGCGTCTGCGGATTGATATTCGGGGTATCGGTGTGGACGAAGGCGATGCCCGCGACAGCATTCAGGTCAGACACGATATTGAGCGGATAGCGCGGAAAGTCGGCGAAGCCGTCATATTCGTGGGTGTAAATCGAGGTCGGGTAGATGGTGTCGGCGGGCGTCGCACCGAAGAACTCCACACCCAGGCTCGGCAGGCTGAGGCCGGCAAAGCGCGACAGCAGGCCGCCGTTGGGATTCATCGGGTTGGCCAGCAGGACGAAGCCGAGCTTGTCCGCGGGTGGAGCGGTGCCCGGCGGCATGGCCGCCAGATTCCGCATCTCCAACGAGGCGATGATCGCGCTCTGCGAGTAGCCCCCGACGACGACGCTGTTTCCCAGGTTGTTGACCTCGTTGAGGATCGCGTTGTGCAGGATCTCGACGCCCTGGCTCACCGAAGTGCTCAGCGGCAAGCTCTTTTCGCCGGTGAGCGGATACAACTGCTCCGGGGTGAACAGCGCCAGCGCATTGCTGGTCCCGAATTGCGGACTGATGTAGTTGAGCAGGCCGTTCACGTAATCGGTTCCGGGCGTTGGGTTTCCGCTGCCGCCCATGACGAGGGAAACGGTTGGCCCGGTCAGTGGCGACATCGTGATGGACGCCGAGACCGCTGCGGCGTTGGTGGCTTCACTCTGCGCGTACGCCAAACCCGCCGCCGCCAGCGTTCGAGCGAACTCGGCCCTAAACGCCTCCAGGAGCGTGACGATGGCCTGGTACTCCCGGCCGTATGCGCCGAACAGATTCGCGATTGCCGCCGACACCTCGTCGGCCGCCGCCGCCACCATGCTTGACGTCGGACCGGCTGCCGCAGCACTGGCGGAGCTCAGCGTTGCGCCAATGCGTTCGAGATCCGCCGCGGCCGTTGCCATGAGCTGAGAATCAGCCAGCACGTACCCCATCGGCGCATCCTCCTTACCGACCGACCTCAGGCGCTCAAGACAAACCTGTCCGCCCCTTCGGTGCCTGGTAGCCCATTCATCGCGTCCAGCCGAAATCCAGCTAGAATTGCAGGCTCTGTAGTTGCTGAATAATTGCCGCCACCGTTCTCACGATTGCGATGAATTCGATCATGCTGCCCAGCGCGGCCAACCCGGCGGTGGCGGCCAGCGGCAATTCGATCGCGGCAATGAAGTTTCCCTGTAACAGCTGGTTCAGGAACAGGCTGAGGTCGTAGGCCGGAAGAATCGTGGCAAAAGCCACGCCGAGATCCGCCGTGGGAAGCAGAAGTGAGTAGCTGTCCGAGACAACGGCCGCCAAAGTGCTGACGATATTGACTGGTGTCGCCGGCACCGGTGGTTGAGCCGGCGGCAGGACTTGCTGTATGTACGGCGGGAATCCGATCACTGGCAATTCAGGAGGGTTGAGCGCAGCCGGCAGCGCTGCCGCGAAGTCGTGGATACCTTGCTGGGTTCCGGCAACTAGGGCATCGGCGACGACACCCGGCGGGATGCCCGGGAAGAGTCCGAATGGGGTGGGCACATTCGCGTAGCTGGTCGAGTAGCCGAATCTCGGGTCGCCGTAGCCGAGATTGACGATCACTTCCAGATTCGGTTGGACGAGCGCGGCCAGGGGGGGTCCGATGACAGGGATTGCTCGTACCGGCGCTAGCAGGGGCAGGTCCGCGGTTTCGATGATGTAGTACTGATTCGACGTCACGCCCTGGACCGGCAGGAGTATGGCGTCCGCAACCTGTTGCGGGGTGAGATACTGATACTGGGTGTGCACGGTGAGTATCCCGAATACGGCGTTGATGTCGGACAGGACGTTGAGCGGATACCGCGGGAAGTCGGCGAAACCGTCGTATTCGAGCGTGTAGGTAGTCGTTGGGTAAGGGTTGTCCGGTGTCGCCCCGTAGAACGGCAGCCCTAGGGTCGAAATGTTCAGACCGGGTATCCGTGAGAGAATGCCGCCGTTGGGATTCATCTCGTTGCCTATCAATATGAAACTGAGTTGGCTCGGGTCTGGAGCATTTGTGCCCAGGGAGATGAGGTGCTGCATTTCCAGGGACGAGATGACGGCGCTCTGGGAATAGCCAAAAACCGTGACGCGGTTACCCGCGTTGATCTGCTCCCAAATCGCGGTGTCGAGAATCGACAGCCCTATTTGTACCGAGTTTTGGAAGGGCAGGGATTTGACGCCGGTGATGGGATAGAGCTCCTCAGTTGTGTTCAACGGGTTCACGACGACGCCGGGCGGAAGGAATAGATTGGTGATGGCGGCGACGTACTGGCTCGAGGGTATCGGCGATCCGGTGCCGCTCATGACGATTGCGGTGTCCTGGCCGAAAACCGGCGGTACTACGGGGGGAGAGGTCGGCGTAAAGAGCCCGGCGGTCGCGCCATTCACCAGGGTGGCGGCGCTGATGGCCTCGTCGCCGAAGTAGGCGTTCGCCGCCGCCACCAATTTTTGGGTGAATTGGTTGTAGAGCGCCCCGAGTTGCGCGTTGATCGCTTGGTATTCCTGCCCGAACGCGCCAAACAGCTGCGCGATGACGGTGGACACTTCATCTGCGGCGGCCGCGGCGATCGCGGTCGTCGGAACTGCCACCGTCGCAGCGGCCTCGTTGATCGCCGTGCCGATCCCGGCGAACTCGGTGGCCGCCGCGGCCATGGCCGGCGGCTGCGTGAGAACATACGACAAGACGCCATCCTCCTGAAGAGGGGGGGTGCACCAATGACCCGCCATGTCGGGTACCCGTTGAGCGTAAGGCGATTCCGCGAACGTGTCTGGCCTTTGGCTGACCTCAAAGATAGGTGTTCAGCCCAGTAACACGTTGCGCAGTCGGTCGACGTCGGCCGCCGTGATACCCGCGTCGCGCAGGTAGGCATCCACCGATCCCCAGGTCTCATCGATGGTCTGCCATGACGCCGCCAGGTACTCCGGCCGGACGCCGAGCACGCCGTCGGACAGCCGGGCTTCGGTGAACGTCACCACCTCCGGGGTCAGTTCGGTGTCGGAGCGCTGTCGGATCATTTCCGAGATTTGTTCCCGCAACCGCGGCACCGCGTCATTGCTGCGCAGGAAGTCGGTCAGAATGGCCTCGCGGTCGACACCAACGGCTTCCAGCACGGTGGCAACCACGAAGCCCGTGCGGTCTTTGCCCGCAAAGCAATGGGTGAGCACCGCCCGCCCGCCGGTCAGCAAGGTGACGACGCGGTGCAGCGCGCGTTGGGCACCGGTGCGCGCGGGGAATTGGCGATATTCGTCGGTCATATAGCGGACGGCGGCCTGGTCGATTGATTCGCCGTCCGGACTGTCGGTCATGAGCTGCCGAAACGCGTGTTCGTGCGGCGCATCGGCGTCGGTCCCGGCGTCGTCGTCGGCCAGGTCGGGGAACGGCAGCAGGTGGATGTCGACGCCGGCAGGCACTCGTCCAGGACCGCGCCGGACGACCTCCCGTGATGAGCGCAGGTCGGCGACATCGGTGATGGCCAGCCGGCGCAGCGCTTCCCGGCCGGCGTCGTCGAGGCGACTGAGCTCGCTGGAGCGAAACAGCCGCCCCGGTCTCAGCGCGGTGCTGTCGGCGACGTCACGAAAGTTCCATGCGCCCGGCAGTTCCCGGTCAGCCATGTCGGGTGACCGCGGCGGCGAACGCGGATTTCTGCCGCCCCAGCTCGGCGTGCGCAATGGACCGCAGGTGCACCTCGTCGGGTCCGTCGAAGATCCGCATCGCACGATGCCAGCTGTAGAGCCGGGCCAGCGGGGTGTCGTCGCTGACCCCGGCGGCGCCATGCACCTGGATCGCCCGGTCGATGACGTCACATGCGACTTGCGGTGCCACGGCTTTGATCATCGCGACCAGGTGGCGAGCCTCCTTGTTGCCGTGCTGGTCGATGGTCCACGCCGCCTTCTCGCACAGCAGCCTCGCCTGGTCGATTTCGTTGCGGGACTTGGCAATTGCCTGCTGGACCACACCCTGCTCGGCAAGCGGGCGGCCGAACGCGACCCGGTTGCGCGCCCGGTCCACCATCAGCGCCAGCGCGCGTTCGGCTCCGCCCAGTGCGCGCATGCAGTGGTGGATGCGTCCCGGTCCCAGCCGGGCCTGGGCGATCGCGAAGCCGGAGCCCTCTTCACCGAGCAGGTTGGTGGCCGGCACCCGAACGTTGTCGTAGCTCACCTCGCAGTGGCCGTGCTGGTCCTGCCAGCCGAAAACGGGTGTGGAACGCACGATTGTCACCCCGGCGGTGTCCATCGGCACCAGGATCATCGACTGCTGTTGGTGCGCGGCCGCGTCGGGGTTGGTGCGCCCCATCACGATCAGGATCTTGCAGCGCGGGTCGGAAGCGCCCGACGTCCACCATTTGCGGCCGTTGATGACGTAGTTATTGCCGTCGTCGCCGTCTCGCGAGATTGTGGTTTCGATGTTGCGGGCGTCGCTGCTGGCGACCGCGGGCTCGGTCATGGAGAAGGCGCTGCGGATCTCGCCGTCGAGCAATGGTTGCAGCCACTGCCGGCGCTGCTCGTCGGTGCCGAACATGTGCAGGATTTCCATGTTGCCGGTGTCGGGCGCCGCGCAGTTCAATGCCTCAGGCGCAATCTCCAGGCTCCACCCGGTCAGCTCGGCCAGCGGCGCGTACTCCAAGTTGGTCAAGCCCGACTCCGCCGGCAGGAACAGGTTCCACAGGCCGCGCTCTTTGGCCTTGATCTTGAGTTCCTCGATGATCGGCGGGACGGTGTGGTCATCAGGGCCGGCTTCCTGGCGGTATCGCTCGTAGTCGGACTCGGCCGGGAAGACGTACTCCGTCATGAAGTCGGACAACCGCTGGTGGTAGTCGATGGCCTTGGCCGACATCGCGAAGTCCATGACCGTCACGATAGGACACGCACTGGGGCACCAAATTTCAGGGCATCAGACCGTCGAGCCTGTAATTCTGCCGGGAAAGTACGAGTAGGCGTCTGCAGATTTACAGGCTCGGCGCACGATGGGGCCATGACCGAATCGCGTCCCCCGTTCCCGCCGTTCACCCTCGAAACGGCACTGCACAAGGTTCAGGCCGCCGAGGACGCCTGGAACACGCGCGACCCCGAGCGCGTCAGCCTCGCGTACACGCCCGACTCCCGCTGGCGCAATCGCGGCGAACACATCGTGGGCCGCGACGCGATCGTGGCGTTTTTGAGCCGCAAGTGGCAGCGCGAACTCGACTATTCGTTGCGCAAGAGCCTGTGGGACTTCCACGACAACCGCATCGCGGTGCGGTTCCAGTACGAGTGCCGCGACCACACCGGCCAGTGGTATCGCAGCTACGGCAACGAGCTGTGGGAATTCACCCCGGCGGGGCTGATGGCGCGCCGCGAGGCCAGCATCAACGACGTGCCGATCGCCGAATCCGAGCGGCGCTGGTTCGGTCCGCGACCGGCCTCCGACCACGGGCAGGACATCCCGCTGTGGTGAGCCCCGTCGCTGCGGGACACAACTCCGCTTTGTGGCTCCACAACAACGTGAGAGCTACCGGTTTGGCGCCTAGCGGGCAACCATCAACCAGTGTGCCGAGGGTTGCCGGCACCGCCACCCGAACGGTCACAAATCGGTGGTGAACCCGGCACGCGTTATGGTAGCCAGGCGCGCGCGGCCGAGCTAGCGGCATATCCATCGCGCAGGAAAGTACGAGGAAAGTAGATGTACGCGCCATGACAGATGCGCAGACCCACACCATCAGGGTAGGGGTGGTGGCCGAGTCACGGCCCGACGAGCGGCGCGTTGCGCTGGTACCCAAAGCGGTCGCCGCACTGGTGAACAGTGGTGTCGCCGTCGTGGTCGAGGCCGGTGCCGGTCAGCGGGCGCTGCTACCCGACGAGCTCTACACCGACGCGGGAGCCACCATTGGAGATGCCTGGGCTGCCGACGTCGTCGTCAAGGTCGCGCCGCCAACGGTCGAGGAGGTGGGCCGGCTGCGCAGCGGGCAAACCCTGATCGGCTTCCTCGCCCCCCGCAACGCCGACAACTCGATCGCTGCGCTCCAGCAAGCCGGCGTGCAGGCCTTCGCTCTCGAGGCCATTCCGCGCATCTCGCGGGCCCAGGTCATGGATGCGCTGTCGTCGCAGGCCAACGTCGCCGGCTACAAGGCGGTGCTGCTTGCGGCATCGGAGTCCACCCGGTTCTTCCCGATGCTGACCACCGCGGCGGGAACGGTGAAGCCGGCCACGGTGCTGGTGCTGGGTGTCGGCGTGGCGGGCTTGCAGGCCCTGGCGACCGCCAAGCGGTTGGGGGCACGCACCACCGGCTACGACGTGCGTCCCGAAGTCGCCGACCAGGTGCGATCGGTGGGTGGGCAGTGGCTCGAGGTCGGAGTCACGGCGTCGGGCGAGGGCGGATACGCCCGCGAGCTGACCGACGAGGAACGCGCCCAGCAGCAAAAGGCTCTGGAAGAGGCGATCAGCGGCTTCGACGTGGTCATCACCACGGCGTTGGTCCCGGGCCGGCCCGCGCCGCGGCTGGTGACCGCTGCCGCCGTCGAAGCCATGAAGCCCGGCAGTGTGGTCGTGGACCTGGCCGGCGAGACGGGCGGCAACTGCGAGCTGACCGAGCCCGGCCAGACGGTGGTCAAGCATGGCGTGACGATCGCCTCGCCGCTGAATCTGCCGGCGACCATGCCCGAGCATGCCAGTGAGCTTTACAGCAAGAACATCACGGCCCTGCTGGACCTGCTGGTCAAAGACGGCAAGCTGGCCCCCGACTTCGACGACGAGGTCATCGCGGAATCGTGTGTGACCCGCACCCAGGACGGAAAGGCCTCCTAGAGATGTACGACCAGCTGTTGGAGAACCTGGCGATCCTGGTGTTGTCCGGGTTCGTCGGGTTCGCGGTGATTTCCAAAGTGCCCAATACATTGCACACCCCGCTGATGTCGGGAACCAACGCGATCCACGGCATCGTGGTGCTCGGTGCGCTGGTGGTGTTCGGGGAGGTCGAGCACCCGTCGCTGGCCGTGCAGATCATCCTGTTCGTCGCGGTGGTGTTCGGCACGCTGAACGTCATCGGCGGCTTCATCGTCACCGACCGGATGCTCGGCATGTTCAAGGGCAAGAAGGCACAGGCCGCAAAGAAAGCCGCTAAGAAAGAGGAGCCGGCAGCCAAATGAACTACTTGGTGATCGGCCTCTACATCTTCTCGTTCTCGCTCTTCATCTACGGCCTGATGGGCCTGACCGGGCCCAAGACCGCGGTGCGCGGCAACTTGATCGCCGCGGTCGGCATGACCATCGCGGTGGCGGCCACCCTGGTGATGATCCGGCACACCAGTCAATGGCCGCTGATCATCGCCGGCCTGGTCGTGGGGGTCGTGCTCGGGGTGCCGCCGGCGCGGCTGACCAAGATGACCGCCATGCCACAGCTGGTGGCGTTCTTCAACGGCGTCGGTGGTGGGACGGTGGCGCTCATCGCGCTCGCCGAATTCATTGAAACCAGCGGCTTCTCGGCATTCCAGCACGGCGAGTCGCCGACCGTGCACATCGTGGTGGCCTCGTTGTTCGCCGCCATCATCGGATCGATTTCGTTCTGGGGATCGATCATCGCGTTCGGCAAGCTGCAGGAGATCATCTCCGGCCGGCCGATCGGCCTCGGCAAGGCGCAGCAGCCGGTCAACCTGCTGCTGCTGGCCGGGGCCATCGCGGCCGCGGTGGTGATCGGGCTCGGCGCACATCCCGGCAGCGGCGGGGTGTCGCTGTGGTGGATGATCGGTCTGCTGGCCGCCGCCGGCGTGCTGGGCTTGATGGTGGTGCTACCCATCGGCGGTGCCGACATGCCGGTGGTGATCTCGATGCTCAACGCCATGACCGGGTTGTCCGCGGCGGCCGCTGGCCTGGCGCTGAACAATACCGCGATGATCGTGGCGGGCATGATCGTCGGCGCCTCCGGCTCTATCCTGACCAACCTGATGGCCAAGGCGATGAACCGCTCCATCCCGGCGATCGTCGCGGGCGGTTTCGGCGGGGTGGTCGTCAGCGGCGGCCCCGATGGTCAAGGCGGCGACAAGCATGTCAAGGCCACGTCGGCGGCCGACGCCGCCATTCAGATGGCGTACGCCAACCAGGTCATCGTGGTGCCCGGTTACGGGCTGGCCGTGGCCCAGGCGCAGCATGCCGTCAAGGACATGGCGTCGTTACTGGAGGACAAGGGTGTGCCGGTCAAGTACGCGATCCACCCGGTGGCCGGCCGCATGCCCGGGCATATGAATGTGCTGCTGGCCGAGGCCGAGGTCGACTACGACGCGATGAAAGACATGGACGACATCAACGATGAGTTCGCCCGCACCGACGTCGCTATCGTCATCGGCGCCAACGACGTCACCAATCCGGCGGCGCGCAACGAAACGTCCAGTCCGATCTATGGCATGCCGATTCTCAACGTCGACAAGGCCAGGTCGGTCATCGTGCTCAAGCGGTCGATGAACTCCGGATTCGCCGGCATCGACAATCCGCTGTTCTATGCCGACGGCACCACGATGCTGTTCGGGGACGCGAAGAAGTCGGTGAGTGAGGTCACCGAAGAACTCAAGGCGCTATAGGCCGGCTATAGCCGTTAGGTGGAACCCGGCGCGAGGCTGTCTCAGATGACAGGCGGAATCAATCGCGCTACCGACCCAATGGCGCCACTCAGCAACGACAGCTCTGTCACACTCGACTGGCCGAAGTTGAACACCAGGCCGGGATTCGCCGACGGAACATAGGGGTAGGTATCAGGCAGCGAGGACGGCGGTAACAGCCCGATATCTACCAGGGCGGCTTGAGGGCCTTGCACCGCCCCTGTCGCCAGGTCGGAGATCACTGCGATCGGGTTGGGAATTCCGAACAGACTGGCGGGGGTGGGCACATCCGCGTAGCCGTAGCCGTAGCCCAAATCGACCAACACCCGTAGGTCCGGCTGGATCAGGTCGGCGAGCGGGGGCCCGACAAAAGGCAAGGCGCGAAGGGGTTCCAGCAACGGGAGGTCCTGGGTCAAAAACATGTAGTAATGGGTGTTGCCGGTGTAACCCGGGGATGTCGGCAATGGCACGGCATTCGCAACGTCGGCGGCCGTGATGGGATACGCGTTGTGGACGAATCTGATGCCCATAAAGGCGTTGATGTCGGACAAGATATTGAGCGGGTATTGCGGGTTGTGGGCATAGCCGTCGTATTGGCCGGTGTAAATGTAAGTCTGGTAGGGGGAATTCGATGGCGTTGCACCGTCGAACGACACATCCATGAATGGGATGTAAAGGCCGGTGTAACGCTCGAGGATACCGCCGTTGGGGTTATTGATATTACCGATCATCATGAAAGCCAGTCGGCTGGGGTCTGGCTGTTGGCCGACTGGTAGCGCCATAAGCGCACGTATCTCATTAGTGGCTACCGCGGCGCTTTGCGAGTAACCAAAAACGACAACGTCATGCCCATTTTGTAGTTCCGCGTTGATTCCATTGTTCAGCGCAGTGACGCCCTGGGCGATGGACTGGTCGAGTGACAGGCGCCCGATAAACGGCCACCACTGCTCGGGCGTGTACTGGGCGACCGGGTTGTTGGGCCCGAAGATCGGCTGGATGTACGCGCTGTCAAGGGCCGCCAAGACAGGCGCAGGAAAGGTCGGATACCCGGTGCCGCCCATGATCAACGCCGTGACCGGGTTGCCGGACAGCATCACAGTCGACGTCGAAGTACCCACGGCGCCGCCAGGTCCGGCGTTGCCCAGTCCCAGCAGCGCTTGGGCCGGCGCGCCGAGCGCGTCAAGTGCGCCCGACATGGCCGCGGCGTTGGCGGCCTCGGCCTGCGCGTAGGTGGTCCCAGCGGCGGCCAGCGCCCGGGTGAATTCGTTGTGGAAGGTCGTGGCCTGGTTCAGGACTGCCTGATAATCGTGGGCGTATGCGCGAAACAGCGCCGCAGCGGCGGCCGACACCTCGTCGGCAGCCGCCGCCAGCACCCGGCCCGTTGGGCCCGCAGCGGCGGCACCGGCCGCGCTGATCGCCGAACCGATCCCATCCACGTCGGCGGCCGCCGAAGCCAGCAGCTCCGGGACCGCGATCACACTCGGCAACTCGTCTCCTGTCCGACACTGAGGCGATTACCCGTCAAGCGGGACCGACCCTGCCAAGCACGGCCAGCCCAACAGCGGGTGCCCAGAGAGCCTAAAAGAGTTCTGCCGGGCACGTCCGGCGTTTTGGCCAATCCAGCTCCCGCTGGGCCCAAATGTCGCGACCGCGGCCGGTTGGGATCACCAATCGTTACAAACGGCAGGTCGCCAACATAGGGCTAGCCAGCCGCGATGGAACCCGGGTGGAGCTTGTCGGTTGCGTTGTGGCGATGGTGGTGCTGGATCTCTAAACGGGCGGGTAGGCCGGCGGCGGATATCCGTTGCCGTCCTCGACCCCACGGATGCCCCAGGTCAGGTAATTGAAGAAGAACTCGATTTCGTCGCTCACGTCGTAGTCAGGACTTGGATCCATTACTGCACCTCTCGACTCGCTATCGACTCGCGACTTGGTCCCCAGGAGTCTAGTCGGATCCGCGTCGGTGCGACAGGCGGTGCCGGGCCTGCCTAAACTGTCCAACCAGTTGATTGGTTAAGCCTTGATTCGGGGCGTCGAGCCCCGCGGGCAGCGAGATAGCGAGTACCGATGCCACAAACGCCGTCCGAGAACGGGCTTTCGCGCCGTGAGGAGTTGCTGGCCGTTGCCACGAAGCTGTTTGCTGCCCGCGGTTATCACGGCACCCGGATGGATGACGTCGCCGACGTGATCGGGCTGAACAAGGCGACGGTGTACCACTACTACGCCAGCAAGGCGCTGATCCTGTTCGACATCTACCGCCGGGCCGCCGAGGGCACGCTGGCCGCCGTGCACGACGACCCATCCTGGACCGCCCGCGAAGCGCTCTACCAGTACACCGTGCGGCTGCTTACCGGCATTGCGCGCAATCCGGAGCGGGCCGCGGTGTACTTCCAGGAGCAGCCCTACATCACCGAATGGTTCACCAGTGAACAGGTGGCGGAGGTTCGCGAGAAGGAAGTCCAGGTCTACGAGCACGTCCACGGCCTCATCGACCGCGGCATCGCCAGCGGCGAGTTCTACGAATGCGACTCCCATGTGGTGGCGCTGGGCTACATCGGGATGACGCTGGGCAGCTACCGCTGGCTACGGCCGAGCGGACGCCGCACCGCCAAGGAGATCGCGGCCGAATTCAGCACCGCGTTGCTGCGCGGGCTGATTCGCGACGAGTCGATTCGCAGAAATTCTCCGCTGGGACCGTAACCCCCGATAACGGCGCGAAAAATCGAGCTAGGGATTCACCGGTGGAATCAGGTGCAGGATTGAGCCGAGCGCGCAGCTCAGCATCGACAGGCCCGTCGCGCTGGGTTGGCCGAAGCTCGGCGACAGGACCGGATTCAGCGCGTTACCCGGGCACTCCGCGTGCACTGACGGCGGCGAGGCGGTTCGCCGGAGTTCTCGGCTTACACCTGAGCTGTGCTACTGCGCCAACGGAATTATTAACGGAATCAACGGAAGTGCTAACGCAGTCAGCGCAGGCGTGTGATGGATAGGCGGAATCAATTCCAGTAGCGGCCCGACGGCGCGAGTGAGCAAAGATATCTCTGTCACGGTCGGCTGGCCTGTGTAGAAATTCACGTCGGTGTCCAGGGCCGGAAGATATGGATATTCGTTCGGCACTGCGGACTGCGGCAATATTCCGATGTCTACGAGGGAGGCTTGGACACCCTTGACGGCGCCATCGGCCAGTTCTCTGCCGACGACGAATGGGTCGGGTGCGGGAAACAGGCTGGCCGGGGTGGGGACGTTGGCGTAGTCCTGGCCGTTTCCCCAGTCGGAGTAGCCCAGGTCGACCAGCACCCGCAGATCGGGCTGGATGAGGTCGGCGAGCGGGGCGCCGATAATGGGAATATCACGAAGCGGGTGGAGCAATGGCAGATCCTTGGTCATGAACATGTAGTACTGCGTGTTGCCGTTATAGCCCGGAGACGTCGGCAGCGGTACCGCGTCAGCGACGTCGAGGTTTGGATACGTATCGTGTCGCCCGGTGCTCATTATCGCGTTGAGGTCGGCCAAGAAATTGAGCGGGTAGCGCGGGAAGTCGCTGGCCGGGTCGTATTGGGCGGCGTAAATGGTGGTCGGGTAGGGAGAATCCGGCGGCGTCGCTTCAGTGAATGTTATGTCCAACCAGGGGATGGTAATGCCCGGAAATCGGGTGAAGAAGCCCCCGTTGGGAGTTGCGGGATTACCGGCCAGCACGAACGACAGTTGGCTGGGGTCGGGCCGCATGCCGGGGGGCAGGGCCATGAGGTCGGTGATGACGTTGGTGGCAACCACGGCGCTTTGCGAGAAGCCGAAATTGACAACCTTGTTGCCGGAACCGATCTGAGAGGCGATCGCGGTTTTGAGATCAACCATGCCCTGGGCGACGGACTCGTTGAGCGTCAGGCCACCGAGATTCAGCGTAAGCGGCCACAACTGGGCGGGGTAGCTCACCCCCGCCGCGAGTGCCCCTGTGAAGAAGGGCTGGATGTACGCGTCGTTGATCAGCGATACGTAGATGGGGAAGGGCTCCGGGTCAAAGGTTCCGCCCATGACCAGCGCCACCGTCGAGGCGGCGGGTGCCGCGGCAGCCATCAGTGCCGGTGCGGTGGTGGCGTTGCTGACCGCCGGGGCCAGCAGGCTCTGGACCTGCGCGTTGAGTCCGCCGAGAGCATTGGCCACCGCGGCGGCATTGGCGGCCTCGGCTTGCGCGTAGGTGGTTGCCGCACCGGCCAGCGTCTGGACGAACTCGTCATGAAATGCGGTGGCTTGCGTAAGGGCCGCCTGGAGCTGCTGGCCGTATGTGCCGAAGAGCTTCGCGATCGCCGCCGACACCTCGTCGGCAGCCGCCGCCAGCACATTGGTCGTCGACCCCGCGGCGGCGGCGCCGGCCGCGCTGATGGCCGAACCGATCTGCCCGGCATTCGTAGCCGCCGACACCATCGTTTCGGGCGCAGCGATTAGGTGCGTCATTGCACGTCCTCCCCTGACAATCCGGCGTTTTCCAAGAGGTGACGAGCAAGCTTTTCTTGCACTGGAAGACGGGGGTTACACCTGGTCAGCGAGAGTGTGATTTTAGCAAGGCGCAAGCCCGGTATGGGCGAAATCAATCCCACCACGGCGGAATCCATCCCAGATCTTTGGCCGCGGTGCCCAGAGCGCCGGTTAGCAGCGACAGCCCGGTCACGCTCGGCTGACCCAGAAAGAAGTTCACGCCCGGGGCCAACGACGGAGCGTACGGATACCCGGTCGGTAGGTCGGACTGCGGTAACCACCCAAGACTCACCAGGCTGGCTTGGACTCCCTGCGCGGCGCCCTTGGCCAGGTAGTAGCTGACGGCCAGCGGGTTGGGAACGGACAGGAATGAGGCGGGGGTGGGAATGTCTGCATAGCTCAGGCCCGGTCCGTAGTCGGAATAGCCCAAATCGACGAGCACCCGCAGGTCCGGCTGGACGAGTTCGGCGATAGCTGTCCCCACATAGGGAATGGGACGTATAAGGCTGGTCAGCGGCATGTTCTGGGTCGGCACCAGGTAGTACTGGGTGTTGCCGGAGTAGCCCGGGGAAGTCGGCAGGAGTACCGCGTTGTCAACCTGGTCCGGCGTTAGGCCGATATAGAAATGGGTGCCGTCGAAGACGCCGATGATGGCGTTGAGGTCCGCCAGGAGATTGAGCGGGTATTGCGGGAAGTTGGAGGCGCCGTCGTATTGGTGCGAGTAGATGACAGTCGGGTAGGGCGAATCCGGTGGCGTGGAGCCGTTGAACAGCACATCCAGGATCGGGAGGTACAGGCCGTTGAACCGCTGCAGGACCCCGCCGTTGGGGTTGTTCGGGTTACCGGTCAGCACGAAGGCCAGCTCGCTGGGACTCGGCGGAGCGGGTTGGCTCATCAGATTGCGTATTTCGATGGTGGAAATCGTGGCGCTCTGCGAGTAGCCGAAAACGACGGCGCTGTTCCCCAGGGTGCTGAGTTGCGTATTGACCGCGTCGCTCAAGATAGCCACACCCTGAGCGACGGACTGGCCGAACGTCAGGTTGCCGAGATTCAGTGTGATCGGCCAGACCTGCTCCGGCGTGTACAGGACGTTCGATACGGCCCCGGGGAAATTGGGCTGGATGAACAGCGTCTGAGCACCGGTCACAAATATCGCGTCGGGGTACGGGATAGCGGTGCCGCCCATGATGAAGGCCACTTGCGTGGCGGGGCTGGCGATCGAAGTCAGCGGGATGGTGCCACCGGTCCCGGCGTTGGGAAGCAGCGGGCCCAACAGGGAATGGACTTGCGTGTCGAAAGCGTTCAGCGCGCTGCACGCCGTGGCTTCGGCTTGTGCGTAGGCGTTAGCCGCCGCGGCCAGTGCCCGGGTGAACTCGCTGTGAAACTCGGCGGCCAGGGTGACAACAGCCTGGTACTCCTGACCGAAGGCGCCAAACAGCGTCGCGACGGCCCCCGACACCTCGTCTTCGGCCGCCGCCAGCAATCCCGTCGTGGGGACGGCCGCGGCCGCGTTCGCCGCGTGCAGCGCCGCCGCGATCCCGTCCAGATCAGTGGCGGCCGTAGCCACCATTTCTGGCGCAGTGAGCAAATACGACATCGCTAAGTCCTTTGCAAACCGGGCGCCTTCCGGTCGAACACGGAAAGGGCCGCGACTGCGGGTATCAGGTATGAACAGAGGGTAAGGCGGTCCTGCCGGTAAGTCCGGCGATTGCCCGTTTTTGGCCACGCGGACTCGTCCCGATCGGGCCCGGCGCCGTCATCTCATGGGAAGATCGGCGGCGGAATCACATGCAGCAGCGACCCGAGGCCCCCGCTCAGCAGGGACAGCAACGTCACCTCGGGCTGGCCGATATAGAAGTTCAGCCCCGGATTGATGGACGGTATCCATGGATAAGCTTGCGGGAACCACTCCGGGCCCCAGAATCCGGCTTCCACGCCGATTTCCACCGCGGCGGCGTAGGGCGCCTGCAGGCTTCCCAAGGCCAGGTAGTAGCCGACGGCAAACGGGTTGGGAATCGACAACAACCCGGCCGGGGTCGGAACGTTCGCATAATTCGGTCCGTAGTCGGCGTAGCCCAAGTCGACGAGCACGCGCAACTGCGGCTGGAACAGGTCGGCGATCGGCGGGCCGGCATAGGGAATGTCGCGAATCGGCTGGACCAGCGGTAGGTCTTGGGTCAGCAGCATGTAGTACTGGGTGTTGCCGGCGTAGCCCGGAGAGGTCGGCAGGGGCACCGCGTTGGCGATCTCGCTGGCCGACAGCGTCGGATATGTGTTGTGCACATAGAAGTAGCCCATGAAGGCGTTGATGTCCGACAAGATGTTGAGCGGATATCGCGGGGCGTTGGCGATGCCGTCGTACTGGGCGGTGTAAATGGTGGTCGCATAGGGACTGTTCGGCGGGGTCGCACCATTGAACGAGACATCCAGGAACGGGATGTAGAAACCGGGGAAGCGCGACAGCAGTCCGCCGTCAGGCGTATTGGGATTGCCAATCATGACGAACGAGATATCGCTCGCATGGGGGGACCCCGCCCCGATGAGCGCGTTGATTTCGTTGTTGACGATGGTGGCGCTCTGCGAATAGCCGAAAGCGACGACCTTATTTCCCAGAGCTATTTGGGCATTGATGGCGTTGTTCAGGTCCAATACGCCCTGGGCGACGGACTGGTTGAACGTCATGTTGCCCAGTTGTGGGGTAACCGGCCAGAACTGCTCGGGGGTGAAGAGCGCCTTCGGGATGGCCCCGGCGAAGAGGTGCTGAATGTATTTGACGTTGATTCGATTCAGGTATATCGGGTCGGGGTCGGGGTTTCCGGTGCCGCCCATGATCAGCGCAACCTGGGATGCTGCGGCCGGTACCGCCGTCAGCGCGCTGGCTCCGCCGGTGCCGACCCCCGCGCTGGTCAACAACGACTGGATCGGTGCGGTGACCGCGGTACGCGCATTCGACAGAACCCCGTTCAGAGCCCCGTTCAGAGCCCCGTTCAGCAAAGCCGCGTTGGTGGCCTCCGCCTGCACGTAGGCACCCGCCGCGGCGGCCAGCGCCCGGGTGAACTCGTGGTGGAATGCGGCAGCCTGCCTGACGACCGCCTGGTACTCCTGCGCGTAGGCATTGAACAGCGCGGCGGTAGCGGCCGAAACCTCGTCACCGGCAGCTGCCAGCAGATTGGCCGTCGGTCCGGCAGCCGCCGCGTTGGCCGTGCCTACCGCCGCGGCAATACCGTCGACTTCGCTGGCAGCAGACGCCAATAGCTCCGGGGCGGTAAACACATGCGACATCTCCCCGTCCTTCCCGCCAACGGGCCCCGCCCTGTCCCGCCGCAACTAACCGCAACCGCGGGTATTGGGTAATTACCGAGAGTAGAGCGGTCTTGCCGGGAAGTCTGGCGTTTGCCCGTATCGGACGGCATGAAAGCGCGAGACTAGCAAGCTTTCAGGTGCTGGTCCAGGAACGCGATCTGGTCGGCGACGGCGCGCTCGAACGCGTCGTTGACATAGATGGCGAAATGCCCCTCGGGATACACCTTGACCTCGCCACGGGGAGCTTTGGCGGCGTAACGCAGGGTCGGGCCGGCGGGCGCCACCGAGTCGGTCTCGCACACGCAGAACAGGATGGGGCAGCGGACCTTCGCGGCCAGCCGCCCCGGACGATAGGTGAGGACCCGCAGCGCGATCCGGGCGGCGATCTCGTTGCGCAACTCCACACCCTCGGGCACCAGCTCGAGGTAACCATCGTAGGCGTCCGGGGCGGTCATCACCGCAACCTCGCCGGGCTTGCCCACCGTGGGAACGAGCACCGGGGGCCGTCCGGACAGGGCGCCGACGACGTCGCGCAGCGCCAGCGCGGTGAGGCGCGCGACCGTCACCGGGTTGATCGCGCGGACGGAGGCGACGCCGTCGGTGAACGGGCATTGCGCGACGACGGCGGCGATACCCGGCACCCGGGCTGCCGTGGTGATGACGTGCCCGCCGCCAAATGACGTTCCCCACAAGCCGATTCGGCTCTGGTCGATACCCTCGATGGTGCGCGCATAGGCCACCGCCGCCGTCCAGTCCGCAAGCTGCATACCGATGTCGAGCAGTTGGCGGGGCTCGCCCTCGCTGTCGCCGAAGTTGCGGTAGTCGAACACCAGGCAGGCGTAACCGGCCGCCCTGAACCGCTCGGCGTAGGCGTCCAACCGCATGGTGCGCACCGCACCCAGACCGTGCGCCATGACCAGCAGCGGCGACGGGCCGCTGCCGGCGGGGCGGTAGAGCCACGCGCTGATCCGGTCGGGGCCGGAGGTGAAATAGACGTCTTCGCGTTCGGCCACAGCCCCTCCACGCGATGTTCGGAGCCCGCCGGATGATGGACTACGGTCTGGAAACGGTAACAGCATCGCAGCTTGACGGAGGGCAGCCATGGCGATTCGCGTCGTCCGCGTCGGCGCCGGAAACGTCCGTCGACTGGCGCTTGACGAGGCATCGCACGCGTTATGAGCATGCTGCGCGGCCTGACCGCCGCCGTCGGTTCGAGCCACGTCACCACCGATGCCGACGTGCTCGCCGCGCGCAGCGTCGACCACACCGGCCGCTATCGGGGCCGGGCCAGTGCGCTGGTGCGGCCCGGCTGCGCCGAGCAGGTCGCCGAGGTGCTGCGGGTATGCCGGGACGCCGGGGCCTACGTCACCGTGCAAGGCGGTCGCACCTCCCTGGTGGCCGGCACCGTTCCGCAACACGACGACGTACTGCTGTCCACCGAAAGACTTTGTGCGGTAGGCGATGTCGACGTCCTCGAACGCCGTGTCGAGGCGGGCGCCGGGGCCACGCTGGCGGCGGTGCAACACGCCGCGGCGGCGGCGGGCCTGGTGTTCGGCGTCGACCTGTCGGCTCGTGATTCCGCGACCGTCGGCGGCATGGCCGCCACGAACGCCGGCGGCCTGCGTACGGTGCGCTACGGCAACATGAGCGAGCAGGTGGTGGGTCTGGACGTGGCGCTGCCCGACGGTTCGGTGTTGCACCGGCACAGCCGGGTGCGCCGCGACAACACCGGCTACGACCTGCCGGCGCTGTTCGTCGGGGCCGAAGGCACGTTGGGCGTCATCACCGAGCTGGACCTGCGGCTGCATCCGGCTGCGTCGTATCGGGTGACGGCGGTCTGTGGGTTCGCCGACCTCGACGTGCTAGTCGATGCCGGACGGGTGTTGCGCGACGCGGACGGAATCGCGGCACTGGAATTGATCGACGGCCGCGCCGTCGCGCTGACCCGCGAGCAGCTGGGACTGGCCGCTCCCGTCGAGGGCGACTGGCTGCTGTTGGTGGAACTGGCAGCCGACCACGATCAGACCGATCGGCTCGCCGGGCTGCTCGGCGAGATGCGGTGCTGTGGCGAACCGGCCGTAGGCGTGGATAGCGCTGCGCGGCAACGATTGTGGCGCACCCGGGAAGCGCTGCCCGAGGTGTTGGCCGGCTATGGGCCACCGATGAAGATCGACGTTTCGCTGCCGTTGCCGGTGATCGGCAGATTTGCCCGGGATGCGGTCAGTCTGATCCACGCTCATGTTGCCGACGCACTGCCGGTCCTGTTCGGCCACATCGGTGAGGGCAATCTGCACCTCAACGTGCTGCGGTTGCCGCCGGACCGCGAACCTGCGCTGTATCCGGAGCTGATGGGACTGATCGCCGAGTGCGGCGGCAACGTCAGCTCGGAGCACGGCGTCGGCAGCCGCAAGCGCCGGTACCTGGGGATGTCCCGGGAGCCCGCCGATATCGCCGTCATGCGAACCCTCAAGGCGGCGCTGGACCCGACCGGCTATCTCAACGCGGCGGTGTTGTTCGAGTAGCGGCTCGGTTGGCGGGGCTTTAGTTTTAGTCGGTTCCCTTGATGCCGACGGCATGGCGCAGCTGAGCCAGGAACTCGTCGGCGTCGTCGCTTCGAACGATGTAGTGCGAGATCGCGACTCGTATTGCCGTCGCCGCCTTCACCGCGGCATTGGGGCCCGGAAGAAGCCGCTGCAAGCCGGCACGCATCTCGGGTATGACACCGGACATCTGCGCGATGACCAACTCCGGTTCGACATCGACCATCCGCACCCCCGAGTAGGAGTACTGGTAGTCGACGATGAAACGCAATGCGGCATCCAGCCTTTCGACGCCCCTGAGCCCGGCCGTCGCGTCGGCCAGTCCGCTTTCGAACTTCTGGCGCTCGTAGCGCGAAAATGTGGCGAGCAACTCCTCTTTGGAAGCGAACCAGCGGTAGAGGGTCGGACGCGACACTCCGGCCTGGGCAGCGACTTCCGAGAGGCTGAGCTTGGTCTTGCCGCTGCGGGCGAGCACCTCCGCGGTGGCCGCCAGGATCCGCTGACGGGTCAAACTGTCGGTGTCGGTGGCAGCTGTTGTCCCAAACGCCTGGCTCATGCCTCAAACTTTACAAAACATCGGCCAAGTGTCACGTGGTTTCGACCGGTGGCCCGCGGACGCGGGGCCACCTGAGAAGCTTTACAAAATAGGCGCAAAGTGTCACGCTGAGCCGTGGGTTGGCGTCGCGAGCAAGAGGTGAACGCAGTTGACGACAGATTCTGAACAGGCCCAATGGTCGGTCGATCGGCTGCTCGAGCTCTTCGAGGTACGGGCCCAGGGCGCCGATCGGTTCAGCGCCGACACCGGCATCGCCGGGCAGGACGACCGACGGGTGGTGGAGGGCACCCAGGTGCTCGCACAGGCAATCGTCGCCGTGGCCAAGCGATTCCACGGCAAGTCGGTGCGTTCGGCGCACGCGGTGTTTTCCCGCGCCGTCGCGGTCGGTCCGCCGGTCGAGCTGCTCCTCGACGTCGTGCACGAGGGCCGGTCCACCGCCACCGCCGTCGTCTCGGCGCAGCAGGACGGCCGGCGCTGCATCACCATGACGGTCCTGGCCGACGTCCCCACCGGCGACGTGATCCGCCATCACCTGCCGCGGCCCGGCGTCGGGGCGCCCGCGGACGCCAACGTCTCGCAGATGCCTATGATCGGACGCGTGCTGCGACTGGTCGACGTGGTGGACGTCAACAGTCCGGACGAGGTGGGACCGCCCGAGTTGTACGCGTGGTTGCGCTACGACCCTATCCCGGCCCGTGACGACCTGGCCAAGGCGCTGGTTGGGTACTTCACTGGCCACCTGGGCATTTCGACCACCATGCGGGCGCACCGGGGCATCGGTACCAGCCAGGCGCATCTGACCGTGTCCACCGCGCCGATGACGATCTCGGTGGCTTTTCACGAACCGGTGCGCTGGGACGGCTGGTTGCTCTACACCCACGAGAGCACGCAGGTCGGCGCCGGGATGTCGTACGTCCGCGGCACCGTGCACACCGAGGAGGGCGGACTCATCGCCTCCTTTGCCCAGGAGGCGATGATCCGGCCGCTGCGCACCACCGACACGGCGATCGACGCCCGGTCCCGGTTCTAGCGGTATGCGCTTCGCCGTCACCCACCCGATGCACAGTCATCCCTACAACCCGGAGCTGTTGTCCGGGGCCAGTATCGCGGCGATAGCCGCGGCGGCCGAAGACGCCGGCTTTCACGGGTTCGGCTTCACCGACCACCCGGCCCCGTCACAGCGCTGGCTTCAAGCGGGCGGCCATGACGCGTTGGATCCGTTTGTCGCCCTGGGTTTTGCCGCCGCACGGACCACGACGCTGCGGCTGATTCCCAACATCGTGGTGCTGCCGTACCGAAACCCGTTCCTGGTGGCCAAGTCCGGCGCAACGCTGGACCTGCTGTCCGGCGGCCGGTTCACGCTGGCGGTCGGCGTGGGATATCTGAAACGGGAATTCGCGGCACTGGGTGTCGACTACGACGAGCGTGCCGAGCTGTTCGAGGAGGCGCTGCAGGTCATCCGCGCGGTGTGGACCAGCGATGACATATCTTTTGCGGGAAGGCATTTCACCGCGCGCGGCATCACCGCGCATCCCAGACCGCTCAGCCCGCCGCCGATCTGGATCGGCGGCAACACAAAGGCGGCCCGCCGTCGCGTCGCCCGCTACGGTGACGGCTGGTGCCCGTTCCCCGCGCCCGCGCGGCTGGCCCAGACCGCGGGTACCGCGGCCATCGACTCGGTGGACCGGCTTGCCGACGGTATCGAGGACTTACGGCGCGACTGCGACGCGGCCGGCCGGGATTGGTCGGCAATCGACATCACTTTCACCAACGCCGACGGGGGCAGCCCGGCGAGTGACGACTTCAACGCCGATGCTTACCTGTCCGGGTTGGAAAAGCTTGCAGCCCTTGGTGTTACCTGGGTGCACGTAGGGCTGCCCGGCGACAGCCTCGGTCATGTGCTGGACAGCATCGAGCGGTTCCGGACTGTGGTGATCGATGCCGCCTAACCCCTTATCGCCGATCACAGCACCCTTGTCGCCCCGAGAACATGGCCCGGCAGCTCCGCGATGACATCGATGCGGGTGTCGTCGAAGCTGAGCAATCCCTTGATGGGCAAGCTTTCCGGAAACGGATCCGGATAACTCCACGCGGCGTCTTCGACGAAGACGTCGTCCAGGACGGCGGACCAGTATGTCGCGACGCCCTTGTAGTTGCAGTAGCCCGACGTGTCCGACTTCCGCAGTAGATCGGTGCGCACCTGCGAAGGTTCCACGTACAGCCGCGGTTCCAGCGACGTCTCGAAAACGATCACCGTGTCGTGGGTGTCCACCAGCGCAGTCCCGGCAAGAGAGACGTTGAGGTGACGCGTGGTTGGGCGGCAGTCGACCCGGTGGTACGGATTAGGCGGATAGTGGACGAGTTTGCGGCCCTCTTCCACCCAGGTGTCGACGGCATCCCACGGCACGCGAACGTAGCCGGGGGCTTCGGATTCGGGTTCGGTCGGTAGGTCGCCTACCTCGTCGGACGGGAAAGCGTAGCTGAGCGGGTGATCGCGCCGATGTACCAGCAGCGCCCGCTCGGTGTCGATGACCAGCCGCCCATTGCGGAATGCCTGGATCCGGCGCAGATGCGGTTCGATGTAGACGACGTTGGTAGGTATCGGCGGACAGAAGTGTCCGGCCGGGTTCCGGCTGAGGGGACCATGTCCGGCCACCAGACTCATGAGGCTCCTCCCAACGTGGGCACCCGCACCGCGGCCATGGTGACCGCGTCGCCGCGAGCCGCGTCTGCCAAGTGCGGGGTTGCGAACGCACTGCTGGCGGACCGCGAACCCCGGCGACGTCATGCTGTCAGGTAAGCGTAAGCGGTGGCCCGCCGGTATCCCCCGCGGATTGCCGTTACTGCTTCGGTCCCGGAGAAACTCCGGCGGACGAGCCACGGTAGGAATGAGCCATGGCGGGACCGGTAGCAGGCATCACAGTCGTCGAGCTTGGGGTCTGGGTCGCTGGGCCGGCCACGGCCGCGATCCTGGCCGACTGGGGCGCCGACGTCATCAAGATCGAACCGCCGACCGGCGATCCGGGCCGGATGTTCGGCCGGATGCTGGGATGCGATCTGGGGGTCAACCCGCCTTTCGAAATGGACAACCGTTCCAAGCGCAGCGTCGTGCTGGACCTCACTACCGCTGCCGATCGCCGCGCTGCCTTCGAATTACTCACCGATGCAGACGTTTTCGTGACCAATGTGCGCCCCGGCGCGTTGCAACGGCTGGGGCTCGACTTCGAGGCGGTGTCCGGCCACAACCCCCGTCTGGTCTACGGGCTGATCACCGGATACGGCGAAACCGGGCCAGACGCCGACCGCGCCGCTTACGACGTAGCGGCGTTCTGGGCGCGCGCCGGTGTGGCCGATCTGCTCACCCCGCCGGGCGGCACCCCGCCGTTCCAGCGCGGCGGCATGGGTGATCACTCGGCGGGCATGACCCTGGCGGCCGCCGTCTGCGCAGCACTGCTCGCGCGTGAGCGCACCGGAACCGGTCAACTGGTGACCACCTCGCTGTACCGCCAGGGCGCCTACACGGTCAGCTTCGACCTGAACACCTATCTGCTCACCGGCCAGCCGATCGCGGTCGGACAACGCGAGTCGATGGGTAACCCGTGCATGAACAACTACACCGCCGGCGACGGGAGGCGGTTCTGGATCGTCGGGCTGCAGGCGGATCGGCACTGGCCCGCGTTGTGTCGTGTTGTCGGGCGGCCGGAATGGCTGGCCGATCCGCGGTATGGCGATGCCCGCGCCCGCGCCGCCAACGCCGTGCCGCTGATCGCCGCGCTGGACGAGATCTTCGCAACGAAGTCGCTTGCCGAATGGGCGGAAGCCTTCGCCGCCGAACCGGATTTCTTCTGGTCCCCGGTCAACACGATCGAGGACGTCGTCGCCGACGAGCAGTTCCACGCCGCGGGCGGCATCGTCGAGGTGCCGGACGGGGAATCGAGCGTGCCGATGGTGGCCACGCCGGCGGATTTCCACGGCACGCCATGGGAGCCCCGCTGGGCGGCGCCCGCACTGGGCCAGCACACCGAGGAAGTTCTGGCCGAACTTGCCGCGCGCCGCGGGTCCTGACCGCCCCGCAAGCTTTACAAATTTGCGCGAAAGTGTCACGCTGTCGAGTGGGCCGTGTCACCCGATTCGCCGAAACCCGGCCGGTCCCGGTGGGCCATCCGGTGCGGCGGACACCCCTGACAGCAGCGGCAAGCCACCGGTCCGCAGGTGGGCCCACGCACAAGGAATGAACCGATGATCACTCCCGCTTACGGCATCAGCGATTACCTGGCAACAGCTGCGACCCGAGGGCCGCGGACCGACACGGAGTGTCTGCGTTATCGGCTCGAGGTGGTCGCCACCAGCACCGTCGACGTGGTGCACGCCGCCGGGGGCTGGTTGTACGACCGGGTGACGGCCGGTTGGGAGGTGACGGTGCTGCTGCCAGGGGGCGGCGGCACCCGGCCGTTGCAGATCCTCGGGGCCCGGGCCGCGGACCTGGAGACCGGATTGACCGAGTCGCGCCCATGGGGCCAGAGCCTGGCCGTCAGCGCCGGGGCGTTAGCGGCAGACGATCGCGTTCGCGATCGGGTGCTCGAGGCGCTCGAGTACCGGTCGGGTGAGGTGGCACTGTGGGGCGACAAGTGGCCTTGGGGGCTCAATCGCGCGATCAGCCCGGTGCGGCATGTGCTCAGCTTGACCGCCCGGGCCTTCAAGCGTCAGGCGCTGAAAGCGGCCGGAATCCCCTACGGCTCAGTCGAGCCGGTCGAGACACTGCTCAGCGACACGCAGTGGTGGGGCTAGTGCCGGCGTGAGCCCGCAGAGTCAGAACGTGATGAGCTGGCGGATCGCCACGCCGTCGGCCAGATGATCCATCGCCGCGTTGATGTCGTCCAACCGGATCGTCGACGACACCAGCGATTCCACCGGCAGCCGGCCGGACCGCCACAGTGACACGAACCGGGGAATGTCGCGCCGCGGGACCGCCGAACCGAGGTAACTGCCGATCAGCGAGCGGCCCTCGGCGACAAAACCCAACGGCGAGATGCTGATCCGCGCGTCCGGGGGCGGCAGCCCGACGGTGACGGTACAGCCGCCCGGGGCGGTCAGTGCGATCGCGGTCTGCAGCGCGTCAGGGTGACCGACAGCCTCGACGACCACGTCCGCTTTCACCCCGGCATCCGTGGCCCGCTGCGGGGTATAGGTATCATGAACGCCGAGTTTGGTTGCAGCAGAAAGCTTTTCAGGTATCTGATCGACACCGATGACACGGACGTCGGGATAGGTCAGTGCGGTGAGCGCCGCCGCCATCCCGACACCCCCGAGTCCGACGACGGCGACCGACTGTCCCGGTCGCGGGTTACCGACGTTGAGTACGGCGCCGCCGCCGGTCAGCACCGCGCATCCGAGCAGGGCCGCCACCTGCGCCGGCACGTCGTCGGGTACCGCGATGGCACTGGCCCGGTTGACCACGGCATGGGTGGCAAATCCCGAGACGCCGAGGTGGTGGTACACCGGGTGGCCTTCGCGGCTGAGTCTGATAGCGCCGCCCAGCAAGGTTCCGGCCGCGTTGGCCGCGCCGGCCGGCTGGCACGGTGTCATGCCCTCGGTCGCGCATGCCGGACAGTGTTCGCACCGCGGTAGGAACACCAGCACGACTCGCTGGCCGACGGCTACCTCGTCAACCCGGTCGTCAACCCGGTCGTCAACCCGGTCACCGACCTGCTCGACGATTCCCGCGGCCTCATGGCCGAGCAACATCGGCACCGGCCGCACCCGGTTGCCGTTGACCACCGACAGATCGGAGTGGCATACGCCGGCGGCCTCGACGCGGACCAGCACCTCGTCGCTGCCGGGCGCTTCCAGATCGAGGTCGGCCACGCTGATCGGCCGTGACTCGACGTACGGGCGAGGCGACCCGATCCGCTCGAGCACCGCTCCGCGGATGCGAAACATGTTGGAATACAACCATGGCCTCAATATCGCCGGACCGGTCGGTGCCGTCGGCGCCCGAAATGCCTGCGCCGCAGAATCTCACCAGCGCCGACTTCCCGGTGCTGTGGCCGGTGCTCACCCGCTGGGCCGACAACGACATGTTCGGTCACCTCAACAACGCCGTCTATTACCAACTCTTCGACACCGCGATCAACGCCTGGATCAACACGGGTACCAACCTCGACCCGCTCACCACGCCTTCGCTGGGCATCGTCGCCGAGTCGGGCTGTCGTTACTTCTCCGAACTGCATTTCCCGGAACAGCTGGTGGTGGGCCTGGCGGTCACCCGCCTGGGCCGAAGCAGCGTCACCTACCGGCTCGGCGTGTTCAAAGCCGGCCAGCAAACCGACAGCGACCGGCCGCAGCCGATCACCGCGCTGGGGCACTGGGTACACGTCTACGTCGACCGGACCAGTCGCAAACCCGTCCCGATCCCCGACGCCATCCGCTCATTGCTTGCAGCAGCTTGCGTGAGGCTTGCGTGAGGCTTGCGTGAAGCCGGCGTGAAACCCGCGTGAAATAGGCCGGGCCACACCCGAAATCAGGCCCCAACCGGCGCGGTCAGTGCCCGCCGGTATGCTTCGCCAATGCCAGTTTTGAGCAAGACCGTCGAGGTCAGCGCGGACGCCGCGGCGATCATGGGCATCGTCGCCGATATCGAGCGGTACCCGGAATGGAACGAAGGGATCAAGGGCGCCTGGGTGCTGCACCGCTATGACGACGGGCGTCCCAGCCAGGTGCGGCTCGACACCGCCGTCCAAGGCTTCGAAGGCATCTATATCCACGCCGTGTATTACCCGGGTGACAACCAGATCCAAACGGTCATGCAGCAAGGTGACCTCTTTATCAAGCAGGAGCAGTTGTTCAGCGTGGTGGAGACCGGCGCCAACAGCTTGCTGACCGTGGACATCGACGTCGAGCCCAGCCTGCCGGTGCCCGCGCCCATGGTGAAAATGCTGCTGAACAATGTCCTCGAGCAGCTCGCCGAGAACCTCAAACAGCGCGCCGAGAACCTGGCCACCGGCTAGGAAGACGGGGCAACCCGATCGGATTGGCCGAAGATTCCGTTGCGGTCCAGCGTTTCGGTCAGTCGTCGTGCCGCGTCGGTGAATTGCCAGACGGTGTGCTCGGCGACCGCGGCCGCATCCCGGCGGCGCAGCGCCGCGATCAGCCGTCGGTGATTGTCCACGGTGGCCGCGCCCCATCGCGGATCCGCGGCAAACACCTGCGCCGGCATGTAGCGGGCGGCATTCAGTAGGAACCAGGCCAGCTTGATTCGGTGGCTCGCCTGATTGAAGATGCGATGGAACGAGAACTCGAGCGTCGCTATGGTCTCGGCGTCACCGGACCCGACGGCAGCGGCCAGCCCATCGTTGATGCGGCTCAGCTCCTCGATCTCCACGTCGGTGATCCGGGCGGTCGCCGCGGCGGCAAGCTCCCTGGCAATGGTGGCCTGCAGCCAGAAGATGTCCTCGATGTCCTGCCTGGTCAGCGGCAGTACCACGTGACCACGGTGCGGCTCCAGCTGCACCATGCCTTCGCCGCGCAGCTTCAGCAGGGCCTCACGAACCGGGGTGATGCTGACCCCCAGTTCGGCCGCGGTCTCGTCGAGGCGGATGAACGTGCCCGGACGCAGGGTCCCCGACATGATCGCCGCCCGCAAATGGCCGGCCACCTCGTCGGATAACTGCGCCCGGCGCAGTGGCCGCCGGCTTCGCGGCCGGGCGGATAGCGGAGCGTTCATGCGGCCTGCCAGGACTTTCGGGGGCTTGGCGGGACTTTGCAGGTCTTGTTTTAGGGCCACTGGGCCCGTTAATGTGACCCAGATAACACCATGTTTTATCAAATATCAGCGTGACGCAAGCGGTGCAGGAGTGAAGGGATCGCACAGTTGACCGCGCAACTGGCCAGTCATCTGAGCCAGGCCGCAGCCGGCCTGGAGCAGCCCTATCTGGCCCGGCGGCAAAACTGGGTCAACCAGCTCGAGCGGCATGCCCTGATGCAGCCCGAGGCGACCGCACTCCGGTTTCTGGGTCACACTGTGACGTGGTCTGACCTGCGCTATCGGGTCACCGCGCTGGCCGGCGCCCTGAGCCGTCGAGGGGTCGGCTTCGGCGACCGGGTCATGATCCTGATGCTCAACCGCACCGAGTTCATCGAGTCGGTGCTGGCGGCCAACATGCTCGGGGCCATCGCGGTGCCACTGAATTTCCGGCTCACCCCGACCGAGATCGCCGTGCTGGTGGCGGACTGCGCACCTCGGGTGCTGATCACCGAGGCGGTGCTGGCGCCGGTAGCCACCGGTGTCCGCTCCATCCGGCCGCTGGTGGACACCATCGTGGTGGCCGGCGGCGCATCCGACGACACCGTGCTTGGCTATGACGACCTGATCAACGAGACCGGGGGCCCGCCCGGACCGGTCGACATCCCGAACGACTCGCCGGCCCTGATCATGTACACCTCGGGGACCACCGGCCGGCCGAAGGGCGCGGTGCTCACGCACGCCAATCTCACCGGGCAGGCGATAACCGCGCTGTACACCAGCGGCGCCAACATCGGCAGCGACGTCGGTTTCATCGGGGTTCCGCTGTTCCACATCGCCGGGATCGGCAACATGCTGACCGGGATGTTGCTCGGTGTTCCCACAGTGCTGTACCCACTGGGCGCGTTCGATCCCGGTCAACTGCTCGACGTGCTGGCCGCGGAGCGGGTCACCGGGATCTTTCTGGTGCCCGCGCAATGGCAGGCGGTGTGCGCCGAGCAGCAGGCAAGGCCGCGCAACCTGAAATTGCGGGTAATGTCATGGGGCGCCGCACCGGCGCCGGACGCGTTGCTGCGGCAGATGTCGGAGGTCTTTCCCGGAACGCAGATTCTGGCCGCGTTCGGCCAGACCGAGATGTCGCCGGTCACTTGCATGCTGCTCGGCGAAGACGCGATCCGCAAGCGCGGCTCGGTCGGCAAGGTGATCCCCACGGTCGCCGCCCGCGTGGTCGACGACCAGATGGACGACGTACCCGTCGGTGAGGTGGGCGAAATCGTCTACCGCGCACCGACATTGATGAGCTGCTACTGGAACAACCCGCAGGCCACCGCGGAAGCGTTCGCCGGCGGCTGGTTTCATTCCGGGGACCTCGTCCGGATGGACTCCGACGGCTACGTCTGGGTGGTCGACCGCAAGAAGGACATGATCATCTCCGGCGGCGAGAACATCTACTGCGCCGAGGTGGAAAACGTTCTGGCCGGCCACCCGGGCATCGCCGAAGTCGCGGTGATCGGCCGGCCCGACGAAAAGTGGGGCGAGGTGCCGGTTGCGATCGCGGCTGTAACGGACGCCCCCCTCCGGATCGAAGACCTAACTGAGTACCTGACCGAGCGGCTCGCGCGTTACAAACACCCCAAGGCGCTCGAGATCGTCGAGGCACTGCCCCGCAACCCTGCCGGGAAGGTGCTCAAAACCGAATTGCGATTGCGCTACGGAGCTCGGAGGAGCTTCGAAAACCGTCCTGTGCCAATGCATTAAACGAAAAGAGAGGACGACTGACAGGACCTTTGCGGGTTGCCCGCTGTTGACGAAGGGTTAATTGTGAGGATGCGGTTCACACGCCGACGGCCATCAGGTACATTCCTGTGGTCTCCGTTACTACCTGCAGGTAGGGAGCCGACGGTCACACACCTAGGGATGGGGCAAGGAGGAAGGCGTGCGACATGATCGGCCGTTACGCCGCAACCCGAGCGGTCCCATGGTGAGGAGGCGACAGTGACGACGACCTCGACGCGTCCGCACCTGCTGGGCTACCTACGTGACCAAGTGGAAACGCCCCTCACACTCGTCGGCGGATTCTTCCGGATGTGTGTGTTGACCGGAAAGGCGCTGTTTCGCAGGCCGTTCCAATGGCGCGAGTTCATCCTGCAGTGCTGGTTCATCATGCGGGTCGCGCTGCTGCCGGCCATCTTGGTCTCGGTGCCGTTCACCGTCCTGCTGATCTTCACGCTCAACGTGCTGCTGGCCCAGTTCGGTGCCGCTGACCTCTCCGGTGCCGGCGCCGCGATCGGGGCCGTCACCCAGCTCGGCCCACAGGTCACGGTGCTGGTGGTGGCCGGCGCCGGGTCGACCGCCATCTGCGCCGATCTGGGTGCCCGCACCATCCGTGAGGAGATCGACGCGATGGAGGTGCTGGGCATTGACCCCATCCACCGGCTCGTCGTTCCCCGGGTCATTGCCGCGACGCTCATCGCCACGTTGCTCAACGCCATGGTGATCACCGTTGGGCTGGTGGGCGGTTATCTTTTCGGTGTTTATCTGCAGAACGTGTCGGGCGGCGCGTACCTGGCCACTCTCACCACCATTACCGGCCTGCCCGAGGTCGTCATCGCGATGGTCAAGGCGGCGACGTTCGGGCTGATCGCCGGGCTGGTCGGCTGCTACCGCGGGCTGACCGTCCGGGGCGGCTCCAAGGGTTTGGGTACCGCTGTCAACGAGACCGTCGTGCTCTGCGTGGTCGCGCTTTTCGCGGTCAACGTGGTGCTGACCACGGTCGGCGTCCGGTTCGGGACGGGGCACTGACATGGCGACTTCCGCGGTATTGCGCGCCCGATTCCCCAGGGCCGTCGCCAATCTGAACCGATATGGCGGTGCGGCGGTCCGCGGGCTGGACACGACCGGCCGGCTGGCCTGGTTCACGCTGGTCAGTCTCGGGAACATCCCGTTTGCCCTGAGCCGCTATCGCAAGGAAACCCTGCGGCTGATCGCTCAGATCGGAATGGGCACTGGTGCGATGGCCGTCGTCGGCGGCACCGCCGCGATCGTCGGTTTCGTCACGTTGTCCGGCAGTTCGCTGGTCGCAATCCAGGGATTCGCGTCGCTGGGGAACATCGGGGTGGAGGCGTTCACCGGCTTTTTCTCCGCGCTGATCAACGTCCGCATCGCCGCGCCGGTGGTCACCGGTGTGGCCATCGCGGCAACGGTCGGCGCCGGTGCCACCGCCGAGCTCGGTGCGATGCGGATCAGCGAAGAGATCGACGCCCTGGAAGTGATGGGCATCAAGTCGATCTGCTTCCTGGCTACCACCCGGATCCTGGCGGGGCTGACGGTGATCATCCCGCTTTATGCGATGGCCATGATCATGGCGTTCCTCTCCCCGCAGATCACCACGACGGTGCTCTACGGACAGTCGACCGGCACCTACGACCACTACTTCCGGACGTTCCTGCGCCCTGACGACGTCTTCTGGTCATTTTTGGAGGCCATCATCATCACCGCGGTGGTGATGGTCAGTCACTGCTACTACGGGTACAGCGCCGGCGGCGGCCCCGTCGGTGTCGGCGAGGCCGTCGGCCGATCGATGCGTTTCTCGCTGGTCTCGATACCCGTGGTCGTCTTGTCCGCCGCGTTGGCGCTCTACGGCGTCGACCCCAACTTCGCACTGACGGTGTAGCGCCATGACGATGCCGGCGAAGGTCAACAAGGTCAGCGACCCGCCGTACAAGACGGCGGGTGTTGTCTTTCTGGTACTCGCGCTTGTCATATTCGTGTTGGTGTACCTGCAGTTTCGTGGGGATTTCACCCCGAAGGTCAAGCTGACGATGTTTTCCGATCGAGCCGGCCTGGTGATGGATCCCGGCTCGAAGGTCACCTACAACGGTGTGCAGATCGGCCGGGTCGACACCATCTCGGAGATCACGCGCGACGGCAAACCGGCCGCCAAGTTCGTCTTGAACGTCAATCCGAAGTACCTCTCGCTGGTACCGGAGAACGTCAACGCGCAAATCAAGGCGACCACGGTGTTCGGCGGCAAGTATGTGTCGCTGACGACGCCGAGAGACGACCGTGGCAACGTCATCTCGAAGGGGCATCTCACCCCCAAGAGCGTCATCAATGCCGTCGGGGTGACCACCGAGATCAATACCTTGTTCCAGACCATCACCTCGATTGCCGAGAAGGTGGACCCGGTCAAGCTCAACCTGACGCTCAGCGCGGCCGCCCAGGCGCTGACCGGATTGGGCGATCGCTTCGGGCAATCGATCGTCAACGCCAACGCGATCCTCGACGATGTCAACCCGCGGATGCCGCAGGCCCGCCGCGACATTCAGCAGTTGGCGGCGCTGGGCGACGTCTACGCCAACGCATCGCCGGATTTGTTTGACTTCCTTGACAATTCGGTGCCTACGGCGCGCACGTTCAACCAGCACCAGCGCGAATTGGATGCCGCTTTGCTGGCGGCGGTCGGGTTCGGCAACACCGGAGCGGACGTCTTTGGCCGGGGTGGCCCGTATCTGGCGCGTGGCGCCGCCGACCTGGTGCCCAGTGCTCAGTTGCTGGACACCTACAGCCCGGAGCTGTTCTGTACGCTGCGCAACTACCACGACATCGAGCCCAAGGCCGCCACGTTCCTCGGCGGCAACGGCTACTCGCTGGCCACTCACAGCGAGCTGCTGTCCGGGTTGGGATTGATGCTGAACCCGACGTCGCTGGTGCCGCTGCTGCTCTCACAGATCGGCGGGCTGGCCGCCGGGGTGGTCGGCGGAGCGCCGAATCCATACATGTATCCGGAAAACCTGCCGCGGGTCAACGCGCATGGCGGCCCTGGCGGTGCGCCGGGCTGCTGGCAGCACATCACCCACGACTTCTGGCCGGCACCCGAGTTGGTGATGGACACCGGCAACAGCATCGCTCCCTATAACCACCTGGAGACCGGTTCGCCCTACGCGATCGAATACGTCTGGGGCCGTCAAGTAGGGGACAACACGATCAACCCATGAAAATCACCGGTACTGTAATAAAACTCGGCGCCTTCGCACTGGTGCTGGTGCTGTTCAGCGTGATGATCGTCATCGTTTTCGGTCAGATCCGCTTCGACCGCACCTACGGCTACTCCGCTGAGTTCAGCAACGTCAGCGGGCTCCGGCCCGGACAATTCGTCCGCGCTTCGGGGGTGGAGATCGGCAAGGTCAAAAATGTGTCGCTGGTCGACGGCGGCAAACGGGTCCGGGTGGATTTCGACGTCGACCGTTCGATACCCCTTTACCAATCGACGACGGCGCAGATCCGCTACCTCGACCTGATCGGCAATCGTTACCTGGAACTCAAGCGCGGTGACGGCGAGGGCAGCGACCGGGTCATGCGGCCGGGTGGGTTCATTCCGCTGTCGCGCACGTCGCCGGCGCTCGACCTCGACGCACTGATCGGCGGTTTCAAGCCGGTGTTCCGGGCGCTGGACCCGGACAAGGTCAACACCATCGCCTCGGCGCTCATCACCGTGTTCCAGGGCCAGGGCGGCACCATCAACGACATTCTCGACCAGACCGCGCAGCTGACCTCACAGATCGCCGAACGCGACCAGGCGATCGGCGAGGTGGTGAAGAACTTGAACGCCGTGCTGGATACCACGGTTCGCCATCGCAAGGACTTCGATCAGACGGTCAACAACCTGGAGGTGCTGATCACCGGGTTGAAGGACCACCGTACCCAGTTGGCGGACGGCATCGTGCACATCAGCAACGCCGCCGGAACCGTGGCCGATCTGCTGGCCGAGGACCGCGCACTGCTGCACAAGACCGTCAACTACCTCGATGCCGTCCAGCAGCCGCTCATCGACCAGCGTCAGGAGTTGAACGACTTCCTGCACAAGGTCCCGACCGCGCTGAACATGATCGGGCGCACCATCGGGTCCTACGGGGACTTCGTGAATTTCTACTCCTGCGACATCAGCCTCAGAATCAATGGGCTGCAGCCCGGCGGGCCGGTGCGCACGGTCCGGCTCTTCACCCAGCCGACGGGTAGGTGCACGCCACAATGAGAACGCTGGAACCTCCCAATCGGCTTCGTATCGGCCTCATGGGCATCGTGGTGATGATCATCGTCGTCGCCGTCGGCCAGAGCTTCACCAGCGTCCCCATGTTGTTCGCACGGCCGAGCTACTACGGGCAGTTCACCGACTCCGGTGGTCTCAACAAGGGTGACAAGGTGCGCATCGCCGGCATGGACGTCGGCAAGGTCGAGGCCCTGTCGATCGACGGTGACCACATCAAGATCAAATTCTCGGTCGGCACCAACGTCATCGGCACCGAAAGCCGGCTGGCGATCCGCACCGACACCATCCTCGGCAAGAAGGTCCTCGAGATCGAGGCGCGCGGCAACCAGCCGCTGCGGCCGGGGGGCACATTGCCGTTGGGCCAGAGCACCACTCCGTACCAGATTTACGACGCCTTCTTCGACGTCACCAAGGCGGCCACCGGCTGGGACATCGACACGGTCAAGCAGTCGCTGCATGTGTTGTCGCAGACCATCGACCAGACCTACCCGCATCTGAGCGCCACCCTCGAGGGCGTGGCCAAGTTCTCCGACACCATCGGCAAGCGCGACCAGGAGATCAAGCACCTGCTTGCGCAGGCCAACCAGGTGGCCAGCATCCTCGGGGACCGCAGCCAGCAGGTGGACCGGCTGTTGGTCAACGCGAAGACGTTGATCGCCGCGTTCAACGAACGCGGGCGCGCCATCGACGCACTACTGGCCAACGTCGCTTCGTTCTCGGCCCAGGTGCAGGGGCTGATCAACGACAACCCGAACCTCAACCATGTGCTCGAGCAGCTACGTCAGGTCAGCGACATCCTGGTTGAGCGCAAAGACGACCTGGCAAACGGGCTGCTGATGGTCGGCGGATTCCTCCCGTCGCTGAATGAGTCCATCGCGTCGGGACCGTTCTTCAAGGTGGTCATCCACAACCTGGTTCCGGGGCAGATTCTGCAGCCCTTCATCGACGCCGCGTTCAAGAAGCGGGGCCTGGACCCGGAGAATTTCTGGCGCAGCGCCGGGTTGCCGGAATACCGTTGGCCCGACCCCAACGGCACCCGGTTCCCCAATGGCGCGCCGCCGCCGGCGCCGGGTGTGCTGGAGGGCACGCCCGAGCACCCGGGGCCGGCTGTCCCGCCCGGTTCACCCTGCTCGTACACGCCGGCCAATCCCGGCGGCAATGTCACCGTCGGGGACGAGGGGCTGCCGCGGCCCTGGAACCCGCTGCCCTGCGCGGGAGCGCTTCTCGGCCCGTTCGGCGGTCCGAACTTCCCGGCGCCGCTGGACGTCGAGGCGTCCCCGCCGAACCCGAATGGCCTGCCGCCGACGCCGGGCATCCCGATCGCGGGGCGGCCGGGCGACCCGCCGCCTGACGTTCCGGGCACCCCGGTGCCGCTGCCGCCGAACGCACCGCCGGGTGCGCGAACCGAGCAACTGGCGCCGGCCGGCCCGACACCGCCGCCGTCGACATTCGCGCCGGGGCTGCCGCCGGGTCCGCCCGCGCCGCCCGGGCCGGGGCCGCAGCTGCCCGACCCCTACATCAACCCAGGAGGCACCGGCGGTAGCGGTGTGACTGGAGGGAGCCAGAATTGAGCACCGTCTTTGACATCCGCAATCTGCGGCTTCCGAGGATGACGCGGGCGACGGTGATCGTCGGAACGCTGATCGTGATCTTGGCCCTGGTGGCAGCGTTTGTCGGCTGGCGGCTTTACCAGAAGCTGACCAACAACACCGTGGTTGCCTATTTCCCTGCCGCAAATGCGCTGTACCCCGGCGACAAGGTCCAGATCATGGGCTTGCAAGTGGGCAAGATCGACAGCATCGAAGCGGTTGGCGACAAGATGAAGGTCACCTTCCACTATCAGAGCCAGTACAAGGTGCCGGCCAACGCTTCGGCGGTGGTCCTCAACCCGACCCTGGTGGCGTCGCGCTCGATCCAATTGGAGCCGCCGTACAAAGGTGGCCCGGTGCTGGCCGACAACGCGGTCATCCCGATCGAGCGCACCCAGGTACCGGTGGAGTGGGACGAGCTGCGCAACAGCATCACCAACATCATCGACAAGCTCGGCCCCACCCCGCAGCAGCCCACGGGACCGTTCGGTGAGGTCCTCGAATCGTTCGCGAACGGACTCGCCGGCAAGGGCAAGCAGTTCAACACCACACTGGACAACCTGTCTCGGGCGCTGACCGCACTGAACGAAGGCCGTGGCGACTTCTTCGCGGTGGTCCGCAGCTTGGCGCTGTTCGTCAACGCGCTGCACCAGGATGACCAGCAGTTCGTTGCGTTGAACCAGAACCTGGCCGACCTCACCGGCCGGCTGGTCAGCTCCGACCAAGCCCTTTCCAATGCGTTGCAGCAGTTCGATAGCTTGCTGACGACGATCCGGCCGTTCCTCGACAAGAACCGCGAGGTGTTGACTCACGACGTCAACAACCTGGCCGAGGCGACCAACACGCTGCTTCAGCCCGAGCCGTTGAACGGCTTGGAGACCGCCTTGCACGTCCTGCCGACGGCGGCGTCGAACGTCAACCAGATCTACCATCCGTCGCACGGGTCCGTCGTGGCCATCCCGGAGATCACATCCTTCGCCAACCCGATGCAATTCGTCTGCAGTTCGATTCAGGCCGCCAGCCGGCTCGGATATCAGGAGTCCGCTGAGCTTTGTGCGCAGTATCTGGCGCCGATCCTGGATGCGATCAAGTTCAACTACTTCCCGTTCGGGGTGAACTTCTTCAGCACCGCCGAGGTGCTGCCCAAGCAGGTCGCCTACTCCGAGCCGCGGCTGCAGCCGCCGAACGGGTACAAGGACACGACCGTCCCGGGGATCTGGGTGCCGGATACTCCGTTGTCGCACCGCAACACCCAGCAGGGCTGGATTGTCGCCCCCGGCATGCAGGGACAGCAGGTGGGGCCGATCACGGCGGGCCTGATGACCCCCGAGTCGCTGGCCGAACTCATGGGAGGCCCAGACATCCCGCCCGTTCAGTCCACCTTGCAGACGCCACCCGGACCGCCGAATGCGTACGACGAGTACCCGGTGTTGCCGCCGATCGGTTTGCAGGCCCCGGTGCCGATCCAGCCGCCGCCGCCCGCCCCAGGGGTGCTCCCGGGTCCGGTTGCCCCGACGCCCGGGCCGGCAGCGGCGCCCGCACCGGTAGGCGCTCCACTTCCCGCTGAGGCAGGAGCGGGTCAGTGAGGGGCGCGATGAGCGCGGTAGGCGCGAAGAGCAAGCCGAGCCATTGGGCACCGAGGGGCGCGATGAGACGCGTCCGTCACCGGGCCTGGCAGACATTGGCGTTGCTGCTGGTCGCGCTGATGCTGAGCTCGTGCGGCTGGCGCGGGATCTCCAATGTGTCGATTCCGGGTGGTCCGGGCACCGGGGACGGGTCCTACGTCCTCTATGTGCAGGTGCCCGACACACTGGCGATCAACGGCAACAGCAAGGTGATGGTCGCCGACGTCACGGTGGGCTCGATACGCGACATCAGATTGGAGAACTGGATAGCGACCCTCAAGCTGGGCATCGACAAGGGCGTCAAGCTACCGAGAAACGCGATCGCCAAGATCGGACAGACCAGTTTGCTTGGTTCTCAGCATGTGGAGCTCGCGTTGCCGCCCGACCCGTCCCCGCAGCCGCTGTGCCCGCCGCCGCACCGCAAACAAGATTGCACCATTTCGCTGAAGAACTCCTCCGCATATCCCAACACCGAGCAAACACTGGCCAGCATCTCGATGATTTTGCGCGGTGGCGGCATCCCGAATCTGGAGGTGCTCCAGAACGAGGTCTACAACGTGTTCCATGGGCGGGCCGACCAGATTCGGGCCTTCCTTACCAAGCTGGACACCTTTACCGACCAGCTCAACCAGCAACGCGATGACATCACCCACGCTATCGACTCCACCAACCGGTTGCTGGTCTACGTGGGTCGTCGAGCCGACGTGCTGGACCGGGTGCTGACCGACATCCCGCCGCTGATCAAGCACTTCGCCGACACGCGCGACCTGCTCATCAACGCCGTCGACGCGGTGGGACAGCTCACCCAGGTGACCGACCAGTACCTGTCGGAGGCACGCGGCCCGCTGCATACCGACTTGCAAGCGCTGCAATGCCCGCTGAAGGAGCTCGGCCGCGGCTCGCAGTACCTGCTCGGCGCGCTGAAGCTGATTCTCACCCAGCCGTACGACATTGATACCGTGCCGAAGCTGTTCCGCGGCGACTATCAGAACGTGTCGGCCACGATTGACGTGACCTTCAGCGCCATGGACAACGCCTTGCTCACCGGTACCGGGTTCTCCGGAGCCCTGCGCGCGCTCGAGCAGTCCTTCGGTCGCGATCCCGAGACGATGATCCCCGACGTCCGCTACACGCCGAACCCGAACGACGCGCCCGGCGGACCGCTGGTGGAAAGGGGCGACCGGCAATGCTGACTCCCTTCATCAAACGCCAGTTGATCGTGTTCGGGGTGCTGACAGTGGTCTCGCTGTTGGTCCTCGGGGTTTACTACCTGCGGATTCCATCGCTGGCAGGCATCGGCCGATACACGCTCAAGGCGGAGCTGCCGGCATCGGGCGGCCTGTACCCCACGGCCAACGTGACCTATCGCGGCGTCACCATCGGCAAGGTCACCGACGTGGAGCCAACGCCAACCGGCGCCGAGGCGACGATGAGCATCGACAGCCGCTACAAGATCCCGATCGATGCGTCGGCGAACGTGCATTCGGTATCGGCTGTCGGTGAGCAGTACCTGGACCTGGTGTCGACGGGCAACCCCGGCAAGGTCTTTTCGCCCGGCCAGACGATCACCAAGGGGACGGTGCCCAGTGAGATCGGGCCCGCCCTGGATACCGCTAACCGCGGACTTCAGGTGTTGCCGGCGGACAAGATCCCCGTGCTGCTCGACGAGACGGCGCAAGCCGTGGGAGGTTTGGGCCCTGCCCTGCAACGGCTGGTCGACGCCACGCAGGCAATCGTCGGTGATTTCCGCACCCAGATCAAAGACGTCGACGACATCATCGAGCACTCCGGACCGGTCATCGACAGCCAGGTCCGCTCGGGCGATGCGATCGAACGCTGGGCACACAACCTCAACACGCTGGCAGCGCAGACCGCGCAACGGGACCAGAACGTGAAAAGCATTCTGTCCCAAGCGGCTCCGACCGCCGACCAGCTGAACGAGGTCTTCACCGACGTGCGTGATTCGCTGCCGCAGACGCTGGCGAACCTCGAAGTCGTGTTCGACTTGCTCAAGCGTTACCACAAGGGCGTCGAGCAGGTGCTGGTGTTCTTGCCACAGGGTGCTTCGATCGCGCAGACAGTGGCCGCACCCTTCCCCAACATGGCCGCCCTTGACCTGGCGTTGGCGATCAACCAGCCGCCGCCGTGTCTGACCGGGTTCATCCCTGCCTCGGAGTGGCGCTCTTTCGCCGACACCAGCCTGCAGCCGTTGCCGACAGGCACGTACTGCAAGATTCCGATGGATACCCCGGCCAACAGCGTGCGCGGGTCACGCAACATCCCGTGTGTCGACGTCCCAGGCAAGCGAGCGGCCACGCCCCGGGAGTGCCGCGACCCGAAGCCGTACGTTCCGGCGGGCACCAATCCCTGGTATGGCGACCCCAACCAGATCTTGACGTGCCCGGCACCGGCGGCGCGCTGCGATCAGCCGGTGAAGCCCGGCTTGGTGATCCCGGCGCCGTCGATCAATAACGGCATGAACCCGGCGCCGGCCGATCGACTGCCTCCGGGCGGGACGCCGCCTCCGGTCAGTGACCCGCTACAGCGGCCCGGTTCGGGTACTGTGCAGTGCAACGGACAGCAGCCCAACCCCTGTGTCTACACTCCGGGCGGGCCGCCCACGGCGGTCTACAGCCCTCAGAGCGGTGAACTGGTAGGGCCCGACGGCGTCAGATACTCCGTCGAAAACTCGACCAAAACAGGAGACGACGGATGGAAGGAGATGCTGGCGCCAGCCGGCTGAACCCCATCGACGCGGATAATTCGCCGAGCCCCGAGGCAACGGACGAGGACTCGTCAGAATCCGCGGCCCACACCGGCTCAGCCACCCCCGACACGGAGGGTGAACTGACTGCGGAATCTGAGCCCGGTCAGGACAGCGCCGAGGCGACGGACGAGGACTCAGCCGAATCGGAGGACGAAGCCGGTCCGGACACCTCCGACACCGTACGTGAGGACCAAACCATCGAGCGGCGCCCGTCGCGTTTGGGCCGTGGGTGGCTAGTCGGTATCAGCGCGGCGCTGGTGCTCGTCGCCGGCGGCATCGGGGCGGGCGGCTATCTGGCGCTGCGCGCCCACCGGCAGAGCGAGGTAGTAGCCCGCAACAACGCGGCAGCGCTTCAGGTGGCCAAGGACTGCGTCGCGGTCACCCAGGCGCCGGATACGAGCTCCATGGCCGCCAGTGAACAGAAGATCATCGACTGCGGCACCGATCAGTACCGCTCCCAGGCCGTGCTCTACAGCAGCATGCTCGTTCAGGCTTACCAGGCCGCCAATGTGCACGTTCAGTTGACCGATATGCGGGCTGCGGTCGAGCGAAACAATCCCGACGGATCGGTAGACGTGATCGTCGCCCTGCGCGTCCGGATGTCCAACAATCAGGCGCAGGATCAGGAAACGGGCTACCGGTTGCGGGTTCGGATGACACCGACGGACGGCCAGTACAAGATTTCGAAACTCGATCAGGTGACGAAGTGACGGTGGTGGTCGAGGAGATCCAGACCCCCGAGACCGTCCACGCCCTAGCCGAGAAGGCGTTGGCGCCATGGCATTTGCGGGTGGCTGCATTCGCCGTTGATGTGCTGCCGGGCATCGCGGTGGTGGCGACGCTGGCGCTGGTCTCGTTTACCGTGCCGTCGGACAGCGCATGGTGGTGGGTGTGTGTCGCCATCCTGGCCTTGGTGACCCTGCTGATGTCGGTCAACCGGTGGCTACTGCCCGCCCTGACCGGTTGGACCCTGGGACGCGCCCTGTGCGGAATCGCGGTGGTACGCCATGACGGAGACGCCGTCGGCCCGTGGCGGCTGATGGTGCGCGACCTGGCTCACCTGGCCGACACCGTGCCGCTCATGGTCGGATGGCTGTGGCCGCTGTGGGACCCGGACCGGCGCACCTTCGCCGACATGCTGTTGGGCACCGAGGTGCGAACCGTCGATCCCGGCGAGCGGCCGGCCAGGGTCCGGCGCTGGACGGCGGTGGCATTGCTCACCGCGGCCGGGCTATGCGTGGGCGGTGCCGGTGTGAGCTATGCCGTGGTGTACTCCTACGACAAGGCAACCGATCGAACCTGTGCAGAGCTTGCGACGCAGGGTCCGAAAATGGTCTCCCAGATGTTGACGTACGACCCGAAAACGTTGCGTGAGGACTTCGCTCGAGCACAATCGCTGACCACCGACAGGTACCGCGGTCAGTTGGCCGCGCAGCAGGACACCGTCGCGAAGGGGCACCCCGTCCTCAACGAATACTGGGTGACGGGCAGTTCTATCCAATCCGCGACGCCGAACCGTGCGACCATGCTGTTGTTCATGCAGGGTCGCCGTGGCACACCGCCCGACATCCGTTACATCAGCGCAACCGTCCGGGTCAGCTTCGCCAGGGACCGCGACGACCAATGGCGCGTTGACGACTTGACGGTACTGACCAAACCTAAGCCGCCCGGGGACGGAAAATGAGTCCGCGTCGCAGATTCCACCCCGGTGAGGGATTCCTGCTGCCCACGCACCCGTTGCCGCCGAGGCGACCGTGGGTGTTCCCGCTCGCGGCCATTTCCGCTGCCGCGGTGATGGTGGTGGCGATCACGCTGTCCAGCTTGATGCTGGTGGCGCACGTGTCGCGGGATCGGGCCGCGCACCGGGAGCACGAGGCGGTCAACTACGTGAAATGGTTCATGGGCCAGTTCACCTCCGTTGACCCCTATCACGCCAACGAATACGTCGAACGGATATTGGCGCAAGCGACGGGCGACTTCGCCAAGCAGTACCACGACAGGGCGAACGAGATCCTGCTTCAGGTCGCGCAAGCAGAACCCGCCAAGGGTACGGTCCTTGACGCGGGCGTGGAACGGTGGAACGACGATGGCAGCGCCAGCATTTTGGTGGCCACCGAAGTCACCTCCAAGTCAGCCGATGGCAAAGAGGTCTTCGAGAACACCAACCGTTGGGCTGCCACGGCTAAGCAGGAAGGGAATCAGTGGAAGATCAGCAACCTGCTGCAGATGATCTGACCGCGGCCAGCTCTGACGCGTCCGACCCCGAGGCCGATTCCCAGGCCGAGTTGGACGATCAGGCAACTCGAGCAATCGAGTCGATGGACGCGGCACCTGGAGGCGACGACACTGCGGCAGCAGCAAAGGATCAGTCCGAACAAGCCGACGGCGCCGACACCGACACCAACACCGAGGTCGCCGCTGATGGCGCCGGGCGCAAGGTCGGGTTCCTCAAGCGACTGACCGGCAAGGTGAAACGCCCCAGCGGCAAGCGAGTCGCCGCAGTCGTCGCTGGACTGGTCGTGTCGCTTTTCGTGGGTTCCGCCGCATTTGCCGGCGCGACCCTGCAGCCTTACCTGGCTGATCGCGCGATCGTCGCCGTCAAGCTCGACGTGGCGCGAACCGCGGCGAACGCGATCACCACGTTGTGGACCTATACCCCGGAAAACATGGACAAGCTGGCCGATCGCGCGGCGGTCTACCTCAGCGGTGACTTCGGAGCGCAATACCGGAAATTCGTCGACAGCATCGTCGCGCCGAACAAGCAAGCCAAGGTCACCAATAACACCGAGGTCACCGGCGTGGCCGTCGAATCGCTGGATGGTCCCAATGCGGTCGCCATCGTGTACACGAACACTACGACCACCAGCCCGCTGACCAAGAACATTCCGGCAATGAAGTATCTGTCGTACCGGCTGATCATGAAGCGGGATAACTCCCGCTGGTTTGTGACCAGGATGACGACGATCACCTCGCTGGATTTGACGCCTCGGCTGTAGCCCCGGCCTGTCGAGGGGTCACATGGCCGTCAGCTTGCCCGGCTATCACCGGTTGACGATCGCCGCGCTGCTGTTGCTGACCTTCGCCACCGGCTTGGCCGACGCGATCAGTGTGCTGGTCCTCGGGCATGTGTTCGTGGCCAACATGACCGGTAACGTGATCTTCCTCGGCATTTGCCTGGTGCCGAAGTCGCAGTCGGGAATCGACCTGGTCGCCGGCGTGGTGTCCGTGGTCACCTTCGTCATCGGCACAATCATCGGCGGCCGGTTGACTCGGGCGCTCGGTGGTGAGCCACGACGCTGGATCAGCGCGGCGCTGGGGACCGAGATCTCGGTGCTGGCTACGTTGTCGGTACTGGCTGGCAGCGGGGTACTGCGCTATCACGACAGCACCAAGCTGTTTCTCATCGGTGGGCTCGCGCTGACGTTCGGCTTGCAGAACGCGATCGCTCGGGAGTTCGGCATTCGCGAACTCAGCACCACGATGTTGACGTCGACCATCGTCGCGATCGGCGCCGAGAGCCGGCTGGCCGGCGGCACGGGTGGCCGAAACCTGCTGCGCTACAGTGTGATCGCGGCGATGTGCGGCGGCGCCCTGCTCGGTGCCGCCATGTCCAGGGTGACCGTGGCGCCGGTGTTCGCACTGGCCGCCGCCGTGATCTCGGTGAGCATGCTGGTCTTCCGCTACGGCCCCCTGGATCGCAAAACGCCTCAGGCGCTTACTAGTTGAAAGCGAGCCAACTGGGCAGCGCCCGTTCGTGGGAGTCGCAGAGGACCTCGCGGGTGTCGCACGAGCCCTTCGGCGATCCCGCGCCGGCCCACATGCCTCCGGTGTCGCGGCGCAACACAATTGCCGATGACCCACCACCGTCGAGCAGGATCGCCGTATCGCTGCCAAGGCCCCGGAAGAGGTCTTGAATGTTGTCCGGCGTGTAGTTACCTCCTTCGAAGATGTACATCTCGTCTTTCTGCTTGGCGTAGGCCAGCGCCGTACGCGCGGCACTTGGGCCACCGTCGTGAAGTTGGCCGGTGTTGCCGGGCGACAACAGCCCGATCCCGGCGACGGCGACGAACTTCGCGTTCTTGTTGAGCAAGTCCTGGATCACCGGAGTGGCCAGGTCGTAGTCTTCTCTGCCCCTGGGCCGCAACACATATGGCGCGCCACCAGCCGGGATGATCATGGTGGTCAGCGACGTCCAGGTCTCGTTTCCGCCGGACAGCCCCTGCTTGCCGGCGTAGGCGACGGTGCCGGTGACCGCCTGGTTGGCGCGGCCCTGGCCGTGGGTGTTGTCGACGAACGCGCCCAATGGCGAACTGCAACCGGTCGAGCGCCACGAGCCGCCCTTCTGCGGGCGCACGTCGAAGAAGTTGGCGTTGATCGCGATTGTCGGTTGTCCCATTCGCTGCCAGGCCTGCAGCGGTGCGTAGATCTCCGATGCCTGCCAGAGCCCTTCGTTGGTGCGCGCCCCGGCATTGTGTTCGCAGCGCGCCTGGTCACCGGTGTGAGTGTCGACCAGCAGGTGTGGCTGCAGCCGCTGCGACGCATTCTTGATGATCATGAGATGGCCGCCGTTGTTCATCTCGTAGCGGCCGCCCTCGCCGTTGAGCAGCGGCATCGGGTGTCCGCCGCCGAAGTTGTACACCAGGTAGGAGCCCTTGGTCGTGGCGATGGCGTGTTCGAGCATCTCGCGACCGTCGGCGGCGTGGGCGAGGGGTTGTCCCGTGGTGGCCGTGAGCGTGGCGCATGCAGCCACCATGGCAAGACAAGCCGCAAGTCGGCGCAGGCTGGCAGATGGCGTCAGCACGGTAGCCCTTTCGGCCCGATCGGGAAGCGGCCATCCCAGAATCAGTCACATCCGTCACACTGTCAACTTGTATAACAGTGCTGTGACGACCCGGCCGCGGTCGAATTACGTTTGCTGGCTCGAATTTTCGCTTGCGCTCTCGGCGGCGCCGGCGCCGGCGCGGGCCCGTTCCCGTGCCTGGTGCTGCGCTTGGTGCTCCGCCGCAATAGCCATCTCGACCGCCCCCTGTATCCGGTGGAACCCCTTGCGGTCGTACAGGTGGGTGATGATGCCCCCTAACAGCAGGCCGATGACCAAACCGATGGAGGTCATCGCCAGGGCGTGCGACAACCCGGCGTCGGCGTGACCGTCGAGGTAGAGCAGCGACCGTACCCCCAGGAACACTTGGTGCATCGGCTCGAATGTGGCCAGCCAGCGGAAGAACGGCGGCACCGCCTCCAGGGGAACGGTAGCGCCCGCCGACGGTAGCCCGAGGATGACGAAGACCAACATGCTCACCAGTAAGCCCATCGAGCCCAGCACCGCGATCAGCGAACTGGACGTGACGCCCACCGCGACGATCGCGAACACTCCGTACAGCCACAATTGCCAGCCGAGCGAAATGGGCATGCCCAGGCCATGGCCGATCGCCAGGTACACCGCCGACGTCAGCAAGGCCAGCACCGTCATCAATCCCCACTTCAGCAGCAGGGTGCGGAAGCGTGAGATGCGGACCTGCTCGGAGAAGCGATACACCGGGCCGAATTCGGCTGGTACATAACCGAGCATAGAGTCCACCAGCGTGCTGACCACGATGCTGCCGGTAAATCCGGCCAGCAGCAGCAAAAGTGAATAGTAGAAGGCTGACAGGCCATTACCGGTTCCATTGGGCAGCGGGTTGTAGACCGTGGATTTGACGTCGATCGGATTGGTCAGCCCCAGCGCGGCGGCTCCGGCCAGCGGCGCGCCGCCGGTCTGCGCGGCAACATCGGCGGTAAGTCGTTGCCCGACTTTGGTATTCACCACGGCCATCGCTTGGGTCAACGTCTGGGCGGCGATGCTCGAGCCCAGGGTGCCCGCGCGCGGATTGGTCGAGATGGTAATCGTGGGCCGGTCCGCGTGGGTCGGCTGCACGGCGCTCATCGCGTAATCTCGCAGGCTCGACGAGAAGGTCGGTGGAATGACGGCCGAACCGTAGACCTCAGCCCGGTCCAGAAGCTGCTTGGCCTCATCGTGGGAGACGACGCGCACGTCGTACTTGTTCTTGTCCAATCCGGCCACCAGCCCGTCGACAATCTGCTTGCCCGTGGGCCCGGCGTCCTGGTTGACCACAGCGATCGGGAAGTGACGCAGGTTGGTAGCCGGGTTCAGGATTCCGCCGAGGTAGAGCGCGGCCAGTGCCGACATGAGGGCCAGTGTGATGAGGATCGGTGCCGCCCAGAACCGCACGGTCCGAACCGACTTGATGCCGCGCTTGGGGTTCGGGGCGGCGTGCCGCGGCTGCGATTGAGACATGTGGGCTCCTGTCTGTCGTGCCCACTCTATGTGGTGTCAGAGCGGGGTCAGGACCTCAGGCTTGCGTGCATCTCCCACACCAGGACTTCCGCAACGCCGTCGGCGGTGAGCCGCCGGGCGCCGGTGTCGGTGCAGCGGACCGCATCCCCTTGGGTCAGCACGCCGACACCGTCCAAGGTGACCCCGCCGCGGGCGACGAACAGATGCAGATACGGCGCCGGGGGGACGTCGACCGTGTCGCCGGGCCGCAATCGCGCCGCGTGCAGGGCCGCGCTGCGGTTGTGCAGGGTGATCGCGGCGCTGTGTCCCTTGATGCCCGAGGCGATGGCGACCAGACCGCCGTTCGACAGCTCGGCGCCCATATCGTGCTGCTGGTAGCCCGGGTCGATGCCGGTCTGGTCGGGCACTATCCACATCTGCACGAAACGCACTGGCTGCGTGGATGACCCGTTCTTCTCCGAATGCAAGATTCCGCTGCCCGCCGACATGCGCTGGGCCAGACCGGGGTAGATCACGCCGTGGTTGCCCGTCGAATCCCGGTGGGTCAGTTCACCTTCCAGCACCCAGGTCACGATCTCCATGTCGCGGTGCGGGTGAGTGTCGAATCCTCTTGCCGGTTGCACGATGTCGTCGTTGCTGACCAGGAGCAGCCCGTGGTGGGTGTTGTCCGGATCGTAGTGGTCGCCGAACGAGAAACAATGTCGAGATGTCAGCCAGGAGGTTGTGGTGACGGCCCGGTCGGCCGCTCGCCGGATCTCGACGGTGGCAGGCATGATTTCACAGTACCGGCGTGCGCAGCCGGTGTGGCGTGCTGCGTCGACCTCGGGTCACGGGGGCGTCACGGCGGCCGCGGCCGCCCAGCGGCTGCACTGCCGTACCCTACCGCCCGTGCCGGGAATCCTCGAATCTGGTTGTGCTCGGCCCTGATTCGACTACCGCACAGCCGCCGGCGTGGTCGCGAGTGCGGATGACGCCGAGCCGGCCGCCTCGGATGGTTGCCGGGGCGGAGTTGATCGGCGCCGGCTCCTGCCTTTTCAGCGACATGTCGACGCCAAGCAGGCCGGCACCGCCGGCCACCCCCACCTGCTGGGCCGAGACCGCGACGTAGGCGTAGCCGGCGCGAGTGATCTCGCGGTGGCCCATCATCCACACGGCGGGGGCATCGATGCCGCCGCTGACGTTGAGCCATTCGACCAGCACCGTACCGTTGAATTGAGTCTGGTCGGCGGGGGTCAGCGCCACGATCCGAGTGGCGTAGTCGGCGGCGCCCGAAGGTGTTGCCGTCCAGCGGCCGTCGGGTCCGAGTTCGGACACCGGAGCGTAGGAAGCGGCGGTGCCGGAAACGAAGAATTCCTCGGCGATGTAGCCTACGCTGCCAATGTCGAAGGCGCCCAGCAGCAGGGGCTTACCGGGGACAGACGCGACGACGGCCATCACAGCGAACTGGGCAGACCGAACTTCGGGAACAGTGAGCCGTCGAGGAAAGCCACCACGTGGGACACCCGGCCGTCGACCATGTCCAGCACATGCAACTGGAACGGCACATGCCGCTGACCCGCGCGCATGTACATGGCCGCGGCGGGCTGGCCGTTGGCCACCAACGGGATCATGCGCATATCGCCGGGCGATTCGGCGGGACATTGCTGGTGAATGAGGGTGATGATGTCCTGCGCGCCGCGGTACCAGCCGACATAGGGCGGCATCTCCCAGATCGCCTCGGCGGTGAACAGCTCCACCAGCCGGTCGATGTCGTAGGTCTCGAACGCGGCGATGTAGCGGGCCAGCAAGTCCTGGGCCTCCGGCGAATCCGGCGCGCTCAACCGATCTTCGGCGCTGGGGCGCACGGTCTCCAGCTGGGACCGGGCCCGCTGCAGCAGGCTGTTGACGGCGACGGTGGTGGTGCCGATCGCCTCGGCCACTTCGGCCGACTTCCACTGCAGAACGTCGCGCAGCAACAGCACCGCACGCTGCCGGGGCGACAGATGCTGCAGCGCGGCCACAAACGCCAACCGGACCGATTCACGCGACCCGATGATGACCGACGGATCCGCCGGATCGTCCGCCGGTTCCGGCAGCGGCTCGAGCCAGGGCACTTCACAGCGCTCGACCAACTCCGCCGTCGGATCCGAGCTGGACGTCCCCAGCCCTGTCGGCAACGGCCGGCGCTGCCGGCCCTCCAGAGCGCTCAGGCAGGTGTTGGTGGCGATCCGATGCAGCCAGGTCCGTATCGACGACTTGCCTTCGAACCGGTCGTAGGCTTTCCAGGCACGCAGCAACGTCTCCTGCACCAGATCCTCGGCGTCGTGTAGCGATCCCGTCATCCGGTAGCAGTGCGCCAGCAGTTCGCGCCGGTAGGGTTCGGCACGGGCGGAGAAATCACCGCCGAGCTCATTGTCCTGTGCTAGCGGACCCACCCCGACGAGCCTACGCAGAACCGCTGACAACCCGGACAGCCCCGCCCGGGGAGCCGCTGTGCAGGCCGTAAGCTGCCCGTAATGAACGCGACGCGCACTGAAGGCAACTTCGACGGTGTCGGCGGTGTGGACATCGTCTACGACGTCTGGACGCCCGACACCGAACCCGCAACAGCGCCGAAAGCGATCCCTAAAGCGATCCCTAAAGCGATCGTGGTGCTGGCTCACGGTTTGGGCGAGCATGCCCGCCGATACGACCACGTCGCGCAGCGGTTCGGTGAGGCCGGTCTGGTCACCTACGCACTCGACCATCGCGGACACGGCCGCTCGGGCGGCAAGCGGGTGCTGGTGCGCGATATTTCCGAATACACCGCCGACTTCGACACCCTCGTGGGCATCGCCACCCGGGAGAACCCCGGCCTGAAGTGCATCGTGCTAGGGCACAGCATGGGCGGCGGGATGGTGTTCGCCTACGGGGTGGAACGCCCGGACAACTACGACCTGATGGTGCTGTCGGCACCGGCGGTGGCGGCCCAGGATCTGGTGTCGCCGGTGGTGGCGGTGGCCGCCAAGGTTCTTGGCGCCGTGGTGCCCGGCCTGCCGGTCCAGGATCTCGACTTCACCGCCATATCCCGCGACCCGCAGGTGGTGGCGGACTACCAGAACGACCCGCGCGTGTACCACGGCCGGGTGCCGGCCGGGATCGGCCGGGCGTTGCTGCAGGTGGGCGAGACCATGCCGCGGCGGGCGCCGGCGCTGACCGCGCCGCTGTTGGTGGTGCACGGCACGGGTGACCGGCTCATCCCGATCGAGGGCAGCCGGCGCCTGGTGGAATGTGTGGGATCCACCGATGTCGAGCTGAAGGAGTATCCCGGGCTCTACCACGAGGTCTTCAACGAGCCGGAGCGCGACCAGGTGCTCGACGACGTTGTTGGCTGGATCACCAAACGCCTCTGAATCGAATTGTCGTACCCCTGCAGTAGTTTGGCGCCATGACCGACGACAAGATGCTGTCCCGTATTGCCGCGCTGCTGCGTCAGGCCGAAGGCACCGACAACCCGCACGAGGCCGACGCGTTCATGAGCGCCGCGCAACGGTTGGCCACCGCGGCGTCCATCGACCTCGCCGTGGCGCGGTCCCATTCGGCCCACCGTTCGGCCGCGCAAGCACCGACCCAGCGCACCATCACCATCGGAACGGCCGGCGCCCGCGGGCTGCGGACCTACGTGCAGCTGTTCGTGCTGATCGCCACGGCCAACGACGTACGCTGCGACGTCGCGTCGAATTCGACGTTCCTCTACGCCTACGGGTTCCCCGAGGACATCGACGCGACCCACGCCCTGTACGCCAGCCTGGTGGTGCAGATGGTCCGGGCTTCCGATGCCTACCTTGCGTCCGGGGCACACCGCCCCACGCCCACCATCACCGCCAGGCTCAACTTCCAGCTGGCCTTCGGGGTCCGGGTTGGGCAGCGCCTGGCCGAGGCCCGGGAGCAGGCCCGCCAACAGGTCACCAAGGACCGTGGTCGTGCACCAGGTACCGCTCTCGCGTTGCGGGACAAGGAGATTGAGCTGCGTGACCACTACCGCAGCGCGTCGAAGGCGCGCGGTACCTGGCGGGCCAGCAGGGCCACGGCCGGGTACTCGTCGGCGGCGCGGCAAGCGGGTGACCGGGCGGGCAGGCGAGCGCGGCTGGGAAACAGCCCCGAATTGCCCGGCGCGCGGACTCCACTGGGCCGGTGACCCAGCGGGATTGCCAGCGCGCCAAGGTGTATGCCGCTGAAGAATTCGTCCGCATCTTGTTCGACCGTGCCGCCGAGCACGGCTCACCCGCGGTGGAGTTCTTCGGGACTCAGTTGACGTTGCCGCCGGAGGGGCGGTTCGGGTCGGTGGCATCGGTGCAGCGTTACGTCGACGACGTGCTCGCGTTGCCGGTGGTGCGGCAGCACTGGCCGCAGGTGGCACCGCTGCGGGTACGGGCGCGCCGGGCGGCCACCGCCGCGCACTACGAAAACCGCGACGGCGCAGCCGTTATCGCGGTTCCCGACCTTGATGCCGCCGACTGGGCGATGCGTGAACTGGTGGTGCTGCACGAGATCGCGCACCACTTGTGTCAGGTCCCGCCCCCGCATGGGCCGCAGTTCGTGGCGACGATCTGTACGTTGACGGAGTTGGTGATGGGACCCGAGGTTGGCCATGTGCTGCGCGTCGTGTACGCGAAAGAGGGTGTGCGGTGAGGCCCTCCGGTGACGATGCGGGCCGCTCTGCGGCCCGAGGTGGGGGCACCTCCCGCTTGCGGGGGAGAGCCGGGCAATCGAGCGCTGTAGACCCTGACGTGCGGGCGCGTGAGGTTGAGTCGCAGATGACCGACGACGAGCGATTCGCGCTGCTGGTCGGGGTCATGGGCAAGAGTGAACTCTGGCCGCTGCGCGACGAACGTATCCCGGAGGGCACCCCGATGAGTGCCGGATATGTGCCGGGGGTGCCTCGGCTCGGCGTGCCCGCGCTGAAGATGAGTGACGCCAGCCTGGGCGTCACCAACCCCGGCTTTCGCCCGGGTGACACCGCCACCGCGCTGCCGGCCAGCCTGGCGCTGGCCGCCAGTTTCAACCCGGCACTGTCCCGAGCCTCGGGCCAGGCGATCGCTCGCGAGGCACGCAGCCGCGGATTCAATGTGCTGCTGGCCGGCGGCATCAACCTGGCCCGCGACCCGCGCAACGGCCGCAACTTCGAATACCTTTCCGAAGACCCGCTTTTGAGCGGGATCATGGCCGCTGAATCGATCATCGGAATACAGCAAGAAGGTGTCATCTCGACGGCCAAGCACTACTGTTTGAACTGCAACGAGACCAACCGGCACTGGCTGGACGCCGTCATCGATCCCGACGCGCACCGCGAATCGGACTTGCTGGCTTTCGAGATCGCCATCGAGCGCGCACAACCCGGCGCGGTGATGACGGCGTACAACAAGGTCAACGGCGACTATGCTGCCGCCAATACGGTGTTGATCAACGACGTGCTGAAAGGCGCTTGGGGATACCGCGGTTGGGCCATGTCCGATTGGGGCGGCACACCGGGCTGGGAATGTGCGCTTGCCGGCCTGGACCAAGAATGCGGGGCGCAGATCGACGCCCTGCTGTGGCAGTCGGAGGCCTTCGGTGACCGGCTGCGGGCCGCCTACCTCGACGGCAGGCTGCCCAAGGAGCGCCTGTCAGACATGGTTCGGCGGATCCTGCGCTCGATGTTCGCCGTCGGAATCGACCAGTGGGAACCCGTGTCCGCACCGGATATGGCCGCGCACAACGAGATTGCGCTGCAGATCGCACGGCAGGGAATCGTGCTGCTGCAAAACCGGGGTGTGCTGCCGCTGAAAGCCGCCGCGCGTATCGCGGTCATCGGTGGGTATGCCCAGCGCGGCGTGCCGGCCGGCTGCGGGTCCAGTGCCGTCGTCCCGCCCGGGGGCTATGCCGAGGTGATCCCCATCGGCGGGCCGGGGCTGGCGGGCGGCCTGCGCAACCTCCACCTGCTGCCGTCAAGCCCGCTCGACGAAATGCGAAAGCGGCTTCCCCACGCGCAAATCGAGTTTGACCCCGGTATCAGCCCGGCCGAAGCGGTGCTGGCGGCGCGCCGGGCTGATGTTGTGATTGTCTTCGCGATCCGCGTCGAGGGGGAGGGCGTCGACATTCCCGACCTGTCGCTGCCGTGGGGCCAGGATGCGCTGATCGCCGCCGTCGCCGCGGCCAACCCGAACACCGCCGTCGTACTGGAGACCGGCAACCCGGTGGTCATGCCCTGGCGCGACTCCGTCAATGCCATAGTGCAGGCGTGGTATCCGGGCCAGGCCGGTGGTCAGGCCATCGCGGAAGTCCTCGCCGGCGAGGTGAATCCGTCGGGCCGGCTGCCGCTCACCTTCCCGGTTGATCTTGGTCAGACACCGCGCCCGCAGCTGCCCGAGCTCGGCGCCCCGTGGGGCACGCCGAGCACCATCCACTATTGCGAGGGCGCCGAGGTCGGATACCGCTGGTACGCCCGAACGGGGCAGGCCCCGATGTTCGCGTTCGGTCACGGCTTGTCCTACACCGGCTTTGAGTACCGCGAGCTGGCGGTGACCGGCGAGGATACCGTGATCGCCAGCTTCACCGTCGTCAACACCGGCGACCGCGCCGGGGCCGACGTCCCGCAGCTGTACCTGACCGCCGCTCCCGGGGAACCGCGGTCGCGATTGCTGGGATTCGAGCGGGTCGAGCTCGAGCCGGGTCAGGCCCGTCGGGTGACCCTTCGGGCGGATCCGCGACTGCTTGCCCGCTATGACGCCGGATGCTGGCGCATCGAGCCGGGTGGTTACCCGGTGGCGGTGGGCGCTTCGGCGGTCGACCTGAAGCTGGCGGCCGAAGTTGAGCTAGCCCGCCGTGCGTTCAGGCGGTAACGCACGACCGGCGGACTCGATCTATTTGACAGGCACCAACTCTTCGCCGCAGGTGCAGCGGTAAGGCTGGCCGGAGTTCGCGCAATGGCACTCGTTTTCAATAACAACGCGACAGCCGCAGCCCTCGTGGCCACAGGTCAGCGCGGTTCCGGCCTGGTAATTCGCCATGTTTCTCACCCTCGTCTCTGTCGGGACTGGAGTCCCATTGGTTGGCTATTGCACCAGACCTACGGCTAGACGTTTCCGGCACATCGTGCCGCAGCCGGTCGAGAAGGTCCACTGTGATCCGAGGCTAGAGGTTTTGGCCGTCGAGGCCGTCCGCGCCGAGGTTGCCGGGGCCGCCGCCGACGCCGCCCGGTGCGGTGCCTTGGCCGCCGCCACCCGGTTGGCCGCCGTCCCCGCCTTTGCCGCCGGACGCGCCGACGCCATCGCCACCGTCGCCGCCAGCGCCGCCGTTACCGCCTTGACCGCCGTCGCCGCCGTCGGCACCGCCGGACCCGGTTCCACCGGTGCCGCCGGTGCCGCCGTTCCCGGCGTTCCCCCCGGCACCGCCCGCCTGGCCGGAGGTGACACCGGTGCCGCCGGTGCCGCCGCTGCCGCCGGTGCCGCCTTGGCCGCCGGTGCCGCCGGCCGCGCCATCATCACCGGTCCCACCGGTGCCACCGGTGCCGCCGTTGCCGCCGATGCCGCCTCCGCCGACGGCGCCCGCAGCGCCCGCGCCGGAGCCGGCCTGCCCGCCTGCGCCGCCGGTGCCGCCGGTGCCGCCCTGGCCGCCGGCCTCGCCGGCTAAGGTGCTGCCGTTGACGCCGCCGAAGCCGCCGGTGCCGCCCTCGCCGCCTTGGCCGCCGTCGCCGCCACTGCCGTTGGTGGCGCCGACACCGGCCGAGCCACCCGCGCCGCCGGCGCCGCCCGTGCCGCCCTTTCCGCCCTGGAAGCCGGTTTGGTCGGTTCCGCCGCTGCCGCCGAAGCCGCCGTTGCCGCCCAGGCCGCCGGGGCCGCCGTCGCCCGCAGCGAGCCCGCCGGGTCCGGCGACGCCTCCCGTGCCGCCGGTGCCACCGGCCCCGCCGGCGTAGCCCGCCGAGTTGTCGCCGGTGTCGCCATCGCCGCCGGTGCCGCCATAGCCGCCGCCACCGCCGTTGCCGCCGATGCCGCCGGGGGCCGCGGTGCCGCCGGTGCCCCCGGCGCCGCCCATCCCGCCCGCGTAGCCTGCCGAGTTGTCGCCGCTGCCGCCGTATCCGCCGGGGCCGCCGTAGCCGCCGGTGCCTCCGTTGCCGCCGATGCCACCGGCACCCGCGGCGCCACCGTTGCCGCCGGTGCCGCCGATTCCGCCCGCATAGCCTGTCGCTCCGTCGCCCGTGTCGCCTTGGCCGCCGCCGCCACCCTCGCCGCCGGTGCCGCCATTGCCACCGACGCCGGAGGTCGCGCCCGAGCCTGGAGCTCCGCCGGTGCCGCCGGTACCGCCCATCCCTCCGATGAGGCCCGCCGATTGGCTGCCCGGTCCGCCATAGCCGCCACCGCCGCCGGGGCCACCGTTGCCGCCGTTGCCGGCGACTCCGTTGACCGAGTCGCCGCCGGTGCCGCCGGTGCCGCCGACACCGCCGACGTAGCCCGGCTGGCCGATTCCGCCGGCACCGCCGTAGCCGCCTCCGCCGCCCTCACCGCCGTCGCCGCCGTAGCCAGAACCAGCCTGTACGCCGGAACCATCAAGGCCGCCTTCGCCCGCAGTGCCGCCCTCGCCGCCGTCGCCGCCGTTGCCGCCGATGCTGTTCCAGCCGTTGCCGCCGTAACCGCCATAGCCGCCATCGCCGCCATCGCCGCCGGTGCCGCCGGAGTTGCCGGACCCAGAAATGGCGTGAGCACCGCCGCCGCCGGCCCCGCCTGCGCCGCCGGCGCCGCCAATGCCCGCGATGCCACTGGTGGGTTCGTCGCGTTGTCCCGGCCAGCCGCCGGTGCCACCGTCACCACCGGTGCCGCCCATACCGCCATTGCCGCCACCGGAACCGACGTCGGGGGTGCCGGAGCCGCCCGCGCCGCCGGCGCCGCCGGCGCCGCCCGCCCCGCCATTGCCATTGGTGCCGCCGGTGGCACCGGGGCCGCCGTCGCCGCCGTCGCCGCCCAGGCCGCCGTCGCCACCCGGGTTCCCGGTGCCGGGATTGCCAGCGCTGCCGGCGCCGCCGGCGCCGCCGGCGCCGCCGGTGCCGCCGGTGCCGTTGGTGCCACCCGTGCCGCCCGTTCCGGCGGCACCAGTGAACCCGCCGAGGCCGCCCTTTCCGCCGTTGCCGCCGGTACCTCCGCCGCTGCCGCTGTCCGCGGTGCCGGAGCCGCCGCTGCCGCCCAGCCCGCCGGCACCGCCATTGCCGCCGTTGCCGTTGGTGCCGCCGGCACCGCTGTTGCCGCCGTTGCCGCCCTCACCCCCGGAACCCGCGGCGGTGCCATTGGCGCCGGTGCCGGCCGCGCCGCTGAGCCCGGCCCCGCCCGCACCGCCGTCGCCGCCGCGTCCTCCGTCGCCGTACCCGCCGGCCGATCCGCCGAACCCGCCGGTGCCAGCGGCCGCGCCCGCGCCGGCGGCGCCGCCGGCGCCGCCGTGACCGCCCAGGCCGGCGCCCTTTCCGGGGCCGATTTCGAGCTGGGCCGCGCCGGTACCGCCGGTCCCGCCCGCGCCGCCGTTGCCGCCGCCACCACCGCTGCCGTTGATGCCGAAGGTGCCCGCGTTGCCGCCGGCCCCAGCGTCGCCTCCGACGCCACCAGCGCCGCCGCGGCCGGCCGGATTGTTGAAGCCGCCGGGCAAGCCGTCACCGCCGGCGCCTCCGCCGCCACCCGTGCCGCCGTCACCGCCGGCGCCGGCGTGGCCGAACATGCCGGCACCCCCGCCGACTCCGCCGTGTCCACCGGCCCCACCGGCGCCGCCCTCCTGGCCGGCCAAGCCTTGACCACCGGAACCGCCGGCACCGCCCGCGCCACCGGCTCCGGCGTAGCCAAACGGGCTGCCGCTGCCCCCGGTGCCGCCCGTGCCGCCCATGCCTCCGGCAGCGCCGGCCGTGCCGGTGGCACCGGTCCCGCCGGCCCCGCCGGCGCCACCGGCGCCGTACAAGTAGCCGGCATTGCCGCCGGCGCCGCCGGTCCCGCCGGCCCCGCCTTGCCCGCCGATGCCGCCATTGCCGATGAGGCCGGCGGCCCCGCCGGCGCCGCCGGGCGCCCCCGGGTTGGTGCTGGCCCCGCCGTTGCCGCCGTTGCCGTACAGGATCCCGCCCGCCCCGCCAGCCGTCCCGACGCCGTTGACGGTGGTTCCGTTGGCGCCGTTGCCGATCAGCGGGCGGCCCAGCAGCGCCTGGGTGGGTGCATTGATTACCGCAAGCAGGCCGTCTGTGGCGTTGGCAGCTTCGGCGGAAACATACGAATTCGCGCCGGCCAGTAGGTTGCTCGTGAACTCGTCGTGGAAAGCCGCTGCCCGCCCGGCCAGCACCTGGTAACTCTGCGCGTGCCGGGAAAACAACGCCGCAATCGCCGTTGATACCTCGTCGGCGGCCGCGCTGGCCACGTTGGTCGTCGTGCTGGCCGCTGCCGCGTTCCCATTGGCCAACAGCGCGCCGATGCTCTGCACATCGGCGGCCATCGAGGCCATGATGTCCGGTGAGACCAGTACATACGTCACAAGGCACCTCGGTGTGTACTAACGGGCGATTGCACGATGGTATCGGCGGCAAGGAAGCCGGCGCGCATGGTTTCGGAAATCGCTTAACCACAGGTCATCTGGCCGATCGATTGCGTGGCCGCCGTGAGCGGCCGAGCGTAATCTTGGAGCAGATGGATGGGATGCAGAAGGCTTAAACCCGCTGCATAACAGAAAGGTTGCGAAATGAGTACGGTCCATTCATCAATTGATCACCACCCCGATTTGTTGGCTCTACGGGCGAGTTACGAGCGCGCCGCCGAGTCGATGAGCACGCAGATCACCTTCGGCCTGACGATGCTGGCAGGCCTGTATGTGGCTGCGTCACCATGGATCGTTGGTTTCAGCGCGACGAGACAGCTCGCCTGGTGCGACCTCATCGTTGGGATCGCGGTCGCGTACCTGGCCTACGGGTTCGCCTCAGCGCTGGATCGCACGCACGGCATGACCTGGACGATGCCCGTGCTCGGTGTATGGCTCATCTTCTCGCCGTGGGTTCTGCAAGGAATCACGCGGACGGCCGGCATGATGTGGTCGCATATCATCGCAGGAGCGGTGGTGGCCTTTCTAGGGCTGACCGCCACCTACTTCGGCATGCGCACGCGCGCGGCGGCTACCAACTCGTAGTTCCGAAGTCCGCCAACAGAGAAGGCAATACCACTAGCGACCACTAGCGAACCTTGGTCGCTAGTGGTTCCGCTGAGAATTACAGCGGTGTAAGTTAGGGCTGTTCTCGGCGAGGGGAAGTGCCGAGCCTCCATGGTGGTGTCTGTGGTTGGGGGCTGTGGTGTCTCGTCGATCGCCGTTTGTGGTGTTGTTCGATGCGGATCGGGTGGATCTGGGGGAACGTGCCCGCGCCTATACGCTGGCGCACGCGGAGGTGGTGCGCGCGAAGATCGTTCTGCTGTCTGCTGACGGCGTGCCGAACGCGGTGGACCGAGCCCATCACCGATACCCCGACGAACTAACCGGCAGGACCACTAGCCGCAGACTGCCCCAGCTGCCGCTGAGCCGACCAGCTTGACGTACTTGGCCAGAACGCCGGTCTTGTAGCGCGGCGGCGGGGGAGTGAAATCCTTTCGCCGAGCCCCGAATTCGTCCGGATTGGCGAGCACGTCGAGGGTGCGGCCGGTGACGTCGAGTCGGATCCGGTCGCCGTCACGCAGGAAGGCGATCGGCCCCGCATCGACGGCTTCGGGCGCGATGTGGCCGACGCACAGGCCGGTGGTACCGCCCGAGAACCGGCCGTCGGTCAGCAACAGCACGTCTTTGCCCAGTCCCGCGCCTTTGATCGCCCCGGTGATGGCGAGCATTTCCCGCATCCCGGGCCCCCCCTTGGGCCCTTCGTAGCGGATCACCACCGCGTCGCCCTTGGTGATGGTGCCGTCCTCGAGGGCGTCCAGCGCGGCCCGTTCACCGTCGAAAACCCTTGCCACACCTTCGAATACCTCGGAGTCAAAGCCGGCCGTCTTGACCACCGCACCCTCCGGCGCCAGCGATCCGCGCAAAATGGTGATCCCGCCGGTCGGGTGGATGGGGTTGCTCAGCGCGCGCAGGACTTTGCCGTCTGGATCCGGCGGGGCAATGGCGGCCAGGTTCTCGGCCACCGTCTGACCGGTCACCGTCAGGCAATCGCCGTGCAGCAGACCAGCATCCAGCAGCGCCTTCATGACGACCGGCACCCCGCCGATGTGGTCGACGTGCGACATCACGTGCCGGCCGAACGGCTTGACATCGGCCAGATGCGGCACTTTCGACCCGATCCGGTTGAAGTCGTCCAGCGCCAGCTCGACGTCGGCCTCGTGGGCGATGGCCAGCAGATGCAACACCGCATTGGTCGAGCCGCCGAACGCCATCACCACCGCGATCGCGTTCTCGAACGCCTCCCGGGTCAGGATGTCGCGGGCGGTGATGCCGCGGCGCAGCAGTTCGACGACGGCGTGGCCGCTGCGGCGCGCGAACCCGTCGCGGCGGCGGTCGGTGGCCGGCGGCGCCGCGCTGCCCGGCAACGACATGCCCAGTGCCTCGGCGGCGCTGGCCATGGTGTTGGCGGTGTACATACCGCCGCACGCTCCCTCGCCGGGGCAGATCGCGCGCTCGATGGCGTCGACGTCCTCTCGGCTCATCAGTCCGCGCGCGCACGCGCCGACCGCCTCGAAGGCGTCGATGATGGTGACCTCGCGCTCGCTGCCGTCGGAGAGCTTGGCCAGCCCCGGCAGGATCGAGCCCGCGTAGAGGAACACCGCCGCCAGGTCCAAACGTGCTGCGGCCATCAGCATTCCGGGCAGGGACTTATCGCATCCGGCCAGCAGCACCGAGCCGTCCAGCCGCTCGGCCTGCATCACCGTCTCGACGCTGTCGGCGATCACCTCGCGCGACACGAGCGAGAAGTGCATCCCCTCGTGACCCATTGAAATGCCGTCGGATACCGAGATCGTCCCGAACTCAAGGGGATAGCCGCCCGCGGCGAACACCCCTTCCTTGACCGCCTTGGCCAACCGGTCCAGGGACAGGTTGCACGGCGTGATCTCGTTCCACGACGAGGCGACCCCGATCTGCGCCTTGGCGAAGTCGTCGTCCCCCATGCCTACTGCCCGCAACATGCCGCGGGCCGCGGCCTTCTCCAGGCCGTCGGTGACGTCACGACTACGGGGCTTGATGTCGGCTTCGGGCATCGTCCAAGTATGCTCGTGTTGCCCTACCTCATACCCCGCTAGGGTATAAGGTACAATCGAGGATTTACGGCAGCCCGGTCGGAGATTTCCGCAGAATTGGGGCGTCCGATCGTTGGGAGAGTGATGACAACCGACTACGGCTATTCGCAGCAGAAGGACAATTACGCCAAGCGGCTGCGGCGCATCGAGGGTCAGGTGCGTGGCATCGCGCGGATGATCGAGGAGGATAAGTACTGTATCGACGTGCTGACCCAGATCAGCGCCGTCAACAGTGCGCTGCGATCGGTGGCGCTGAACCTGCTCGACGAGCACCTGAGCCACTGCGTCACCCGTGCCGTTGCCGAGGACGGCTCCGAAGCGGACAGCAAGCTCGCCGAAGCCTCCGCAGCCATCGCCCGACTCGTTCGTTCCTGAGCGCCGCGGCCCCGCACGGGCGTGTTGACCCGCAATTCGTGTGACGGCGCGGCGGCGGTGCGTACGGTGAGTGCAGCGTGATCGTCGCGACGCACTACCGCGGTGCGTGGGCGATGCGCGGCCACTGAATGCCGATAGATGTCACCGCCATGACTGCCGAGACCCGAACTGTTGCCACCGCCGCCGGACCGTGGACGCCGCGGATCGCCGCGCAATTGGCTGTGCTGGCCGCAGCGGCCTTCGTGTATGTCACCGCTGAGATCTTGCCGGTAGGCGCCCTGTCGGCGATCGCGCGGAACCTGAACATCAGCGTCGTCCTGGTGGGGACTCTGCTGTCCTGGTATGCCCTGGTCGCGGCGCTGACGACGGTTCCGTTGGTGCGGTGGACGGCGCATTGGCCGCGGCGGCGGACCCTGGTGGTCGCCCTCGTCTGCCTGACCGTTTCGCAGCTGATCTCGGCGCTGGCGCCGAACTTCGCGGTATTGGCCGGCGGGCGGGTGCTGTGTGCGGTCACCCATGGCTTGCTGTGGTCGGTCATCGCCCCGATCGCCACCCGGCTGGTGCCCTCCAGCCACGCCGGACGCGCCACCACGTCGATTTACATCGGAACCAGCCTGGCGCTGGTGGTGGGCAGTCCACTGACGGCCGCTCTGAGCCTGATGTGGGGTTGGCGGCTGGCAGCGGTGTGCGTCACCGTTGCGGCTGCCGCGGTCACTGTGGCGGCCCGGCTGCTGTTGCCTGAGCTCGTTCTCAGCGCGGACCAGTTGCGGCACGTCGGTCCGCGATCCCGCCACCACCGCAATCGCGCGCTGATCATCGTCAGCCTGATCACCATGATCGGCGTCACCGGCCATTTCGTCTCCTACACCTACATCGTGGTGGTCATCCGGCAAGTCGTCGGCGTGCACGGGCCGAACCAGGCGTGGCTGCTGGCCGCCTATGGGGTCGCCGGAGTGGTCGCGGTGGCCCTGGTGGCGCGCCCGCTGGACCGCCGGCCCAAGGGCGCGATGATTTTCTGTGTCGCGGGCTTGACCGTCGCGTTCGTCGTGCTGACTGCACTGGCGTTCGGCGGTGGCCGCGCCCCGGTGACGACGCTGGTCGTCGGGACCGGGGCGATCGTCCTGTGGGGAGCGGCCGCCACCGCGGTGTCGCCGATGCTGCAATCGGCGGCGATGCGCAGCGGGTCCGACGACCCCGACGGGGCATCCGGGCTGTATGTGACGGCGTTTCAGCTCGGCATCATGGCCGGCTCACTGGCGGGTGGACTGTTGTACGAGCGGAATGTGGCGTTGATGCTCACCGCATCGGCGATCTTGATGGCCGTCGCGTTGGTGGGGATGACGGTGGCAAGACGCGTCTTCGAGGCTGCGGATGAGGCGGCCCGGTGAAACTTCACACCTTGAGTAAGGCTGCAGGTCAACGGCGTGAATTGAGCAGCTGACATGGTGCCGGGCGGCCGCGGGGCCGGAAAGCAGCCGCTGCGCTATGCCACACTGGGGCCAGGACGTGACCGGAGGGATGACATATGTCGCGCTGGACGAGGGCCCGCATGGGGGGCAGGAGGGGCAGGACGGGAAGCCTCTTCGTCGCGGTGAACGTGGCCGGGGTGGTTTCGGTGTTGCTGCTAGGCACCGGTCCCGCTGTTGCGGACCCGGATCAGGTGCCCGGCGACCCGGGAGTGGTCGCGCCGGCTGAGCCTGCCGACCCAGGGGCCCCCGCACCCGACCCAGGGGCCCCCGCACCCGACCCGCTGGCCCTGCCGCCGGCGTCCGACCCGCTTGCGCCGCCGCCCGACCCGCTGGCGATACCTGCGGCAGCCGGCCCGGTCGCCGGGCAGGATCCGACGCCGTTTGTCGGCGATCCGCCATTCCGGCCGCCGACATTCAACCCGGTCAACGGCGCGATGGTCGGTGTGGCCAAACCGATCATCATCAACTTCCAGGTACCCATCGCCGACCGTCCGATGGCTGAAAGCGCCATCCACATTTCGTCGATCCCACCGGTGCCCGGCAAGTTCTACTGGATGAGTCCAACCCAAGTTCGGTGGCGCCCGCTGCAGTTCTGGCCGGCCAACACGGCGGTCAACATCGATGCGGCCGGCACCAGGTCGAGCTTCCGCACCGGTGATTCGCTGGTGGCCACCGCCGACGACGCGACGCACCAGATGACGATCACCCGCAACGGCGTGGTCCAGCAGACGTTCCCGATGTCGATGGGGATGGCGGCCGGCAATCATCAGACTCCGAACGGCACGTATTACGTGCTCGAGAAGATGCCCACGGTGGTGATGGATTCCTCCACGTATGGGGTCCCGGTCAACTCGCCGCAGGGTTACAAGGTCACTGTTTCTGACGCGGTCCGCATCGACAACAGCGGAAACTTCGTGCACAGCGCGCCGTGGTCGGTGGGTGATCAGGGCAAGCGGGATGTCAGCCATGGCTGCATCAACCTCAGTCCCGCCAACGCTAAGTGGTTCTACGACAACTTCGGCAGCGGTGACCCCATCGTCGTGAAGAACTCCGCGGGGACCTACAACAAGAACGACGGCGCTCAGGACTGGCAGATCTAAGCCGTAGCGAGCGAGCTGCGAACCTTGTGACATCAAGGGGTCTGAGCCGATCCGGTGGCGTCGCTTACGAGTGCTGACACCGGGCCTGCGCAGGCCCACCGGCCAAACCCACTCTTTTGCCCAAACCGCGGCGGGACGGCCCTTGCGCAACTGCGTTATGTATAGCAACATACATAGACGTCCCGGCCCGAGGAGCAGCCATGCGAAGTCCGCGCGAACGCATGGTCGTGTCGGCCGCGCTGCTGATCCGCGAGCGTGGCGCACGCGCCACCGCCATCTCCGACGTGCTACAGCACAGCGGGGCGCCGCGCGGGTCGGCCTACCACTACTTCCCGGGCGGGCGGACCCAGTTGCTGTGCGAGGCCGTCGATTACGCCGGTGAGCACATCGCGGCCATCATCACCGAACCGCGTGGCAGCCTCGGCCTGCTGGACACGCTGATCGGCTGGTACCGCGAGCAGTTGCTCGCCAGCGACTTCCGTGCGGGTTGTCCCATCGCGGCGGTGGCGGTCGAGGCCGGCGAGGGCGCCGACAGCGAGCGGATGGCGCCGGTGATCGAGCACGCGGCGGCGGTGTTCGACCGCTGGTCAGACCTGGTCGCGCAGCGCTTCGTCAGCGACGGCATTCCGGCCGCCCGGGCGGACGAATTGGCGATGCATTCGGTGTCGGCGCTGGAAGGCGCGCTCCTGTTGGCCCGGGTGCGGCGCGACCTGACGCCGCTTGAGTCGGTTCACCGCCAGCTGCACCGCCTGCTGCTGGCCGAGTTGCCGGAAGGGAAACCCCAATGACCACCACGGATTGGCAGCCCACTGCCTGCATCCTCTGCGAATGCAACTGCGGCATCGTGGTGCAGGTAGCCGACCGCAAACTGGCCCGCATCCGCGGCGACAAAGCGCACCCGGCGTCCCGCGGCTACACCTGCAACAAGGCGTTACGCCTGGACCACTACCAGAACAACCGCGGCCGGTTGACCTCGCCGCTGCGCCGCCGGTCCGATGGGACCTACGAGGAAATCGGCTGGGACACAGCCATTGTCGAAATCGCCGACGGGTTCAAGCGGATCCGTGATGTCTACGGCGGCGACAAGATCTTCTATTACGGCGGCGGCGGGCAGGGCAACCATCTCGGCGGTGCCTACAGCGGCGCATTCCTGAAGGCGTTGGGCGCGCGCTACCGGTCAAATGCCTTGGCGCAGGAAAAGACCGGCGAAGCATGGATCGATTGGCAGCTATATGGCGGTCACACGCGCGGCGAATTCGAGCACGCCGAGGTATCGGTGTTCGTCGGCAAGAATCCGTGGATGTCGCAGAGCTTTCCGCGGGCCCGAGTGGTGCTCAACGACATCGCCAAAGACCCCGCCCGATCGATGATCGTGATCGACCCCGTCGTCACCGACACGGCCAAGATGGCCGACTTTCATCTGCGGGTGCGGCCCGGCACCGACGCCTGGTGCACGGCGGCACTGGCGGCCGTTCTGGTTCAGGAAAATCTTTGCGACGAAACATTTCTCAGCGAACACGTGCACGGCGTCGACGCCGTGCGCGCCGTACTGCGGGAGGTTCCCGTCGCCGACTACGCGCAACGTTGCGGAGTGGACGAGGAATTGTTGCGAGCGGCGGCCCGGCGGATCGGCACTGCGGGCAGCGTCTCGGTGTTCGAGGATCTGGGAGTCCAGCAGGCGCCCAACAGCACGCTGTGTTCGTACTTGAACAAGTTGCTGTGGATTCTCACCGGCAACTTTGCGAAAAAAGGCGGCCAGCATCTACATTCGTCGTTCGCACCGTTGTTCAGCACGGTATCCGGACGCACGCCTGTCAACGGCGCTCCGATCATCGCCGGACTGGTGCCGGGCAATGTCGTGCCGGAAGAGATCCTGACCGACCATCCGGACCGTTTCCGCGCCATGATCGTCGAAAGCGCCAATCCCGCTCATTCCCTTGCTGATTCGGCGGCCTGCCGGGAGGCGTTCGCAACGCTGGAACTGCTGGTAGTCGTCGACGTCGCGATGACCGAAACCGCCCGGCTGGCCCATTACGTGCTGCCGGCGTCGTCGCAGTTCGAGAAGGTCGAAGCGACCTTTTTCAACTTCGAGTTCCCGCACAACGCGGTGCACCTGCGCCACCCGATACTGGAACCGCTGCCCGGAACGTTGCCGGAACCGGAAATCTGGTCACGGTTGGTAGGCGCGTTGGATGTTGTCGACGACGCGGATCTGCGGCCGCTGCACGAGGCGGCGCAGCAAGGCCGCCAGGCCTACACCCAAGCGTTTCTCACCGCGGTGGCGACCAATCCGACCGTGGCCAAACTGCTTCCCTACGTGCTGTACGAAACCCTCGGCCCGACGCTACCGGACGGGCTGGCGGGAGCGGCGGCCCTGTGGGGGCTCGCGCAGAAGACCGCGATGACCTATCCCGACGCCGTCCGGCGCGCTGGGCACGCTGACGGCAACGCCTTGTTCGACGCGATCCTGTCCAGTCGCTCCGGGGTAACCTTCACCGCGCACAACTACCCGGACGACTTCGCGTTGATCAGCCACGCCGACCACAAGATCGCCTTGGAAGTCCCGGAAATGCTCGACGAGATAAGGTTATTGGCCCGCGCTACGGCGGTGCTGACGACGCCGGAGCTGCCGATCGTGCTGTCGGTCGGCGAGCGTCGCGCTTACACCGCCAACGACATCTTCCGCGACCCGTCCTGGCGCAAACGCGACGCCGACGGGGCACTGCGGGTCAGTGTCGAAGACGCCCAAGTCCTCGGACTGGCCAACGGGGGCCGAGCCCGCATCACCACCGCGGCCGGCAGCGCCGAGGCGACCGTCGAGATCACCGAGACGATGCTGCCCGGACATGCCGCCCTGCCCAACGGCTTTGGCCTGGACTACACCGACGACGACGGCCAGCTACACACCCCGGGCGTCGCCCCGAACGCACTGACCTCGACGCGGTGGCGCGACCCCTATGCCGGGACACCATGGCACAAACATGTGCCGGCGCGCATCGAGCCCTGCCCAGCTGGGGGTAACTCCCGTTTGCCGGGGAACACAGAATCGCGTGCCTAGTCGCGAAATGATGCTGCTCGCGGGAAGAACGTGACCTAACTCCAGATGCGGACCCGGTGTTGCGGCGCTAAGTAGAGGGCATCGTGCTCGGTGACGTCGAAAGCCTCGTAAAAAGCGTCGATGTTGCGCACCACACCGTTGCACCGGAACTCCGGCGGGGAATGCGGATCGACGGCCAGCCGCCGGATCGCCTCAGCCTCACGCGCTTTGGTGCACCACACCTGAGCCCAACCGAAGAACATCCGCTGCACGCCGGTAAGGCCGTCGATGACCGGAGCGGGCTCGCCGTTCAGTGACAGCTGGTAGGCCAGCAGCGCGATGGACAGCCCACCCAGATCGCCGATGTTCTCCCCGACGGTGAACGCACCGTTCACATGGTGCCCACTGTCCAGGCCTCGTGGTGTGTACGCCTCGTATTGCTCGATCAGTGTCTTTGTGCGGCTGGCGAATTCGGCACGGTCGTCGTCGGTCCACCAGTCCACCAGGTTGCCGTCGCCGTCGTACTTGGCGCCCTGGTCGTCGAAGCCGTGCCCGATCTCGTGCCCGATCACCGCGCCGATGCCACCGTAGTTGGCGGCGTCGTCGGCCTCGGCGTCGAAGAACGGCGGTTGCAAAATGGCTGCGGGAAAGACGATCTCGTTCATCCCCGGGTTGTAGTAGGCGTTGACCGTTTGTGGCGTCATGAACCACTCGTCGCGGTCGACCGGGCCGCCGAGCTTGGCCAGCTCGCGGTCGTGGTTGACCGCATAGCCGCGCCGGAAGTTGCCGTAGAGGTCGTTACGGTCGATCACCAGCTTGGAGTAGTCCTTCCACTTGACCGGGTAACCGACCTTGGCGGTGAACTTGCCCAGCTTGGCCAGTGCCCGCTGCCGGGTCTGCGGGGTCATCCACTCCAATTCGCCGATGCTGACCCGGTACGCCTCCTGCAGGTTGGCCACCAGCTCGTCGATGCGGGCCTTGGCGCCTGGCGGGAAATACCTTTGCACATAACGCTTTCCGACCGCATCGCCGATCAGCGTCTCCACCAGGGCCACGCCCCGCTTCCAGCGCTCGCGGATCTGCTCGGCGCCGGTCAGCCTGCGGCCGTAGAACTCGAAGTCCTGATCGACCAGGTCGCGGGTCAGCCAGGGAGCCCGGGAACGGATCAATCGCCAACGCGCCCAACACTTCCAGTCGTCGAGGTCTTCGCTGCTCCACAGCTCCGCGAAGGCGTGCAGATAATCGGGCTGGCGCACCACCAATTCCGGGAGAGCCTGCGGCGTGCAGCCCAGCGCGGTGACCCAGCCCTCCCAGTCGAAGCCCGCGCCCTCGACCTGCAGGTCGATGAAGGTGCGCAGGTTGTAGTTGAGCACGGCGTCGCGGCGTTTGACCACGTCCCAATGGGCGGCGGCAAGCTTGCTTTCCAGTGCCACGATTCGGGCCGCGACACCAGCGTGGGCGGCGTGGGCGCCCTGGTCCTCGGGGCCGTATACCAAGCTGAACATCCGCGCGATGTGGTCGGGGTAAGCGGCCAGCACCGCGGCGTGCCGTTCGTCGCGGTAGTAGGACTCGTCGGGCAGGCCGATGCCGGACTGGGCGAAGTGCAGCAGGTAACGGGTGGAGTCCTTGGAGTCGGTGTCCACATAGAATCCGATGCCACCGCCCACGCCCGTGCGTTGCAGGGCGCCGATGACAGCGGCCAAGGAGGCGCGGTCGGCGGCGTCGTCGATGGTGGCCACCTCGTCGTGCAGTGGTTGCAGACCGCGGCGTTCGACGGCGTCTTCGTCGATGAAGCTGGCGTACAGGTCGCCGATGCGCTGCTCGTCGCCACCGGCCGCGGCACCCTTTTCACCGGCTTGGCTTGCTTCGACGATCAGATCGCGCACCTGCTCTTCGGCGCGGTCGAACAGCTGCCGGAAGGCGCCGTCGATCGCCCGGTCCGCCGGTATCTCGTGTTCCTTGAGCCAGCGGCCGTTGACATGGCCGAACAGGTCGTCTTGCGGGCGGGCATCGGCGTCGACGTAGCTCAGGTCGATGCCCGAGCGGCTGGCCTCTACTGTCACCCCGCCATCCTTCCACCCCATATCGGGTGCGACGATCGGGCCATGCCCGACGAGGATGCTGATGTCGATGAGGCCGACGACTCCGGGGAGGCAACGCCGGAGCCCGACGAATCGGAGTCGTCACGCTCTGCGATGTTCTCCCACTATGGCATCGCCTCGACCGTTCTCGGTGTGCTGTCGGTGGCCGCCGTCGTGCTCGGCGCCCTCATCTGGACGGCGCATCGTGACGAGGTCGCCGAGCGGGTGTACCTGAGTCGGGTCATGCGTGCGGCCGCGGAATGGACCGACGTGCTGATCAACATGAACGCCGGCAACGTCGACTCCAGCCTGCAGCGGCTGCACGACGGAACGGTCGGACAGCTCAACACCGATTTCGACGCCGCCGTGCAGCCCTACCGGCAGGTGGTGGAGAAGTTGCAGACGCGCAGCAACGGCCGGATCGAGGCGGTGGCGGTCGAAACGGTGCACCACGACCTGGATACCCGGCCCGGCAGCGCCCGGCCGGTGGTGACCACCAAATTGCCGCCCTTCGCCACTCGGACGGACTCGGTGCTGCTGGTGGCGACGTCGGTCGCCGAGAATGCCGGCGTCAAGCCCCAGACGGTCCACTGGAACCTGCGGATCGACGTCTCCGAGGTGGACGGCAAGTTGATGATCTCCGGGCTGGAGTCGATCCGATGAGACTCCCGACGAGAAACGCGTGGCGGCTGGCCGTATTCGACGTCGTGGCGCCGCTGGTGGCCGCCATGGCGCTGCTGGTGATCGGATACGTGCTCGGCTGGCCGTGGTGGTGGATTTCGGCGTGCTCGGTGTTGGTGCTGCTGATCGCCGAGGGAGTGGCCGTCAATTTCTGGCTGTTTCGCCGTGATGCCGTCACCGTAGGCACCGACGACGACGCTCCCGGGCTGCGTCTGGCCGTGGTGTTCTTGTGCGCGGCCGCTCTGGTGGCCGCGGTGCTGACCGGATACAGCCACTGGACCACGCCGGACCGCGAGTTCAATCGCGACTCCCGAACGGTGGTGCAGGTCGCCACCGGGATGGCCGAGGCGGTGGCGTCGTTCTCCCCGACGGCCCCGAACGCCTCCGTGGATCGGGCCGCGGCCATGATGGTTCCGGACCGGGCGCAAGCGTTCAAAGAGCAATATGCCAAGTCCAGCGCCGACCTGGTGCAACGCAAGGTCACCGCACAGGCCGCCACGCTGTCGGCCGGAGTGGAGGCGCTCGGGCCCGCGGCCGCCAGCGTGGCGGTGATTCTGCGGGTCACCCAGAACTCGCCCGGTCAGCCCCCCAGTCAGGCGGCGCCGGCGGTCCGGGTAACGATGACCAAGCGTGGCGATGACTGGCTGGTGCTCGACGTGACGCCGATCAATTCCCGATAGGCCGGGCGTCAGTTGGTGTCGGCGGCGCGCGTGTTGCGCACCCGGACGAACCGGTCGGACAACCGTCGCATCCGAATCATCAGCGAGGCGGACGGGCTGACACTGCCGTCGAGGTAGGAGCCCAAGTCCTCGACCTGCACACCGATCCGCGACGCGAATTCCTGCTGCCCCAGACCCGATCGATCCATCAGCAGCTTCACGTGACGGGCCACCTCGGCACGCTCGTTGGCCTCCAGTTGGATGCGGGCCCGGTCCAGCACCTCCGACAGCGCCTTGGAAATGCCGTACGGCCGAGCTCCTTCCAGGATCTCTTCGACCTGACGGGCGGTGCGACCGTAGGGGTCGCGCTTGAGTGCGGCGGCGATGCGCTTCCAGGTGGCGATGTCGCCGCCGTCCAGCGCCGCGCGGATCGCGGCGGTAGACCAAAATTCCACCGGCTGGTCGGTGCCGGGTTCGCCGGTTCCCCGCCCGGACCGTTGCGGTGGCGAAGCGGGCACCGGTTTCCGCTGGTCGGCGGCCAACGTCACCTCGCCTCCTCCAACATCGCTACGGCCACTGCCAGGCAGCGCTGCCTGACCTCCTCCCAGTTTGCCCTGGCATCAGGGTCGGGCCACTCGTCGTCGACATCAGACGGGTTCGGATCAGCGAGGCGGCGGACCAGCTGGGTGGCCATCCATTGCCGCCTCGAATACGCACCCAGTGGCTGACAACAGTAATACCTGTCCATTCCCGCCAGCACCACGGCCGCGGTTTCGGGCTCCATTGCTTCGACCATGTCAGCAAATTCGGCATAATCGCGGCTGCTGTTACGGCTCATGATCAGGTAGCCCTTGAGTCGCAACGTTTCTGCCCCGGTCGGGATCCGCAGCCGGTCGCCGGTGGGCAATTGGACGTTGGTGGTCTCGATCGGGCCGCGGCGCTCGAACCGGGGCCGCTCCGCGCCGCTTTTCGCGGCCGCGCGCTCGTCGGCGCCGGTGTCCAGGGCGTCGAGGGCGATCGCGAGTCGCCCGCGCCACACGGTGACCGGATGAACCGGACGCTCGGCCCATGACATTGCCCGGGCGAGGCTGTTGCGGTAGGCCTTGCCGACCTTGCCGACCTTGCCGACCTTGCCGACCTTGCCGACCTTGCTGGCCGCCGACTGGCCGCCGGCCTTGGCGGAGGCCACGGAGGCAAGGGAGGCCGGGGCCGAGGCGGCACCCGGCACGGCGAAGTCGGCGCCGTCCCGAACCGGTTCCGGAACGTGTTCGGGTCCCTTGGCGCTGCGTCCGCAGCCGGTGAAGGCAAGCGGGTCGGCCACGCAAATCGCTTCGGGGGCAAGGTGTTTGAACCTGTCCGCGGACTTGAGCAGCATGCGCAGGTCGGCGCTGGGGGCAATGGCGGCGGCGATGTCGTCGGGAATCACCACCACGTCGGCAAGGTCGACCTCAGGTAGCGGCCGGTCGAAGTCGACCGACGGCAGCATGCGGGCCAGCCACCGCGGCAGCCACCAGTTCCATTGCGAGAACATCGCCATCAGTGCCGGTACCAGAATCAGCCGCACGATGGTGGCGTCCACCGCGATGGCGACCGCGCAGGCGACACCGATCTCGGCCACCAGCGGCATGCCGGCGAAGGCGAATCCGCAGAACACCGCGATCATGATCAGCGCGGCGCTGGTGATGGTGCGCGCGCTGGTGCTCACCCCGTACGCGACCGCGTCCCGGGTCTGGCCGGTGCGCAAGAAGCGTTCCCGGATCCGGGTCAGCAGGAAGATCTCGTAGTCCATCGACAACCCGAACGTCATCGCCAGCACCAGCGGAGGCACGGTGCTGTCGATGGAACTCAAGTGTGGAAAGCCCAGCTTCTCCGCCCAGCCCCACTGGAAGACCATGACCAGGCTGCCGTACGCGGCGGCCACCGACAGCAACGTCATCAGCACGCCCTTGAGCGCCAGGAACACCGAATGCACCGAGACCAGCAGCATCACAAACGCGATCAGGGCCACGAAGGCAAGCACCACCGGTTGGGTCGCCGACACCCGGTCGTCGAAATCCTTGATCAGCGCGGTCGGTCCGCCAACGTCGATGCGGGCCCCGCCGGCAGCCCTGGGAAGCTGGGTCCGCATCCAGTCGACGGTGTGCCGGGCGCCCATGTCCTCGGGGTCGACCGACAACACCGCGCTCAGCAGCGCGCTGCGGTTGTCGGCGGCGAACTTCGGCGGCGCCACGGATGCGACGTCGGGAGCCTGCGTCATCTGCTGACGGATCGCCGCGATGGTTTGGCTGTGCGCCGGGGTGGACGCGCCGCCGTCGGGGAAGGTGACCAGCACCTGAGCGGGGCCCAGTGCACCCGGACCGAGCGCCTGGGCGGCCGCCGACACCCCGGCCCGGATCTCGTGCGACGAGTCGAACTGTCGCAGCAGGCTGTTGCCCAGCACCATCTGTGTCGCCGGCGCCGCCATGAGCAGCAGCACCATCGACGCCGACAGCGCCGTTATCCAGGGTCGGCGCATTACCCACCCGACCCAGCGGGCCCAGAACCGGGAGTGCGTGCTTTCCGGCCGTCGGGACCAGTGCAACAGGGCCGATCGCTTGGCGGCGGCTCTGGCGAAGGAAGTCAGCAGGGCCGGTGTCAGCGTGGCCGACGTCAGCATCGCGACCGCGACGGCGAGGATCGCCCCGGTGGCCATCGACCGCAGTGCGGGGGTGTTGATCAAGTAGATGCCGGTGAGTGAGGCGATCACGGTCATGCCGGACAGCACCACCGCGAGCCCGGAGGTGGCCATAGCGGCGTCGACGGCTTCTTGCGGCCGGCGGCCGGTGCGCAGCTCCTCGCGGAAACGCATCAGGATGAACAGGGAGTAGTCGACGGCGAGCGCGATACCGAACATCGACACGGTCGAGGTTACGAACACCGACATGGTGGTGTGCATCGACAGCAGATAGACCAGGCCCATAGTGACGACGACGGTGCAGATGCCGAGGGCCAGCGGGATCGCCGCGGCGGCAAGCGAGCCGAAGACGGCGAGCAGGACGATCAGGATGATCGGCAGGTTCCAGCGTTCGGCGTCGGCGATGTCGTGTTTGGTGTTGGCCGCTGCGGCGGCGCTGAGCGCACCTTGCCCAATCACGTACAGCCGCACCCGGCCGTCCGCCGTTTGCCCGGGCTTGTCGGCCTTGACGCCGATTTTTTGACGTAGTTTTTTGGCGACATCGCTGGTGCCGGCGTTGCGGGCGTCCAGCCGCAACGACACCACATAGGGCCGGTCGGGCTGCGGGGCCCGCTGAGCGGGGTTGGGCACCTCGGTTACCCCGGGGAATTCGCCGGCGATGCTCCGCAACCGGGTGACGGCGTCGTTGATGTCTGAGAAGCTGGCGTCCGGGCGGGGGGTGGCTACCAGCGCCAGCGACGGTGCTCCCTGGTCGGGGTATTGAGCGTCGAGGACATTGTGGACCATCAGCGACTGCGACCCGGCGACCTCGAACCCGCCGCCGGTGAGATTCCCCGACTGGGTCATGGCCAGATAGATTGCCGGCAGCAAAGCGAGCAACCAGCCTGTGAACACCAACCACCGGAATCTGCGCAGGTTGCGGCTCAGGCGCATCATGAACTGCTGGATGTTTGTTCTCCCGTATGTGTTGCACGGTGGTGCTCGCGAGCCTACCGCAGAGCACGTATCAATTATGTCGGCTTATTGGTTGCTGAGCTGCAACGATGTCGGCGCTGCGACGCTGCGGCGAACCCGGCCCGGGTCGTCGGTCTTGACGGCGCCGACGCCGGAGGTGGCAGGATGTCGGTGGCCCACCAGGCACGTCAACCCGTGCATCGTTGCCTCCAGTCGTGTCCCGGACCGGTTCGCACAGCCTAACCCCTGCAGGGATATGCCGGCACCAAGATCAGTGATCGGCGTGATTTGCCCTACGCTGCTTTGTGGGCGGTGAGCAAAAAGGCCGGCAGCTTCAGCCGATTCTTTTCGTCCACCTCGTAGTCATCCATTAAGACGCCCGGAATCTGAGATAGGGCTTTGGCTAATACCGGGTGTGCGTGGATGAAGGCTGGCCGAATTTTGTCGACTTTCCAATACTCTGAAACAGCTTCGCGCAGTTCCTGCTCGGTGACGACGTTGGGAGGCACCGCGGGAGCGTCTGGCGGCAGGGCTATGTTCTTGGGGAGCGCGCTCGCGGTGGACACCAGGACGTAATACATTGCGCCGGGCGCGGCGGCACGATGAAGCGAACGTAGGTAGTGGTCACGCATTTCGACCGGGAGTGACTCAAACACCGTGCTATCGATGATGGTGTTGAATCGGCGGTCGTAGCCCCGAAGTGACGTGAGGTCATCTTGTACAAAGCTGGCTGTGCTGAATCCACGGTCGTTGGCGGCTTGCTTTGCCTTCGCAATCGCACTGCCGGCTATATCAATACCTACGACCGTGTGGCCCTGTGCGGCGAGGGCAAGCGACAACTCGGCGATTCCGCAACCGGCGTCCAGTACTTCGCTGCGGATCCCGCCGGCCCGCAGCAGTGCAGCGATTTCCGGTTGCGGTTCGCCAATGTTCCACGGCGGCAGACCACCGAAAATGCCATGATCGCGATAAGCGGCCTCCCAGTCCATCAATTTGCCGGTCACAGCTGGCACCCTACCCATAGCGCTAATAGCGACCTATGGCGCAGGTAATCGGACGCCTGCTGACTTACCGGCCGTCTGCTGAGTCACGATCAGGCGGCGGCAGCGGACCCTGCAGGGCGGTTTCGGCCGGGTCGTCGGCGGCGCTGCACCCGACCCCGATGATGCGTCCCAGCTCGGGGTCGGTCGGCGGGTCGTCGGCATCCGAATCGGCGATGTTCTCGGTGCGGAACATGAAGAAGAACACCACCCAACCGACAGCGGCGATGAACAGCCAGCTGATCAGCCGGTAGATCAGCATCGCCGAGATGGCATTGGGCAGGGCCATGCCGCTGGACACCAGGCCCGGCACCAGCACCGCCTCCACCACCAACAGACCGCCCGGCATCAGCGGGATGGTGCCGACGGCGCGGGCGGCCGCATAGGCGACCGTCAGCCCGGCGACCGAGGCGTGGTCCCCGGCGGCGTACGCGGCGAAGCCCAGGCAGGCCACGTCGGCGATCCAGTTGAACAGCGACCAACTGAACGCCACTGCCAGGTCGCGGCGGCTCAGGCTGACCGACTCGAGCTGCATGAGCGTTTCGCGCCACTTCGCCACACCGGTGTCGGCCGGCTTACCGCGAATCGAGTTGACCCACGACAGAACCCGGTTGCCGATCCCTTCGATCAGTTCCGGCCGGGACGCCACCGCCTGGGCCAGCAGCAGCAACGCCACGAAACCGCCGAGGGTGAACAGCAGTGAGAACGGGTTGTTCTTGGCGCCCAGGAAGAAGGCGCCACCCAGCCCGAGCAGGGCCAGTCCGACGGCCTGCAGCACACCCGACATCACCAGCTGCCACGACGCCACCACGGTCGAGGCGCCCCAAATGCGTTGCTGACGAAGCAGAAAGGTCGCCGACAGCACCGGGCCACCGGGGAGGGTGGTACTCAGCGAGTTCGCCGCGTAGAAGGCGGCTTCGGACCGTAATTGCTGGACCTGCACACCGGCCGATCTCAGCAGCGTGCGCTGGATCTGCGCGAAGCTGTGCATCGACGCGGCCGCTGCGCCCATGGCTGCCACCAGCCACCACCAATTGGCCTGGTAGATACTCATCCACGCTTTGGACAGTTGGTCCCATACCAGCGCCACCTCGACGGCAAGCACGATTGCGACGATGCCGAGGACCACCCAGCGCAGCCACCAGTACTTGCCGCGCGGCGCCTCTTCGCGCCGGTCGACGAGCTTGCGGACGGGGGCGTCGGGAGACACCGGATAAGGGTAACCGTGCCGGTGGCACCAAGATCTCCGCACGTCATCGTCTGTGTCAGGGTCGTTCTGGGGTCGTGACCGGATCGTGGCGGCGGTGGCGGCGGGAAGCGACTGCCAGCATGCAGGATCGTCCAAGGAGTCGTTCGAGGTGTTGCGGGAGTCCTACACCGCAGCCCGGTTAGGCTTGCCGGATGTCGACAAGCCTCGACGATGCTTCGGTAATTCCCCTGGTCCGCAAGACCGCGGCATGGTCGTGGCGGTTGCTGGTCATCTTCGCTGCCGCACTCGCGGTCATCTGGGTCATCGGCAAGCTGGAGATCATCGTCGTTCCGGTGTTGCTGGCGTTGATCTTGAGCGCGCTGCTGGTGCCGGTCGTGGACTGGCTGGACCTGCGGCGCGTGCCGCGCGGTGCCGCGGTGTCGCTGGTGTTGCTGGGCGGTTTTGCGATCCTCGGCGGCATCCTGGCCTTCGTCATCAGCCAGTTCATCGTGGGCCTGCCAGATGTGGTCAAGCAGGTGGAACGCAGCATCGACTCGAGCCGCAGGTGGCTGATCGAAGGGCCGGCACATCTGCGTCGTGAACAGATCGACAACGCGGGCAACGCCGCGATCGAGGCGCTGCGCAACAATCAGGCCAAGTTGACCAGCGGCGCGATTTCCACCGCAGCCGCCATTACCGAGTTGCTCACCGCTGCGGTGTTGGTGCTGTTCACACTGATCTTCTTCCTGTACGGCGGGCGCAACATCTGGCAGTACGTGGTCAAGATCGTGCCCGCCCCGGCTCGTGACCGGGTCCTGCGGGCCGGGCGCGCCGGATACTCCTCGCTGATCGGGTATGTGCGGGCCACGTTCCTGGTCGCCCTGACCGACGCGATCGGTGTCGGCACCGGGTTGGCAATCATGGGAGTGCCGCTCGCGCTGCCGCTGGCCTCGCTGGTGTTCCTGGGTGCCTTCATCCCGCTGCTCGGTGCGTTGATCTCCGGTTTGCTTGCCGTGGTAGTGGCCCTACTGGCCAAGGGACTGGTTTACGCGCTGATGACTCTGGGTTTGCTCATCGCGGTCAATCAGCTCGAGGCCCATTTGCTGCAGCCGCTGGTGATGGGTCGTGCGGTCTCGATTCACCCGCTGGCGGTGGTCCTGGCCATTTCGACCGGCGGTGTCCTCGCCGGAATCGTGGGAGCCCTGCTGGCCGTCCCGACGGTCGCGTTCCTCAACAACGCGATGCAGGTGCTGCTGGCCAAGGACCCGGCGGCCGCCGCCGAGCAACTCGAAGAGCCGTCGACAATCCTGCAGGCCGAACCGGACAATCCCGACCCGGCCGACGAAGGACAGCCGCAGGAAACCTAAAGCCGTCCCTCGCGGCGCAGCAGGTCCTGGGCGGACAGGCCGCCGGCCCCGCGCCGGCGCCGGGAGCCGTCGGCGCCGTTGTCGCCCTGCGCGCCGCGGGCGTTGAGCTGCTCAGTGGCCGCGTCGGAGTCGCTGTCCTCCGGCCGTTGGACCGGCAGCTTGGCGGTGGCATCGGCCGGGTCGGTGTCGCCGGAACGGCTCCCCGGAATCGGCATGGCGCGAGTCTGACCGGCCGATGGGGCCGGCGGCGGGGTCGGCGCCGGTGGCCGGGCCGACGACGGTGCCGCCGGCGCCGGGCTGCTCGATCCGCGGCCCGGTGCGCCCGGTTTGCCGGGCGCGGCCAGCCGAGTTGTCGGCGGTTCGCTCGGCTGGTTTGCCTTGACCGGGATCTGCTTGGTGCCCGCACTGGTCGGCCCGCTCTGCGCAGGCCCGATCTCCGGCCGGGCAGACCCGCGTTGCGACGACTCCGGCGTCGACGGGTGGGTGGGATCGTGTGCGGGGCGCGGGCCGGCGGCGACCAGGCCGGCGGTGACCGGAGGCCGGGCGACGCGACCGTCGGTCACCGGCCGCTTGCGTTCGTCGGGTAGCTGGATCTCGCCGAGGCCGATGCGGGTCTGCACTCGCCGCATCCAGCGCGGAGCCCACCAGCAGTCGTCGCCGAGCAGTTTCATCACCGACGGCACCAGGAACATCCGCACCACGGTCGCGTCCAGCAGCAGCGCCGCCATCAGGCCGAAGGCCAGGTATTTCATCATCACCAGGTCGGAGAACACGAACGAGCCGGCGACCACGGCGAGCACCAGCGCGGCTGCGGTGATCAGGCGGCCGGTGGTGGCCGTGCCGATGCGGATGGCCTCCTGGGTGGACATGCCGCTTTCGCGGGCCTCGACCATGCGGGAGACCAGGAACACCTCGTAGTCGGTGGCCAAGCCGTATCCCACCGCAACCACGAGCGCGATCACCGGGGCGGTCAACGGGGTGGCCGTGAAGTTCAGCAACCCCGAGCCGTGGCCGTCGACGAATATCCAGGTCAGGATGCCCATGGTGGACCCGAGCGTCAGCGCACTCATCACCGCGGCCTTGATCGGCAGCACCACCGACCCGAAGGCCAAGAACATCAGCAGCGTGGTGGCGGTGAGCAGGATGACGAGCATGGCCGGCATGTTGTCGAACAGGCTGTGGATCGAATCCTGCTCCAGCGCCGGAGTGCCGCCGACATATACCTCGAGTCCCTTGGGCGGCGTGATCGCGCGCAGCTCTGCCAGCTTCTTCGCCGCGTCGCCCGGGTTGATCAGCCCGTTCTGCAGCACCCGTACCGAGGGATCCTTCGACGCGCCGGGTGCGACGCTGCGCTCCTGCCACATGTTCGCCGGGTCGTTGTCCGGCTCGATGAATCCGCTGATCGACATCGCCTTACTGCGGATGTCGGCAACCTGCTGGTCGGTGACGGGCTGGTGGTTGGTCGACTGGATCACCAGGGTCAGCGGATTGGTGCGGTATCCGGGGAAGAGCTGGTCGAAGTGCTCCTGGGACTGGCGCACCGAGTTGTTGGGCGGCAGGTACTTCTCGCTCATGCCGCCCAGTGACAGGTTGAATAGCGGCAGAACCAGGGCGAACATGCCGACGACGATCGGGATGGCGAAGACCAGAGGTCGCCGCATCACCCAGTTGACGAGCTTGCCCCAGAAGCCGGCCTCGACCTCTTCGCGGGTCTTGGTCTTCTGCAGCCGGTCGGCGAGCCAGTTCAGGTAGGCCCGCGACACCTTCCAGTTGCGCAGGAAGGGCACCCGGAACGCAGTGCGCACACCGAGCGCGTCGACGTGGCGGCCAAGGACGCCCAGAACGGCCGGCAGCAGCGTGATCGACAGCAGGGCGGCCAACCCGACCGCGGCGATCAGCGCATAGGTCAGCGATTTCACGAAGCCCTGCGGCAGCATCAGCAAGCTGATCCCGGAGGCAATGATCAGCACCGCCGAGAAGGCGACCGTTCGGCCGGCGGTCATGACGGTGCGTCTGACCGCGGTCTCGGTGTCATACCCTTCGGCGATCTCTTCTCGGAATCGGCTCACCACGAAGAGCCCATAGTCCACGGCGATACCCAGACCGATCAGCGAGACCACGGGCTGGGCAAAGAAGTGCACCGGCCCGAACACCGCGACCAAGCGCAGGATGCCCAGCGCGCCCGCGATACTCAGACCGCCGACCATCACCGGAAGACACGCGGCGACCGCGCCACCGAACACCAGGAACAGCACCACCGCCACCAACGGCAGGGCCAGCACTTCCATCCGTCGCTGGTCGGTGGCGATGGTGCCGGTCAGCGCCTCGGCCACCGGTTCGAGGCCGGCGAGTTGAACCGTGCCGCCGTCGAGTTTCTGCAGCGACGGCGCGATGTCCTTGTAATTGTTCAGGATGGTGTCGTCGTCATCGCCCTTGAGCGGAATGGATACGAACGTGTACTTCTTGTCCTCGGTGGCCATGCCCTTGACGACCGAGCTGGTGGTGTCCGGTGCCCGCAGGTAGCCGGCCCAGCCCATCACCTGGTCGGGGTGGTCCTGCACGAATCGGTTGAGCTCGTCGGTGATCTTCTTCGACCAGGCGGGGTCGTTGACCGTCTTGCCGTCGGGGGCTTTGAAGATCGCGACGATGTGACCGGTCCGGTCCCGGCCGTAGACCTGGTCGCCCAGTATCGACGCCTTGACCGACTGGCTGCTGTCGTCGTAGAAACCGCTCTGCGTGACGTGCTTACCCAGGCTCAGCCCGAAGACCCCGCCGCCGAGGCATAACGCCACCGTGACGCCGATTACGATGAACCGGTAGCGGTACACAATTCGACCCCACCAGGCGAACACGTAATCTCCTTACTGGATCGTTAGCGACCCGCGCATTGCTCTTCGGTTGTCAGACGCTCCGTTGTCTCAGACGTGAGGCCTGTCACATCCGCGAGGTCAACAGCGAGGTCAGCGGCCGGAACGGCTGCAGCCAAGCTCCCTGCTCAGGTAGCGAATCGAGGCCGATTCGGGGGAGCGGCTCCCGGAAAACACCGGCAATGTCCTCCAGGTCGACGAACTCCAAGGTATCCGACGCTAGCGCCCAACTGGCGTGTTCACGAAATCCAAGCACTTGAACTGGGATTCCGCCGCGGGCGATCTCCTCCAGCGGCTGCCGGAAAGCCTGACCGTCCGCCGAGGCCACGACCAGTCCTGCCAGCCCTTCCCGGTAGCGCTTGTCGATGTGCTCGAGCATGTCGCGGTCGATGTCGCTGTCCTCGTCGATCTTCGGTTTGGCGAAGACGGCGAACCCGACGTTGCGCAGTGCGTCCACCCACGGGCGGACCACGTCGGCGCTGCCGGGCGCGATATTGGTGAAGACGGTGGCCTCCGGTTCGGCTCGGATGGCCGGGCCGCCCGCCGCCCTGGCGGCGACCGCCGCGGTGCGGGCCAGCAGCCAGCGGCCCAGCGCGTCGAAACGAGGTCGTTCCAGTGCGGTGGGGCGGCGCCCGAGGATCGAGCCCAACCCCATGTCGAGGTTGGGAGCGTCCCAAACCAACAGGACCCGACCCGTCGGCGGGGCCAGGCCGGTCAGGCCGACCTTGGACAAATCGCCGGCCAGCACTGACGGCAGTGGTGATACCGCCGTCCCGGCGACGGGTTCGGACGCTTGTGTGGTGACGTCTTCAGTCAGGCTCATTTAGTCATCTGATTTCGGTTTTCTCCAGACCAGCTCGCTGACGGCGCTGCCGGCATCGTGGGCTTTGGTTTCGTATTTGGTCGTGGGACGAACGATCGAGATCGGCAGGGTCTCGGTGCGTGGATCAGCGCGGGCCAATCGCGGTTCGGCGTCGCCGGCGGCGGCGATGTGTTCGGCGTAGCCGGGGTGGTCGGTCGCGGCGTGCAGCACACCTCCGGCGATTAGCCGGTCGGCGACCAGGGCGAACGTGGCCGGCTGCAGCAGCCGCCGCTTGTGGTGTCGCGCCTTGGGCCAGGGATCGGGAAAGAACACCCGGACCCCGGACAGCGAATTCGAGGTGACCAGGTCTTTCAACACGTCGATCCCGTTGCCGCGGATCAACCGGATATTGGTCACGTTTGTACTGTCGATCGCGCACAGCAGCTGCGCCAGGCCCCGGCGGTAGATTTCCACCGCGATCACGTCGAGTTGGGGCTCGGCCTGCGCCATTGCCAGTGTCGAGGTTCCGCTTCCGCAGCCGATCTCCAGCACCAGGGGCGCGTCGCGGCCGAACCACGCCCGGGTGTCCACAGGTCCCCGGCGAGGCGAACCGGCGAGCGCGTCGATGCCCAGTTCGGGCCACAGCCGGTCCCAAGTCTGGCGCTGGGTGCTCGACAGCGCCGAATGGCGCGAGCGAAGGCCGGTGGCCGGTAGCCGGCCCCACGCGCTGCCCCGGTATTGCTCGCCGGACTCCGGGCCGGGCAGGGCCGGCGAGTCGGGACGTAACCCAACTTCGGCTTGCGCATGCATTTGTCCATGGTGGCTCATGAAACGCAGGTGTAGCCGCTCCTGGGCCAGATTGATACCCAACAGTTGCCTTTGGCTGGTAGCGGATAGCACTGCCGGGGTGGCTTGGCGGGGTGGGGGCGCAGCTGCCACCATTCGGTGTCGGTGTGATGCGAGCGAGCAGGGGGCTATGACGGGGCAGGGGTACCAGCTTTTCCTCGACGAACTGACACGCCTCGCTGACCGGACCGGTGGCCAGCGGGTGCAACCGATCGCGGCGCGCATCGCGGAACCGCTGCGGGTGGCGGTCCGCGGCCGCCCGGGGGTCGGTTGCCGAACGGTGGCGCGTGCTCTGGACGGCGCGGGACTGGCGGTGGCATCCCCGACCACCGTCGCCGATGTGCAACTGTACGTCGGCGCCGAGGCGCTCAAACCCGAGGACCGCCGGGCCATAGCCGCCGCCCGAGACGCCCGGCAGCCGCTGGTGGTGGTGCTGAACAAGGCAGATCTGAGTGGGTTCGGCGGGGCCGGGCCGATGGCCGCGGCGCAGACCCGGTGCGCGCATTTTTCCGCGCTGGTCGGCCTGCCCGTGGTACCGATGATCGGTCTGCTCGCCGCCGCGGCGTTCGACGATCTCGATGAAACCTGCTGGCTTGCGCTGCGCGCGCTGGCCGCCCACCCCGACGGCCTGACCTGCCTCGGCGGATCCTTCGACGGCTTTCTGGCGGCGGAGCTCACGGTGTCGATGCCGATGCGGCTGCGGCTGCTGGAGTCCCTCGACCTGTTCGGCATCGCACTTGGCGTCGCAGCGGTGCGCCGCGGCGCACCGCCGGCGCGGGTGCGGGCCCTGCTTCGCCGGGCCAGCGGTGTCGACGTAGTCGTCGCCGGGGTGCTTGCCCTCGGCGACCCGACGCGCTACCGCCGCATACTCGATGGTGTCACCGAACTCGAGGCGATGGCCGTGACGGACGAGCGGATAGCGCGGTGTTTATCCGGCGACGACATGGTGCTCGCCCGGATGAGCGCCGCCCTGGACGCGGTGTCCGCGCTGCACCGCGAACCGGAGGACATCGCGTCCGACGATAGGGCCGCGCTGTTGCGCCGGGCGGTGCGATGGCAGCGTCACGGCCGGGCCAACGGTGGTCGGGCCGGCGACGTGCCCGTCGCCTGCTGCACCGACATCGTCAGAGGATCGCTTCGGCTCTGGTCGCGGGCTGGCGGGTTAGCCGAGTCAGGGGAATGCGGGTGATCGGCGCGGCCCGCGACGACCCGGCCACCCGGGTTGACGCGCTGGTGGCGGCGATCGGACCCAAGGTGGGTCCGCCGGTGATCTGTCGCCGCGACGTGGTCCTGGTGACCGGGCCTTGGCTGGCCGGCGTCAGCAGTGTGGTAGCGGCCCTGCGGCAACGGGCGCCGCAACACGATTTCGTCGAAGCGCCGCAGCTGGCGCCCGGCGACGCGCCGACCGCGGTGGTGTTCGTAGTCTCCGCGGCGGCCCCGCTGACCGAATCCGACTGCGCGCTGCTGGATGCCGCCGCCGAGCACACCGACGCGGTGATCGGGGTGGCGTCCAAGGTCGACGTGCACCGCGGCTGGCGCGAGGTGCTGGCCGCGGACCGCGCCACGCTGGCGGCGCATGCGCCTCGCTACGCCGAAGTGCCCTGGGTGGGTGCGGCCGCCGCGCCGCAGCTGGGGCAACCCCGGATGGACGACCTGGTCGCCGCGCTGCTCAGTCAGCTCGCCGATCCGGACATCGCCCGGCGCAACAGGTTGCGTGCCTGGGAATCGCGGCTGCAGACGGTCGCGCAGCGGTTCCGGCGCGACGCCGAAGGCGCCGGCCGCAAGGCGCGGGTGGATGCCTTGCGTGAGGAACGCAGTGCGGCCCTGCGGCAGCGGCGTCAATCGAGAACAGAGCACGTCATTGCGCTGCGCGGTCAGGTCCAACAGGCCCGGGTCCACTTGTCCTACTTTGCCCGCAACCACTGTTCGTCGATGCGCGTCGAGCTGCAGGAGGACATCGCGGCGCTGCCCCGGCGCAAGATTCCCGAGTTCGAACAGCACGCCCGCGGCCGGGTCGCCGCAGTGCTCGCCGAGGTGGGCGAGGCCGTGCACCGGAGGCTCGCCGACGTGGCGCAGGCGCTGAGCATGCCCATCGGGCTTCCGGCCGGCGAAACGCTCCCGACGGTCGCCATTCCGGCTCCGCCGTTGAAGTCCCGGCGGTTGGAGACCCGGCTCACGGTGGTGTTGGGTGCCGGTTTCGGAGTGGGTGTGGCACTGACGCTGAGCCGGTTGCTGGCCGGACTGGCGCTTCGGCTCAACCCCTGGCTCAACCCCTGGTTGACGGGGGCCGGGATCATCGCATGTGTGGCGCTCGGGTTGGCGCTGACGCTGTGGGTGGTGCACACCCGCGCCCTGCTGAGTGACCGCGCGGTGCTGGATCGCTGGACGGGTGACGTGATGTCGGCGCTGCGGTCCGTGCTGGACGAACTGGTCGCCGGCCGGGTGCTGGCCGCCGAGTCGCTGCTGAACACCGCGCTGAGCGCACGCGACGAGGCCGAGCACGCCCGGGTGGCCCACCAGGTCAGCGTGATCGACGCCGAACTGCGCGAACACACCATCGCCGCGGCGCGAGCCGCCGCAGTGCGGGACCGGGAGCTGCCCGCCATCCAAGTAGCGCTCGACGCGGTGCGTAAAGAACTGGGCGAACCGGGTATGCCCACAGTCGGCGCCCGATCCGCCGAGCCTGCAGCAACGGCACCCCCGGCGCAACGGCAGCAACAGCAGCAACAGCGGCAAATGTGAAGGATTTTGATCCTTCTGAATCGGTCTTGTGAGGAGGCTTATACCCGCCCTGGCCTTCCGCGACAAGTGATGCACGATAACCTGTATCAATAAGCACACCGGGTCAACAGTTCTGCTAGCGAACGCATAAGCAGACCCCGGTATGGATCCTCGAAGCCGATACCAGCCGACAACTAGCCGCAGATACGCAGCAGAATCTCAGGAGAGTTCGATGACCTCAGCGACCATTCCCGGTTTGGACAGCGCGCCGACGAATCATCAGGGGCTGCTGTCTTGGGTGGAGGAGGTCGCTGAGCTCACTCAGCCTGACCGGGTTGTCTTCGCCGACGGCTCGGCCGAAGAATTCCAGCGACTCGCCGACCAGTTGGTCGAGGCCGGCACGTTCACCCGGCTCAACCCGGAGAAGTACCCGAACTCCTTCCTGGCGCTGTCCGACCCTTCGGATGTGGCGCGGGTGGAGTCACGCACCTTCATCTGCTCCGAGCGCGAGGTCGACGCCGGCCCCACCAACAACTGGATGGACCCCTTCGAGATGCGGACGATCATGACGTCGCTGTATCGCGGCTGCATGCGTGGCCGCACCATGTACGTAGTGCCGTTCTGCATGGGCCCGCTCGGTGCCGAGGACCCCAAGCTCGGCGTGGAGATCACCGACTCCGAATACGTCGTCGTCTCGATGCGCACCATGACCCGCATGGGCAAGGCCGCCCTGGACAAGATCGGCGACGACGGGTTTTTCGTCAAGGCGCTGCACTCGGTGGGCGCGCCGTTAGAAGCAGGGCAGAAGGACGTGCCGTGGCCCTGCAACGACACCAAGTACATCACCCACTTCCCGGAAACCCGCGAGATCTGGAGCTACGGCTCGGGCTACGGCGGCAACGCGCTGCTGGGCAAGAAGTGCTACTCACTGCGGATCGCCTCGGCCATGGCCCGGGACGAGGGCTGGCTGGCCGAGCACATGCTGATCCTCAAGCTGATCTCCCCGGAGAACAAGGCCTACTACTTCGCGGCGGCCTTCCCGTCGGCCTGCGGCAAGACCAACCTGGCGATGCTGCAGCCGACAATCCCGGGCTGGCGCGCCGAAACGCTCGGCGACGACATCGCCTGGATGCGGTTCGGCAAGGACGGCCGCCTGTACGCGGTGAACCCGGAGTTCGGGTTCTTCGGGGTGGCGCCGGGCACCAACTGGAAGTCCAACCCCAACGCCATGCGCACCATTGCCGCGGGCAACACGGTGTTCACCAACGTCGCGCTGACCGATGACGGCGAGGTGTGGTGGGAAGGTTTGGAGGGCGAGCCCGACCACCTGATCGACTGGAAGGGCAACGACTGGTATATCCGCGAAACGGAAACCAAAGCGGCACACCCGAACTCCCGATACTGCACCCCAATGTCGCAGTGCCCCATCCTGGCTCCGGAGTGGGACGATCCGCAGGGCGTGCCGATTTCGGGCATCTTGTTCGGCGGTCGCCGCAAGACCACCATTCCGCTGGTCACCGAGGCGCGCGACTGGCAGCACGGGGTGTTCATCGGCGCGACCCTGGGCAGCGAGCAGACCGCCGCCGCCGAGGGCAAGGTCGGCAACGTGCGTCGCGACCCGATGGCCATGCTGCCGTTCCTCGGCTACCACGTCGGGGACTACTTCCAGCACTGGATCAACCTGGGCAAGAACGCCGACGAGTCCAAGCTGCCGAAGGTGTTCTTCGTCAACTGGTTCCGCCGCGGCCACGACGGGCACTTCTTGTGGCCCGGTTTCGGCGAGAACAGCCGGGTATTGAAGTGGATCGTCGACCGCATCGAGCACCGGGCCGGCGGCCGGGCCACCCCGATCGGCACGGTCCCCGCCGTCGAGGACTTGGATCTGGACGGGTTGGACGTCGATACGGTCGATGTGGCCGAGGCGCTGAAGGTCGACCCCGAGGAGTGGCGCGCAGAACTGCCGCTTATCGAGGAGTGGCTGGAGTTCGTCGGTGACAAGCTGCCCACCGGCGTCAAGGACGAGTTCGACGCGCTCAAGGAACGGCTGGCCGAGTAGGGGCCGCCTAACCCTTCTGCCCGGGTGACCCTGTTCAACCAGCTGACCGGACTACGCGCCAAGACCGGCAACTATCCGGGTGTCACAGTCGGGCGCAGCGTCGGCATCGCCAAGTCAGGTGACGTCGAGATCGCCGTTGAGGATCTGCCCGGCACGTACAGCCTCGACCCGATCAGCCCGGACGAGCAGGTGGTGGCTGCCGTGCTGGCCGGCGAGATGTCTGACACCGGCTGCCCCGACGCGGTCGTCATCGTGGCCGATGCCAGCACGCCGCACCGGTCCATTGTCCTGGTGGCGCAGGTGCTGCGGCTTTGACTCGCCGTGTCTGCTGGCGCTGACGATGACCGACGAATTGAGCGCCCGCGGCGGGCGACATTTCCGTCGACGCCTTGTCGACGGCGAGCGAGTCGGGAGATGATATTCGCGCATCACCGAGGCGCTAGTGGACCCGGCCGGTTGGCGGGTCGAGCAATCGATGAGCTCCGAAGTTCAGTTGACGACGATCGCGCGGGAGTTGCTTGCACGACAGGCTGCAGCGCGAACTGCGGCGACGAGCGGGTACAAAGGTCACTGTTATCAGTGAAAATACTTCAGCTGCAATGGTATTGGGTAAGAAGCTGCGCTCCCTAGTGGTTCGTTGAGCACTGGCGCATCCGGCCGCGACCAAGACGCTGGCTTTGACAGCGCACCAGATGGGCCTGGGCGTCGCTGGCCGGATTCGCGAGCGCTGTTGCGCGAGCAACTCTGAGTGCGCCGCGCATAACGGCGGTCGGTCCCACGAACTCGAGGTTGGCGAAACCGGACCCCGCACCACGTTGCCGTGGCAGATCGGTGAAAAACGCGGAATTTCCAAACCGGTCCGTCATAAGATGCGTCGCAACCGAACAGGAGTCGCGATGTTCGAGTTTGCCGGTGCGGTGCCGCGTCACGCGGACAGTTGCCGCGGCACTGAATAGACGAGGCAGAGCCTGCCGAAGAAAGGACGGTTGTGATGAATTTTGCGATGCTATGCCCGGAGATCACTTCGGCGCAAATGTATTCCGGCGCAGGCTCCGGACCGATGTTGGGTGCCGCGGCGTCGTGGGCTGGGTTGGGCGACGAGCTGGGTTCGGCTGCGGAATGCTTCGGGTCGGTGACCAGCGGACTGGCGGGGGGCCCCTGGCAGGGTCCGGCATCGACCGCGATGACGGCCGTGGCCACCAGGTATGCGGGGTGGCTGCGCAGGGCGGCATCCCATGCGGTGACTGCTGCCACGCAGGCCAAAACGGTGGCCGGCGTTTTCGAGGCGGCAAAGGCGGCGGTGGCGCATCCCATGGAGGTCACAGCCAACCGCATGCAGTTCGTATCGGCGGTCCGGTCAAACCTGTTGGGCCTCAACGGCCCCTTGATCGCCGCCATCGAGGGCGCGTACGACGAGCTGTGGGCCCGCAATGTCACCGCGCTGGTGGGCTATCACGGCGGAGCTTCCGCCGCGGCCGCGCAAATGGTGCCGTGGCAGCAGGCGCTGGGAAATCTCGCCGGCCTGGTGAGCCCGCTGAGCAACCCCGCTGCTGCGACCCGCGACGCTATCGGGGTGCTAGGCGAGATAGTGGCCACTGACGAGGCCCAGGTGGCTGCCGTGTGGGCCGACAACGTCAGCCAGCTCTCCAGTGCGGCAGCCGTGACCCAGACCGCCCTCGTGGCGGCCGCCGCCGACGTCAGCGCGGGCCAGTTGGTCCCGGCCGTGGGCGAGGTCGCCAGGGCCGTCAACTACGACGTCCAGACCGCGGCCCGCTTGGTCGCCGAAGACGCTGCGCTACCCGCGCAACTGGTCAGTACTGACCTCCGTATGCTCGCCGGGCTGCCACCTGACGCGCCGGCAGTGCCAACGTCGCCCGCTGCGCCGAGCAGCCTTGAACACTACTTGGCGGTGAAGGCTGCCCAGATCACCGCGCTCCCCGGCGAGATCCTCCGGGCTGACCAGGCCTTGATAGGTCACGTGGTCGACGACAACGTGGCCGAGCTGGGGAAGGCGGCAACTGTCACCGGGAACGAGTTGTGGGCAGCGCAAGCAGATTTGGCAGCGGGTGACCCCATGAAGGCCGCTAACCACGTCGCGGCGGCTGTAAGTTATGACGCCTCAACCGTTGCCCGGTTAGCGGCCGAAGATGCAGCCCTGCCGATAAGTTTGGCCGCCACTGACCTAGCCCTCATCGGCGCCGCGCTGGGGCCGGGCATCTGACGATCGACGGTTTGCCGGTCGCGTCCACGCTGAAATGCCTAGCGCGGCAAGGTCATCCATATGGCTCGGGGGCTGGGGCCGGATCGTTGGAGCCGGTTGGTTGACATCGAGGAGCGCTGGCAGCCCGACTCAGGCGGCCGGCACCGCGGATCGCGCCCTCTTGCTCCAGTAACCGGGAGGCGACGTACAGTCGGCTCATGCAGATCCGCCAGCACTCGGGCGATGAGAAAAGCGCCAACAAACCCGCTGTCATCCTGCACCCGTCCGGGACGGTCGTCACGTTCGCAGAGCTCGAAGCGCGGGCCAATCGGCTGGCGCACCGATTCCGTCAGGCGGGGCTGCGGGAAGGCGACGTCGTCGCAATTCTGATGGAGAACAACGAGCACATCCACGCGGTCATGTGGGCGGCACGGCGCAGCGGCTTGTACTACGTGCCGATCAACACCCACCTGAGCTCGGCCGAGGCGGCCTACATCATCGACAACAGCAGCGCCAAGGCGATTGTCGGGTCCGCGGCGCTTTGCGACACCTGCGCGGGCCTGGCCGGCCATCTTCCCGCAGGCCTGCCGGATCTGCTGATGATCGCCGACGGCGATCTGGCGGGCTGGGAGCGATACCCGGAATGCGTTGCCGGCCAACCAAGCACACCGATCGAGGACGAACTGGAAGGCGACCTGCTGCAGTACTCGTCGGGAACCACTGGCCGGCCCAAGGGGATAAAACGCGAATTACCGCATGTCCCACCGGATCAGGTGCCCGGGATGATGTCGGCGTTGATCGAGTATTGGATGGACCGCGATTCGGTGTACCTGAGCCCCGCGCCGCTCTACCACACCGCCCCGTCGGTGTGGTCGATGAGCGCGCAGGCCGGCGGTATCACCACCGTGGTGATGGAGAAGTTCGATCCCGAGTCGGCGCTCGACGCCATCCAGCGCTACCGGGTGACGCACGGCCAGTTCGTACCGGCGATGTTCACCAGGATGCTGAAAATCCCTGACACAGTGCGTAATTCGTACGATATGTCCAGCCTGAAACGGGTGATGCACGCCGCGGCGCCGTGTCCGGTCGAGATCAAGAAACAGATGATGGACTGGTGGGGACCGATCGTCGACGAGTACTATGCATCCTCCGAAGCCATCGGGTCCACGCTGATCACCGCCGAGGATTGGCTGGCGCACCCCGGTTCGGTCGGCAAGCCGATGCAGGGCGCGGTTCATATCCTGGACCCCGACGGCAACGAACTCCCGCCGGGCCAGCCGGGTGAGATCTATTTCGAGGGTGGATACTCCTTCGAATACCTCAACGATCCGTCGAAAACCGCTGCGTCGCGCGACAAGCACGGTTGGGTGACGGTGGGCGACATCGGCTATCTCGACGACGAGGGGTATCTGTACCTGACGGACCGGCGTCACCACATGATCATTTCCGGCGGCGTCAACATCTACCCGCAGGAAACCGAAAACGCGTTGGTCACCCACCCGGATGTACTTGACGCGGCGGTTTTCGGTGTTCCCGACGACGAGATGGGGCAGCGGGTGATGGCGGCCGTGCAGACCGTCGACCCGGCGGCCGCCACCGAGGAATTCGCCGCAGAACTGCTCAACTGGTTACGAGATCGCTTGTCGCACTTCAAATGTCCCAAGTCCATCGGTTTCGAGGCGCAGTTGCCGCGCACCGACACCGGCAAGCTCTACAAGGACGGGCTGATCGAGAAGTATTCGACCTGACCGATGCTGCGTGTAGTTGACCTGTCGAATCCCGCGGACACGCGGGATACTGCGGTGGCCTCGCCGCCGGGCGTGATCGTCGCTCACGGCCCGCTTATGGATGAATTCTGGCTGGACACGGCGACTTTCACGCTGGCTGACGAGCCATGTGGCGATCCCCGGGTGGTCACCGTGGCGTCGATGCCCGAGGCACTGGCCGAGCTGACGCGGCGCTGCCAACGCTGGCCGCAGGCCAGCGCCATGTGCGACGACGTGCTACGGGCCGTGGATCCCGCCGGTGCGACGCTGACCGGCGTGGTCACCGAATCACTGGCCTATTCGACCTTGCAGGCCGGACCGGAGTTCGCGCGCTGGCTCGACGACCGCGGCCCGGCCGCCGTTCCCGGCACGGCCGACGCGGTGCTCGTGGAACGCGACCAGGACACCTTGCGGATCCGGTTCAACCGGCCGCAGCGACACAACGCGTTTTCCACCGATGTGCGCGGCGCGCTGCTGGAGGCGCTGACCGTCGCGCAGCTGGACCCGTCGGTCACCGGAATAGTGTTGAGCGGCAACGGCCCATCGTTTTGCAGTGGTGGAGACCTTGCCGAGTTCGGCACCTTTGTCGATCCGGTAAGCGCGCACTTCGCCCGCACCCGGCATAGTCCGGCGCTGGTGCTTCACGAACTCACCGCCAGGCTTGGCCGGGCGTGCCGCGCCGAGGTGCACGGCCGGGTGCTGGGCAGCGGGCTGGAGATGGCGGCGTTCTGCGGATGGGTGGTGGCCCGGCCCGATTCGGTGTTCGGGCTGCCGGAGCTGAGCCTGGGACTGATCCCCGGCGCCGGTGGCACCGTCAGCATCACCCGACGGATCGGACGCTGGCGCACGGCATATCTGGTGCTCTCCGGGCGAACTATCGACGCCGAGACCGCACTGGCCTGGGGCCTGGTGGATGCCATCTCGGCCGCCGCCGGCTAGGCCCAGACCTGCTGGCGCGCAACGTTGGAACGCCTCGGTCAGTAACCGGAATAGGTGGTGACAGTGGAGGGCAAATTGTGATCGACCGACACGGCCACCGCAATCAGGATCACGTAAATCACCCCGACGATGACACCGATGACCGCTCCAACGATGGCACTGATGATGGCCCACTTCTTGGCGTTGGCGGACGCGGCCTGCGCCTCGGCGTAGCGTCCCTGTGCCCACAGCCCGGAGACCTTGGTGGAGTACACGATCGACACGATCCCGAACGGGAGGCAGCACAAAACCGTGGCCAGAATCGCCCAGACGAGGTAGTTGTCCGGCTCTTGTGCGTAGCCGGGTTGCGGGGCCGGCCAACCCGGTTGCGGTTGCTGCCCCTGCCAACCCGGCTGCTGGCCCTGCCACTCCGGGGAACCTCCATACGGCCCTGGCGGATAACTCATGGCTGCCCTCCTGTGGTGCCTACCCTTGGGTTCCCTGGGCGAAGTCAGGCAAATATACAGCATGAACCGGCCGGGTACCGGCTAGATACCGCCCCGGGCCACCAGTTGTCCGGCGATCACGTTGCGTTGGATCTCGTTGGTGCCTTCGCCGACGATCATCAGGGGCGCATCGCGGAAATACCGTTCGACGTCGTATTCGGTTGAGTAGCCGTAGCCGCCGTGAATGCGCACCGCGTTCAGGGCGATCTCCATCGCCACCTCGGAGGCGAACAGCTTCGCCATTCCGGCCTCCATGTCGCAGCGCTGGCCGCTGTCGTAGCGCTCGGCGGCGTAGCGGGTCAGTTGGCGCGCGGCGGTGAGTTTGGTTGCCATGTCGGCCAGATAGTTGCCGACTGCCTGATGCTGCCAAATCGGCCGACCGAAACTCTCCCGCTGCTGGGCATAGGCGAGCGCGTCTTCCAGTGCCGCGGTCGCCACCCCCAGGGCACGGGCCGCCACCTGGATGCGGCCCGTTTCGAGGCCCTTCATCATCTGCGAAAAGCCTTCCCCCATACGGTTTCCCAGAACTGCCGACACCGGCGCCCGGTAGTCGTCGAAGGACAGCTCGCAAGACTCGACGCCCTTGTAGCCCAACTTGGGCAGGTCCCGGGACACCGTCAGGCCCGGTCCGGGCTCGACCAGCACGATCGAGATTCCCTTATGGCGCGGTAGGGCATTGGGATCGGTCTTGCACAGCAACGCGATCAGCCCGGAGCGGCGGGCGTTAGTGATCCAGGTCTTGGCGCCGTTGATCCGCAACCCGCCGGAGCCCTGGGCGGCATCTGGCAGCGCGGTGGTCGAGATGTTCTGCAGGTCGGAGCCGCCGCCGGGCTCGGTGAGCGCCATGGTGGCCCGCAGCTCGCCGGTGGCCATCGCCGGCAGATACGCCGTCTTCTGGTCTTCGGTGCCGAACAGCGTCAGCAGCTTGGCCACCACGGTGTGCCCGCCCATCGCCCCGGCCAGGCTCATCCAGCCCCGGGCCAGCTCCTGGGTGACCTGCACATAGCACGGCATCGACACCGGCGACCCGCCGTACTCTTCCGGAACAGCCAGTCCGAAGATGCCGATCCGCTTCATCTGCTCGATCCACGCCTCGGGGTAGGCGTTGGCGTGCTCCATCTCGCGGACGCTCGGTTTCACCTCGCGGTCGATGAAGGCCCGCACGGTGTCGACCAGCATCGCTTCTTCGTTGTTGAGGTCGTGGTTGCGCTCATTGCTCACCCGTGTCATATTGACCCTCGCTTCGACCGGCTGCCAGCATGTGGCGTTGTGACATACGCGGACACCCGCCAGGGCGGGCCCTTCTTCGACGACCTCTCGATAGGCCAGACATTCGACTGGGCGTCGGCGATGACGCTGTCGTCGGGGCTGGCCGCGGCCCATCAGGCGATCGTGGGCGACCGGCTGCGGCTGGCCCTGGATGCGGAGCTGTGCGCGGCGGTGACCGGCGAGGCAGGCCCGCTGGCGCACCCGGGCCTGGTCTGCAACGTGGCGATCGGGCAGTCGACCCTGGTGACTCAGCGGGTCAAAGCCAACCTGTTCTACCGCGGGCTGACGTTTCACCGATTCCCGGTGATCGGCGACACCGTCTACACCCGCACCGAAGTGGTCGGGTTACGCGCCAACACGGCCAAACCGGGCCGCGCCCCAACCGGACTGGCGGCGCTGCGGATGACGACCGTCGACCAGGCCGATCGGTTGGTACTCGACTTCTACCGGTGCGCCATGCTGCCGGCCGGCCCGAATTGGCGGCCTGACGGCACCCCCGACGATGACTTGTCCACCATCGGCGCCGGCGTGACCGGACCCGCCGCCGACCCCACCAGCGGCTGGGACGCCGAGGTGTTCCGTCGGCGGGTGCCCGGTCCGCACTTCGACGCCGGCATTGCGGGTTCGGTCCTGCACAGCACCGCCGACCTGGTCAGCAGCGCCCCCGAGCTGGCCCGGCTCACCATGAATATCGCAGCGACACACCATGATTCGCGTGTCGGCGGACAACGTCTGGTCTACGGCGGACACACCATCGGGCTGGCGTTCGCGCAGGCCTGCCGATTGCTGCCGAACCTGGTGACGGTGCTGGGCTGGGAACACTGCGACCACACCGGGCCGGTCCGCGAGGGCGACACCCTCTACAGCGAGCTGCACGTCGAGTCCGCCCAGCCCGCCGGGAACGGCGGCGTGCTGGGGCTGCGGTCGCTGGTCTACGCCGTCAGCGACGCAGCCGAGCCCAACCGGCAGGTGCTGGACTGGCGCTTCACCGCGCTGCAGTTCTGAGCCGCCGCGCGAGCATTACGCTCGGCTGGGTGAGCTGCACCCAGGCCACGTGGGGGAGTAGCGGGCTGGCCTACTTGACCGGTCTGCCCGGCGGGCCGCCCGACTTCTCCCGCGCCAACGTGCTGAGCCGCGCCGAGACGGTCACCGCCGATGCGGCCACGCTGCTGACCGGGCGGGCCGGGTTGCTGGGCCTGACCCGCCGGGGCCGGGTGTCGGCCGGCGGAGCCACCCGGTTGCTCGCCGCCGCCGACGGCTGGCTCGCGATCACTTTGTCGCGCCCCGACGACGTCGCCGCCGTTCCCGCGCTGCTGCAGGTCGATCGGCTGCCCGAAGATCCCTGGCCCGCCATTCAGCGGTGGGCCGCGACGTCGTGCGTGTCCACGATCCTCGAGCGAACCCAGCTCCTCGACATCCCCGCCGCGGCACTCGGCGAGGCAACGGTGGCACCGCCGCGGATTCGTCGCGTCGGGCCGCGCGCAGCGGTGCGCGGCCCGGCCGGCCTGCTCGTCGCCGACCTGTCGTCGATGTGGGCCGGTCCGCTCTGCGGGCGCCTGCTGGCCCGAGCGGGCGCGACCGTCGTGAAAATCGAAAGCCCGCGCCGCCCCGACGGCACCCGAGCCGGCGACCGCTCCTTCTTCGACTGGATCAACGGTGAAAAGCTGTCGTACTGCCTCGATTTCGACGTACAGGCCGACGAGCTGCGGCAGCTGCTGACCATCGCGGACATCGTGATCGAGGGTTCGCGGCCCGCCGCGTTGGCGCGACGCCGGCTCGGGCCCGACCACATTGCCCCGCGGCCCGGGCGAATCTGGTTGCGCGTCACCGGCTATGGCGACCAGCTCGGACGCCCGGCCTTCGGTGACGACGCCGCGGTGGCCGGTGGCCTGGTCGGATCCGCCACGGACGGGCCGGTGTTCTGCGGTGACGCCATCGCCGACCCGCTGGCCGGGATCGAGGCAAGCCAGGCGATCACCGAATCGCTGGGGCGCGGCGGCGGCGACCTCATCGACGTATCGCTGGCATCCGTCGCCGCCAGCTATGCGGCGCTACCACTGACGGCATCGGCATCGGCGTACCCGGCTTCGCCTCCGTCGCCGCCACCGCCGTGCAGGGCTGCCGCCGAACTCGGCGCCGACAACGACGCCGTGCGCCGTCTCGTCGGTGAAAGACGCGCGCTGCCATGCTGATTCGGCGGACCACCTTACTGGACGGAACCAGAGCCGACATCCGGGTCGGCGCCTTGATCGACGAGGTCGGCGACGGCCTGGTCGCGGCGCCGGGCGAACGGGTGCTCGACGCAGCCGGCGGGACGGTGCTGCCCGGCCTGCACGACCACCATGTGCACCTGCGCTCGACGGCCGCGGCTCTGGATTCGCTGCTCGTCGGGCCACCCGCCGTTTACGCCAAAGATACTCTGGCCCAGTCTCTTTCGCGGGCCAGGCCGAGCTCCGACGGGTGGATCCGCGCGATCGGCTATCACGAGTCCGTCGCCGGCCGGTTGGACCGCGACGCGCTCGATGCGCTGGTGCCCGATATTCCGCTGCGCATCCAGCATCGCAGTGGGGCCCTGTGGATCCTCAACTCCGCGGCACTGGCCCGCGTCGGCCTGGCCGGCCACCCCGATGGTCGGCTGCCCAGCGCCGATTCCGGCTGGTCGGACGGGTTGCCACGCCGCGAACCTGACCTTGCGCGGCTGAGCGACCGGCTCACCTCGATGGGCGTCACCGGAGTCACCGACGCCACCCCGGATCTCGGTGCCGACGACATGGACTCGCTGCTGGCGGCGCATCACCGCGGCCAATTCCGGCCCCGGCTGCGATTTTTAGCGCCGGGCAAGAAGATCCTGCACGACGACCGGCTGGATCTGGACGCCCTGACGGCCTGGATCGCCGAGCGCCACCAGGCCGGCCGCCCGGTGGCCGTGCACTGCGTGACCGCGGCTCAGCTGGTGGTGACCATCGCGGCGCTGCGCGCCGCCGGCAGCCATCCGCTCGATCGGATCGAGCACGCCGCCGTGGTGCCCGACGACAATGTAGCCGACCTGCGCGATCTCGGGGTGACCGTGGTGACGCAGCCGAATTTCGTTGCCGAGCGCGGTGATCAGTACCTTGCCGAGATCCCGGCCGTCGAACATCATCAGCTCTGGCGAGTCGCCTCGCTGCTGAAAGCGCAAGTGCCGGTGGCACTGTCGACCGATGCGCCGTTCGGTCACGGTGACCCGTGGGGAGCCATCCGCGCTGCGGTGCATCGCGCGACATCAGGCGGGGCGGTGCTCAACCCCGATGAATGCGTCCCGGCGCGAACGGCCTTGACGATGTTTCTGGGCCATCCGGATGAGCCCGGGCGGGCACGCACGGTTGCGGCGGGGCAACCTGGCGACCTGTGCATGCTTTCGCAGCCGCCCTCGATGGTGTTGACTGCACTGGACGCCGCCCTGGTGACCGCAACCATCATCGGCGGCGAGATCGCCTACACCAGCAGCCCGGATTGCCCGTGAGCGTGGCGTGACGTTCGCGGATCAACCCGCCGCCGTCACCGCCGCCCGTAGCACATCGCACTGCGTGGTGAAGAATCGCTGTGACACCGGGGCTTTCGGTGCTACCAGGTCGAAGCCGTGGAACGCGCCCGACACCAGGTCGACCTGGCAGGGCACCCCGGCGTCTTCCAAACGTCGGGCATAGTCGAGATCCTCGTCGTGAAACAGGTCGTGGGTGCCGACGCCGATCCACGCCGGCGCCAGGCCGCGCAGGTCCTCACGTCTGCCCGGGACGGCCACCCGGGGGTCCGCGTCACCGAGATACGCCGCCCAGCTGAACCGATTGGCGCGGGCATCCCACAACCGATAGCGGCGGTCGGTGCGGCCCGCGGACCTGCCGGAACTGCGGTCATCGAGCATCGGGTAGCTCAACAGCTGAAATGCCGGCGCGATTTCGCCGCGGTCGCGCGCCAGCAGAGCCAGCGCCGCGGCAAGACCGCCGCCCGCGCTGGCGCCGCCGATAGCGATCCGGTCCGGGTCCACCGCGGGCAGCGTGGCCAGCCAGCATAGCGCCGAGTAGCAGTCTTCCAGCGGCGCTGGGTAGGGGTGCTCAGGTGCCAGCCGGTATTCCACCGAGGCGACCGTGATGCCCAGCGTCCGGGTGAACTGGCGGCATAGCCGGTCATCCTGCGCGGCCTTGCCCAGCACATATCCGCCACCGTGGATCCACAGCAGTGCCGGTGTCGGCTCAGTGACGCCGACGCCTCGGTAGAGGCGTACGCCGGCACCCGAGTCCAGGGTGATCACCTCGACATCGCTGGGCGTCCCGCGGCTGGTCAGGGTGATCAGCGCCCGGATTACCGGCAACGTCCGGGGGCCGACCAGTCGCCGTGGTGCGAAGCGGGCGGTTCGGCGCAGATCCGGGTGGACGTCATCAACGTTGGCGCGCACCAACCCAGTATGTGCCCGGTCGCCGGGGCGGGACGTGGCGGCGGAATTTCTGCCAAACGCTGAGTTCTTCCCGACCGTTCGGACATGGCAATCCGTCGCTCTTGGCATTCTCTGGTGTAGCCGACCGCGGAACCGGGTACCGATGGAGGTGCTGGCGCATGCTGTTCCTGCCGGCGCGTGATGCGGTCGTTGCGGCTCGGCCCGATTGGGCCCGGTGCGGGAGGCGTGGAATGCTGGGGCAGCTGTACGACCGTGCGCTCGACGGCGAACCGTGCTGGATCCGTCACGACGACGGCGAGCTGCGTCTGCTGCCGACCCACCGGTGGTTGACCGGTCATCCGGCCGGGCGGATCACCCCCGGCGACGAGTTCTGCGACGAGGCCTTCGACGAGGCGGTGGCGCAGTTGTGCAGTGGGCCCACCATCGAATTGGGCTGCGGACCCGCGCGCCTGGTGGCAAGGCTGGTGCAGCGGGGCATACCCGCGCTTGGCATCGACCGATCCGCGACGGCGATCCGGCTGGCCGGTCAGGGCGGCGCTCCGGCCATCGTGGGCGATGTGTTCGAGCCGCTGCCCGGCATGGGCTGCTGGCAGACGGTCCTGCTGGTTGACGGAAATGTCGGCCTCGGCGGGGACCCGCTGCGGATCCTGGGCCGGGCCGCCGAATTGTTGTGCCACGACGGGTGCTGCGTGGCAGAGTTTGACGCGCAGGCCATCGGTATCGTCGCACGCTGGGTTCGCCTAGAGTCAGCGCGGGAGGTCGGGCCGTGGTTTCGATGGGCATCGGTTGGCGTGGACAGCGCCGCCGCACTGGCCGCGCGGGTGGGTCTCACCCTGACCGGCGTGCGGCTGATCGGCGGGCGGGTGATCGCCACCTTGGCGGCCGGGTAGGCGGTGCCGTCGGCTTTCCCGCCGGCCTGTGGCGCGCCCTGGAGCGTCATCCACCACCAGGTGCGCACCGGTTGAACCGTTTTCGGAGCCCGTTGCGCGGACCGTGGCTGACCTCGGTGTTCGGACTGGTGCTGTTGGTGACGTTGCCGATCGTGGTCATCACCGGGCTGCTGTCCTATATCGCCTATGCACCGCAGTTTGGTCAGGCGATCCCCGGCGACGTCGGCTGGCTGCGGCTGCCCGGGTTCGCCTGGCCCACCCGTCCGTCGTGGCTGTACCGGCTGACCCAGGGTGTCCATGTCGGGCTGGGTCTGCTGATCATCCCGGTGGTGTTGGCCAAGCTGTGGTCGGTGATCCCGAAACTGTTCGTGTGGCCGCCCGCGCGGTCGATCGCCCAATTGCTGGAACGGGTGTCGTTGTTGATGCTGGTCGGCGCGGTGCTGTTCGAGATCGTCACCGGGGTGCTCAACATCCAGTACGACTACATCTTCGGGTTCAGCTTCTACACCGGGCACTATTTCGGGGCCTGGGTTTTCATCGCCGGCTTCCTGATGCACATCGCGCTCAAGATTCCGCGCATGATCACCGGGTTTCGGTCGTTGTCGATGCGAGAAGTGCTGCGCACCAACGTAACCGACACCCGGCCCGAACCGCCGGATCCCGACGGGCTGGTGGCCGCCGACCCGGCCGAGCCGACGGTGAGCAGGCGCGGCGCCCTGGCCCTGGTCGGTTCCGGGGTGCTGCTGATCGCGGTGCTGACCGTCGGGCAGACCCTCGGCGGGCCCGCGCGCGGCGTGGCACTGCTCTTGCCGCGCGGGCGGGGTCGAGATTTCCCGGTCAACAAGACCGCCGCAGCCGCCGGGATCTCGCCCGACAGCGTCGGCGAAAGCTGGCGGCTGGTGCTGCGCGGCGGGCCGACGGAGGTGGTGCTGGATCGTGCCGCCCTGGCCAGACTGCCGCAGCGCACCGCCAGGCTGCCGATCGCCTGCGTGGAAGGCTGGTCGACCGTGCAGACCTGGACCGGGGTTCGGCTGGCCGACCTGGCCCGAATGGCCGGGGTAGCGGCACCACGCTCGGCGCGAGTGGTGTCGCTGCAGCGCCGCGGCGCATTCGGTGTGGCGCACCTGCAGGCCAACCAGATCAGCGATCCCGATGCGCTGCTGGCGCTGCGGGTCAACGGCGCGGAGTTGCCACTCGACCACGGCTATCCGGCCCGCATCATCGTTCCCGCGCTGCCGGGTGTGCACAACACCAAATGGGTCGCAACCATCGAATTCGAGCCGAGCTGAGATGCTAAGAGCGGCAACATGGTTCGTTCGCCACTACGGCGCGCATCCGTTGCACCTGCTGACCATGCTGTCCGGCTTCGCGCTGCTCGGCTACCTCCTGGCCACCTTCAAGCCCGCCACGCTGTGGAACCCCGACACCTGGTGGCAGTCGATCGCCGTCTGGTTCGCCGCCGCGGTGATCGGGCACGACCTGCTGCTCTTCCCGCTATGCGCGCTGGCCGACCGCGTCCTGCCGGCGCCTGGGCGTCGGCCCGGCCGCTCGCAGCCAGAAATCAGCGCGCGCAACCACATTCGCATCCCGGCGCTGGGAGCCGGGCTGACCCTGCTGATCTTCCTGCCCGGCATCATCGAACAGGGTGCACCGACCTACCTGGCGGCGACCGGACAGACACAGCAGCCGTTTCTCGGCAGGTGGCTGTTGCTGACCGCGGGGATGTTCGGTGTCAGTGCCGTCGTCTACGCCGTCCGCCGTGCCGTGGCGCATAAGCAGCCCACAGCACGGCGCAAAACCACCGCGACGTGATCGTGGTTAGCGCGAACCTGGCGGGGTACGCTCCCCCCATGACGGCGAGCGGCCCGACAATCCCGACAATGATGTCCCAGGTCAAATGGTTGCTGCGGGCCCGCCCGGGCGACTATCTGCTGGCATTGAGCGTCGCCGGGGCTTCGCTTCCGGTGGTCGGCAAGCACCTCGAGCCGCTGGGCAGTGTCACCGCGATGAGCGTCTGGGGTGCCCGTCATGCACCGGAATTCGTGTCCACCAGGGCCAGGGACTGGCTCACCCCGGGAACCAGCGGCCTCCGCCGTCGCGACCGCGCCAGCACGAACGAGGTTTCGGCCGCGGCGCTGCGCGGCATCGTGGCGGCCGCCGACCTGGACCTCGAATGGCCGGCGCCGCAGCGCACTCCGCCGGTCTGCGAAGTCCTGCGGCACCGACGCTACCTGCACCGCCGTGGCGTCCATTACGGCGACAGCCCGGCGCAGTTGCTCGACGTGTGGCGCCGCAAGGAACTGCCCACCCATCCCGCGCCGGTGCTGCTGTTCGTCCCGGGCGGCGCCTGGATACACGGCAGCCGCACCATCCAGGGGTATGCGCTGTTGTCGCGCATGGCGGAACAGGGCTGGGTGTGCCTGTCCATCGACTACCGCGTCGCACCGCACCACCGCTGGCCGCGCCACATCCAAGACGTCAAGGCCGCCATTGCCTGGGCGCGGGCCAACGTCGACAAATTCGGCGGCGACCGCGACTTCATCGCGATAGCGGGCTGCTCGGCCGGCGGGCACCTGTCCGCGTTGGCCGGGCTCACCGCCAACGACCCCGGCTACCAGGACGAGTTGCCGGACGGCTCCGACACCTCGGTCGACGCCGCGGTCGGGATCTACGGTCGCTACGACTGGCAGGACCGCTCCACCCCGGAGCGGGTGCGGTTCGTCGACTTCTTGGAGCGGGTCGTGGTCAAGCGCAGAATCACCCGCCACCCGCACGTATTCCGGGACGCATCGCCGATAGCCCGGGTGCACACCAATGCGCCACCGTTCCTGGTCATTCACGGCAGCCGCGACGGGGTCATCCCGGTGGCGCAGGCGCGCAGCTTCGTCGAGCGGCTACGCGCGGCGTCGCGGTCGCTGGTGGCCTACGTGGAGTTGCCCGGGGCCGGCCACGGCTTCGACCTGCTCGACGGCGCGCGCACCGGCCCGACCACGCACGCGATCTCGCTGTTCCTCAACCACGTTCACCGCACCCGGAATCAGTTCGCAAAAGAGGTCATCTAGGCCACCGGCCGATTGCGCCGGTTGTAAAGTCGCGCTATGACCAGGGGGCTGCGGTGAAACGGCTCAGCGGCTGGGACGCGGTACTGCTCTACAGCGAAACACCGAATGTGCACATGCACACCATCAAGGTCGCGGTGATCGAGCTCGACCCGGACAGTCGCCCGTTCGGTATCGACGCCTTTCGCGAAGTCATCGGCGGGCGCATGGGCAAGCTGGAGCCGTTGGGCTATCAGCTGGTCGACGTTCCGCTCAAGTTCCACCATCCGATGTGGCGTGAGCACTGCGAGGTCGATCTCAACTACCACATCCGGCCTTGGAAGTTGCCCGCGCCGGGCGGCCGGCGCGAATTGGACGAGGCGATCGGCCAGATCGCCAGCACCCCGCTGGACCGCAGCTACCCGCTGTGGGAGATGTATTTCGTTGAGGGCCTTGCCAATCACCGGGTGGCGGTGGTCGCCAAGATCCACCACGCGCTGGCCGACGGGGTCGCCTCGGCCAACCTGATGGCGCGCGGCATGGATCTGCTGCCGGGACCGGAAGGTAACCCGTATCTGTCGGACCCGGCCCCCAGCAAGCCGGAGTTGATGAGTTCGGCGTTCGTCGACCACCTGCGCCACCTGGGGCGGATCCCCGCGACCATGCGGTATACCGCGCAGGGTCTGGCCCGGGTGCGGCGCAGCGCGCGCAAGCTCTCTCCCGAACTGACCCGGCCGTTCACCCCGCCGCCGACCTTTATGAACCACAAGCTCACCCCGGAGCGCAGGTTCGCCACCGCCACCCTGGCGCTGGTCGATGTGAAGGCGACGGGTAAGAAGCTGGGGGCGACGATCAACGACATGGTGCTGGCGATGTCCACCGGAGCGCTGCGCAGGCTGCTGCTGCGCTACGACGGCACGGCCGAACCCTTGCTGGCTTCGGTCCCGGTGAGCTACGACTTCTCACCGGAGCGGATCTCGGGAAATCACTTCAGCGGCATGTTGGTGGCGCTGCCGACCGACTGCGACGACCCGCTGGAAAGGGTACAGGGCTGCCACGATAATGCGCTGTCCGCCAAGGAAAGTCACCAGCTGCTGGGGCCGGAGCTGGTCAGCCGCTGGGCGGCCTACTTTCCACCGGCCGGTGCCGAGGCGATGTTCCGGTGGATGTCCGGCCGCGACGGGCAGAACAAGATCCTCAACCTGAATATCTCGAACGTTCCCGGCCCGCGGGAACGCGGCAGGGTAGGCGGCGCGCTGGTGACCGAGATCTACTCGGTGGGTCCGTTGACCGCGGGCAGCGGCCTGAACATCACCGTGTGGAGCTATGTCGACCAGCTCAACATCTCGGTGCTGACCGACGGCGCCACCCTCAAGGACCCGCACGAGGTGACCGAGGCCATGATCGCCGATTTCATTGAAATACGAAGAGCTGCTGGTCTTTCCGAAGAGTTGACGGTCGTCGAGTTGGCGCTGGCCCAGGCGTGATCGGGCACAGCGTGATCCACATCAGAAGGAGCTGCGAACCACTGTGAGCGAAGAACCCGGCACCACCGAGCCCGAAGTCCTTGTCGAACAACGCGATCGGATCCTGATCATCACGATCAACCGGCCCAAGGCGAAGAACGCTGTCAACGCCGCGGTCAGTCGGGGTCTGGCCGACGCGATGGATCGCCTCGACTCCGAGGCCGGTCTCTCGGTGGGCATTCTCACCGGTGCGGACGGTTCATTCTGCGCGGGAATGGATCTCAAGGCGTTCGCCCGCGGCGAGAACGTCGTCGTCGCAGGCCGCGGCTTGGGCTTCACCGAACGTCCGCCCGCCAAGCCGCTCATCGCTGCGGTGGAGGGCTACGCGTTGGCCGGCGGCACCGAGCTGGCACTGGCCACCGATCTTATTGTGGCCGCCCGGGATTCGGCGTTCGGCATTCCGGAGGTCAAACGTGGTCTGGTGGCCGGCGGCGGGGGGCTGCTGCGGCTGCCGGAGCGCATTCCGTATGCGATCGCCATGGAGCTGGCGCTCACCGGTGACAACCTGCCCGCCGAACGCGCCCACGAGCTAGGTCTGGTCAACGTCTTGGCCGAGCCGGGCCAGGCGCTCGAGGCGGCTATCGCGCTGGCCGGAAAGATCACCGCCAACGGGCCGCTCGCGGTGGCCGCCACCAAGCGGATCATCACCGAATCGCGCGGCTGGAGCTTGGACAATCGATTCGCCGAGCAGATGAAGATCTTGGGCCCGGTCTTCATGTCCAACGACGCCAGAGAAGGCGCGGTCGCGTTCGCCGAGAAACGCCCGCCGCGCTGGACCGGCACCTAAATAGCCCTTTCACAAGCCCGAGTCCTGGTTTCCGCCGTCGCCGCCGAGGCCCTTCAGCGCAGACCCTCATGGGTTACACTGAAAGCTAGATTTGTAAAGTCAGGGGGATCGGAGAAGGGTCGCCGATGAGCGTTTCGCTGCTTCTCGAGATGGCTGCGTCGAGCAACCCCGACCGCACCGCCGTCGTCTCGGAAGAGCTGCGGCTGACGACTCAGCAGCTCAGCGATCTCGCCGACGGCGGCGCCAGGGTACTCGCGGCGTCGAATGCCCGCCATGTGGTGTACGTCGGCACCGGCGGGGCGATGCTGCCGCTGCTGATCTTCGCCGCGGCGCGCGCCGGGCTGCCGTTCACCCCGATCAACTACCGGCTATCCGCCGATGCCATCCAGACGCTGATCCGCCGACTGCCCGAACCCCTGGTGATCGCCGACGACCGCTACCGGGGCATGCTCGGCGATACGCGGTCGATGAGTTCGGACGAATTTCTGGCGCTGGCCCGCAGTGTCGAGCCGGCTGCAGATATTCCGGAATACACCGACCCGGACTCGGTGGCGATCGTGCTCTTCACCTCGGGAACCACATCGCAGCCCAAAGCCGTCGAGCTCACCCACAACAACCTCACCAGCTACGTCACCGGCACAGTCGAATTCGACTCGGCCGACCCCGGCGACGCCGCGCTGATCTGTGTGCCTCCCTACCACATCGCCGGGGTCGGGGCGGCGCTGTCGAACCTGTACGCCGGACGAAAAATGGTGTATCTGACCGATTTTGACGCCCAGGACTGGGTGCGGCTGGCCAATGCCGAGCGGGTCACCACCGCCACTGTGGTGCCGACCATGCTGGACCGCATCGTCGCGGTGCTGGAGACCGGCGAACACAAGCTGCCCACGCTGCGCAACCTGGCCTACGGCGGCTCGAAAGTGGGTCTGCGGCTGGTCCGCCGCGCCCTGGAATTGCTACCGGATGTCGGCTTAGTCAACGCCTACGGCCTGACCGAGACCAGCTCGACGATCGCCGTGCTCACTCCTGATGACCATCGCATGGCGCTGTCGGCTTCGGACGCCGCGGTCGCCCGGCGATTGGGATCGGTCGGACGGCCCGTGCCGGGCATCGAGGTGCAGATCCGCGGCGAGGACGGCACCGTGCTGGGACCCGGCCAGACCGGTGAGCTGTTTGTCCGGGGCGAGCAGGTTTCCGGGCGTTACACCGGGATCGGTTCGGTGCTCGACGACAACGGCTGGTTTCCGACGAAGGACATCGCCATGCTGGACGAAGACGGCTACCTGTTCATCGGCGGGCGTAGTGACGACACCATCATCCGTGGGGGTGAGAACATTTCGCCGGCCGAACTCGAAGAGGTGCTCATCGAGCACCCGCAGGTGCGCGACGTTGCGGTGGTCGGGGTGGACGATCCGCACTGGGGCCAGGCCATCGTCGCCGTCGTGGTGCCGTCCGCCCGCGCCGACCCGGACCCGCAGGAATTGCGCGATTATGTGCGTAACAGTTTGCGCGGGTCACGCACCCCCGACCGGGTGGTGTTTCGCGACGAGCTGCCAACCACCGCAACCGGCAAGGTACTTCGCCGGCAGATCATCGAAGAACTAGCAGGAGCGGCACCATGATCAAGAACGGAACCCGTCTCGCCAGTCAGGTGTGTGACACCCAGGTCATCGTCGTCAGAAGCGGCGACAGCCTCGACGACCTGCGCTGCGGAGGCGTACCGATGGTGCCGATCGGTGCCGAGCGGTCCGGCCAGCTCGACCCGGCCTTCGCCGACGGCTCGGTGCTGGGCAAGCGCTACGTCGACGACAACGGCGCCGAGGTGCTGGTGACCAAGCCGGGCGCCGGAAGCCTGAGCATCGGCGACACCAAGTTGGCGCTCAAAGAGGTCAAGCCGCTGCCAGCCAGCGACTGACGTGCACGCACGATAGGTCAGGAGCCGGCCGAACCGGGTGTTCCGTCGACGCCGACCAACGACCCACCGTTGCCGCCCTTACCGCCGCCGCCACCTGACCCGTTCGGGCCCACAGAAGAGAACCCGCCGTCACCGCCGTTACCGCCGGCCCCACCGTCACCGATGAGCTTCGCGTTGCCGCCGTTGCCGCCGGAACCGCCGTTACCGCCGGGCACTGAGGATCCGACTCCACCCAGTCCGCCGGCCCCGCCGCCCCCGCCGTTGCCGTACAACAGGCCGCCGGCCCCGCCGTTGCCGCCGTTTCCGCCGTGACCCGCCGGATTAGTGCTGATATTGGCTTGGTCAGCACTTGCCCCGGCTCCGCCGTGCCCACCGTTGCCGATCAGCCACCCGCCGTTGCCACCGTTGCCGCCGTTGAATCCGCTGAAGCCGAACCCCGTCCCGGTTGTGCCGCCGCCCCCGCCGTCGCCGCCGTTGCCGATGAGTCCGCCATTCCCGCCGTTCGCTCCCGCCGAGTTGAGGCTGGTCGCGCCGTCGCCTCCGTTGCCGAACAACCACCCGCCGTCAGCGCCGTCCACCTGTATCCCATTTTGCGATCCAGCGCCGGCGCTGCCACCGTTGCCGATCAGCAGTCCAGCCCGGCCGGGTGTGCCGCCCTGGCCGCCGGCGACGGTGCCGCCACCGTCGCCACCGCTGCCGAAGAGCCACCCGGCATTGCCGCCGCCGCCGCCGCTGGCGTTGGGGACGAAGCCGTTGCCGGCGCCGCCGGCGCCGCCGTCGCCGTACAGCCACCCGCCGTTGCCGCCGTAGCCGCCGCGACCTCCGGGTCCGCCCGGCCCGCCGCTGCCGATCAGTACGGCGTTGCCGCCGTTTCCGCCGAGGGCGGCGCTGGCGCCGCCAATCCCGCCTTGGCCTAGCAGCCACCCGCCGCGGCCGCCGGCTCCACCATCGCCGCCCAGGACGCCGGTGGTCCAGTTCCCACCGCTTCCGCCGACACCGCCGTAGCCAAACAGTCCGGCGTCGCCACCGGCGGCGCCGCGGCCGCCGGTTCCGGTGGCGGAGTCCCCGCCCCACCCGCCATCCCCGCCGTAGCCGTGCAGCCAGCCGCCGGTTCCGCCAGCGGCGCCCGCACCGCCATTGCCGCTGGTGGCGCTCCCGCCGGTGCCGCCGTTACCGCCGCTGCCGAAGAGTCCGGCGTTGCCGGCGAGCCCACCGTTTCCGCCAGTGCCGGTGGTGGCGTTTCCGCCCCCGCCGCCGGAACCGGCGATGCCGAACAGCCCGGCGTTGCCACCGAACCCGCCGTTACCGCCGCTGCTGCCCGCCGCGGTGGTTGCACCGCCCTGACCGCCGGTTCCGCCGCTGCCGAAGAGCCATCCGCCGGCGCCCGCGTGACCGCCAGCACCGCCGGCACCGGTGGCGCTACTGCCTCCGTGCCCACCTTGGCCGCCGTTGCCGATCAATGCCGCGGCGCCGCCGTTGCCGCCCGCCAGCCCGCTGCCCGCCGGCTGGCTGTAGCCGTTGCCGCCATTGCCGAAGAGCAGCCCACCGTCGCCGCCGTTGGGATTCGTCGCCGTCCCCTCGGCGCCGTTGCCGATCAGCGGACGTCCCAGCAGCGTCTGGGTAGGGGCATTGATCGCGTCGAACAACGTCTGCAGCGGCGACGCGTTGGCGGCCTCAGCGGCCGCGTAGGAGCCGGCACCCGCATTCAGGGCCTGCACGAACTGAGCGTGAAACGCTGCGGCTTGAGCGCTGAGGGTCTGATAGGCCTGAGCGTGGGTGCTGAACAGCGACGCAATGGCGGCTGACACTTCGTCGGCGCCCGCGGCAAGTACCGCCGTCGTCGGTAACTGCGCGGCCGCATTCGCCACGCTGATACTGGAACCGATATTCGCCAAATCTGACGCAGCAGCCGTCACTATCTCTGGCACTGCGATGAGGTGCGACATGCGTGGCCTCTCGGTCGGGTTCGAAATAGGAGCTGCCGCCGATCAGCCGACTGTCGACGAATCGGTGCTACCCGAGCTTAGTGCGATGCCGGACAGAAGATGGCGACTTTCACCAAGATCGTTCGTCCACAATGGTTCTCGATGCTTGAGCCTGCGCGGCGGCAAATTCAGCGGGCGGCTCCGTGAGCTTGGGCAAGGAGTGTTGCGAATTGCCGGCCGCTGCGTTATGGAACACACATTTGGTCGCCGGCCTGGCGCAGCGATTCGGCCTTGCCCGTCGAGCGGCACAGCAGGATAGCGCCGGCCGACACCGGCGCGCGGTAAGCCTGAAATCGTAACGTCAGGGCCAGGAACGCATACTTGATTCCGCGCAAATGCCCTGCGGCCCAACACATTCACACCTGGGACACGCAGCAACCGGCCCATACTTCAGGCCGCTATGGCGTACCCATCAGCTGTCGCGGCTGCTGGAACGTCGGTCATGGCGAACGAATTCCCTTGCTTTGGTGAGGAATTCGAGTTGATCGCCTACCTCGCGCAGCGGTTTGGTGGTGCGGGTCGAGCGGCACAGCATAATGGCGCCCTCCAGCGCGGCGACGGACGTGACCGCCAGTGAGGCCGCGTCTGACTCGTCGAAGCCGTCGATGACGAACGCCCGGGTCAATGCGCTACACCAGCGGTTGAGGATGGCGCCGGCCTCCACGGACAGCCGGACCTCATCGTCGGCCGATCCCAGCGCGGCCGCGGCCACGGGGCAGCCGGCGGCGAAGCCGCCCTCGATAAGCAGGTGTTCCCAGAAGTCGACGAACTCGCGCAGCAGGACACGCGCACCTTTGGCGGCACCGTTATCGATCACGGCCGTGATGGAATCGCCGGCGTAGCACAGCGCCTCGGCCAGAAGCTGACTTCGCCCGTCCGGAAAGTGGTGGTACACCGAGCCGCGTGGGGCGCCGCTGCGCGCGAGCACCGAGTCGATGGTCACCCCGGCCGCGCCGCGTTCGCGCAGCACCTGGGCAGCGCTGATCAGCATGTTGTCCCGGGTGCCGCCACGCTTCTTTGCTGCCATGCCGGTCGGCGTCATGCCGCGTGGGAGTGGCCGTGAGCGTGGCGGTGTACCGGCCAGTGCAGGTGCCGCGGGCTGAACCGCAATGGCCGGCGGCGCCGCTCGGGCAGTTCGCGGGTGTATCGAAAACCGGCGATGTTGAGCTCGATGATCCACATGATGACTCCCGGCGGGTGTGTCGCCTCATGCACCGGGGCCACCGGCCCATGATTATGCAACCGAGCATAATCTATGACTGCCAGGCTGCGGAAGAGCCCCGTTGCCGGGCAGTGATCTTTGACGTCCAAAGGCTGCTCTATGCTCTATTGCATAATCGGGCTCGCTGGGGTTCACTAAGCCGATGACCAGTGCTTCGCAGCCTTCGCTGCCCGACCTCGCCACCGTGTCCCTCGAGCGCGACGGCCATGTCCTGCTGATCGGTCTGAACCGGCCGCATAAACGCAATTCGTTCGACCGGGCGATGCTCGCCGATCTATCGCGGGCTTACGGGCTGCTGGAATCCGACGATTCGCTGCGCGCCGGGGTGTTGTTCGCCCACGGCGACCACTTCACCGCCGGTCTCGATCTCGTCGACGTCGGCCCCGGCATCGCGAGCGGGGAGTTGGCGTTCTCCGACGACGGTCGCGACCCGTGGCGTCTCGACGGTTCGTGGAGCACGCCGCTGGTTACCGTCGTGCACGGCTGGTGCATGACGTTGGGCATCGAACTGTTGCTGGCCGCCGACATTCGCATTGCCGCGGCCGGGACCCGGTTCACCCAAATGGAAGTGCAGCGCGGGATCTATCCGTTCGGTGGCGCGACGATTCGCCTGCCGCGCGAGGCCGGGTGGGGTAACGCCATGCGCTGGCTGCTCACCGGCGAGGAGTTCGACGCTGCCGAGGCGCACCGCATCGGGCTGATACAAGAAGTTGCCGACGACGACGCCGCCGCATTGGCCCGGGCGCGAGAGATCGCGCACACCATCGCCGAGCGTGCCGCGCCCCTAGGTGTGCGGGCCACCTTGGCTTCGGCGCACTTGGCCCGCACCCAGGGTGAAGCGGCGGCTATCGAACGCCTGCGCCCCGACGTCGCGGCCCTGTTCGCCAGCGAGGACGCCGCCGAGGGCGTGCAGTCGTTCATCGAGCGCCGGCAAGCGCGCTTCCGAGGCCGTTAGTTGGCCGAGTCACGCGACGGTGTAGCCCATCGGCATCAGCACGCTCTTCTGCTGGGTGAAGTGTTCGACGCCTTCTGGCCCGTTCTCGCGGCCGATCCCGGAGTTCTTGTAGCCGCCGAACGGACATCCCGGATCGAAGGCGTACCAGTTGATTCCGTACGTACCGGTGCGGATCTTCTCCGAGATCTCAATACCGTGGGGGATATTGGTGGTCCAGACGCTGCCCGCCAGCCCGTACACTGAGTCGTTGGCGATCTTGACCGCATCCTCTTCGGTGTCGTAGGGGATGATCGACAGCACCGGCCCGAAGATCTCCTCCTGGGCGATCGTCATCTTGTTGTCGACGTCAGCGAAAACCGTTGGCTGCACAAAGAATCCGTTGTCCAGGCCTTCGGGACGGCCACCGCCGCACACCAGCCGCGCGCCCTCCTCGATGCCCTTGGCGATGTATCCCTCCACCCGGGCGCGCTGTTTCTCCGAGATCAGCGGCCCCACTTGCACGGCCGGGTTCGACGGCGGCCCCACCGGCAGCGCCTGTACGAAAGTGCTTACCGCGTCCACGATTTCGTCATACCGGGAGCGCGGCGCCAGAATCCGCGTCTGGTTCACACAGCCCTGCCCGGCGTTCATCACGCCGGAGAACACCATCATCGGGACAGCGCTGGCCAGATCGACGTCTTCGAGCATGATGGCCGCCGATTTGCCGCCCAGTTCCAGCGTGCATGGCTTGAGCAGCTCGGCGGCACGCTTGCCTACCTCCTTGCCGACGGCCGAGCTGCCGGTGAAAGTGAACATATCGACGTCGGGGTTGGCGGTCAGCGCCTGGCCGGTCTCGATACCGCCGGGCACCACCGACAGCACCCCCTCTGGCAGGCCGGCCTCGGTCAGCAACTCCGCCAAAGCGTTTGCCGTCAACGGGGTTTCGGCAGCCGGTTTGAGCACCACGGTGCAGCCGGCGAGCAGCGCCGGGCCCAGCTTGTTGATGGCCAGGAACAGCGGCACGTTCCACGCCACGATCGCGCCCACCACACCGACGGGCTCACGATGGACGATGGTCTGGCCGTAGGAGCCGCTGCGGACCTCCCGCCACTTGACCTGGTCGACGGCCTGAGTGGCGAAGAAGTTCAGCGCCCCCATCGAGCCCATCCAGTGCATCGTCTCGATGATCGTCGGCGGCTGACCGGTCTCGTCGGTGAGCAGTTTGGTGAACAGTTCCTTGCGCTGCTCCAGCAGTTTGGCCGCGGCGGCCAGCACCGCCGCCCGCTCTTTCGGCGGGGTCGCGGGCCACGGTCCGTTGTCGAATGCCACCCGGGCCGCGGCAACCGCGGCGTCGACGTCGGCGCCGGCCGCCAGCGGCACCTTGCCGACGTACTCGCCGGTGGCCGGGCAGTGCACTTCAATGACTTCGGAGGTCGACGGTTGCGTCCACTTGCCGCCGATGAAAAGTTTGTCGTATTCGGTCGTGTGGCTCTGGCTCATGGCGCCACCCTACCCAAGCCGACCCGAAACGAGAACACGTTCCATTATCGCGGCTGCAGGACTAGCACCAGGTTGCTCACCAAGAACTCTCGGAGCACCGGCACCGACGTCAGCCACCACGCCCATCGCGGGTGGTAGCGAGGAAATGCGGCGACCGCGGCGCCGGTGCTGGCGGCCCACTTCAGACCATCGGCCGCCGAGACCGCAAACAACGACGACCCGTAGTTGTTTTTCGCCGGATGGCCGTGTTTTCGGGCATAGCGCTCGGCGGCGCGGGCGCCGCCGAGGTAATGGGTCAGACCCATCTCGTGTCCGCCGAACGGCCCGAGCCAGACGGTGTAGGAGAGCACGACCAGCCCGCCCGGCCTGGTCACCCGCAGCATCTCGGCGCCGAGCTGCCACGGCCGGGGCACGTGCTCGGCGACATTGGAAGACAGGCAGATGTCCACCGAGTCGTCGGCGAATGGCAGTGCCATGCCCGAGGCCCGGACAAATGTGCCCGCCGCATCGGCGGTCGCGGGGCCCGGGGCGTGCATCTCGGCCGGATCCGGTTCGACGCCGATGTAGCGGACTCCGGCGTCGGCGAATGCCGAGGCGAAGTATCCGGGACCACCGCCTACGTCGAGCAGCGTGCGGCCGGCCGCCGGCTCCCCGTGGCCGGCCAGCCATAGATCACCGACCATCGTCGCGGTGTCGGCCGCCAGGGCGTCGTAGAAGCGTGCCGGGTCGGACTGCTCGTAGCGGAACTGCGACAGCAGCCGCAGCGAGCGGGACAGCGTTGCGCGGCGCGCAACGACATCGGTGACAGGGGACGCGACGGCCACCGGCCACACCCTACGCATCCGCACCGCCCACCGGTGCCGGATGATCCGCCAGGGGGGCGGCCCGGGGCATCTTGACTTCAACGTGTATGCACGGCTTCCAGCGTGCGCCCACGGCGGCCGACAGGCGCTTGAATTCAGGCGCTCAGACTCGCCATGAGCGCGCAGTCAAAGCCGCCAGTGCACACTCGGCGCTGCGGGAGACTCCTGCGGATTGCCTGCCCCCATCTTCCGCCGCGCGGCGGCGCGCATCGTCGCCAGGCTAGGCTGGGCGATTGATGTCTGGACTGCGCTCGGTGTTGCTGCTGTGCTGGCGCGATACCGGCCATCCCCAGGGCGGCGGCAGCGAAACCTATTTGCAGCGCATCGGCGCGCAGCTGGTCGCATCCGGTATCGAGGTCACCTTGCGTACCGCCCGCTATTCGGGGGCCCCACGACACGAAGTCATCGACGGGGTGCGGATCAGCCGCGCCGGCGGCCGCTATTCGGTGTATGTGTGGGCGCTGGTAGCGATGGCACTGGCGCGATTGCGGTTAGGGCCGCTGCGCCGAGTGCGGCCGGACGTGGTCGTCGACACCCAAAACGGTCTGCCGTTTCTTGCCCGGCTCCTGTACGGGCGTCGCACGGTGGTGCTGGTCCACCACTGCCATCGAGAGCAGTGGCCGGTGGCCGGCCCGGTGCTCGGCCGGCTGGGCTGGTTCGTCGAGTCGACGTTGTCGCCACGGCTCAACCGGCGCAACCAATACGTGACAGTGTCGTTGCCGTCGGCGCGTGATCTGGTCGCCCTGGGTGTGGATAACCGGCGGATCGCGGTGGTCCGCAACGGACTCGACGAGGCGCCGGCGCAGACGATGTCCGTCCCGCGCGCGGCCACGCCGCGGGTGGTGGTGCTGTCGCGGCTGGTACCGCACAAGCGGATCGAGGACGCGCTGGAAGCCGTGGCCGAGTTACGGCGACGAAACCCGGGGATACCGGGTCTGCACCTCGACGTGGTCGGTGGCGGCTGGTGGCGGCAGCGACTCGTCGACCACGTGAACCGGCTCGGCATTTCCGACGCGGTGACTTTTCTTGGTCACGTCGATGACCTCACCAAACACCATGTGCTGCAAAGCTCTTGGGTGCACCTGCTGCCGTCACGCAAGGAGGGGTGGGGTCTGGCCGTGGTCGAGGCGGCTCAGCACAGCGTGCCCACGGTCGGGTATCGGTCTTCCGGCGGTCTGTCCGACTCGATCATCGACGGGGTGACCGGCATCTTGGTGGACAGCCACCGCGAACTGGTGGACCGGCTCGAAGAACTGCTCCGCGATCCGATATTGCGCGATCAACTCGGCGCCAAGGCGCAGGTGCGTAGCGGCGAATTCTCTTGGCAACAAAGCGCCGAAGCCATGCGCACGCTGCTCGAAACAGTGCTGGCCGGTGACCGCCTCAGCGGCGTGGTGTAAACCGCGAAACTCAGTCCTCTGCGATCGACGCCGGCGTCCCGTCGCCTCTGGTTAGGTGCCGGCGCAGCCAGCAGCCGGCCATGCCCGCCCCACCCACCAGCAGCAGGCAGAGCCATGCCCAATGCGCAAGCATCGTCGCTCGGAGGCGCGCAGCAGCGACACCGTCGGATTGGCCGCCAATCCGGTAAAGAGCCAAGTCGCCGTCACGATACGTCGGTGTCAGCCGGTCGAGCGTGCGCGCGGCCGCACCCATCTCGCCGGCGCTGTCCGACTCGACGACCACCCACCCCACCCCGGCCCGCGCTAACGCCGCGGGATCGGGCCCGGCCAGCAGCAACTCCTGCACCGCCCGGGCGTGCGTGCCGTCCCCGGGAACCGTCACCCCGGAGATGACCAGGTCGCCCGTCGTCAGCACGTCGGCCCGAACCCAGCGGGGCAGCGGATCGAGCACCGGCGCGGACCCCGACCAGGAAAAGCGCCGCATGGTGCCGGCAGGTAAGACCGCCACGGCCCCCGGCTCACGGTTGATCGCCGCCGCGACGGCCGCCCACCCCGACGGGTAGCGCACGGGTATGACCCTGCCCCCCACGCCCCAGGCCAGGTCCGGCAACGCCAAGACGAGTGCCGCACAGCAGAGCACCCCCGCCACGGCAGGCCGCGACCACCGTGCCAGCGTCACCACCGCCCCGGCGCCGCACACCGCGTAACCCGGCACCGCCAGGGCCACCCACTTCTGCCCGTCCCGCAGCACGCCCAGCCCGGGTACGGCGTCAATCACCGCGGTCAGCACATGCAGCCCCGGGCCGGTGGCCAATCCCGCCGGCGCCAGCACCGATACCGCCGCCAGTACCAACAGCGGCACCGCCGTCGCACGACGCAGCGCCGCGGGAAGTCCGACCGCTACCACCGCAAGCAGCACCGCGGCCGAGAGCAACGCGAAAAGCGTTGTGCGCGAGCCGGGCACGGCCTCGCCATTCCAGATCCCACCCAGACCGGCCAGACTGGCGAGCGTGCCCAGGCCGGGTTCGGCGCGCGGCGCGAACGCGCTGACGCCGGGCCCGTTGGCCGCGGTGTGACTGGCCAACGACGACCCCAGGGCCGAGGCCGTCAGCCACGGCAGCGCGCCGACCACCGCAAAACCCAATCCCGTTGCGGCGCAAAGCCAACGGGGCCGGACGGCACCGGGAGCGGCCACACAGGTCAGGGCAACCGTCGCGGCCAGCAGCAGCCCGGTCGGGGTCAGCCCGGCCAGTGCGATCCAGAACGCCAGGGCGAAAAAACCGGACCGCCCCGCACCGCAGCGCAACCCCAGCATCGCCGTAGCGACCCACGGCAGGCAGCCATAGCCGAGAAGCAGGCTCCAATGTCCCTGCAAGAGCCGTTCGGCGACATAGGGATTCCAGATTGCGATGGTGATCGCGACGAACTGGCCACCGGCTCCGGCAGCCGGCAGCACCGTCGCCACCAGGTGGGCCGCACCCCAGCCCGCGAACCAGAGACCCAGCACCAGCAATGCCTTCACCACGATGCCGCCGTCGACCAGATGCGACGCCAGCGCCACCGCGAAATCCTGCGGCGTTGCCCGGGGCGCTGCCGTCAGCCCGAGGGCGCTGGGGGACAGGCAGGACCGCGGGGTGGACACCGCGTCGCGCAACAGCAGATATCCGGGTCGCAGTAGCGGCAGCACCACCAATAGCGCCAGGGTCAACGCATAGCCCGGTCGCAACCAGCGCACGTCGGCGCGTTAGGTCCGTTCCGGAGGGGAAGGCTTGGGCGGTCCGGATTCCGGCGGCGGTTCGGCCGAGGACGACGCAGGCGGGGACGGGGGCGACTCCGCGTCTGCCGGCAATTCGGGACGCTGGGTGGGCAGTTTCTCGGTCTCGGCTTCTGCTCCGGGCACAGGTTCCTCTAGCCCGGCGCGCCGGAAGTAGTCGGTGTCGTCGCGGTCGAGGCCGGGCTCCGTCAGGGCGCTTTCGGTCCGCAGGCTGAAGGACGCGAGCAGACCGCCACCGACCAGCGCGATCAAGCCGACGGCAGTGAAGGTGATCGGCAACACCCGCGACCACAGCGCCAGCCGGTCGCGCTCGTCGCGTGCGGAGTTGACCTGGGATTCGACCGTTTCCTCGGTGGAGGTGACCTTGTAGTCGGCCAGCGTCACCTCGGGTTTCATCGCCTCGCGGGCGTAGTAGTGATAGGCGCGCTCGGTTTCCTTGACGATGGTGCCGGTCACCGGGTCCACCCAGAAGATTCGCTGCGCGGCGTAGTAGCGGTTCATCGTGATCTGCTCGCCCGGTTCACCCGGAACGCCCCACATCGCCGCGGTCGTGGTGATCTTGCCGTCCTCGTCACCGGCGTACAGCGACGGGTACTTGATCGGGGCGACCAGCTTCCCGTCGGAGCCATAGCCGACGTTCTGCGTGAAGCGGTAGGTGGTTAAGCCGTTGACGTCCTCTTGACTGTCGTAGTTGGCGTCGAACGCCTTCTGCGCGATCGGATCGAAGTAGGGATAGGACTTCTTCTCGGTGTGAAACGGGAAGCGGTAGGCCAGCCCTTCGTGGCGCAGCGGGATGGCGGTCGGCGGGCTCTCGTCGTTGAGACCGCGCGGCTTCTGGACCGCGCCGCCGGTGTGGGTGTCGTCGGAGACGGCCATCGCCGTCTTGCGGTTGAGGGTGACGGTGTCGACGATCGCCAGCAGCAGACCGGTGTCCTTCTGCTTGTCGGTACGCCGCACCGAGGTGCCCACCTGCAGGGTGACCACATCGGCATTGGCCGGAGATTCGACGGTGACCTGCTGTTGGGACACCAGTGGCACATTCTGGTTGACCACCACGTGGTCACCGGACAAGGATGCCGAGTCGAGGGCCGATCCGGTGCCCTGCCTGATCAGGGTGACATCGATATCCAGCGGGATCTTGGCGATCCTGCTGCTGGTGTAGGTCGACAGCAGCAGTGCGGCCATCAGCAGAGCGGCTCCGAGCCCGATCGTCCCTAATGCGGCCATCCGCAACATGACTGCTCGGTTCACGTTGCCGTGACCTCCTTCTCAGACTTCTCAGACCATGGACTCGTCAGTCGCGATCCGCTCCGACCTGACCAAGCAGCGAGGCAAAACCCGTTTGACCCTAACAGCAGAATGTATTGCCCCGGGGTGCCTACCTGTCCCCACTTCGCCGGTGTACCCCATTCGCGCCTCGGTACACGGGCACACTGTGGTGGTGACCGATTGCCAGCGGGTGGGCGGGACGCGCAGCTTCCTGCCCGCCGTGGAAGGGATGCGTGCATGCGCGGCCATGGGCGTGGTCGTCACCCATGCCGCATTCCAGACCGGGCATTCGAGCGGTGTCGCCGGCCGGCTGTTCGGCCGGTTCGATTTGGCCGTGGCGGTATTTTTTGCGCTGTCGGGCTACCTGCTGTGGCGCGGGCATGCGGCGGCGGCGCGAGATCTGGCACCACGCCCGCGCACGAGTCACTATCTAAGATCGCGGGCGGTCCGCATCATGCCGGCCTACGTGGTGGCCGTGGTCGTGATCCTGTCCCTGCTGCCCGACGCCGACCACGCCAGCCCGACGGTGTGGCTGGCGAACCTGACGCTCACCCAGATCTATGTGCCGCTCACCCTGACCGGCGGCCTGACCCAAATGTGGAGCCTGTCGGTCGAGGCCGCCTTCTACCTGGCGCTGCCGGCGCTCGCCTTGCTGGCCCGCCGTATTCCGGTCGGCGCCCGGGTGCCGGCGATCGGCGCCCTGGGTGTGTTCAGCTGGGCCTGGGCCTGGGCCTGGATACCCGTGCACACCGATCCCGGGCTCAACCCGCTGAACTGGCCGCCGGCGTTTTTCTCGTGGTTCGCCGCGGGAATGCTGCTGGCCGAGTGGGCCCACAGCCCGATCGGGTTGCCGCACCGGCTGGCGCGCCGCCGGGTACTCATGGCCGTGGCGGCGGTGTTGGCCTATCTGGTCGCGGCGTCACCGCTGGCGGGCCCGGCGGGCTTGGTTCAGGGCACGGCGACCCAATTCGCGGTGAAGACCGCGATGGGCGCACTGGTGGCGTTCGCGTTGGTCGCGCCGCTGGTGCTGGACCGGCCCGACACGCCGCACCGGGTGCTGGGCACCACCGGCATGGTGACCCTAGGACGTTGGTCTTACGGCCTGTTTATCTGGCACCTGGCCGCCCTGGCGATGGTGTTTCCGGTGATCGGCATCTTTCCGTTCCACGGCCGCATGCCGACGGTGCTGGTGGTGACGCTGGTCTTCGGTTTCGCCATCGCCGCGGTGAGCTACGCGCTGGTCGAGTCGCCGTGTCGGGAAGCGTTGCGCCGCTGGGAGAAACGCGCCAAGCACATCGAGCCGCAGGACGTCGACCGGGAAGCGGACGCGATCGCGCCCTGAGCGCGCGCTACTCGTAGGCGCCCTGACGCTCGAAAATGCGGCGCGGGTTGTCGACGAGCATGGTGTGCAGCTGCTCGTCGGTGACGCCGCGCTGCGTCAGCGCGGGGATCACGTCGTTGTGGATGTGCAGGTAATGCCAGTTGGGCGCGGCGACCGGCAGCAGCGCCTCGGGCAACGCGTCGAAGTAGCAGTTGGCGTCGTGCGAGAGCACCATCTTGTCTGCGTGGCCGCGCTCGCACATCGTCGCCACGATGTTCACCCGGTCCTCGAATGGCAGGATGACGTCGATGCCGAACCGGTCCATCCCCAGGTAGGAGCCGGCGGCGACGAGCTCCTCGAGGTAGCCGACGTCGGTGCTGTCGCCGGAGTGCCCGATGATTACCCGGCTCAGGTCGACGCCCTCCTCTTCGAAGATGCGTTGCTGCTCGAGCCCGCGCCGCAACCCGGCATGAGTGTGCGTGGAGATGGGCACTCCGGTGCGCTTGTGTGCCTGGGCAACCGCCCGCAACACGCGCTCGACGCCGGGGGTGATGCCGGGCTCGTCGGTTGCGCACTTGAGGATCCCCGCCTTGATGCCGGTATCGGCGATGCCCTGCTCGATGTCGCGGACGAACAGGTCGGTCATGATCTCGGGGCCGTCGAGTTGGGTGCCCGGTCCGAGATAGTGGAAACAGAACGGGACGTCGTTGTAGGTGTACAACCCGGTGGCGACGACGATGTTCAGCTCGGTCTGCGCGGCCACCCGCGCGATGCGCGGGATATAGCGGCCCAAGCCGATCACCGTCAGGTCGACGATGGTGTCCACGCCCCGGGACTTCAACACGTTGAGCCGGCCGACCGCATCAGCCACCCGCTTGTCCTCGTCCCCCCAGGCGTCGGGATAGTTCTGCACGACTTCGGTGGTCATGATGAAGACGTGCTCGTGCATGAGCGTGACGCCGAGATCAGCGGTATCGATCGGCCCGCGGGCGGTATTGAGTTCTGACACGTAGGTGATGCTAGGTCGATCCGGCGGTCAGCCGACAGGGTTTGCTAGCGGTACCGTGCCACTTCGAGCCATTCCGTCGATTCGGGATTGGCGGTAATGAACCGCAACCCCGCATCGTCGAGTTCGCCGCGCAGTTCCTCGAGCGTCAGCACTTGGAGATGAAAGCATTGCCGCAACTCCGATCGGTCGACGATCAATGCGTATTCGCCGTCGACCAGCCCCTCGGAATTGCAGTGGATTGTGACGCAGACCGTGACGTCGCCGAGGGCCTTCGATTCCGTCCAGCCGGAGGGCCGAGCGGCCCAATACGGCGGCGGCTTCCACTGGATCACGGCCTTGCCGGTGGGCTTGAGATGGCGTGCTATCGAAGTGAGCACCGCCCGTCGCAGGTCATCGCCGCGGTAATGAATCAGGTTGGTGGCCAACAGGACTGCATCGAACCTCTCGTCCAGCTGCAGGTCCTCGATGCGGGCGCGCACCGGCCGCGCGTGCCGAACCTCGGCGAGCATGCGCGCGGAGTCGTCGACGGCGGTGACGCGGTGGCCGAGTTGAGCGAGCGGGTCGGCGATCCGTCCGGTTCCGGCGCCCAGTTCCAGCACCGAGCTGCGCGGTGGCAGCAGGGCGTGCAGCTGCTCGGCCTCGCCGGTCGGCGGCATCCGGCGGTAGAGCTCGACGAGGCTTCCGTCGGCGGTCCGCTCATTGTCTGAATCGAGCCGGCCGTCGAGCTGGCAGTAACACTGCGGCATCGAAATTCCCTTTCTAGGCAAGCTCGTAGAAGCTCACGCCGTCGAGGTAGCGCAGCGTCCAAAGATCGCGGGCCACCACCTCGCCGACCTCGTGCACCAGCGTGACGAAGATCGGGTAGGTCAGGTCGTCGGTGGTAAGCGACAGGTACTCCCCGGGAGTCACCCGCACTTGCATGTCGTGGAAGCTTGGCAGCTCCTTGATGGTTTCCAGGCCGCGATAAGCGATCAGCGTGCCGCTGCAGGGGGCGACCATGGTGGCACGGGCGACGTGTTGGTGCAGGACGTAGGGCCGCCCGCGGCTATGGGTGAAGGTCTGCGGCCGCACGTAGGCGTCCACCATCCAGTCGAGCTGCGACTGTCCGGTGCCCAACCGCGCGCTCGCAGGCAGGTTGGCGCCGGCTATTCGCGCTCCCACCTCGACCAGGCAGGGCCCATCCGGCGTCATCTTGATTTCGGCATGCGCCGCGCCGTGCTGGATACCGAGGGCGTCGAGCACTTCGAAGGTGTACGCAACCAGCTCGTCCTGCACTTCGCCGACCGCGGGCAGCAGCCGCCAGGCAACCAGGAGATCGGGAATACCGTTGGCGCCGACGCGGTACGACTCCCAGATGTCGCACACCTGGTGCACCCCGTCGCGGCTGACCGTGTCGATCGTGTATTCGGTGCCGATCAGGCACTCCTGCGCCACGACGCCGTCATCGCACTGCGACAGGATGTTTTTACGCCCGTTGAGCCGGCGGAAGGCTTGTACGGCATCCTCGGGGCCGCGGCACCAGCTGACACCGTCGTTGGCGGCGCTGCGCAGTGGCTTGAGGATGATGGTTCCGCCAATGTCGTTGTGCCAGCTACGAAGTTGGTCTTCGGATTGCACCAGGATCTGCCGGGCTCCGCGCAGGCCTTGTTGTTTGATGCGCTCGATCATCAGGTACTTGTCGCGCCGGGCGGCGCTTCGCGCCGTTCCGTTGGTGGGCGCGCCCGTGATCGGGTGCAGGGCTTCGCTCAACGCGTCGGCCAGCTCTACTCCCGGTTCGGTGCCGGCCACAACCGCAACGGGGTGGTAAGGCGCCAGCGTTGCCAGCGTCGCGGCTAGGTCGCCGCCGTGCACGATGTCGACGGTGTAGGGGAATCGATCCGGCTGACCGCGCAACCCTATCGGCGCCTCAGGGGTGCTCTGCACCCGCAACGGGGCATACCCCGCGTCAAGGAAACCTTGCGCCAGTTCGGTTCCGATCGCGCCGTAGCTGTCGACCAGTACGACATGTCCGCTTACCTCGCCCTGCAACGTCAGTACCCGGCCTGATCTTCGAGATCGTGGTCGCGAGTGGGCAGCAGGAACTGCCGTTGGCAGGTCAGAAACAGGGTGCCGTCCGCCTTGATGCCACGCGTGGCGCAGCTGACGATGCCTTGGTTGGGACGGGATTTCGACAGGCGCTTGTCCAGGTACTCGGTCTCGGCGTAGATGGTGTCGCCGACGAACACCGGGGCAACCAGACGGATGTTGTCCCAGCCGAGATTGGCCAGGCCCCGAGCGCTGGTGCTTTGCACGCTCATGCCGGAGACGATGGACAGCGTGACCAGGCTCGACACCAAAGGTCGCTGCCACTCGGTCTTTTCGCAGTACGCGTCGTCAATGTGCAACGGGTGCAAGTTCAGTGACAGCAACGACATCCAGATGTTGTCGGCCTCGGTGAGCGTGCGGCCCGGCCGGTGCTCGACGATGATCCCCACTTCGATGTCTTCGTATACGACGCCGCGCGACTCCCGCCAGCGCCGGTCGCCAACCTTCTTATATGCGCGAACTTGATCCATGGCCCATCCCATCCTTAACCGACTCGGCGCGACGCAACAGCCGGCGCGCCGCGGCGACCATCGGCGGGCCGACCATTTGTCCGTCCAGGACACCGATCGACCGCGACCGTCCATCCACCATGTCGATGATGCGGCGCGCCCGTTCCACCTCGGCCGGCAACGGGGTAAAGCCCTCATTGATCGCCGCCACCTGCCGAGGATGGATGGCGGCCTTGCCGTGGAAGCCGAGCTCGCGCGATCGCTCCACGTCGATCTTGAGGGCCAGGTCGGCGTTGAGGTCGAAGGTGGGCGCGTCGATTGCCGCGATACCGGCCGCGGCGGCCGCCGCGACGATACGCGAGCGTGCGTAAAGCAACGGCTCCCACACCATTGAGGTGCCTAGCTCGGACGCGAAGTCAGCGGCTCCGAAAACCAGCGCGCGGACCCGCCCAGTGGCGGTCGCGATCTCCTCAACCTGGGACAGGCCGGCCGGTGTTTCGATCGTTGCCAGGAACGCGATGTCGCCAAGCTGCTCACCGAGCATGTCCTGCAGCATGAGCAGATCGTGCGCACTATCTACCTTGGGGATCAGCAGCGCGTCGGGCCGGATGGCGCCGCAGGCGAGCGCCAGAATGTCGCGTAAACCGTCGGTGGTGCGCATGCTATTGATCCGCAGCGCGCGAACGCACCCGGTGCAAGCCCCGTCGAACATTCCGGTCGCGTGACGACGAGCGTCCGCGCGGTGGGTGGGCGGCACCGAGTCTTCCAGATCCAGCGTGCATACGTCGGCGCCTGACTGCAGGGCCGCCTGGTACTGGCGCGGATTGACCGCACTGGTCATCAGCATGCTGCGAAACACCCACGGCTGGTTCAACATTGGACTACTCACGGTGAAACACCAACAAGGTCCGGTGATTCCATCGTCACCAACTCATTGACGGTCTGACAGAACCGGCGGATGTCGTCGGGGTCGTTGTCGGCGCGCAGCATGATTCGAAGTCCCGCATGGCCTTTGGCGGTAACCGGGAAGAAGACCGCCGAGGTGTAGAAGCCGCCTTCCAGAATTCGGCTCGACAGGCCGATCGCCTTGGATTCCGCGCCGATCGGGATGAGCCGGATCGCGGTGTTCAAGCCGGACTGCGGGGTGGCAATCAGACTGTCGAATAGAGCCGCGTTCTGGCGCAGCCGCTGCTGGCGCTGTGCGAGCTCGGGTGAATTGTGTACCCGCAGCGAACCCAGGCATCCGCCAATGGTCGGCCCGTTCTGCGGCTGAGACCAGGCCAGCGGGCCGCCGAAGCGCATCAGGACGTCATAGTGTTTTTCCGCGCCCAACATGATGACGCCCCCGGTGGCGCCGAACCCTTTCCCAAGCGAGCCGACGATGACGGTCAGTGGATTGAGCTGCTCGGGCATCAGGGACCGCACGATTCCTTCGCCCCGGGTGCCGTACATCGCCAACGAGTGCGAATCGTCGAAGAACAGGTGCAAGCCGTAGCGGTCCTGCAACTCCAGTAGCTCGTGCACCGGCGCGACGCCGCCCAGCGAGTAGGCGCCGTCGGCGACGTAGGCCACCCGCTTATGCCTTTTACACATGTCCTCGAGGTAGTTGAGGTCGTTGTGCGGGCAGGTGAAGACCGGTGCTTCGTCGGCACAGATGGGCTTGATGTAGTTGAGCGAGAAGTGGCTGTGCTTGTCGAACACCATGACGCGCGGTTCCCCGTCGTCGGTCAAGTGGCCCGACGCGATCAGCGGCAACACGGCGGCGCTGGCCACCGACGCGGAAATTGCGGCGACGCTGCGGGCGCGGTACAAGGCCGAGAGTCCGGCTTCGAGTTCGTCGAGAATGGAGAACCGGATACGCAGCCGCGAGACGGGCAGCGCGAACGTCTGCTCGGAATCAATCGCCGTACGCGCGCCTTCCAGCACCCACGGATGTGAATGCAGCCCCAGGTAGGAACACGAAACCATGTTGATGAAGCGATGACCGTCGCGCTGGCGCTCCAGCCGGTTGTTGCCGACGTAGCGGACGCTGTTGTCCAGCAGGTGGTTGTCGGCCGCGGCCTGCCACGCCGGATTGCCGGCGTGGACGGCCTTGGCGTTGTTGCGGAAGCGGTGTGCCCCGGGCTGCTCGTTCGAATCCATCAATGGGTCTCCTTCAGATGGGTGCGCGGTAACACGGACGCGGGAGCCGGCGTGGCTGCCAACCCGTCGCTGAAGTCCCGAAGGTTTCCAGATCCCCGACCTCTGCCTATGCCGGCCGCCCAAGTTACTTAGAACGGTAAAGAAATTTGCCGTCGCGGCACTCCACCGATCGGTCCGGTCCGCATGGCGAATCTTTTGTCCCCCGATCGGGGGGCACCAGACGACACAGGATTCATCCTGCGCAATGCCCGCTTAGCCGACAGACGTCGCCGCGTCTTTCCGGCACTGTTATCCCATGGTGATGACCTGATGCCCTGGCTTGCCCTGATCGCGGGTAACGGTTTGCACGCGGTGATAACGGCGCTGTTGGGGTTGTCGATGATCACTCCGGCGGACAGCCTGCTGATCTTGGCGATCGCCGCCGCGGCGTGCACCCTCTTCGGGGGCTTAGCGTCCCGCGTAACCGGGCGAAACCGCGAGGCTTCGGGTGCCGGAACCGGCGTGGCGGCAACCCGCACCCTGGGCTGGCTGAACTTGTGGACCGCCGTGACGTTCGTCGCCTTCTTCTTGGGTGTGGCGGTCTACGGCGCGGCGGTGGTGTTCACGCTGGGGGCCTCGTTGGCTCCCCTTGCGGTGACCGCCTGGTCGGGCCTTCGGGCGGGTCGCGGCGCTGCCACGACGCGCCCCAGCGCCGCTCAATGGTGGGCGGTCGGCGTGCTTGCCGTGCTGGGCGCCGCGCTGGTGGCCGCGCTGGCCGGGACGGATTCCCGCGGCATCGGGGCGCTGCTGGTGGCGTCTGCGCTGGGCGTCATCGACGGATTCGCGGCCGGCGGGGTGGCGATCGTTTCCCGCAGTTTGGGGTCCAACGGAATCAGTGTTTGGCAGGTGATGGCTCACCGCTACTACGCCACCGTGGTGGTGGCCGCCGCCGCGTTGCTCATCCTGGTCCCGTGCGGACTGCTCGCCGCGCCCAGAATGTCGGTCGGCATGTCGATCGGGGCGGCGTTCGCCTCTCTTGTGGTGCCATTTTTCTTGATGCAGTACGCCATTCAGCGGTTGGCGCCGGTACTGGTGACAGGAACGCTGGCGTTGGTCCCGGCCATCGCGCTGTTCGTCGAGATTGCGGTCGGACATGCGGTGAGCTGGCCCGCGTTATTGCTCGCGCTGCTGATTGTGCCGGCCAGTGTGGCGATATTTGCCACCCAACAGGAGCCGGTAGCAGTACCGCCGCCGCCGCAGCCGCGCCAATGGCGTACCGTCTACGCTCGTCCTTTTCCGAAGTCTCGTACCGGGAGCCACCCTCATGCTGCTCAATCCCAACAACCTGCAACGCAAATATCCCGACCGGCGTTCAGCGGAGATCATGCAGGCCACCGTGGACTTCTTCGAGTCTCGGGGCAAGGCAAAGCTCAAGCACGATGACCACGAGCGGGTGTGGTACTCCGACTTTCTGGACCACATCGGCAGGGAACGGATCTTCGCCTCGCTGCTGACCCCCGCGCAGTACGGCGCTTCGGACTGCCGCTGGGACACCTACCGGATCAGCGAGTTCGCCGAGATCATCGGCTTCTACGGGCTGAGCTACTGGTACCCGTTCCAGGTGACGGCGCTGGGCCTGGGCCCGATCTGGATGAGCGACAACGAGGACGCTAAGCGCAAGGCCGCCGCCCAGCTGGAGCAGGGCGAGGTGTTCGCTTTCGGGCTGTCGGAGCAGGCGCACGGCGCCGACGTCTATCAGACCGACATGATCTTGACCCCCGCAAAAGATGTTGGGCACGGCTGGGTCGCTAATGGCGAGAAGTACTACATCGGTAACGCCAACGTCGCCCGGATGGTGTCGACCTTCGGCAAGATCGCGGGGTCCTCGGGTAACCCTGACGAATACGTCTTCTTCACCGCCGACTCCCGGCACGACCGCTATGAGCTGAAGAAGAACGTGGTCAACTCGCAGAACTACGTGGCGAACTATGCGCTACACGACTACCCGGTCACCGAGGCCGACCTGCTGCACCGTGGGATGGGCGCCTTCCACGCCGCGCTCAACACCGTCAACGTGTGCAAGTACAACCTGGGCTGGGGTGCGGTCGGCATGTGCACCCACGCCATGTACGAGTCGGTCACCCACGCCGCCAACCGGCACCTGTACGGCACCGTCGTCACCGACTTCAGTCACGTGCGCCGGCTGCTCACCGACGCCTACGCGCGGCTGGTCGCGATGCGGCTGGTCGCGACCCGGGCCAGCGACTACATGCGCAGCGCCTCGGCCGACGACCGTCGCTACCTGCTGTACAGCCCGCTCACCAAGGCCAAGGTCACCAGCGAGGGCGAGCGCGTCATCACCGCGCTGTGGGACGTCATCGCCGCCAAGGGCGTGGAGAAGGACACCTTCTTCGAGACCGTGGCCCGCGAGATCGGGCTGCTGCCGCGGCTGGAAGGCACCGTCCACATCAACATCGGGCTGCTCGGCAAGTTCATGCCCAACTACCTGTTCGCCCCCGACGCCGCGCTGCCGCTGATCGGCCGCCGAGACGACGCCGCCGACGACACATTCCTGTTCAACCAGGGTCCGACCGGTGGCCTGGGCAAGGTGCGTTTCCACGATTGGCGCGCGTCCTTCGACAGCTACGCCCACCTACCCAATATCGCGCTGCTGCGCGACCAGATCGACGTGCTTGCCGAGATGCTGGCCAGCGCTACCCCGGATGCGTTGCAGCAGAAGGACATTGACTTCGCCTTCGGTGTGGGGCAGTTGTTCGCGACGGTGCCCTACGCCCAGCTCATCCTGGAGGAGGCCCCGCTGTCGGGTGTGGACGAGGCGCTGATCGACGAGATCTTCGGCTTGCTGGTACGCGACTTCAACAGCTATGCCGTTGAGCTGCACGACAAGTCCGCCACCACGGACGAACAGGCCCGTTTCGCGATGCGGATGATCCGCCGTCCCGTCCACGACCCGGCGCGTTACGACCGGATCTGGAAGGAACACGTGCTACCGCTCAACGGCGCGTACCAGATGCGGCCATAAGCGGCGCACGGGTCGCTTCGATCCAGCCGCATACGCCAATCGCGCTGGAGGTTCACCCGGTAGCAGTCCGACGGCGTTGATGTGGCTGGCGAGTTCGGGACAGTCGCGGTGCTGAGCTGGGCGACCTTGACTATGACGCACCTCACACTAGAATGACCAGCGGTCATCGATGCGAGGAGGCGTATGCCGACGGTGACATGGGCGCGTGTCGACCCGGCTCGCCGGGCGGCCATCGTTGAAGCCGCCGAGGCCGAGTTCGGGGCACACGGGTTTTCCAACGGCAGCCTTAACGTCATCGCACGGCGCGCGCGGGTCGCCAAGGGGAGCCTGTTCCAATACTTTGCCGACAAGCGAGACCTCTACGCGTTCATCGCCGACATCGGCAGCCAGCGGGTGCGCTCCCACATGGAGAAGCTCATCCGCGAGCTCGATCCCAGCCGGCCGTTCTTCGAATTTCTCACCGACCTGCTCGACGGCTGGGTGGCTTACTACGCCGAACATCCCCGTGAACGTGCCCTTCATGCCGCGGCGACGCTGGAGGTCGACACCGACGCCCGGATCAGCGTCCGCAGTGTCATTCATCGGCATTACCTGGAAGTGCTGCGGCCGTTGGTACGCGATGCGCAGAACCGTGGTGACTTGCGCGCCGATGCCGACATCGACGTGTTGTTGTCCCTGCTGCTGCTGATCTTTCCGCACTTGGCGCTGGCGCCCTACATGCGCGGTCTGGACCCCGTGCTGGGGCTCGACGAACCCACGCCCGAGCAGCCGGCGCTGGCCGTGCGCAGGCTGGTAGCCGTACTGGCGGCGGCCTTCACCCCGAAACTCTCCCCGGAAATTCAGGAGGTCACCTGACACGGACGCGGTCAGCCGGCGTCCGCTCGCCAACCAAACAGTTAGCCGACCCAGACGGCTTTGGCGTTGCAGAATTCGCGGATCCCGTGTCCGGAAAGTTCCCGGCCGTAGCCGGACCGCTTGATGCCGCCGAACGGCAATTCCGGGTAGGACACCGTCATGCCGTTGATGAAGACCTGCCCGGCCTCGATTTCGTCGACAAAGCGCTGTTGCTCGGCCTCGTCGCGGGTCCAGGCGTTGGACCCCAGCCCGAACGTCGTGGCGTTGGCGATCTCGATCGCTTCGTCGATGTCGGCGGCCCGGTACACCGAGGCGACGGGCCCGAAGACCTCCTCGGTGTAGAGCGCCATGTCCTTGGTGATGTCGGTGATCACCGTCGGGGGATAGAACCAGCCCGGCCGGTCCGGGGACTTACCGCCGCAGCGGATCACCGCGCCCGCCGCCGCGGCGTCGTCGACCTGCTTGGCGATCTCGTCGCGGCCCGACTCGGTGGCCAGCGGTCCCACGTCGGTGTCCGGGTCGGTCGGGTCACCGACCCGCAGCGCAGCCATCCGCGCGACGAACTTGTCGACGAAGGCGTCGTAGATGTCGGCGTGCGCGATGAACCGCTTTGCGGCGATGCAGGATTGGCCGTTGTTCTGCACCCGGGCGGTGACGGCCGTCTTGACCGCCTCGTCCAGGTCGGCCGACGGCATCACGATGAACGGGTCGCTGCCGCCGAGCTCGAGTACGGTGGGCTTGATCTCGTCACCGGCGATGGCGCCCACCGACTGGCCGGCCGGTTCGCTGCCGGTCAACGTGGCCGCGGCCACCCGCGGATCTCGCAAGATGTCTTCCACCGCGCTGGACGGGACCAGCAACGTCTGGAAGCAACCGTCGGGAAACCCGCCGCGGACGATGACGTCGGCGAGATACAACGCGCACTGCGGCACATTCGACGCGTGCTTCAACAGACCCACGTTGCCGGCCATCAGGGCGGGCGCGGCGAACCGGACCGCCTGCCACAGCGGGAAGTTCCACGGCATCACGGCCAGCACCACCCCCAGCGGTTGGTAGCGGGTGTAGGCGCTGGCGGCCCCGACCTTCGCCGCGTCGATCGGCTCGTCGGCGAGCAGCGCTTCGGTGTTCTCGGCGTAGTAGCGAAATCCCTTGGCGCACTTGAGCACCTCGGCCTTCGCCGAGGCCAGCGTCTTGCCCATCTCGAGTGTCATCACCGCCGCGGTCTGGTCGGCCTCGGCCTCGAGCAGGTCGGCGGTGGCGTTGGCCCACTGGGCGCGCTGCGCGTAGCTGGTGTGGCGGTAGTCGGCGAACCGCTCATAGGCGCGCGCGATTGCGGCGTCGACTTCTTCGCGGGTCGCCGGTGTGAAGGTCTTGACGGTTTCTCCGGTGGCGGGGTTGATCGAGGCGATGGGCACGGTGACATCCTCTGCTGGTGGTCTAGCGGAAGGTTCCCCGCCCAGCCTGCCACTATTGTGGCCAGTGTGACTACCGCCGCCCAGCTCATGGTGAAGTGCCTGGAAAGCGAGGGGGTTTCCGTCGTCTTCGGGATACCGGGCGAGGAGAACATCCGCTTCGTACAGGCGTTGGCCGCATCGGACATCCGCTATGTGCTCACCCGCCACGAGCAGGCGGCGGCGTTCATGGCCGAGATGTACGGCCGGGTCACGGGCCGCGCGGCGGTGGTGTCGGCGACGTTGGGGCCGGGAGCGATCAACATGCAGCTCGGTGTCGCCGACGCGACCACCAACAGCACCCCGATGGTCGCGATCTCCGCGCAGGTGGGTCAGGACCGGGAGTTCAAGGAGTCGCACCAGTACGTCGACCTGGTGTCGATGTTCGCCCCCATCACCCGCTGGGCGGCCGGCGTCCCCACCGCGCGTGCCATACCTGAGATGTTCCGCAAGGCCTTCAAGGTCGCCGAGACCGAACGCCCGGCGGCGGTGTACCTGGCGGTGCCCGAGCATCTGGATGCCGACGCAGCCGACCATTCCGACCTGGCTCCGCTGCCCCGGAATGTGGTGCGCGCCGAGGCGCCGGCGGCCGGTCAGGTGGCACGCGCCGTCGAGATTCTGCGCGCGGCACGCCGGCCCGTCGTGCTGGCCGGACATGGCGCTGCCCGGGGCGATGCGACGGCGGCGCTGGTCCGCTTGTCCGAAGGGGTCGGCGTGCCGGTGGCCAACACCTTCCACGGCAAGGGCGTGATGCCCGACGACCACCCCAACAGCATTGGCACCATGGGGTTCATGCGGCACGACTACGTCAACTTCGGGTTCGACGAAGCCGACGTCGTGATCGCCGTCGGTTACGAGCTGCAGGAGTTCGATCCCGTCCAGATCAATCCGGGCGGCGACAAGAAGATCATTCATATCCACCGTTTCCCGGCCGAGGTCGACGCGCACTATCCGGTTGACGTCGGGATCATCGGCGACATCAGCGCCTCCCTGGATGCGCTGACGGACGCGCTGTCCGGCCACCGCTTCGACTGCGGAACCGACGTACCCGGCTCCGGCTTGCTCAAAGAGGAATTCGCTCGGGGACAACATGATTCGCGTTATCCGCTGGCGCCGCAGCGGGTGGTCGCCGACATCCGCGCGGCGTTGGGCCGCAGCGACGTGGTGCTGGTGGACACCGGGGCCACCAAGATGTGGATGGCCCGGCTGTACCCGACGTACGAGCATAACACCTGTTTGATCTCGAATGGCTTGTCCACCATGGGTTTCGCCCTGCCAGGGGCCCTCGGGGTCAAGCTGGCCCGGCCCGGGTCGAAGGTGCTGGCCGTCGTCGGCGACGGCGCATTCCTGATGAACTCGCAGGAAATCGAGACCGCCGTGCGGGAGCGGATACCGCTGGTGGTGCTGATCTGGGAGGATGGCGGCTACGGCCTGATCGAATGGAAGATGGATCTTGAACTCGGCGAACACTATTACGTCAAGTTCGGCAATCCCGATGTGATGAGCTACGCGAAAAGCTTTGGCGCCAACGGTTATCGCATCACCAGCGCCGAGGAATTGCTGCCGACGCTGAAAGCCGCACTCGACGACGATGGCGTCTCGCTGATCTCCTGTCCCGTCGACTACTCCGAGAACCTGCGCCTGACGGATCGGCTCGGACAGTTGGACAGCACGCTGTAGCGTAGCCCGGCCCGGCGAGAATCCCGTTTTCGCTGACCGCGATCGGCGCTAGGGTGTCAGTGTCAGCGGAGCTCAACAGGCTCCCTGGGGAGGATAGTGACCGGCGATGATCGACGTCGATTCGCACCCGACACAGCGGGGTCTGGTCCCCGACATCCCCGCGGAACTGCGCGAGGCGGGATTCGACGACGTCACCGAGGTCGGACGGGGCGGTTTCGGGGTCGTCTACCGGTGCGCCCAGCCGCTGCTGGACCGCACAGTCGCGGTCAAGGTGCTGACCACCGACCTGGATCCGGAAAACCTCGACCGCTTCCTGCGTGAGCAGCATGCCATGGGCAAGCTGTCCGGCCACCCGAACATCGTGACCATCCTGCAGGTCGGCACCACGGTGAGCGGCCGGCCGTTCATCGTCATGCCCTACCACGCCAAGAATTCGCTGGAATCGCTGATCCGTAGGCACGGGCCGCTGGATTGGAGTGAGACGCTGCGCATCGGCGTGAAGCTGGCGGGTGCACTCGAGGCCGCCCATCGTGCCGGCATCCTGCACCGCGACGTCAAGCCCGCAAACATCCTGCTGACCGAGTACGGCGAACCGGAGCTGACCGACTTCGGCATCGCCAGGATGGCCGGCGGCTTCCAGACCGCCACCGGGATCATCACCGGCTCGCCGGCGTTCACCGCACCCGAAGTGCTCGAAGGCAAGGCGCCCACACCGGCATCGGATCTGTATTCCCTTGGCGCTACCCTGTTTTGCGCGCTGACCGGGCACGCCGCATTCGAGCGCCGCAGCGGTGAGAAGGTCATCGCCCAGTTCCTGCGCATCACGTCGCAGCCGGTACCGGATCTGCGGGAACACGGCCTGCCGGCCGACGTGGCCGCACTCATCGAACGGGCGATGGCCCGCGATCCCGCAGCGCGCCCGAAAAGTGCGGCGGAGTTCGGCGACGAGCTGCGCGACGTTCAGCGCGCCAGCGGCGTGGCCGTCGACGAGATGGCCCTGCCCGTCGACCTGGGTGTGGAGCGCCGGACGTCGCCGGTGGCTCCGTCGGCGGTGCGGCGGGACACCGGAGCCACGCCGACACCGCCGACACCGACGACGAAGTACCGACCGCCGGTTCCGACCCGATCGCTGGTTGTCCGTAACCGGCTGCTCGACGTGTTGCGGGCGGGAGGCCGGCGACGGCTGGCCCTCATCCACGCGCCCTCCGGCTTCGGTAAGAGCACGCTGGCGGCCCAGTGGCGCGAGGAGCTGGGCAATCGGGTACCCGTCGGCTGGCTGACCATCGACGACGACGACAACAACGTGGTGTGGTTTCTGGCGCACCTGCTCGAGTTGATCCGGCAGGTTCGCCCGGCGCTTGCCGCGTCGCTGGGGCAGCTGCTCGACGAGCATGGCGACGACGCCGCCCGATATGTGCTGACCGCGCTCATCGACGAGATACACCACAAGGACGATCGGCTGGTGGTGGTCATCGACGACTGGCACCGGGTGTCGGATCCTCAGACCGTCGGCGCACTCGGTTTTCTGCTCGAGCGCGGCTGCCACCATTTGCAAGTGATCGTGACCAGCTGGTCACGTGCCGGGCTACCGGTGAGCAAATTGCGCATACGCGACGAACTAGTCGAAATCGATGGTGAGGCATTGCGTTTCGACGTCGACGAGGCGCGAGCGCTGCTCAACGATGTCGATGGCCTGCGGCTGTCTGATGGCGACGTGCGGGCACTGGCCACCTCGACCGACGGATGGGTCGCCGCGCTGCAATTGGCGGCGTTGTCGCTGCGCGGCGGGGCCGATGCCGGCAGCCTGGTGAGCCGGATGTCCGGTGCGAGCGAGATGATCGGCGATTTCCTTGCCGAGAACGTGCTGGACAGCCTGGAACCGGAGTTGCTCGACTTCTTGCTGGCGACATCGGTCACCGGGCGCACCTGTGGTGGGCTGGCGTCCGCGTTGGCCGAGGTGCCGCGCGGGCAGGCAATGCTGGAAGACATCGAGCAGCGCGGCCTGTTCCTGCAGCGAATCGACAAGGACCCGACCTGGTTTCGCTACCACCACTTGTTCGCCGAATTCCTGCGCCACCGGCTCGAACGTGATCACCCCGAGCGGGTAGCCCAACTCCATCGCGTGGCTTCGGACTGGTTCGCCGAACACGGCTACCTCAACGAAGCCGTCGACCACGCGCTGGCCTCGGGCGACGCCGCCCGGGCGGTCGACCTGGTCGAGCAGGACGAGACCAACCTGCTCGAGCAATCGAAGATGACGACGCTGCTGGAAATCGTCAAGAAACTGCCGCCGCGATTGGTGGTTTCGAGAGCGCGGCTGCAGCTGACCCTGGCGTGGGCGAACGTTCTGCTGCAACGGCTGGCGCCCGCCGCCGCGGCGCTGAAGTCATTCGAGACGGCCCTGAATAGCGCAGGCCTCAGCGACGTGATGCGCGCAGATTTGCGGGTGGAGGCCGACGTGCTGCGCGCAGTCGGCGAGGTCTTCGCCGACCGGGTGGACGCCGTCGATCATCTGGTTGCCGAGGCGCTGGCGCGCCCTGACAGCTTCCATCCGCGGGTGGGCGGCGTGGCAGGAGGCCTGGCAGCGTTCGCGGCAGTCCACCGTTTCGAGTTCGACGCCGCGAATCGGCTGCTCGCGTGGGCGGAGCCCTACCAGGAGATGCTGGGCCCCTTCGTCGGCGTGTACGCACATTGCTTCGGCGGCATCGCGGCCAGGTATGTGCTCGACATTCCCGGCGCCCTGAGGAATTTCCGGGAAGCCTACGAGATGGGCGTGACGGCGGGACAGCACTCCTACGCCGCGCGGCTCGCCAGCGCGCTTCTCGGTGAATTGCTCTACCAGACAGGCGAATTAGCGGAGGCCACGCGTCTGCTGGATGAGGGCTACCAGCTGGAATCCGTGGGTGCCGGAGTCGACACCATGATCGCCAGATACGTGACGGGCGCACGAGTCAAGGCAGTGCAAGGAGATCGCGGCGCCGCGATCGATCGCCTCACCGATGGCATGGCGGCTGCGGAGCGGCTGCGGCTGCCGCGGTTGGCGGCGGCCGTCAACAACGAGCGAATCCGGCTGGGCATCGAGATCCCGCAGGAGGTCGCCGCGCGGTTGCGCGCGACCCGCACCATCCCACAACACGACGGCATCGCCACGATCATCGCCGAACTCGACGAGGACTCCGCCATTCGCCTGTTGTCGGCGAGCGACTCGGCCGACGATCACGACCAGGCATGCCGGCGCGCCGCCGAGCTGCTGGCCGGAATCGACGGCGCGCGAAGGCCCTGGGCGGCCTTGGGCGCGCAGCTGCTGCTGGTCGAAACACTCAGGGCCACAGGGAAAACCGACGACGCCAACGCCATGATCCCAGCGGTGGTCGGGTGTTGCCGCGACCACGGACTGTCGGGGCTGCTTACGGACGCGGGACTGGGCTGAAGAACTCAAGCCCGAGATCGCACCGCCGCGTGCGCCTGCGGCGTGATCGGGTCGAGGATGTCGTCGTAGTCGTCGTGTTTGTCGACGTAGGCCGCGACGAACGGGCAGATCGCCACGATGCGCTTTCCCGCCGCGCGGGTGTCCGCCAGCGCCGCGGCGATGAGCGTGCTGGCCAGGCCGCGGCCGGCGAATTTCTCGTCGACCTCGGTGTGGTAGAAGATGCGCTGGCTGCCGGTGTCGGCAGTGTCGACATAGGCGGTCAGCCCGGCCCGCACGCCGTCGGCGCTGATCTCATAACGATTGTTCTCGGTGGCGTTGGTGACGGTCGGTTCGGTCATGTCCCCACTCTCTGGTCGCGTTATTCATCGTGGCCGGGACCAACCGGTGAGACGTCGTCCCGGCGGCTTTGGGGCCACTCGCTGTCCCACCGCCACACCGGCTACGCTACCGGCCGCAGTCCGCGGAGGCTGCCCACTAATCGGCGACGGGCGGGTGTCACCCGTGGTTCGACCGCGCGGCCGGCTGGCCAGTCGGACCGCCAGGGCCCACCGATGATGGCGATCCCCGCACCGCCTTGTCCGCCGGGGACTAATGCACGTCGATAGTTCGTCGGTCCGGGACGTCGCCGAGGACCGGCTCGCTGGGTAATTTCGATTCCCGAGCGCGGCACAGGATTCGAAGCGAAATGCAGAATTCAATCGCCGACCGTGCCTGAGTAATCAAAAACCTACTGTTCCGCTTTGCGGAAGAAAGCGAGCCAACCATGTTCATGTCCGTGCTGACCATCGTCGCGATGCTGGTGCTGGTTTTGTTTCCGGTGCTAATTCCTGGAGCCGTCGCCGTCGTGCCGGCGGTGTGGCGCGTCGTCCGCCCTGTCGGCGGCATGGTCGCACGCATTGCCGGCGTACCGCGTGCTGCCCTCAGGCCGGCTGTTTGACAGCTCATCCGCCACGATGACCTCTGCAACAGGTGGTGCACCATCTGCCCAGCTATGCGCGACCCCCGGTCCGGGGACGGACGCCCCGAACCCAAAGTGCTTGTAGCTCGGCCGAACACGTCAACCGAGCACGGCCGTGCCGTACCAGCCGCACAGCAGAAGTGCTACTTCGACATCGAGCCGGTCGCCGGCAATCGTCCGGCCTCGGCGTTCGAGCGCGCGCCGCACCCGATACTTCACCGAATTGACGTGAAGATGCAGCTGCTCTGCGGCGGCTTTATAGCTCGAACCGGTGCGCAGGAACACCCGAAGGGTTTCCCGAAGCCGCCTGTCGCTGTCCGTGGTGGAAGCGAGGGGGCCGAGCACCTCGCCAACCCAGATACGTGCCGCGGTCAAGTTGCCAACTAACAGCGCAGCCATCGCCAGTTCGGGATCGCTGGCCGCGGTGACCCGGCGCACCGTCGCACCCGGTGCAATAGCGACTGCCCGGGCGTCCTGGGCCTGGTCGTGCGAACGGCGGAAGCCCGCCACTCCAGGCAGCGGGTCGCCGACTGCGAGGTACAGGCCGTCGGCTGCGGCCTGCGCGAACCGACGAATCCGCGCTACCGCGGTCGATATGCTGTCGGGCGGCACCGGAATCCACGCCCAGCCCGTCACTTGATCCACGGCGATGAACAGCGAGTCATTTTGAGCACCAATCGATCCGGCGAGGTCCTCGACGAACCGCTCCATCTGCCCCAGCGCCATGAGATTGCCGGAATCTGGACACCAGACGATGGCCGAAAGGTGAATACGTCTGAGCGGGTAGCGGATTGCGGTCGTCATCGCGTCGACGTCGACGTCGGCTCCGGAAAGGATCTCCCGAACACGCAGAGCGCGCAGGCTGTTCCGGTTCTCGACCCAGCGCTCCCGCTCGTCTTGATAGGTTTCCACCACCAGCTGCGAGATCCGGTCGATGTACTCGAACGAGACCGCTTCCATCTGCTCGTAGACGTCCAGGCCAAGCTTCGGGTCCAGGCCGGCGGCCCGGATCTCGGCAAGCACTACGTCAAGCGCTGCTCGGTGGCCGAGCCGGTAAGCGCGTACCAACGCGTTTGCGGACACCTCCCGCTGCGCCAAGCGCCGCGCATACTCCAGTGCAGCGGTCGGCGGCTCAACGTGACTGACCGGGATGTTGTAGCGAATGGCCGCGAAGAACGTGTCGACATTCGTAGCTACGGTGTCTTCCAGTAGTTGCAGCAACTGTGCGTCTCCGCGCAACTCCGAGATCTCGCCGACCAACAACGTCTGGATGGCGCGTGTGGTCTGGTTGAGCTTGCTGTCCAGCCGACTCGCGATCATGGCCGCGGCCTTGGCCACAATCGCCACGTCGGCGTGGCTGTTTTCGGCCATGAACTCAACGGTAGTTCGTATTCGCGCCCACGGGGAAGTCGATTTCGCGGCTCGCGCCGATGATTTGGCTTCTCAGGCCAAGGTTTCATTGGTAATTGGTCCGTAGCGGACGTCGCGGTGCTGATCCGAGCGTCGTAGCCTCCACAACGAACGCATCGCCGAATCCTACGGCTCCTGGCCCAGTTACGGCATCGCCGAGAAATGAGGAGAATATGTGGGCTACGCGTCACCGGGTGTGCTTAGCGCCCGCGCGGCGCAAGTGTTACTCGGAACGGCACACCGCTCGCCAACTATGCCGCGGGCTACGTTGTCACACAAAGATTTCAGGCGACGAAACGCTACGCACCCACCTGACCCGATGTGGCCGCGATGCCTCTCCCAGGGCAAGTCAATCATCGTCGTCAGGCTATTTACCGTCAAGGCATTGCGGCGCACACTGAAGATCAGCGGAGACCCCTCGACCGCTTGCTTGCCGCCGGAAGCCGAAACGCCAAGTAATTCAACGCAAGTACAAGGAGTCTCCATGACCACTATCGAACGCCGTGACCTCGACACCGTCGACCTGGCCGACCCAGCCGTCTGGGACGACGGCCCGCCCTACGAACTCTTTGCGCAACTGCAGCGCGAGTCACCCGTGCACTTCAGCCCGCAGCGCAACCTGCCCGGAGAGGGCGGATTCTGGTCCATCACCCGCTACGACGACGTCCGGGCCCTGAGCCGGGATCACCGCACCTTCTCCTCCGAGCGGCGCGGCATCTTTCACATGGACGACATCGGCGTACCGCTGGATCTGCAACGGCTGCAGTTGATTTCGATGGACCCGCCGCGCCACGACCGGCTCAAGGCGCTGGTCATCAAGGAATTCACTCCCGAGGCGGTCGCCGCGCACGAGAACCGGGTCAGGCAGATCATCAACGGCGTCCTCGACGGTGTCGCCGGGCGGGAGAGATTCGACCTGGTCGCCGACGTCGCGCGGCCCATACCTGCCCGCGTGATCGGCTCGCTGCTGGGCACGCCACCCGAGGACGACGCGAAGCTGGTGCACTGGACGAACGTGTTCACCGCGTTCGAGGACCCGGCCATCCGCGAGCAATGGCAAGACACCATGGCGGTCGTCGGCGAGATCACCGAGTACACCCAGAACCGGATCGCGCAGCGCGACGATTCGATAGGCGGCAACCTGCTGACCGCCATGGTCGACGCCGAGGTCGAGGGCGACAAGCTCAATGAGCTCGAAATCGCAACCTTCTTTGTCTTGCTGATGTCGGCGGGCAACGACTCGACGCGGGCCACCTACAGCGCGACCATGCTGGAGATCCTGCGCGACCCGCAGTTGCGCCAGCTGCTGCGCCGGCACCCTGAGCTGATCCCGGCGGCGGTGGAGGAGGGGCTGCGCTGCTACCCGGCGTTCTCGTTCATGGCCCGGGCCGCCACCAAGGACACCGAGCTGCACGGCCAGCCGATCAAAGAGAACGACCGGCTACTGCTGTGGTACATCGCGTCCAACCGGGACGAGAGCGTGTTCCCCAATCCGCACACCTTCGACATCACCCGGTCCGGCCTCGCCGATCAGCACCAGGCCTTTGGCGGTCGGGGACGGCATTTCTGCCTGGGCGCCAACCTCGCCCGTCTCGAGCTGAAGCTGTGGATCCAGCAGACCCTGGAGCGCTTCCCCGACCTGGAGCTGGACGGCGAGCCCACCCGGGTTCGGGCGTTGTTCCTGAACCAGTACAACTCGGTGCCGGTGCGGAGGACATCGTGACCGGCGCCGACGACGATGCGGTGGCGGCACCTCCCGCTTGCGATGAAGGGGAGTGGCGCTGATGACCACGCTCGAACAGCCGACCCGCGCCCGGCCCGCCTACCGCGAAGTCGAGATCGAAGTCCAGGTGCGCCGCCGCGAGACCGTCTCCGACGGTGTCGTCGCATTGACGCTGGCCGCACCGGACGGCGTCGACCTGCCGGAGTGGGCGCCGGGTGCGCACATCGATCTGCTGATGACGCCGTCGCTGGTGCGCCAATACTCACTTTGCGGCGACACCGCGAACCGCGCCGAGTGGCGCGTCGGAGTACTGCTCGACCCCGACAGTCGCGGCGGGTCGCAGTTCGTGCACGACAAGCTGCACGAAGGGGCAACCGTGCGAGTGCGCGGGCCACGCAACCACTTTCCGCTCGTGGGTTCGCCGCGGTACCTGTTCATCGCGGGCGGCATCGGCGTGACGCCGATCCTGCCGATGATCGCTGCGGCGCAGGCGGCCGGCGCCGACTGGCGCCTGCTCTACGGCGGCCGGACACGCTCGTCGATGGCCTTCGTCGACGAACTTCGGCGGCACGGAGATCGGGTAACCGTGTGCGCCCGCGATGCGGGTGACGGTGCGAGCTTCCGGGCCAACCTCACCGCTGCGCTGGCGCAACCGGGTCCGAACACGCTGGTGTACTGCTGCGGACCCGAGGGCCTGCTGACCGCCGTCGAACAGGCGTGCCGCACCTGGCCGGAGGACAGCCTGCACGTCGAGCGGTTCGCCGCCAAGGAGCTCGACCCGCTGGCACCGGACTCGCTGGTGACCTTCGAAGTGGAATGCCAGCGCTCCGGTCTGACTTTGACTGTGCCGCAGGATAAGTCGGTTTACCAGGTATGCGAGGAGGCGGGTGTCGACGTGCTCGGGTCCTGCATGGAGGGCGTGTGCGGCACCTGCGAGTGCGACGTGCTCGAGGGCGAGCCCGACCATCGGGACTCGGTGCTCAACGACGCGGAGAAGGCCCGGGGCGACGTCATGATGATCTGCGTTTCCCGCTCCCGTTCGGAAAGGCTGGTGCTCGACCTATGAGGTCCAACTATCCATTCAACTGCTGGTATGTCGCCGCCACCAGCGTCGAGGTGGGGCAGGGTTTGCTCGCTCGCCGCCTGCTCGACAGGCCGGTCGTGTTGTACCGCCGCAGTTCCGGTGACGTGGTGGCGATGGAGGACCGCTGCGTCCACCGGGCCTATCCGCTGTCGGCCGGCCGCCGCGACGGAGATCGTCTGGTGTGTGGCTACCACGGCTTCGCCTACGAACCCGACGGCTGCCTGGTCGACGTGCCGTCGCAGGAGAACGTGCCACCCGGGGCGCGGGTGCGCAGCTACCCGGTGCACGAACAGCCGCCGTTCGTCTGGATCTGGCTCGGCGATCCCGGCGTCGCGGCGTTGCGCCCGCCGCCACGGGTGCCGTGGTACGCCGACGGGACGGGCTGGGGTAGCACCATCGAGGTGCTACGTGTCGAGGCGAACTACCTGCTGCTGCATGAGCACTACCTCGACCTCACCGACGTGTTCGTGATGCATCCCGAGGCGGTGCCCCCGGATATCGAGGTGTTGCCACCGCTGGACGAGGTCGAGGTCTCCGAGCGGTCGGTCTCCTACGGGCGGGTGACACCTCCCAGCCGGCTGGCCGGCTGGGAGGCCCAAGTCACCGGCCTGCCCGCCGAGACCGTGGGCATCCGCCGTGAGGAGGGCACGTTCGTCTCACCCGGCCTGCATGTCCAGCACTACGTCATCGACTCCGAGGACCGAAGAGCATACGAGTTATTGCGGATTCAAGGCTTCACACCCGAATCCCCAGCGGCCACCCACGTCTTCTTGCAGATGGCCCGCAACTATGCCACCGAAGACGACCACGTCGCCGAGTTCCTGCGGGCCATGTTCGGCGACTGGGCGTTGCGGGATTCGGCTGTACTGGCATCGATTCAGCGTCGCCTCGGGGAGGAGGCCGTGCCGCGTCGCGACATCAACGTCAAGGCCGACCGGGCCGCGGTCCGGGCGCGCCGCATCGCGATGGAGATGGTCGACGAGGAAACCGGCCGCTTCGCATTGAACCGCATCCTGGCGACGTCATGACTACCCTCGACAGAGCTTCCGCCGACACCGCGGACTCCGTTCTGCTGCAGGAGCTGGCCGATCTGGTGACGGCCGCCGCCGCGGGTTACCGCCTCGAAGTCGGCAACGCGATGACGGGCCGTCCCCTCGGCGACGTTCCGCGGTGCACGGTCGACGATGTGGCCGCCGCGGCCGAACGGGCCCGCGCGGTGCAACCCGCGTGGGCCGCGCGGCCGATCCGGGAACGCGCCGCGGTGCTGCTGCGCTTCCACGACCTGGTGCTGCAGCACCAGGACGAAGTCCTCGACCTGATCCAGCTGGAGAACGGCAAGGCGCGCCGGCACGCGTTCGAAGAGGTCCTCGACGTCTGCCTGACCGCACGCTACTACGCTCACACCGCCGCCGATTACCTCAATCCCAAGCGCCGTCAGGGCGCTCAACTGGCCCTGACCCAAGTGACCGAACTGCATCACCCCAAGGGCCTGGTGGGCATCATTTCGCCGTGGAACTACCCGTTGACCCTGGGCATCAGCGACGCCCTGCCGGCGATCGTCGCCGGCAACGCAGTGTTGACCAAACCAGATCAGCAGACACCGTTCTCGGCGCTGTGGGCGGTGCGATTGCTCGAGAAAGCCGGGCTGCCAACGGGTTTAATCCAGGTTCTCACCGGCTCGGGGTCCGAGCTGGGTACGTCAATCATCGACCAATCCGACTACCTGATGTTCACCGGCTCGACCGCGGTGGGTCGCACCGTCGCGGCGCAGGCGGGTGAGCGGCTCATCGATTGCTCGATGGAACTCGGCGGCAAGAACGCATTGCTGGTCCTCGACGACGCCGACGTCGACCGGGCCGTGTCCGGCGCCATACGGGCGTCGTTCTCCAACGCGGGACAGCTGTGCATTTCCGTCGAACGCATCTATATTTCGGCAGCGCTGTCCGGCCAATTCACCGAGAAGTTCACCGACGCCGCCAAGGCGATGAAACTCTCTGCAGCCCTCGACTATTCAGCGGACATGGGCTCGCTGATCTCGGACCGGCAACTCAAGACGGTGACACACCACGTCGACGACGCGCTGAGCAAGGGCGCCGCGGTACTGGCCGGCGGTCGGGCGCGCCCCGACATCGGGCCGCACTTCTACGAGGCCACCATCCTCTCTGGGGTGCGGGAGGGCATGGCCGCATTCGCCGACGAGACGTTCGGACCCGTGGTCTCGTTGTACCCCGTCGACAGCGAGGACGAGGCGATCGACAAGGCCAATGACAGTGCCTACGGGCTGAATTTCAGCGTCTGGACCTCCGACGCCGCGCACGGTCGGCAAGTTGCGGCCCGGCTGCAGGCGGGCACCGTCAACGTCAACGAGGCCTATGCGGCGGCATGGGCATCGGTCGATGCACCGATGGGCGGCATGAAGGCCTCCGGCATCGGGCGCCGCCACGGCGAGCATGGCATCCTCAAATACACCGAATCGCAGACGATTGCGGTCGAGTGCCTGCTGCCGGTCGGCGCACCGGTCTGGCTTGATGCGGGCCGCTACGCGCGGATCATGACCGCCGGCCTTCGGGTCCTGCGCCGAATGCCGGGCGTCAAGTAGGAGGACTGCGATGCCAAATCAATTCCACTACGACGTCGCAGTCATCGGATCCCGGCTTCGGAGGATCGGCGGCCGCGTTGCGGCTCACTGAAAACGGCTACGTGGCAAGCATTTTAGCGCCGAGTAGGCGAGACCATCGCGTAAGACCGGATGCAGGCCGATGCACGTCCAGCGTGGCGGGGAGGCAAGCGCGGGCCTTTTCTTTTGGTTCAGCCGTTGTGCGGGGATGTCACTCTCCCAAGGGTCATCGGCCGCACGTAGCTACCCACCAATGTGCGATGCCACCAGGCATGATCCCGTCGCAGCTCCTGAAAAGTGGTGAAGCGATACCGATAAAGCTGAGCACGCACGTATCGCGGTGGTGCATCCGGAAACGGGTTGCACCGCAACAGCTTCAGCGTCGGTGGATCGTTGCGCAACAGCCGCGTCAGCAACGGTGTCATCCAGGGCAGCGCGTAGCCCGCAGAGATGGCGGCAAACCACATCAGCCAGTCCAGGCGAAGGTGGTAGGGCGCCCATTGCCGCGGCATTCGGCGCACCGAGCCGGGCTTGCCCTTGAATTCGTACTCTTTCCACACCGTGTCGCCGGTGAGCTCGTCCTCGGCGGTTCCTTCGATCACCACCTCGTGGCGGGTGCGGCCGATGCTGCCGAATGCGCCGTAGGTGTTGACCAAATGAAAGGGGTTGAACGACATGTTCATCCGCTGCCGGGTGGACAGCATGTTGCGTGCCGGCCAGTAGCTCAGAATCAACACCGCCGCGGCGAACACAAAGACCAGGGCGGTGAACCACAGCGGCGCGGCCAACGCGGGTTGAGCAGGGACCGGCAGCACCGCCGCCAGCGATGCCTGGTCGACCGCGCTGCACGCCAGCAGGATCGTCAGCCAGTTGAGCCAGGAGAAGTTTCCCGACAACACCAACCACAGCTGGGTGACGATGATGACGGCCGCGGCAACGCTGGCGACCGGTTGCGGGGCGAACAATCCGAACGGCACGACCAGCTGCGCAAAATGGTTGCCCGCCACCTCGATCCGGTGCAGCGGCTTGGGCAGGTGATGGAAGAACCAGCTCAGCGGCCCCGGCATGGGTTGCGTCTCATGGTGGTAGTACAGGCACGTGAGGTTGCGCCAGCACGGGTCACCGCGCATCTTGATCAGACCCGCGCCGAACTCGACCCGAAACAACAGCCAGCGCACCAGCCACAGCGTCAGAATCGGCGGTGCCACCCGGGCGTTGCCCAGGAAGATCATCAGGAATCCGGTTTCGAGTAGCAATGACTCCCAACCGAATCCGTACCACACCTGGCCCACGTTGACGATCGACAGATACAGCACCCACAGTGCGAGCCACATCAGCATGGCGGCCCACAACGGAACCAAGTCGGCCAAACCGGCGACGACCGCCGCCGACAGCAGGGCGCCGAACCAGCACCCGCCGGCGAACAATCGGTCGGAATAGCGAAGGTGAAAGAGGCTCGGTGTTCGCCAGAAGGACCTGCCGGCCACATATCGCGGCACCGGCAGCATTCCCTGCTCTCCGATGAGCGCCCGGAACTGCAACGCGGCGGCGACGAACGCGGTCAAGTAGATGACCGCCGCGCCCCGCTCGAGCACCATTCTGCCCAGCCAGTATTCGGGTGCCGAAAACCATCCCATGGCAGTACTCCTCGGACGGTGACCGCGTATCCAGTTAACCAGTCGGCAAACCGGTAGCCAACAGCTGCCGCACCCCCTACCACTCTCCCCGCGAGGCAAGCACCTCACGGAGCAGGTCCGCGCGATCGGTGATGATGCCGTCCACACCGATGTCGAGAAGCGCATGCATGGCCGCGGGGTCGTCGATCGTCCAGGCGTGCACCTGACGTCCGCAAGCATGCATGGCCCGCAGCAACGCCGGCGTGATCACCGGCACGCCGCCCAGCCGCGGCGGCAACTGCACGCAGTCGCTGTCGCGCAGCATCCGCTGCGCATACGCCCGCCGGCCCGCCGACCGGGCCGCCATGAACGCCATGAACGCGCCCGTACCCGCCGCGCTGGCGACCCGCTGGGTGAGCAGACGCACGGCCCGCTGGCGACGCCGGTCGGAAAACGACGCGATCAGCACCCGGTCGTGCACCTTCAACCGCTCGATGACCGCGACGGTCGGTTCGATGGCCGACTCTGCCTTGATGTCGATATTGACCCGCGCGTCCGGGAAGGTGACAAGGAGTTCTTCGAGCGTCGGAATCGGTTCTCCGGAGCCCAGATCCGCGGCACTGGCCTGCCGCCAGGACAACTGGTCGATCGCACCCGGAACTCCGGACGCGAGCGGGAGCCGGCGGTCGTGCAGGATCACCGCGACGCCGTCACGGGTGGCGCGAACGTCGGTCTCGAGGTAGCGAAACCCGAGCTTCACCGCCTCGTGAAACGCCGCCATGCTGTTCTTGGGCAGCCTGAACGAGGTGAACCCCCGGTGCGCCATGGCAATTGGCCCGGTGCTGCGAAAGAACGCCACGTCAAATCTCCTGTTCGGGGTCCTGGCCGGGACTCTCATCCTTGGTCCGCATCGACACCGATGCGGCCAACACCGCGATCGAAATCAGGGCCAGCAGTTGGACACTGGCCGAATGGCCGGCGTAGCCGTCCACCGAGCGCCACGGATGGCGAGACAATACTGCCCCGGCCAGAATCAGACCACCCGCGCTCACCCCGACGGTGATCCGGCCGAGCAACCGTTCCCGGTCGCGCAACACATACCGCAGCCCGAGGGCGGCGCCTACCACGGCAACTCCCGCCACCCCGGCGATCGCCGCGCCGGCCGCCAGCACCGCGACCGTCGCCGACGGCCCGGGTACCCAGGGGCGTACGGCCGCATGGCCGAAGTCCTGCCCTCGCCGCCGCCAGAACGCGAGCAGGGCCAGCACCGGCAGCAACGTAAGCCCGAAAGCCAGGCCGCATCGATACACCGAGTTGGGCGCGAAGGTGAGGGTGATGGTGCCGGGATCACCGGCGGGCACCACCCAGCCCTGCTGCCAGCCGTTGACCGCGACCGCGGTCAGCCGGGCTCCGCTACTGGTACGCGCCACCCAGCCGGGGTTGATGCTTTCCGGAATGACCAGCACTCGCGGGGTTGCCGAGGCGGGCGCCCGCACTTCCCGACGGCCCGGTCCCCACACCCCGGTTGACGCGGGAACCATTGTGGTGGTGGGCAATTCGGCTGCTTCCGGCGCCGACAGCTGGGCGCCGTCGACAACGAATTCCGCTCCCGGGCTGATCAACAGCTCCTGTTGGCCGGCCGGCAGGGCGATCGGGTCGCGTTCGCAGGGCAGCGCCGCAACCGGTTCGCCGTCGAGCAGCGTGCCCACCGTGGTCCGAATCGAGGTGTGCACGAAACGGCCGGCCACCGCGATGACCGGGCCGTGCTCACAGTCGACGGTGATCTCCCGGGATCGGTTCCGCACGGCGTCCGCGGGCGCGATCGGACCACCGCCGGCGCCGAGCGCGGTCACCTCGGCCAGGCCGGGAGGCTTGAGTTGGTCGAAGCCCAGCGCGTTGCGGTCGATGATGTCTTCCCAGTCGAGCAGGCTGATGGTGACCGTGTCGGTGACGCGGGGGTGCAACGACAGCGTCTGCGGCTCGCCGTGGCGAGCGACCGCACGCACCTGGGGCCCGTCGCCCAGGTCGACGGCCACCATCGTCGGGTGGGCGGGTAACGCCGACCGGGTGGGCAGCAGGCGGAGTCCGGCCACCTCGGTGGGCCGGGGCAGGGTGAGGGTCAGGGTCGGCGGTGACTTGTACTGCACCACCCGCTGCGGCGCGGTCCACGCGGTGGCGGGGTCGCCGTCGGTGGCGGCGTAAGCCGAGCCCAGGACGTCGAGCACATCGGAATCGCCGCGCGCGCGGGTGGTGTCCGGCTCGGCGATCAGATCGGCAAGTTTGGGCCCCTGCCTGGGCCGGACCCACACCGTCGGGGTCACCGTCGTCGGGCGCGGCACGGTGAGCGTGCGGCTGAAGTTGACCGGCTCCTCGGGCGCCAGGGCCATCGACGCGGCGCAGCGCACCGTTTCGGGCGCCGGCGCGCAACCCGGCCGGCCCAGCAGTTCGGACCCCAGATCCCAGCGCGCGATCGTCGAATCCGCCGGCGGCCCGGGTACCGCCACGGTGTGGTGCAACTGCACCGGATGGGCGAACCCGGACGCGTCGTACTGGGTGATCGCCAGGTCGGTGACACCGAACTGCACCCCGGCGGACCCGTCGTCGCTGGCGGCCGCGGTAACCCGCACCCAGGGCGTTTCGCCGTAGGGAAGCGCCGCGGTGAGCGGCTTGCCCGCCTCGTCGAACCGCAGGGTGGTGCTGCCGGTGGCGGTCTCGACCAGGATGCGCCGGATCTGCGCGCCGACGGCGGTAGCACTCGGCGTCAGGGTGATGACGGCGTTGGCCACCGGATGATCGAAGTCCACCTGCAGCCATTGCCCGACGGCGGCCTGCAGTGCGTTGGACACCCAGGCGGTCGCCGAGTCGCCGTCGATCGCGGCCGCCGCCGAGGTGGCCGGGGCCACGTCGGGCATGGCGGTGGAATCCGCCGACGAGCTCGACACCGTGACGCGGCCACCGGTCCACCCGCCGTACACCAGGTCGGCGCCGGGGACCGGATAGTCGGGCACCCGGTTGTAGGTATGCCGGGCGTCCCCGGGCGCCCGGATCGCCGAGGAGTGCTGATCCACCCGGCCGTAGTCGGTTTCGCGGGCCACCGGAGTGTCGGTGACGGTCACCAGCGGTGCCGGCAGCCCGCCGGCGACGGCGTCGGCCGTCAGCAGCACCGGACCCAGCCCCGGTTGGCCCGACAGCCGCCGCCGCTCGTCGAGACGCAGCAGCACTTCGGGTCCGCCGTCGACGTGAGGCAGCCGGTCGGTGTCGACGAAGTAGGGCGCCCCGGCCGAAAGCGACTCACCGACCCGGTATATCACTCGGTATATCTCTAAAGCGGGATAGCGGGGCCGCAGTCCGCTGTCGTTGACGAACCCGGCCAGCAAGCCGGGGCCCACCGGCGCGCCGAACTCCGCCACCTTCGCCAGCCCGGGTGAGCCGGCGACCGCGCGGTGCACCAGGATCGGGCGTGCCGAGCGCGACGTCTCGGGGTCCAGATCGTTACGCAGCACCAGATATGAAATGCCTTGGCGGGCAAGGGTATCGGCCAGGCCGGCCGATGGGCGTCCGGCCGCGAACAAGCGTTGCACCGAGTCCAGCGCCCGGATTGTCTGCGGCGGGGTCAGCGGGATGGAGTCGCGTACCCCCCACGGGCTGCTGCCCAGCACCTGGAGCGGCTCGTCGTGGCTGGTGCCCCATACCTGGGTGGCGAACGGCGCCCCGGGCACCACCAGCACCCGCCCGGGCGCCGGTGTCCCGGTGTTGTGCGCGTTGAGCCAGTCGGCGGCCTCATGCCAGTACCGCGGTATCGCACTGAAGGTGCCGGGCGGGGTAAGCCGCCCGGTCCAGGCCAGCGAGGTGCTGACCGCCAGCGCGGTCAGCACGACGACTCCCGCCGCGATCCGTTTGTCGCGTTCCGGATGGGCAAAAGCACTCAGCCACAACGCCTTCGGTGCACTACCCGGGAGCGGAATCCGGGCCAGCAACCCCGCGATGCCCAGCACCAGCGGCAGCCGGACCACCGGCCCCAACTTGTGCACGTTGCGCAACGGCGTACCGGCGGCGTCCAGGAACAGCTGCACCTGGTGGGCCAGCGGCGAACCCAGCCCACCGCTGTAGCCGACGGCCAGCAACACCACCCCGACCAACAGCATCGTCACCAGCCGCCCGCGGGCCGGCATCGCCGGGCTGGCCAGTCCGGCCAGCCCGGCCGCCGCCACCAGACACGTACCCAGGATCGCGACCGACCCGGTCACCAGCGGCGCCCCGGCGGTCGCGTCCGGCGCCACGAACGGGGTCCAGCTGTCGGTGCCGCGCAACACCTCCGCCAGCGACGACCACTGCGTCGTCACGCCGGAGGATTCGATGAAGTCCAGAAACGGCGGACTGACCCCGCGCAGCTGACTCAGCGCCACTACCCACCACAGCGTCGCCAACACCAGCGCCACCAGCAACCACGCGGTATAGCGCCACCACAGTCGGTTGGGCCGATGACAGGCCAGCCAGATCACCGCGGGCAGACAACCGGCCACCGTCGCGATGGCGTTCACCGCGCCCATCAGCGCCACCGCCACACCGGCCTGGGCCGCCAGCGCCCGTACCGATCGGCCCGGCGTGCCCCGCAGGGCCAGAATCGTCGGCAGCAGCACCCACGGCGCCAACATCATCGGCAGCGTTTCCGACGAGATGGACCCCAGCGTGGTCAGCGCCCTCGGCGACAGCGCAAACGCCCCCGCCGCGATCACCCGCGATGCCGGGCTGCCGATGCCCAGCGCCTCGGCGACCCGCAGCAAACCCCAGAAGCCGACCGTGAGCAGCACCGCCCACCACAACCGTTGGGTGATCCAGCCCGAGATGCCCAGCAGATGACCGATCAGGAAGAACGTCCCGTGCGGAAACAGGTAGCCATATGCCTGGTTCTGGGACTGGCCGAACGGCAGCTCGCTGTTCCACAGGTTCGTCGCGCGCGCCAGGAACCGCAGCGGGTTGGCGGTGAGATCGAGTTTGGTATCGGGGGAGACCCGACCGGGTGACTGGGCGAACGTCAGCGTCAGCGACACCGCCCCGACCAACAGCAACCACCGGCGGGACAGGGGCGTCACCGGCGGGTCTGCCGCTAGCGCCGCCGCGCTGACCTTCGAAGCCGACGCCGCCGGACTAGCTACGGTTGCCGTACTCGACCCGGTTGAGCACTGACGACGACGGATCGCCCCCGGGTAGTGGCGGCTTCGTGTCCTGCTGCACCATCAGGGTGATACCGAAGATTGCGGCCGCGCCCAGCAACAGACCAACCACCACGCTCGCGGCGGCGGGCGCGATGATCCGGTTCATCGTTGGCTCCTTGAGGCGTGAGGTCGTGACGGGAAAAACCTAGCCGCCAACCTAGCAGAACCCGCGCTCCTGGCTGGCGGGGTCGTCCTACGGGTCGGTCGGTCGACAACGTAACGGTGGTTGCCCCCAAACCCGGCGCCGAAACACCACCGTGACAGCATGTCCGGATGGCTTTTCCGCGCACACTGACGGTGCTTGCGGCCATCTCAGTGCTGGTGGCCGCCTGCGGCCACGGCGGCACCCGAAGCGGATCGTCGTCGACGTCGGCGTCGAGCACGCCGCCCGGCCCGCCCCCGGTCGCCGCTCCGGCACCACGGGTGTGTGCCGACCCGACGGCCGTGCCGGCGTCGTTGTCCACCCGGGACAAGCTGGCCCAGCTGCTGATGGTGGGGGTGCGCGACGCCGCCGACGCCAAGGCGGTGGTGAGCACCTATCGCGTCGGCGGCATCCTGATCGGCAGTGACACCGACCTGTCCATGTTGAACGGTCCGCTGGCCGACCTCGCCGCCGGGGCCGGCCCGCTGCCGCTGGCCGTCGGCGTCGACGAAGAAGGCGGCCGGGTGTCGCGGTTGCACTCGCTGCTCGGCGGCAGAGGGCCGTCGGCGCGGGAGCTGGCCCAAACTCGAACCGTTGCCCAGGTCCACGATCTGGCGTTGGAGCGGGGCCGGCAGATGAAGAAACTGGGTATCACCGTCGACTTCGCGCCGGTGGTCGACGTCACCGACGCCCCCGACGACACGGTGATCGGGGACCGCTCGTTCGGTTCGGATCCGGATAAGGTCACCGCCTATGCCGGCGCCTACGCGCAGGGGCTGCGCGATGCCGAGCTGCTGCCGGTGCTCAAGCACTTCCCGGGCCACGGTCGCGGCTCGGGTGATTCGCACACCGGCGGGGTGACCACGCCGCCGTTGAGTGAGCTGGTGGCCAGCGACCTGGTGCCCTACCGCACCCTGCTGACCCAGACCCCGGTCGCAGTGATGGTGGGCCATCTGCAGGTTCCCGGGTTGACCGGCAGCGAACCGGCCAGCCTGAGCAAGGCCGCGGTGGACCTGCTGCGCACCGGCACCGGATATGGCGGCCCCGCCTTCGGCGGCCCGGTGTTCAGCGACGACCTGTCCAGCATGGCCGCGATCTCGGACCGCTACGGCGTGGCTGAGGCGGTGTTACGCACCTTGCAGGCCGGCACCGATATCGCGTTGTGGGTCACCACCAAAGAGGTGCCCGCCGTCCTGGACCGGTTGGAACAGGCGCTGGCTGCCGGCGAATTGCAGATGCCCTCGGTCGACGAATCGGTGGTGCGGCTGGCCGCGATGAAGAACGTCTCCCCGAACTGTGGTCATTAGCTGACGACCGCATTGCCTACCCTGGAGTCAGATCGATCGGCTGGAGGGTGCACGGCAATGGCAGGTGGTACGAAGCGGCTACCGCGTGCTGTCCGCGAGCAGCAGATGCTGGATGCCGGCGTACAGATGTTCTCGGAAAACGGCTATCACGAGACCTCGATGGACACGATCGCCGCCGCGGCGCAAATCTCCAAGCCGATGCTGTACCTGTACTACGGCTCCAAGGAAGACCTGTTCGGCGCCTGCCTGAACCGTGAGATGAACCGGTTCATCGACGCGCTGCGCGCCGACATCGACCTGACCGTGAGCCCAAAAGACTTGCTGCGCAACGCCATCGTGTCGTTCCTGCGCTACATCGACACCAACCGGGCGTCGTGGATCGTGATGTACACCCAGGCCACCAGCTCGCAAGCGTTCGCCCAGACGGTGCGCGAGGGTCGTGAGCAGATCATCGACCTGGTCGCCGGGATGCTGCACGCCGGGACCCGCAGCCCGCGGTCGGACGCCGAAATCGACATGATGGCGGTTGCGCTGGTAGGGGCGGGTGAGGCGGTGGGGACCCGGCTCAGCGTCGGCGACATCGACGTCGACGAGGCGGCCGAGATGATGATCGACTTGTTCTGGCACGGCCTCAAGGGCGCGCCCGCGGAGCGCGACACCGGCCCGAACCTGGGTCCCAACTTCGCCGCAAGCTAGATTCGTGCGGTGCCTAACCGGCCGGCCCGCCCCAACCTCGACTTTTTCTGCGCGGTGATCGTCGCCGGCCTGCTGGCCGGGCTCGCCGGTTTGTCGACGACGGTGGTGCTGCGCTTCGTCGAACACCTCACCTACCACTACACTTTCGGCTCGCTGCTCGATGGGATCACCGGCAGCAGTCCGGTCCGGCGCGCGGTGGGGCCGATGGTCGGCGCCGCTCTGGCGGGGCTGGGCTGGCGGGTCTTGCGCCGCAGCACCAGGGTGCCGCCGCTGGCCGGAACCATCGCTCGGCATGAGCGGATACCGCCGGTGTCGTGGAGCATCGACGCCGCGCTTCAGATCGTGCTGGTGGGCTCCGGCGCCTCGCTCGGCCGCGAAGGCGCGCCACGCCAATTCGCCGCTGCCCTCACCGATGTGGGAAGCCGGTGGCTCCGGCGGCTGTCACCCGGCGATCGGGAGATCCTGCTGGCGTGTGCCGCCGGGGCCGGGCTGGCGGCGGTCTACGCCGTCCCGCTGGCCGGGGCGCTGTTCGCGCTGCGGATCATGCTCAACACCTGGCGGTTGCGGGCGGTGGGGGCGGCACTGATCACGTCCAGCCTGGCCGTCGCGATCGGTTCGGCGGTCACCCACGATCGTCCCGAACTCGACTGGCCCCGTGCCGAATCGACCTATCTGCTCAGCGCGCACGGATTGCTGCTGGCGCCCTTCGCGCTGGTGGTGGGTTTGACGTTCAACCGGATCATGGCCGCGGCGCGGCCGCGCACCCTGCTGCGGTCCTGGATCCTGATCCCCGCGCTGGCGGCCGCGGGGTTGCTGACCGGCATCTGCTCGCATTGGTGGCCCCAGCTGCCCGGAAACGGCAAGAGCATCCTGACGGTCAGTCTGGCCAGCGGGATGACGCTGTCGTCGGCGGCCGTGATCTTGGTGCTGAAGCCGTTGCTGACCGCGCTGTTCCTGCGCGCCGGCGGAGCCGGCGGGCTGCTGACACCGTCGTTGGCCACCGGCGCTGCGGCGGGGTCGCTGCTGGTGCTGACGCTCAACGAGGCGACCGGCACGCACCTGCACGGACCGGTGATCTCGCTGGCGGGTGCCGCCGGTGTGCTTGCGGTCACCCAGGGCTCGCCCACCTGGGCGGCGATCTTCGTCTGGGAGCTGGCGCGGCCACCGATTTGGATGCTGGTGGTCTTTCTGGTCACCGCGGTCGGTGCGGAAGCATTGAAGCGGCTCGCTGTCGGCCGCCGGCTCCCACACCTCGACCATCGCGCGGGCTGATCGCTACAGCGGCCGCAACGTCCCGGTCAGATGCGGATACCCCTTCGGCATGTTGCGCAACGACAGGTCCCAGCCGTTATCGGCTTCGTCGATGTAGACGCCGACGCTGGCCGGCAGCAGCACCGGCTTGCCGAACCGCACCGAATACCGCACCGGGTCCGGCAGCCGGGCCTCGATGTTCGCCAAAACCGCTGCGGCGCTGAACATCCCATGTGCGATGACGGTGGGGAAGCCGAACAATCGCGCCGCGATCGGATTGGTGTGGATGGGGTTGTGATCTCCGCCGACGGCCGCATAGCGGCGGATTCGGGCCGGCGTGATCCGCAGCAGGGCAGCCGGTGGGGGCAGCTTGGGCTGTTTCTGCGGCGGTGGTTTCGGTTCGCCGGACAAGCTGGTGCGTTGCTGATGCAGGAAGGTCGTCACCTGCTGCCAGGCGAGCTCGTTGCCGACGCTGATCTCGGTCACCAGGTCCACCAGCAAGCCCTTGCGGTGCTCTCGCAGGTTTTCGGCGTGCGCCCGCACGCCGACCGTGTCGGTCACCGCGATCGGCCGGTACCGGGTGATGTGGTTCTCGGTGTGTACCGATCCCATTGCGGCGAACGGGAAATCGAAACCGGTGACCAATGCCATCACCGAGGGAAACGCCAACGCGAACGGGTAGGTCAACGGAACGTCGTTGCCGTAGCGCAGACCGGTGACCGCCGCGTAGTCGGCCACGTTGGCGTGGTCGATCCGAAGCTCCTCGACGGTGACCGTGCGGGTGGGCAGCTGGCCGCCGCGCGGCACCATGGGCAACGCCCCCGCCGCCGCGCGGAGCATGTTTCTCAGGCCGCTTGGCTGGTTCACCGGATCCTCCTAGCCGCTCAAGCGCCGATCATGGCTTGGCCGCAGACCCGAATAACGTTGCCGGTCACCGCATTTGACGCCGGGCTGGCGAAATAGGCGATGGTCTCGGCCACGTCGACGGGCTGCCCGCCCTGCATCAGCGAGTTCAGCCGCCGGCCCACTTCGCGGGTGGCCAGCGGGATGGCCGCCGTCATCTGCGTTTCGATGAATCCCGGTGCGACGGCGTTGATCGTGATGCCCTTGTCGGCCAGCTCCGGCGCCAGCGCCTGGGTGATGCCGATCATGCCGGCCTTGGTGGCGCCGTAGTTGGTCTGTCCGCGGTTGCCCGCGATGCCGGCGATCGACGACAACCCGACGATTCGCCCGCCCTCTCCGATGCTGCCGTTTCCGACCAGGCCCTCGACCAACCGAAGCGGGGCAAGCAGATTGACGGCGATCACCGAGTCCCAGCGGGCGTCGTCCATATTGGCCAACAACTTGTCGCGGGTGATACCGGCGTTGTTGACCAGGATGTCGGCCTTGCCCCCGTGGTGGTCGCGTAGGTGCTCGGTGATCTTGTCGACGGCGTCGTCGGCGGTGACGTCCAGCCACAGCGGCGTGCCGCCCACGCTGCTGGCGGTCTCGGCCAAAGCCTCCTCGGCGGACTCCACGTCGATCGCCACCACCCGGGCGCCGTCGCGGGCGAACACCTCGGCGATCGTCTTGCCGATGCCGCGGGCAGCGCCGGTCACGATGGCCACCTTGCCGTCGAGCGGGCGGTCCCAGTCGGCCGGCGGGGTGGAATCGGCCGCTCCGACATAGAACACCTGACCGTCGACGTAGGCCGACTTGGCCGACAGGATGAACCGCATGGTCGATTCGAGCCCGGTGGCTGCCGGCTTGGCGTCGGGCGACAGGTACACCAGCGTGACCGTGCTGCCGCGCCGCAACTCCTTGGCCAGTGACCGGGTGAAGCCCTCCAGCGCGCGCTGCGCAATCCGTTCGTGGGTGTCGGTGATCGCTTCGGGAGTGGTGCCCACCACCGCCACCCGCGCGCAGGCGCCCAGATTGCGCAGCAGCGGTGTGAAGAATTCGTGCAGGCTCTTGAGCCCGGCTGGGTCGGTGATGCCGGTGGCGTCGAAGACCAGCCCGCCGAAAGAGTCGGCCCAGCGGCCGCCGAGATTGTTGCTCACCACGTCGTAGTCATTGTCCAGGGCGGCGCGCAGCGGCTCGACCACCCGGCCGTCCCCTCCGATCAGCAGCGATCCGACCAAGGGCGGATCTCCCGGCCGATACCGGCGCAGCGTCTCAGGTTGCGGGACACCGAGTTGCTTGGCCACGAACGATCCGGGTCGGGAGCTGACAACCTGCGAGAACAGATCGGACGAGAGCTTGGGAGCCACTGAGCTGCCTTCCGTGTCGGGTATGTGTTGCTATCAGCAACCGTATCGAGGATGAACTTACTTGAGAGTAAGAACAGTGGGTAGTATGGCCTGCAACGGTTGATGCCCAAAAATCCGTAGGACCTCCGATAGACCACAGAACCCGCAGATTCCCGGAGAACGCAAAGTGCCCGCAGCTGCTCAACAGAATTCCGAGTCCAGGCGTCGAGTCGCCGTCCTGGGCGGCAATCGCATCCCCTTCGCCAGGTCGAACGGCGCTTACGCCGACGCGTCCAACCAGGACATGTTCACCGCGGCGCTGGGTGGACTGGTAGACCGGTTCAACCTGCGCGGTGAACGCCTGGGTTTGGTGGCCGGCGGCGCGGTGCTCAAGCACAGCCGCGACTTCAACCTGATGCGCGACTGTGTGCTGGGCTCGGAGTTGTCGCCGTACACACCGGCCGTCGACCTGCAACAGGCCTGCGGCACCGGCCTGCAGGCCGCGATCGTCGCCGCCGACGGGATCGCGGCCGGTCGTTACGAGGTGGCTGCTGCCGGCGGGGTGGACACCACATCCGACCCGCCGATCGGCCTGGGTGACGACCTGCGCCGGAACCTGCTCAAGCTGCGCCGGTCCAAGTCCACTGTGCAGCGATTGAAGCTGCTGGGCACCCTGCCGGCCAGCCTCGGTGTGGAGATCCCGGCCAACAGCGAGCCGCGGACCGGGCTGTCCATGGGAGAGCATGCGGCCATCACCGCCAAGCACATGGGCATCAAACGCGTCGACCAGGACGAGCTGGCCGCAGCCAGCCATCGCAATATGGCTAACGCCTACGACCGCGGGTTCTTCGACGACCTGGTCACGCCGTTCCTGGGGCTGTACCGCGACGACAATATGCGGCCTGACTCCAGCGCCGAGAAGTTAGCCACCTTGCGTCCGGTTTTCGGGGTGAAGGCCGGCGATGCGACGATGACGGCGGGCAATTCGACTCCGTTGACCGACGGCGCCTCCGCGGTGTTGCTGTCCAGTGAGCAGTGGGCGGCTGACCATTCGCTGTCACCGCTGGCCTACCTCGTGGATGCTGAGGCCGCGGCCGTCGACTATGTCAACGGCAGCGACGGTCTGCTGATGGCGCCAACCTACGCCGTGCCGCGCCTTCTGGCCCGAAACGGGCTGACGCTGCAGGATTTCGACTTCTACGAGATCCATGAGGCGTTTGCTTCGGTGGTGCTGGCACACCTGCAGGCGTGGGAATCCGAGGAGTACTGCAAGCAGCGGTTGGGCCTTGACGCCGCGCTGGGCGCGATCGATCGCTCCAAGCTCAACGTCAACGGTTCGTCATTGGCCGCCGGTCACCCGTTCGCCGCGACGGGCGGGCGGATCCTGGCTCAGGCAGCCAAGCAACTGAGTGAGAAGAAGGCGGCGGGCAAAGGTGGCTCGAGTAAGCCCCTTCGTGCGCTGATCTCGATCTGCGCGGCCGGTGGCCAGGGCGTCGCCGCGATCCTGGAGGCCTGACGCGGCCTGAACAAGTCGGCCCAAAGTCCGCGAAACGAAAAGATTTGCCGGCGGGTTTATTACCCGGAGTCGATGGGTAATTGTTACCTCGGGTAGCCCCGCGTTGTGGTCTGACCCCCCGACCCTGGCCGCAGCGCGGGGCAATCCGTTGGTCGACCGCCGGTCGGCAGTCCTTAACGACGGGCGTACGAAAAGGGCCGCCGCTGGAGCGAGGGGATCCAGCGGCGGTCTTTTCCGGATGCCCCACCAGACGCAGATCCCCCGTTTCAACGAGGAAACGGGGGATCTGGCTGTTGGATGGGTGGTTTAGAAAGCAGCCTCGTCGAGCTCCATGATGTCGTTGTCGAGGGTCTCGATCACCTCGCGGGTGCTGGTCAACAGCGGCAGGAAGTTCTTGGCGAAGAACGACGCCACCGCGACCTTGCCTTCGTAGTAGGCGCGCTCGTCGCCGGTGGCACCCGCGTCGAGAGCCGCCACCGCCACCGCGGCCTGACGCTGCAGCAACCAGCCGATGATCAGGTCGCCGACGCTCATCAGGAAGCGCACCGAACCGAGGCCCACCTTGTAGAGGCTGGTGACGTCCTGCTGGGCAGCCATCAGATAGCCGGTCAGCGCGGCCGCCATGGCCTGGACGTCGGCCAGCGCCTTGGCCAGCAGCGCCCGCTCGGTCTTCAGCCGGCCGTTACCGGACTCGCTGTCGACGAACTCCTGGATCTGGCCCGATACATGGGCCAGCGCCACACCCTTGTCCCGGACGATCTTGCGGAAGAAGAAGTCCTGCGCCTGGATGGCGGTGGTGCCCTCGTAGAGGGAGTCGATCTTGGCGTCCCGGATGTACTGCTCGATCGGGTAGTCCTGCAGGAAGCCGGAGCCACCGAGGGTCTGCAGGCTCTCGGTGAGCTTGGCGTAGGCCTGCTCGGAACCCACACCCTTGACGATCGGCAGCATGAGGTCGTTGACCTTGGCGGCCAGCTTGGCGTCCACGCCGTGCACCACCTCGGCAACCGCCGCGTCCTGGAAGGTGGCGGTGTAGAGGTAGAGCGCACGCAGACCCTCGGCGTAGGCCTTCTGGGTCATCAGCGACCGGCGCACGTCGGGGTGATGCGTGATGGTCACCCGCGGCGCGGTCTTGTCGGTCATCTGGGTCAGGTCGGCGCCCTGCACGCGCGACTTGGCATATTCCAGCGCGTTGAGGTAGCCGGTCGACAGCGTTGCGATGGCCTTGGTGCCGACCATCATCCGGGCCTGCTCGATGACCTCGAACATCTGGGCGATGCCGTTGTGTACCTCGCCGACCAGCCAACCCTTGGCGGGCACACCGTGCTGTCCCAGCGACAGTTCACACGTCGCCGACACCTTGAGACCCATCTTGTGCTCGACATTGGTGACGAAGACGCCATTACGGGCACCGAGCTCGCCACTTTCCGGGTCGAACAGGAACTTCGGCACGAAAAACAGGGACAGCCCCTTGGTGCCCGGGCCGGCACCCTCGGGACGAGCCAGCACCAGGTGGAAGATGTTCTCGAACAGGTCGCCGGAGTCCCCGGAGGTGATGAATCGCTTGACGCCGTCGATGTGCCAGGAGCCGTCCTCCTGCTGGACGGCCTTGGTGCGTCCGGCACCCACGTCCGAGCCCGCGTCCGGCTCGGTGAGCACCATCGTCGACCCCCAGCCGCGCTCGGCGGCCAGCACGGCCCACTTCTTCTGCTCCTCGGTGCCGAGGTGGTAGAGGATGCTGGAGAAGCCGCCGCCGCTGGCGTACATCCACACCGCCGGGTTGGCACCCAGAACGTGCTCGTGCAGCGCCCAGACCAACGCCTTGGGCATCGGCATCCCGCCCAGCACCTCCTCGACACCGGCCTTGTCCCAGCCGGCGTCCATGACCGCGCGGACGGAATCCTTGAACGCCTCCGGCAGCGTCACCGAGTGCGTCTTCGGGTCGAATACCGGCGGGTTGCGGTCGCCCTCGACGAACGATGCGGCAACCGGTCCCTCAGCCAATCGGCTGACCTCGACCAGCATCTCCCGGGCGGTGTCGACGTCCAGGTCACTGAACTCGCCCTTGCCCAAAGCCTTGTCAACGCCCAGCATCTCGAACAGGGTGAAAACCTGGTCGCGGACGTTGCTCTTGTAGTGGCTCACTACGGTCCTCCTCGTTGAGAATGCCACTTGCGGTTGGGTACTAGTCAAAGTTACCCACCAGTAACACCGCTAAAATATATCGGCGGCGTAGTTGTACGCAAGTTACTGTGAGCTACATTTCACGTGCGAACCAACCAACCGGTTGGATTCCGCCTGTCGTCATCCTCGGCAGGCGCTGCTACCTGCGACGATGACGCTCGCTATGCGAACGTGAGAGGCGTCACGGCGTTACCGGTAGTGGATCTGCAAGCCCCGACCGGTCACCTGCACAGCCCCCTGCGCAAGGCCGCCCATCGGCTGGGCTTCTGCTATGTGGCCGGCCACGGGCATGTCCGAGAGCTCTTCGCCAGGATGCCCCAGGCGGCGCGGCGGCTGTTCGCACTGGCGCAGGTGAAAAACGACCCGGATGTGGCATCCCGGTACGGATATGTCCCCCGATATCGCGCCGGGTAGTGTCGGCTGCGAGAAATCCGTCCTCGGCTCGAGGGGCGAATGAGGTCCGGTGAATTCACACAGCAACCTGACACCGTCCTCCCTGCGTGAGGCTTTCGGACACTTCCCATCCGGGGTGGTGGCTATCGCCGCCGAAATCGACGGGATCCGGGAAGGCCTGGCTGCCAGCACCTTCGTTCCCGTCTCGCTGGACCCGCCGCTGGTGTCGTTCTGTGTGCAGAACATTTCGACGACGTGGCCCAGACTCAAGGCTGCCCCGACGCTGGGCATCAGTGTGCTGGGCGAAACCCATGACGAGGCTGCGCGCACCCTGGCGGCCAAGACCGGGGATCGGTTCGCCGGGCTCGAGACGGTGTCCAGCGACAGCGGCGCGGTCTTCGTCAAGGGCACCAGCCTGTGGCTGGAGAGTGCGATCGAGCAATTGATCCCGGCCGGGGATCACACCATCGTTGTGCTGCGGGTCAATCAGGTCACCGTGGATGCCGACGTCGCACCGATCGTCTTCCACCGCAGCGTCTTTCGTCGGCTCGGCGTCTGAGCACCGCTCGGATAACCTCGATCACTGCGCGACGGCCCGCCTTAGGCTGGCCGCTACCGGGGCTCGGCCAGCTCTTCCCAGAAGCCCTGGATGCGGCGTTCGATTTCGGCCGGGTCGTCGTGTCGCCCTTCCTTGTGGGCGGCGTTCGCGCGGACCGACAACTCCCTGATTGGCGTTCGAATGTCGTTAATGCTTTTGGTTTCGCGCATCATTTCCTCCTGCCTTTCCGAGCTGCGGGCGGGCTTGACCCGACGCCACGCATAAGAGGGGTACCGGATGCCGCTGTCGGCCTAACGGAGCCCATGGGGGGCTAGCGTTGGGCTAGCCCGAGGCTAGCGCCGGAACAGCTTGTTACCCAGCCACACGACGGGGTCGTATTTGCGGTCGACCACGCGTTCCTTCATCGGGATCAGCGCATTGTCGGTGATCTTGATGTTTTCCGGGCACACCTCGGTGCAACATTTCGTGATGTTGCAATATCCCAGGCCGTGGGCTTCCTGAGCTTCCTTGCGCCGGTCATGGGTGTCCAGCGGATGCATCTCGAGTTCGGCGATCCGCATCAAGAACCGCGGCCCGGCAAATGCCTGCTTGTTCTCCTCATGGTCGCGGATGACGTGGCAGACGTTCTGACACAGGAAGCACTCAATGCATTTACGGAACTCCTGCGAGCGCTGGACGTCGGCCTGAGCCATCCGGTACTCGCCCGGCTGCAAATCCTTCGGCGGCGTGAAAGACGGTATCTCGCGTGCCTTTTCGTAGTTGAACGACACGTCGGTGACGAGGTCGCGAATCACCGGGAAGGTGCGCAGCGGCGTGACGGTGACCACCTCGTCCTCGGCGAATGTCGACATTCGGGTCATACACATCAACCGCGGCCTGCCGTTGATCTCCGCGGAGCAGGATCCGCACTTGCCCGCCTTGCAGTTCCACCGCACGGCGAGGTCAGGGGTCTGGGTCTGCTGCAGACGGTGGATGACGTCTAGCACCACTTCGCCCTCGTTGACCTCGACGGTGAATTCGCGGAGCTCACCACCGCTTTCGTCGCCGCGCCACACCCGCAAGCAAGCGTTGTAACCCATTACGATCTCCGTCCTGGATGGTCGGCCAACTCTTCGTCGGTGTAGTACTTCTCCAGCTCGGAAATGTCGAAGAGTTCCAGCAAGTCCGGTCGCATCGGCACCTGTGGCTCCCGGGTGATGGTGACGTGGGAACCGTCGCCGGTGTCGCCATCGCCGGCGGCGCGGCAGACCAGCAAGGTGTTGCGCCAGTTGGCGTCCATGCCGGGATGATCGTCACGGGTGTGACCGCCCCGACTTTCGGTGCGTTCCAGGGCGGCCCGGGCCACGCACTCGCTGACCAGCAGCATATTGCGCAGATCGATGGCCAGGTTCCAGGCCGGGTTGTATTGACGGTGCCCTTCCACCTGCACCTTCTGGTACCGCTTCCAGAGCTCGTCCAGCAGTGTCAATGCCCTGGTGATCTCGTCTTCTTTGCGGATGATGCCGACCAGGTCGTTCATCACGTGCTGCAAATCCATCTGCAATGCGTACGGGTTCTCCGGCGCCGAGCCGTCCGTCGGCCCCTCGAACGGCTTGAGCGCCAGCTTGGCGGCGGCGTCGACAGCATCCTGCGACACCGATGGGCGGCTGCTCAGCGCCCGCACGTAGTCGGCGGCACCCAAGCCGGCCCGCCGGCCGAAAACCAGCAGATCCGACAGCGAGTTCCCGCCCAGCCGGTTGGAGCCGTGCATACCGCCGGAGCACTCGCCGGCGGCGAACAGCCCGGGAACCGTAGCCGCGCCGGTATCGGCGTCGACCTCGACGCCGCCCATCACGTAGTGACAGGTGGGCCCGACTTCCATCGGCTCGTTGGTGATGTCCACCCCGGCCAGCTCCATGAACTGGTGATACATCGACGGCAGCCGTCGTTTAATCTCCTCGGGCGTCAGCCGGGATGCGATGTCCAGGTAGACGCCGCCGTGTGGAGTGCCCCGACCGGCTTTGACTTCGGAGTTGATCGCCCGCGCGACCTCATCGCGGGGCAGCAGATCCGGAGTACGCCGGGCCGAGTCGTTGTCCTTGAGCCACTGGTCGGCTTCTTGCTCGCTCTCGGCGTACTGGCCTTTGAACACCGGCGGGATGTAGTCGAACATGAAACGAGAGTTTTCGCTGTTCTTTAACACCCCGCCGTCGCCGCGCACACCCTCGGTGACCAGGATCCCTTTTACGCTGGGCGGCCACACCATGCCGGTCGGGTGGAACTGGACGAACTCCATGTTGATCAGGGATGCGCCGGCCCGCAGCGCCAGCGCGTGCCCGTCGCCGGTGTACTCCCAGGAGTTGGACGTCACCTTGAACGACTTGCCGATCCCACCGGTGGCCAGCACCACCGCCGGGGCTTCGAACAGGATGAACCGGCCGCTTTCACGCCAGTAGCCAAACGCCCCGGCGATCTGGTCCTGATCTTTGAGCAACTCGGTGATCGTGCATTCGGCGAAGACCTTGATGCGCGCCTCGTAGTCGCCGAATTCGGCGTGGTCCTCCTGCTGCAGCGAGACGATCTTCTGCTGCAACGTGCGGATCAGCTCCAGGCCGGTGCGGTCACCGACGTGGGCCAGCCGCGGATAGGTGTGCCCGCCGAAGTTGCGCTGGCTGATCTTGCCGTCTTTGGTGCGGTCGAACAGTGCGCCGTAGGTCTCCAGCTCCCAGACCCGGTCCGGCGCCTCCTTGGCGTGCAGTTCTGCCATGCGCCAGTTGTTCAGGAACTTGCCGCCGCGCATGGTGTCGCCGTAGTGGGTCTTCCAGTTGTCCTTCGGGTTGGCGTTGCCCATGGCCGCCGCGGCACCGCCCTCGGCCATCACCGTGTGCGCTTTGCCGAACAACGACTTGCACACCACCGCGACCTTCAGGCCGCGCTCGCGTGCCTCGATGACAGCACGCAACCCAGCGCCGCCGGCACCGATCACGACTACGTCGTAGGAGCGCCGTTCGACCTCAACCATGAAACCTCGCTAGCTCAATTCCGATAGTTCTTCAAATGGCTCAGTGGCCAATGAATCTGATATCCGCGATGGTGCCGCTGGACACCAGCATGATGTAGAAATCGGTCAGCGACAGCGTGCCCAGCGTGATCCACGCGAAGAGCATGTGCCGGGTGTTGAGCTTGCTGACCTGCGTCCAGATCCAATACCGGACTGGGTGTTTGGAGAAATGCTTGAGGCGGCCGCCGGTCACGTGCCGGCATGAATGGCAGGAGACCGTATAGGCCCACAGCAGCAGCACGTTGGTCACCAAAATGACGTTGCCCAAACCGAAGCCGAAACCGGATGGTGAATGGAAGGCCATGACCGCGTCGTAGGTGTTGATCACCGACACCACCACGGCGATGTAGAAGAAGTAGCGGTGGCTGTTCTGGATGATCAGCGGAAGCCGGGTTTCGCCGGTGTAGTGGGCCCGCGGCTCAGGTACCGCGCAACCGGTCGGTGACTGCCACACCGACCGGTAGTAGGCCTTGCGGTAGTAGTAGCAGGTCAGCCGGAAACCGAGCAGGAACGGTAATACCAGCATTCCCAACGGAATCCACCACGGGAAGTGTCCGAACCAGACGCCGAGGTGACTTGCGCCAGGCTCGCAGGACGCGCTGACGCACGGTGAGTAGAACGGAGTCAGGTAGTGGTATTTCTCGACCCAGTAGCCGCTGCCCCAAAACGCCCGGGTGGTCGCATAGACGATGAACGCCAGGAACCCGATGTTGGTGACCAGCGGTGCCCACCACCAGGTGTCGGTGCGCAGGGTCCGTTGGGGGATTTGCGCCCGGGTGGGTGAGAAAACGCCGGTATCAGGACGGTTCGCCGTGGGTGCGCTCATCTGGTGTGATCCTCTTCGAGTGGTATCTCGTCGAAGGGTACACAGATAGAGGGCCCTCTTTTCGGCGGGGTTTGGTTGTCAGTATCTACTGTGACCGCCGACACCTTCGTCGTCGACGTCGCGCCAGAAATCACGGTCGTAGTCGGTGTCGGGTATGGCGATCTTCTCGCCGGAATACTGGGCGTTGGCGCGATCCAGGTCCAACTCAGAGACATCGGTGTCGAGCAATTCGATGTCGGTGAGAATCCGGTCGGCGTCGATGACGATGCGGCGCATGGCCGGGTCGTCGCCGTATCGCGACTTCAGCGTGGTCACGCACCGCCGCAGACCGCCGATGAGGTCGTGCAGTTCGGCGATTTCAGCAGAGGCGGACAACGTATCTCCCTGTATCTTCCTGGAAGGCGATGGTGTTTCGGATCACAATACGTCACCCGATGGTATCCCCACTCCGCGGCGATGCACAGGACATCTCGGCGCCGGCCGAGCCCACCGGAGCGGTCGACCTTCGGCGCGGACCGGGCCCGTAACCGGCTGATCCGGCGGAGCCATCCATCCCGCCGGATCAGTAGCGCTCCTAGGCCAACCGGGTGCGCTGGCAACTGGACGGGTGGTCGGGCAATCGGATTGCCCGCGACTGGCCCACGGCCGAGTTGACGCTGTTACGGCTGCAGGCGATAGAGGTGGTGTCCGCTGGGGCGCTGCAGTTGCCGTTGTGGGGTGGTCTGGGCGAGGAGGACAGGCTTCGGGCATGCCGGGCGCTGGTGCGGGTCCGGCCCGAACGCATTACATTCACCCCGCCATCGTTTTCCGTTACCTTGCAGTTGCGGCTGGTGTTGAGCTCACGTGCTGGACCAGACGAACGACATTTCGTTATCGAATTGTGCCGTAGCTGTTTACTTCTGCGATTGGATTCAGCCGAGTCAAAACGCCCTTCTGCGGGCGCGATTTGTCGTAGTGTTTTGCCCGGATTCCACGGCAGGCCAGCTACGAAGGGATGGCTGTAATGAGTTTCTGCGTGTCGGCGCCCGAGGTGACTTCGGCGCAAATCCATTCCGGTCCCGGCTCAGAGCCGATGTTGGCCGCCGCGGTGGCCTGGGATGGGCTGGGCAGCGAGCTGGGTTCGGCGGCATCCACGTTTACTTCGGTGATCTCCGGGCTGGCGGACGGGCCCTGGCAAGGTCCTGCGGCCAAGGCAATGGCGGCCGTGGCAACCCAGTATTCACAGTGGCTTCAAGGGGCGGCGGCCGAGGCCGGCGGTGCGGCCACGCAGGCCAAAGCGGTGGTCTCCAGCTTTGAGGCGGTCCGCGGGGCGATAACGCATCCGCTTGCCGTCGCGGCCAACCGTCTGCAGTTGCGACTGCTGGCGATTTCTAACCTGTTCGGGTTCAACGCCCCGGCGATCGCGGCCAACGAGTGCGAATACGAGGCGATGTGGGCCAAGAATGTGGCGGCGATGGCGGGGTATCACAGCGCGGTGTCGGCGGTGGCTGCCAATTTGTCGCCGTGGCGGCAGGCGTTGCAATCCTTGCCGGGCCAGATGGCCAGCGCCGCCGCCGCCGACACCTCAATCCCCGCCAAGCTGAGTGAAACAAATCAGGCCTTCTTGGCTCAGACGAACTCCGCTAACGCGGCGCTTCTCCGCAGGGCACGAGAAGTGTCCGGTCGCAACTACGCTGCGGCGGGATCGGCGCTGCGCTCGGGTGACCTGACCAGGGCCGTTCGCTATGGCGTTGCTGGGGCACTGTATGAGGGTGGCGCGAATACGCTTGTGGCCACCAATGTGGCTGCCGCGGTTCCGACGTTGATCGGCCTTGATGCCACGACGGCCGGCCATCTGCTTGCCCCCACGACTGCTGGCAACATCAGTACGGTCTTGCCGGCTGCGGCCAGCTCCGATCTTTTCGGACAGCTGGCGTCAACCAACCAAACCTACTTAGGTGAGCTGGGTTCCGCTAGCCAGACCGCGCTCGGCCGCCAGGGAGCCATCGTGGTGAGCGATTTCAGCGCGGCGTCCTACGCTCTCGGCTCTGGCGACTTTACCGGGGCCGCCACCTACGCCACTGCCGGAAGCTTGGTTGGTGCTGGGACGGCTTGGAGCGTGGGCACCGGATTCGCTTTCGCGCCTCCGCGTGTGATTGGCCTTGACCTTATGACGGCCGGTGCCTACTACTCAGCACCCGAAGCCTTCTAACCGGTTACCTGGTGATCTCGATGCGCTGCGCCTGAGTCCTGGCGTAGGCACCCGTTACCCGGACGGTTAGCACGCCGGCGTCATACGAAGCGGTGATGGCCTCGCTGGTGACGTGGGCGGGCAGCCGGAACGAGCGGCGGAATGATCCGTAACGGATCTCCTTCAGGACGCGACCGTCGGTGTTCTCCGCGTGTTCGTCCCGGTGTTCACCGTGGATGACCAGGCGGCTCACCCCGTTCCTAAGGTCGACCTCGACGTTGACGTCGTTGTCGACGTCGACACCCGGCAGCTCCAGGCGGACCAGGGCGTCCTCGCCGTCTCTGAGGACCTCCGCGGCCGGGCTGAACCCGCTGGTCGCCGGCTTGTACCAGTCCGTCACTGCCGCGGGACCGAAGAAGTCGCGCAGCAAGCGGTCGGGGTCCCAGGCGCCCAGGGCCGGACGCGACCACAATGCGAGAGTGCTCATGGATATCTCCTGATTCTTCCTTGTGAGTTAGCTGTGTCCGGCGCTGTGCCGGGTTGGCCATCTCGTAGAACATGAGTCGACCCCGCTAAAGTTCCACCTAGACTTTCGCCGATAGTGAACGCAGTCACACAGGCTGTTCCCAGCTGTGAGCGTCATGTCATCGGGCTGTCACATTGGGCGATTTTCCGGCAATTTTCCGCCTTTAACCTTCATGGCATGGCTTCAGCCGGAACCACTCGCGCGCGCGACGGGGACTCGCCCTGCCGGCGGCACGTGATCGTGGTGGGGCACGGCATGGTGGGCCACCGACTGGTGGAGGCACTGCGTGCCCGCGACACCAGCGGCTTGTGGCGGATCACGGTGCTGGCCGAGGAGGCCGACGCCGCCTACGACCGGGTCGGGCTGACTTCCTACACCGAAACCTGGGACCGCGGCCAACTGGCATTGCCGGGCAACGACTATGCCGGTGACGACCGGGTGCGGTTGCTGCTCAACACCCGGGTGACCGAGATCGACCGCGCGACCAAGTCGGTCGTCACCGCCGACGGGCAGCGGCACGGCTACGACGCGCTGGTGCTGGCCACCGGCTCCTACGCATTCGTCCCCCCGGTGCCCGGGCACGACCTGCCCGAATGCCATGTCTACCGCACCCTGGACGACCTCGACGCTATCCGCGCCGGCGCCCAGCACACACTGAACTCGGCTCGCACCGACGCCGGAGTGGTCATCGGTGGCGGCCTGCTGGGGCTCGAAGCCGCCAATGCGCTGCGCCAGTTCGGGTTGCAGCCGCACGTCGTCGAGATGATGCCCCGATTGATGGCCCAGCAGATCGACGAGGCCGGCGGCGCCCTGCTCGCTCGCATGATCACCGACCTCGGGATCGCCGTCCACGTTGGCACGGGCACCGAAACCATTGAGCCCGTTGAATACTCAGATGGCTCAGCGTCGGTTCGGGTGCGGCTTACCGACGGTGGCACCATCGATGCCGGCGTGGTGATCTTCGCCGCCGGCATCCGGCCGCGCGACGAGCTGGCGAAGGCGGCGGGTCTGGCGATCGCCGAACGTGGCGGCGTGCTCACCGACCTGTCTTGCCGGACAAGCGATCACGATATCTATGCGGTCGGAGAGGTGGCGGCGATTGAGGGGTGCTGCTACGGCCTGGTCGGACCGGGATATACCAGCGCCGAGGTGGTGGCGGACCGGCTGCTGGGCGGTGCTGCCGAGTTCCCGGAGGCAGATCTGTCGACAAAGCTCAAACTGCTGGGCGTCGATGTCGCCAGCTTCGGCGATGCGATGGGCGCGACCGAGAACTGCCTCGAGGTCGTCATCAACGACGCGGTGAAGCGCACCTACGCCAAGCTGGTGCTCTCCGACGACGCCAAGACACTGCTGGGCGGTGTGCTGGTGGGCGACGCCTCGTCGTACGGGTTGCTGCGGCCCATGGTCGGCAGCGAGTTGCCCGGGGATCCGCTGGCGCTGATCGCGCCGGCCGGATCCGGCGCGGGCGGTGTCGCGTTGGGCGTTGGGGCGCTGCCGGATTCGGCGCAGATCTGCTCCTGCAACAACGTCACCAAGGGCGACTTGAAGTGCGCGATCGCCGATGGTTGCGCCGATGTGCCCGCCCTCAAGGCATGCACCGCGGCCGGCACCTCGTGCGGGTCCTGCGTGCCGTTGCTGAAGCAGCTGCTGGAAGCCGAGGGGGTGGAGCAGTCCAAGGCGCTGTGTGAGCACTTCAGCCAGTCGCGGGCGGAGCTGTTCGAGATCATTTCGGCCACCGAGATTCGGACCTTCTCCGGTCTGCTGGAGCGATTCGGCCGCGGAAAGGGTTGCGACATCTGCAAACCCGTGGTCGCCTCGATCTTGGCCTCCACCGGCTCCGACCACATTCTGGATGGCGAGCAAGCCGCGCTGCAGGATTCCAATGACCACTTCCTGGCCAACATTCAGAAGAACGGCAGCTACTCGGTGGTCCCGCGGGTCCCCGGTGGTGACATCAAGCCCGAGCACTTGATTCTGATCGGCCAGATCGCCCAGGAATTCGGGCTGTACACCAAGATCACCGGTGGTCAGCGGATCGACATGTTCGGCGCCCGGGTGGATCAGCTGCCGCTGATCTGGAAGCGGCTGGTCGACGCCGGAATGGAGTCCGGCCACGCCTATGGCAAGGCGCTGCGCACGGTGAAGAGCTGCGTGGGCAGCGACTGGTGCCGCTACGGACAGCAGGATTCGGTGCAGCTGGCCATCGATCTCGAATTGCGCTACCGCGGCCTGCGCGCGCCGCACAAGATCAAACTGGGCGTTTCGGGCTGTGCGCGGGAGTGCGCCGAGGCCCGCGGCAAGGACGTGGGTGTCATCGCCACCGAAAAAGGCTGGAACCTCTACGTGGGCGGCAATGGCGGCATGACTCCCAGGCATGCCCAGCTGTTAGCCGGCGACCTCGACACCGAGACACTGGTCCGTTACATCGACCGGTTCCTCATGTACTACATCCGCACGGCCGACCGGCTGGAACGCACCGCGCCGTGGGTGGAATCGCTGGGGCTCGGCCACGTGCGCGAGGTGGTGTGCGAAGACTCGCTCGGCCTGGCCGAGGAATTCGAGGCCGCAATGGAGCGGCATGTTGCCAACTACAAGTGCGAATGGAAGGGCGTGCTGGAGGATCCGGACAAGCTGTCACGGTTCGTCTCCTTCGTCAACGCCCCGGATGCGGTCGATTCGACCGTGACGTTCACCGAGCGTGCCGGGCGTAAAGTCCCTGTGCCCATTGGCATGCCGCGGATGCGCTCATGGTCAGGGAGGGAATCATGACACTTGTCAACGACATTCAGGTCTGGACCACCGCGTGTGCGTATGACCAGCTCATTCCCGGCCGTGGTGTCGGTGTGCTGCTCGACGACGGCAGCCAGGCGGCGCTGTTCCGGCTCGACGACGGCTCGGTGCGCGCGGTCGGTAACGTGGACCCGTTCTCCGGCGCGGCCGTGCTGTCCCGCGGGATCGTCGGCGATCGCGGCGGTCGGGTCGCGGTCCAATCACCGATTCTGAAGCAGGCTTTCGCGCTCGACGACGGTAGCTGCCTGGACGATCCACGGGTCTCGGTACCGGTTTACCCGGCGCGCGTCACACCCGAAGGTCACATCCAAGTCGCGCGGATTGCTGCCTGACAAGGCCTTACCCGCGGCTGATGTCGCCGACGAGGTAACGCTGCATCGTCGGGCCGATGGCGTCGACAAGGGCCTCCACCGACATGGAATGCAGCGGTTCCGAGCGCACCCCGTAGCGCATGATGCCCAAGCCGACCAGCTGCGAAGCGCATAACGAGGCCCGGACCGCGATCTTGTCGACTCCCAGCATCTTGAGCAGCGGGTTGAAGACCGGCCCGATAAACATCGCCTGAACGATTTCGGCGGTCTTGGCCAGGCCCGTGGACGCGATGGCACTGGCCGCAAAGGGACCGCCGCCCGCGGCGTCCCAGGTGGTAATCAGCATGTAAAGCGTTCGGCGGCCGACCTGGTTGACGCTTCCGGTGACGATTTTGTCGATGAATTCCGGTGTGCTGAACGGCAGCCGCAGCATCTTGGCTACCGGGTCGAGGAGCCCGCGTGAGGGCTCCTGGTGATGGGCCATGGTGCCAGGATTGCGCGGATGTGATCAAAGATCAAGCGTCCGTGACGCCGGCGTGCCATTCCGGCAGAGCCTTGCCGGCAAAGAGCTTGTCTGCCACCTAGTTCGGCATGCGTTGCATTCGCCGGCTGCCCAATCGGCCACGGATGGCATTGCGGAATCGTCCGGCGATCAACCGTGCCAACCCTGGATGCTCGCCCAGCGGCGGCGTCACCAGATCGGCGCCGCTGGCGCGTAGTCGTTCTTGAAACAGACCTTCGGCCAGCAGATAAGAGACGACCACGACGCGGCGACCACCGCTTCGCCGGGCCTCGGTAACCGCCGTGCGCACATCCGGAACGCCGGTCGCCGCGTACGCCAGCTCTACGTGGGTCCCGGTAAGCGTCGACAGGAACGTCCGAGAGCTGTGCAGGTCGGCTTGTGCCCGGTGGTCCGATGTTCCCGCCGCCGCCAAGATCACCGAATCGCCCTGACGCCAACCAGATTTCACCAGCTGGTAGGTGAGGATTCTGGTGATGTCCCGGCTGGGCCCCAATGCCGGGGTGACGGTGACGTCCGGATGGCCGCTGGCGGCGACCTGAGCCGGCAGGTCGGTTCGAACGTGATATCCGCGAGACAGGAAGGCGGGCACCAGGATTGCAGGTTGGGCCGATACCGCTGCCGGGGACAACGCGGAGAGTACTTCGCTGGGTGTGGGCCCCAGCACATCGACAAACGCAACGTGCACAGTCTGGTCGACCAGTGCGCTCACCCGCGCGGCAAGGTCGCCGATCATTGCGACACCGGCCGGTCTGCGGGTGCCGTGTGCCGTCAGGATCAGACTCATCCGTCGTCCTGCGTGTCGACGGCCAGCCGGTAGCCGCGTTTGACCACCGTAGCAATGATGTTCTTGTCGCCCAGTGCCGTTCGCAGCCGCAGCACGGCGGTGTCGACAGCGCGGGTGTCGTCGCCGTTGCCGGGTAGCACGGTGAGTAGTTCGTCGCGCCCGACGACATCACCGGGGCGTCGTGCCAATGCACGCAGAATCGCCATTCCCGATGCCGAGAGCGTCTTGATGGAATCGTCGACCAGCACGCAGGTCCCGCGGATATCGACGACGTGCCCTGCGGCATTTAGGGTGCACGATCCGCGCCGTGGTAATTCTTCGGCGATATGCCGGGCCAGGGCCCCCAACCGCATTCGCTCCGGAGCCGACGTGGGGACGCCGTTTCGGGTCAGCGGGCGCGACGTGACCGGGCCCACGCACATCGCGTGCACATCGTTGCGCAGCGCCGCCAATAGCTGCTCTTCGGTACCCAACTGACGGCCGCGTTCCAGTACCGCCGCCGCGGCCGGTGCCGAGGTGAAACTGACCGCGTCAAATTGTCTTCGGGCAATGCCGGCGACCAACTGGTCGAATTCGCCGCCCAATCGTGTTGGCTTCCAGCGGTATACCCGGATGGGCAGCACTTCGGCACCCGCGGAGCGCAACCCGCCGACAAACTCTGGGAACGGATCCAAACCGTCGGCGGCGCCGTGCAGTTGGACGGCGATCCGCTTCCCGGATACGCCGGATCGCAGCAGGTAGTCCAGGACCTCCAGCGACGACTCCGACCCCGGGGACCACTCCTCGCGTAGCCCGGCGGCGCGCAACTCCCCGGTGGCTTTCGGCCCGCGAGATATGATCCGGGCCGCAGACAATGCCCCGATCAGCCGGCCGGCCAACCCCCACCCCTCGGCGGCGGCGACCCAGCCCCGAACGCCGATGCCGGTGTGCGCCACCAGCATGTCCGGCGGATCGGCAATCAACGCCTGGGTAATGTGGTGGAGTTCGTCGTCGTCGGGCAGAGCGACCATGCAGATCGCCTGGGCGCTGCATACCTCGGCGCCCTGGCGGCGCAGCAGCGCGCACAGCTCGTCGGCGCGGCGAGCCGATGTCACTGCAATGCGGTAGCCCCGCAGTGGCTCAGAGTTCCGCTGGGCCATATCAACTGTCTAAGCCTCGGAAATTTCGGCGGCGTTACCAGGCAATTGCCTGGGCATTGCCATGGCTGAGGCGGTGCTCACACCCGGGCGAGTTCGGGTCGGGCCTTCGCGCCGTGGAGGAGCCGAACGTACAGACGTAGAGCAGGGAAATCACCCAGGTGTCGCGGTCGAACAGGATCGAGCTGCGGGATGTTGCGGCCGCCGCCGACCAGCGCGGCGACCGCGCCGAGCAGCAGCTTGTCGCCGGCGGAAAACCCGTAGACCGACGCCGGCATGAACAACACCATCACCGACCACATCGAGAAGGCCACATGGTCGCCGGCCATCGTGCACAGCAAGTTGCGTCCGTGCGATCTTGTTGTTACCGGCTTCCCAGGCCGCGAGGTCTTCCGGGATTCCAGTCCGGGATGCGATGGTTGCGGCCCATACGGTTTTCACCTTTCGTGCACGGTGTTCTGTCCCGAACAGACGTCACGAGCACAGCACCCTTAACGGCGCCCAACTCAGGTCCCGTCGAGCGATCCCACCGCAACGCATTTCGACTGTCGGCGGGAAGTAGACAGCCCGCTGTCACCAGGCATGTGTCGCAATCCTTTCGATGCTCACATCGAATATGGAAGTGAGTCAACCTGGTTCGGTCTATATCGCCTGAGAGTTGAATCCCGGTTATCTGGCAGGCGCTGCGAGTCGCGCATCGAATGTGCTGCGAATCACCGCCCTTCACCATGTGTTTGAGCAGAAGTGCTTGGCGCCCAACGAAATTGCGGAATCGATTACCAGACGTCGCCCGCGCGCCAATCGCACATCAGTCCCGCCGATGTGTCCAGAGCGACCTCGACCGGCAGGACGAACACGGTGCCGTCGTCGTCGGGAGTGCGCACCGGGCCGGTGGGCGCCAGCACCGACGTCGGGCCTCGCCAAGGCAACCAGCCCCGCGACGCGTACAGCCTGCGGGCTCGTGCCGAGGAGCTGAGCGCGCCGAGTTGATAGGCGCCACGAATCACCTGTTCCCCGGCGTCCAACAGTGCCCGCACCAGTCCCTGGCCGCGCCAATCTTCGCGTACCGCAACGCCTTCGATGTAACCGCAGCGTAACGCGGTGCCCTGGTATATCAGCCGCCGCTGCACCACTGCGGCATGCGCGATGATCGCGCCGTGGTGCCAGATCAGGGCATGCATCCCGCCCAGGGCGTGTTCCCAGTCGTTTTCGGTGAAGTCGCCGGCGAAGGCGTCGGTCACCATCTGATGGATGTGCTGGCGTGTCTCGCCGTCCAGATCGGAGGTGTGCACCAAGCGTGCGGTGTGGACCTGGGCGTGCACGGGCAAGCTAACGGACCTGCGTGCGGGGCCTCGCCCATTGCAGCCGCGCGTGCTGGCCCGGCCGCACCTGGGCGACCTTGTCGATGTCCTCGTCGATCACCACGCCCACCACCGGGTAGCCGCCGGTAAGCGGGTGATCGGGACCCAGGATGACCGGCAATCCGTTGGGCGGCACCTGGATCGCACCGCGGGTGGTGCCCTCACTGGGCAGCTGCCGGTCCGGGTCGCGGTGCAGCAGCGGACGCCCGACCAGCCGCGTCCCGACCCGGTCGCTGTGGTCGGAGACCACCCAGTCGGTGTGGACCAGAGCGTCGGGATCGACCAACCAGTCGTCACGCGGACCCGGTATCGCCAGCAGTTCGACCGTGGCGCCGGTGAAGGCGGCCACCGGGGCCTGGTCGAGTTCGGGATAGTCCGCGGTGTGCTCGCCGACCGGCAGCAGGTCGCCGGCTTGCAGCGGCGCGGGGCCGATCGCCGACATCACGTCGTAGCTCCGTGAACCCAGCACGGGGGTGACGCAGATGCCACCGCGCACCGCCAGATATGTCCGAAGCCCGGCGCGCGGCGTGCCCAGCGAAATCACCTCGCCATCACGGACGTGGTGAATGCTGTTGGTGCCGAACATGGTTCCGTTGACAGTCGGATCGGTGTCGGCCCCCGTCACGGCGATGTCCACGTCGCCGCCGCGAACCCGCGCCGAGAACCCGCCGAACGTGACCTCGACGGTGGCCCGATCGTCGGGGTTGGCGACCAGCCGGTTGGCCAGGGTGTGGGAGCGGCGGTCGGCGGCTCCGGAGCGGCCGACACCGAGATGGGCGAGGCCGGCCCGGCCGAGATCCTCGACGATGGCCAGCGGGCCGGTGCGCAGAACTTCCAGGATCGCCATGGCAGCTGCTCCTTGCTACGCGGCCCGGAACCGCAGCCACATGCCCTGCGCGAGCAGCGCGGGGTTGGGTCTGGTGACGTCCCACAAGACGGCTTCGGTGTGGCCGATGATCTGCCACCCGCCCGGCGACTGGCGAGGGTATATCGCGCTGAACTCGCCTGCGAGAGCGACTGATCCGGCCGGCACCACGGTTCGCGGTTCGGACTTGCGAGGCACCCGCAGCCTGGGGTCGCCGCCGGTGAGATAGGCGAAACCGGGCGAGAACCCGTTGAATCCCACCCGCCACGGGCTTGCGGTGTGGGCATTGATGATCTGTGCGGCGGTCAGGCCGGTGTGCCCGGCGACCTCGGCCAGGTCCGGGCCGTCGTAGACGACGTCGATGACGGGGTGATTGCCCCGGTGATCCGGCGGTGCCGCCGGATCACCGACCGGCAACCGCCGCAGCCGCTGGCGGGTAACCCCTTGGAAGCGGGGTGCGGCCAGTTTGACCAACACCGTCCGCAACGCCGGAACGATGTCGACCACTCCCGGCAGGGCCGCCCCGCGCAGTGCATCGGTCCACACCAAAACCTCAGCGGTACTGTCACATTGCAACATCAGCGCCTGGTCGCCGTAGTCCAGAACGGTGCGCGTCACCGTGTCGGTTGAGGGTTCGCTGGGGAGGTTCGTCACACTCATCTTTCGACGGTAGCCCCGTTCTCGGCGCTCGGGCGAGGGATCTTGGAGCACTGCCAGAGGTGCCTTAGCAAACGCTCATGCGGATGCGGTCGGCGGCGTTGCGAACCGGGAATTCAGCCCAGGATTGCGCCGATCTGCGGGGGCAGCTGATCGGCCACCAAAGGATAACTCAGCGGCGATGCGAACGCGATCGCTCCAGCGAGGTCTTTGGTGGTGAAGATGTGGCGCTTCTGGGCAGTCGCCCCGGAAGCCGCTATCGCGGGGTCGGTCAGCAACGCCTGCCGCTCCTCCGGGCTTTCGGTGGACCAGATCAGCACATCGGCGGAATCGAGCACCTCTTTGATGTGCTCGGGAGGGATGACCGCGACGTGGTCGGCGGCGTAGGGCTTGATGGCGTCGGAGACGACCAGACCCATCTGGTTGAGGAAGTCGGTCCGCCAGCCGGCCATGGTGGCGATCACGTTGCCCTGCCGCAGCCTGCCCTGCAGCAGCAGTGCCTTCTTGCCCTTCCATTGCGGATTCCTCTGGGCGACCTCGGCGAACCTGCGGTCGACGTCGTCGATCAGCGACTTCATCTGCTCGGCTTGGAAAACCGCCTGGCCGATGGTGGTCGCCTGGTCCTTCCACGGCTCGAAGAACGCGTCGCCGTCGGACTGCGGGATGGTCGGGGCGATCGCCGACAGCTTCTGATAGGTGACGGCGTCGACACCGGCGTTGATGGCCACGATCAGGTCGGGCTTCAGCCCCGCAATCTGATCGACCGCAATTCCGTTGTCCAGGTTCAGCACCACCGGCTGCGCCGCTCCGAGCTTGGGTTGGGCCCACGGCCATACGGCGAACGGTTGGTCGCCGAACCAGTTGGTCACCGCGATCGGCACCACACCCACGGCCAGTAAGTCGTCCTGTTCGGTGAAGCCCGCACTGACCACGCGCTTGGGTGGCTCTTTGACGACGGTCTTGCCGAATAGGTGCGTGATGGTCACCGCCTCACCGCCGGGAGTGCCCGGTTTGGGCTCGCGTGACGAGCACCCCGAAACCCCCGCGGCAACGAGCCCTGTTGCTCCAGCGACCTGCAGGAATCCGCGCCGACTCCATCCCTGTTGCACCGCGTGAGACTATCGCGTGCCCGAGTCGGCTCACCGCCGCGCAATGCCTTGTGCGTCCCCGCTGTCGCCGCATTTTTCTGACCGGCATCGCAAAACCGTTGTGATGTCTGCCAGCCGTTGGCGTACGCGTGGTCCAAGGCGCAGTTCGGCAGCATCGAACCGGCGCTGCGCTGCGACGTGGTCTCCTTCCTGGCCTGCTGATCGTGACGTGGTACCGCTACCTGCGCAGGGGAGCCGCGACGAGTCGGGTGTGATCAGGTGTCCGGCATGGGTTTCGGCTTGGGCGGATAGTCCGGCCAGGGGCTGTAGTCGGCGATCAGCTCCTCCTGCGCGGGCCGCTGGTCGGCCGGCACGTGCTGCAGGTTGATCCGGATGCGGTACCAGATGGAACTGGGCCCGCGCATCCCGTCGACCAGCACGTCGGCGGGCTGCAGCCGGCCGGCTGCGGCGGGGTGGCGGTGGCGCCAGGTGTCCAATGCGGCCATCGCCTCGCCCCTGGTCTTGGTGCGGGCGACCTCGATGAGCGGCTTCGAGGACCGGCGGCGGCCGCCGGCGCGGGTGCCGGCACCTTTGGGCGCCTTTTCCGGCGGCCCCAATTCCTCGGCGAGCATGAGCAGCCGGTCCAGATCGCCCACGGCGTCGTCCATCCCCGCCCACGGGTCACCCAGCTCGGCGAACCGGTCCGGAACGGTACGCAGGGTGAAGTCCGCCGCATCGCAGTCGGGCACCTCGTCCCAGCGCAGCGGGGTCGATACCCGGGCGTCGGGCGTGGCCCGCACCGAGTAAGCCGACGCGACCGTGCGGTCCTTGGCGTTCTGGTTGAAGTCGACGAACACGCCCTCGCGTTCTTCCTTCCACCAGCGGCTGGTTGCGGCGTCGGGCACGTGCCGCTCGACTTCGCGCGCAACGGTCTGGGCAGCCAGCCGGACCTTCGAGAATGGCCAGCGCCGCGCGATGCGCGCATACACATGGAAGCCGCGCGACCCGGACGTCTTGGGCCAGCCGGTTAGGCCGTGATCCTCGAGCACCTCACGCACCACCAGGGCGACGTCGAGGATGATCCGCCACTCGACGCCCGGCATCGGGTCCAGGTCGATCCGCAGCTCGTCGGGATGGTCGAGGTCGCCGGCTAGCACCGGATGCGGATTGAGGTCGACGCAACCCATGTTGACCACCCACGCCAGCCCCGCCGCGTCATGGATGACGGCTTCCTTGGCGGACGTGCCCGACGCGTAGCGCAGTTCGGCGACGTCGACCCAGGCCGGGCGGTTGGCGGGTGCGCGCTTCTGGAATACCGCTTCTTCGGAGACGCCCTTGACGAAGCGTTTCAGGATCATCGGCCGGCCGGCCACGCCGCGCAGCGCGCCATCGGCCACCGAGAGGTAGTAACGCACCAGGTCGAGCTTGGTGTGTCCGGATCGGCCGTCCCGGCCGGGAAACACCACCCGGTCCGGATGGCTGATGGTGACGCGGTGTCCGGCGACGTCCAGTGATGCCGGACCGGTCATGGGAGTCCATGCTAATTCCGGAATACCTTCTGGTCGCTTTGCGACCCCCGTCACATATTGTGAGGCTATGCCTAACCTCAGTGACTTGCCCGGGCTCGGAAAGATCCAGCAATACGTCGACCGCGGTACCTCCGAACTGCACTACGTGCGCAAGATCGTCGAATCGGGCGCGTTCCGGTTGGAGTCGCCGCTGAACTATGCCGCGATGGCCAACGAAATCGTGAAGTGGGGCGAATTCGGCATGCTGCCGTCGCTGAACGCCCGACGCCACCCGGACCGGGCAGCCTGTATCGACGAAGACGGCGAATTCACCTACAAGCAACTCGATGAGGCCGCCCACGCCGTGGCCAACGCCCTGCATGCCAAGGGGGTGCGGGCCGGTGACGGGGTGGCCATCCTGGCGCGCAACCACCGCTGGTTCCTCATCGCCAACTACGGCGCCGCCCGGGTGGGCGCCCGCATCATCTTGCTCAACAGCGAGTTCTCCGGCCCGCAGATCAAAGAGGTCTCCGAGCGCGAAGGCGCCAAGCTGATCATCTACGACGACGAGTACACCAAGGCAGTCAGCAAGGCCGAGCCGCCGCTGGGCAAGCTCCGGGCCCTAGGTACCAACCCCGACTCCGACCAGCCGTCGGGCAGCACCGACGAGACCCTGGTCGACCTGATCGCGCGCAGCAGCACCGCGCCCGCCCCCAAGGCCGGCAAGCACGCGTCGATCATCATCTTGACCAGCGGAACCACCGGCACCCCGAAGGGCGCCAACCGCAGCACCCCGCCGACGCTGGCGCCTGTCGGCGGCATCCTGTCGCACGTCCCCTTCAAGGCCAACGAGGTGACGTCGCTGCCGGCGCCGATGTTCCACGCGCTGGGTTATCTGCACGCCACCATCGCGATGTTCCTGGGGTCGACACTGGTGCTGCGACGGAAGTTCAAGCCGCCGCTGGTGCTGGAAGACATCGAGAAGCACAAGGTGACCGCCATGGTCGTGGTGCCGGTGATGCTGTCCCGGATTCTCGATGCGATCGAAAAGATGGACAAGAAGCCCGATCTGTCCAGCCTGAAGATCGTGTTCGTGTCCGGATCGCAATTGGGCGCCGAGTTGGCTTCGCGCGCGCTCAAGGACCTCGGGCCGGTCATCTACAACATGTACGGATCCACCGAGGTCTCGTTCGCCACCATCGCCGGACCCAAGGACCTGGAGCGCAACCCCGCGACGGTGGGACCAATAGTCAAGGGCGTCAAGGTCAAGATCCTCGACGAGAACGGCAACGAGCTGCCCCAAGGCGAGGTGGGGCGGATCTTCGTAGGCACCACCTTCCCGTTCGCGGGTTACACCGGTGGCGGCGGCAAACAGATCATCGACGGCCTGATGTCCTCGGGTGACGTCGGCTATTTCGACGAGCACGGACTGCTCTACGTCAGCGGGCGCGACGACGAGATGATCGTCTCCGGTGGCGAAAACGTGTTCCCGGCCGAAGTGGAGGATCTGATCAGCGGGCATCCCGACGTGGTGGAGGCCACCGCGATCGGTGTCGACGACAAGGAGTGGGGCGCCCGGCTGCGCGCATTCGTGGTGAAGAAGCCCGACGCCGACCTCGACGAGGACACCGTCAAACACTATGTGCGCGACCACCTTGCGCGGTACAAGGTGCCGCGGGAGGTGATCTTCCTCGACGAGCTGCCGCGCAATCCCACCGGCAAGATCCTCAAGCGTGAACTGCGCGACATGGAGGTCGAGTAGCAGCTATCCCCCGCAACGGGGACCCCTGGCGAAGTGTCCGCGCCGCCAGCGGGTTCGGTGAAACACGACCTGCTGCCCCTACCGAGTGGTGTAATTCTGCTGAGCTCGTCCAGGCGAATTGCGCGTGCATGTCGGTGGCGCGGTCAGTTGATGTCAGGGGACGTCGGCGGCAACGGCGGCAACGGCGGCATCGGCATCACCACGGGCAGCTCGGACGCCGGTGGACAAGGCGGACTCCTGCTGGGCACGGGCGGGCTCAATGGCTTGCCGTAGCGGACTCGCACGTTGGGACCACGGTGGCGGGTTTACGGGTCGCGGGGAAGACCCAGTAGCCGCTCGCCGATGATATTCAGCTGCACTTCCGACGTGCCGCCGTAGATCGTGGTGGCCCGGCTCGCCAGCAGGTATTCCCCCCACTTGCCCGGCAATTGGTCCGGGTCGCCGATCGCGGCGTCCGTGCCGAACGTCGACACCGCGAATTCGGCGTAGCCCTGCCCGGTGCGCATCGACAGCAGCTTGGAAATCGCCGCCGACGGCATGGGATCACCCCCGGCGATGGTCAACAGCGTCGAGCGCAGGTTGAGCACCTTGACCGCATGACCCTCGGCGATCAGTTGACCGGCGCGGTGGTGGGCCACCTGGTCGAAATGTCCGTCGCGGACGAATTCGACGAATTGCGGCAGGGTGGCCAGGAAGTTGGCGTCGCTGCTGCCGATCGACACGCGTTCGGCCGTCAACGTGTTGCGGCTGACCTCCCAGCCCCGGTTCACCTCGCCGAGCACGAACTCGTCGGGAACGAAGACGTCGTCGAGATAGACGGTGTTGAACATCGCGTGACCCGTCAGTTCACGCAGCGGCTTTACTTGCACGCCTTGGCTTTTCATGTCCAGTAGGAAATAGGTGATGCCGTTGTGCTTCGGCGCCTTCGGGTCCGTCCGGGCTAGTAGCGCGCCGTAGTGCGCGAACTGGGCCGCTGTCGTCCAGATCTTCTGGCCGGTGATGCGCCAGCCGCTGTCGACCCGGGTCGCTTTCGTCGTCAGCCCCGCCAGGTCCGAGCCGGCGCCGGGCTCGGAAAACAGCTGGCACCAGATCATGTCGCCGCGGAAGGTTGGCGGCAGGAAGCGCTGCTTCTGCTCTTCGGTGCCGAACGTGACGATCGACGGGATGATCCAGGCCGCGATGCCGACCTGCGGCCGTTTGACCCGTCCGCTGGTGAATTCCTGGGCGATGATGACCTGCTCGACCGGGCTGGACGCCCGTCCCCACGGCTTGGGCAGATAGGGCAGCACCCAGCCGCCTTCGGCGATGGCGACCCGGCGTTGCTCGCGCGGCATCGCCTTCAAGGTGGCAACCTCGGCCCGTATCTCGGACCGCAGTTTTTCGGTGTCGGGGTCCAAGTCGATGTCCACCGGCCGCATACCCGTGGTGGTCGCGGTGTCCACCACCCGTTGCGGGTAGGTGGTGTGGCGGCCGAAGCTGGCGGCCAGCATCAGCGCGCGGCGGTAGTACACGTTCGTGTCGTGCTCCCAGGTGTAGCCGATACCGCCGTGCACCTGGATGCAGTCCTGCGTGCAGCGCTGGGCTGCCGTCGGCGCCAGGGTTGCCGCTACCGCGGCGGCGAACTCGACGTGGGGGCTGTCTTCGTCTATCGCGCGGGCGGCGTCCCACACCGCGGCGGTGGCGCGTTCGGTGTCGGCGATCATCTCCGCACACTTGTGCTTGATCGCCTGGAACTGGCCGATCGGCCTGCCGAACTGTTCGCGAATCTTGGCGTAGCTTGCTGCGGTGTCGGTGGCCCACCGGGCCACTCCCACGGCCTCCGCCGACAGCAGCGTGGACATCAGTGCGTGGGCGGTGGTCATGCTCAGATTGCTCAGCACGACGTCGTCGGTGACCTCGACGGCGTTGGCCCTTACGTGGGCGATGGGCCGCAGCGGGTCCAGGCTGCGGACCGGCTCGATTTCGAGCTGTTCGGCCCGCAGCACCACCCACTCCTCGCCACTGTCGATGGCCACCGGCAGCACCAGAACGGCGGCCTGAGCCGCCGCGGGGACCGCGCGGACTTCGCCGCGGATCACCAGCACGTCACCCTGGCGGGTGGCGGTAAGCCCGGAATCCAGCGCGTACGCGGCAATGGCCGCCCCGGTGGCCAGTTCGGAAAGCACCTTGGCCTCGGGGTCGTGCGCCGCGATCAGCGCGCTGGCAATCGCCGACGGGACGAACGGTCCGGGCACCGCCCCGTAGCCGAACTCGGCCAGCACCACGGCCAGCTCGAGGATGCCGAACCCCTGTCCGCCCACGGATTCGGCCAGGTGCACCCCTTGCAGCCCTTGTTCGGCGGCTGCCTGCCAGTACGGCGGCGGGTTCTCGATCGGGGTTGCTGGGGTTGCGTCCAAGGCCGCATGCAGCACCTCCGACGGCGCCACCCGCGCCACCAGGGATCGCACCGAATCGGCGAGGTCTCGATGTTCAGGGGTTATTGCGATCGGCATTGTTCGCCTTCCCTTGAGCGTGTTCTTTCCAAGCTAACAACCGGTGGGTTGGTTGACCAGATTGGCGAGCGGCCGTTAGCGCCACCGCTCGGCGATCCAGTTGGCGATAGTGTCGGCTTGCTCGTCGCGCGCGCCCGGTGTGGTGAAGTAGTGGTCGGTGTCGATCGAGATCCGGGTCTTGTCGGTGCCGGCGAGCGCGTCGTAGATGCGTTGGGCGTCAGAGGGAAACACGCCGGTGTCGGCTTCGGCGTTGATCACCAGCGCCGGGCAGGTGATGCGGGCCAAGTGCGGCTCGGCCCGGGTCTGGGCCACCCGCAGGCTCCACATGCCCAGCCAGTTGCGCAGCGTGCAGGCCGCGGCGATGCCGTGCGCGGAGCGGTTGGCTTTCACCGGTGTGCCCGCGTAGCACAGATTGGGCTGACGTTTGGTCGGTTCGATGCCGGCGTCGACCATGCGCGGGTCGGCCCAGGTTCGCATCACGGTGAACGGCCGATCGGAAAAACCTGCGGCGCGTACACGTTTCAGCTCGGCTTGCGCCCACTCGGTAATGCGCTCATTGCGCCTTACCTGAGCGGCGCGATATCGGGCGAGAAACTCGGGGGAGTAGGGCGGCCCGTTGTCCCCATTGAACAGGTCCAGGCCGGGATCCGTTGCCACCGGGTCATTTTCGTCGACGACGGCAGCGTCCATCCAGGCGGTCAGCACATCCGGGCGGCCGGGGTGGGCGGCGGTGGCGACGTAGCCGTCGGCGGCGGGCAACTCGGTCACCCCGGCTGCCGGCCGCATGCCTGCCAGTGGCGTGACGTTCGGGTCAACCGCCTGTGACTGGTAGGCGGCCATCAACGAACCGCCCCCCGAATTGCCCAGCAATATCACCGTTTCCACGCCCTTGACGTCGCGCAGCCACCGCACCCCGACGCCGATGTCGACCAATGCGTGGTCGAGCAAAAAGTTGCTTTCGAAGCCACGGAACCGGGTGTTCCAGCCCAGGAAGCCGATCCCACGGGAAGCCAGGTATTCGGCGAGATAGTGCTCCGAGAAATCGATTTGGTAGTGCGTGGCGATCATCGCCACCGTGGGTTTGCTTCCGGTGGCGTGGTGGTAGAGCCCCTGGCATGGATGCCCGCCAGCGCCGGCGCGTCCGGCGGTCGGGGACGGCAAGCCGACGAACTCGCGGACAACATTGGGCAATTCAGTGAACCTCCTCGCCGTAGATGGCTCGGTAGAAGATGTTGGCCAGGGTCTGGATGCAGGCCCGGTCGTCGGGTTCTTCGGAACGGGCTCCGCTGAGCTGGATGTAGCAGAACTGGTTGAACATGGCCACGATCGCCTCGGCGATCAACTGCGGGTCATCGCCTGGGCAATACCCCTGCGACTGGGCGCGCTTGACCGTGTCGGTGATGAAAGAGATTGGAACCGCGCACATCTCGGCCCAATACTGTGCGAAGTCGTCGTTGACCATGGCCAGCTGCGACACACTGATCATCTCCGCGAGCCGGTTGCGGTAGGTATGCCAGTGCGCGGCGGCGGCCTCGTAGGCGCGTTCGCGGTTGGACAGGCCGTGCCGGGTCACTGACTGGGCCCGATCGTTGGCTTCGTCGCGGAAGCGCAGCGCCCACTGACGGACCATCGCTTCCTTGGAGTCGTAGTAGTTGTAGAAGGACGCCGCCGAACGGCCGGCCTCAGCGGTGATGTCGGCGATGGTGGTGGCCAGAATCCCTTTGCGCGCGATGACTGTTCGGGCGGCGGTGTCGATCGCGGCCTGGGTCCGGCGCCCGCGGTGCGTCGCAAACTCAGCCACCTGGCGCGCCTCCTCTGGAGCAGAACTGAACCTGATGTTAGATTCAGATTCAAGTCTTAGCCAGGGCAGGGGCAGGGGCGATCGGAGCCGCACGATGATCAAGCCGCACAACACCAACACCGAGTTCGAGCTCGGCGGAGTCAATCACGTCGCGCTGGTGTGTTCGGATATGGCGCGCACCGTCGACTTCTACAGCAACATCCTGGGCATGCCGTTGATCAAGTCGCTCGACCTGCCCGGCGGGCAGGGGCAGCACTTCTTCTTCGACGCCGGCAACGGCGACTGCGTCGCGTTCTTCTGGTTCGCCGAGGCACCCGATCGGGTGCCGGGCATCTCCTCTCCCGGCGCCATTCCGGGCATCGGCGATATCACCAGCGCGGTGAGCTCCATGAACCATCTGGCGTTCCACGTCCCGGCCGAAAAGTTCGACGCTTACCGGCAGCGGCTCAAGGATAAAGGGGTGCGCGTCGGCCCGGTACTCAATCATGACGAGAGCCAGATGCAGGTGTCGGCGACGGTGCATCCCGGGGTATACGTGCGCTCGTTCTACTTCCAGGACCCCGATGGCATCACCCTGGAATTCGCCTGCTGGATAAAGGAATTCACCGAGAACGACACGCCTGCGGTACCCAGGACGGCGGCCGACCGGCGACCCGCGGCGGTGGCCGGCCCGCCGTGACGGACGGTATTTTGACCGATGAGCAGATCGCGGCACTTAGTCCCGAACAACGGCGAGAACTATCTCCCGGCTGGAGCGTCCGCTGGGCGAATTGGTGGACCCGACGACCCTGGCGCGGACTCGGCGTGTCCGGTTGCGCCTGGTCATCGGTTGCGCGCTGGTGCTGATCCCGTGGACGGCATTTCTCGGGCTGACCCTGCCGGCCAACTACGTCGCGCACAATTGGCCGGCCACCTGGGTCGGCTTCGACATCCTTTTGGTCGGCTTCATGACGGCCACGGCCGTGCTGGGCTACCTGCGCCGTCAGCTGTTGCTGCTCACCTCGTTTACCACGGGCGTGCCGCTGATCTGTGACGCGTGGTTCGACCTGATGACCGCGGGACCCGACGAGCGCTGGTGGTCGGTGTTGACCGCGCTGTTCCTGGAGCTGCCGGTCGCCGTTGTGATGATCACCAGCTCGCAGCGCATCATGCGGCTTACCCTGGCGCGGCTCTGGCTGATCCGACCGGGGACGCGGTTGTGGCACCTGCCGCTGTTTCCGTGAGGTGGTAGAGCTTCGGATCGGCGAGTTCGTCGAGCAACGACGCGAGCTGTTCGACGAGCTGGTCCGGCTCGAGCGCGACGTCCCCGGCCAGCCAGGCGCTGATGGTCTGGCCGACTCCGCCGACGACGAAGTGCGCACCCGCCTTGATGTGCTCGTTTGCCGCAATTCGCAGCGCGTTGCCGGCATGCTGACCGGACAACATGGCGAACAGCGCGCTGGATTCGGCGCGTTTGCGCATCACCACGGGGTTGGCCAGTTGGGTGCTGAACAGCAGGCGCCCGATGCGGGCGTCGCCGGCAATGGTCCGCACCACATTGGCCATCCCGGCGCGCGCCTGCTCGGGTGGGGGTACCGCCGCTACCGCGGCCTGGGTGGTGGCGGCCAGCTCGGCGACCACCCAGTCGAACACGCCGCTGACGAATTCGTCCTTGTCGGCGAAGCTTTCGTAGAAATACCGGGCCGACAGGCCCGCCTGGCGGCAGACGCCGCGGACCGTGAGTTCGGTGATGTCGCCGTCGTCGCAGCCGAGCAGGTCTAAGCCGGCGTCCAGCAACTGCCGACGGCGCGCGGCCAGCCGCTGGGCCGCATCGACGCCGCGGTACGGGCGTGCGGAAGGTTCGCCTGACCCGGAGTCTTCGGACACGAACGTCATCTTGACACCAGGGCAGGGACCCGAGCAATATCGGGAAACAGGCGTTATCACAATTAGCGGGTCGGCTCGGCTCGGCAGGAGGACGTACGGTGGCAATTCCCGGTGCGGTTCGCCAGCCCGTTCCCCATGTCGAGCGTCCGGTGGCCGACGCACCCCGCCCGGTACGGGCCCGGCGCGGGCGGCCGGCCGCGACCGACGAGACCTTGATGGGGATCGCGCTGTTGGCCGGTCCGGCCAACGTGATCATGCAGCTGGCGCGACCCGAAGTCGGACATGGCGTGGTGGAGAGCCGGGTCGAGAGCGGCCGGTTGGACCTGCATCCGATCAAGCGGACGCGTACCACCTTTACCTATATTGCGGTGGCCATGGCCGGCAGCGACGCGCAGCGGGCCGCTTACCGCCGCGCGGTGAACCGGGCGCACGCTCAGGTGTACTCGACATCCGAAAGTCCGGTGCAGTACAACGCATTTGACCCTGAGTTGCAGTTGTGGGTGGCGGCATGTATGTGCAAGGGCGCGGCTGATGTGCACCGCATCTTCGTCGGCGAACTGGACGACGCCGAGGCCGAGCGTCATTACCGCGAGACGATGGCGCTGGCCACCACGCTGCAGGTACCCCCGGAGATGTGGCCGCCGGATCGTGCTGCGTTTGACCGGTATTGGCAGGAGTCGCTGAAGAAGGTGCGTATCGACGACGCCGTTCGCGACTACCTGTATCCGATTGCCGCGGCCCGGATACCGGGTGTGCCCTTGCCGGGCGTGCTGCGCAAGGTTCCGGAAAGTATCGCGCTGCTGATCACCACTGGCTTTCTGCCGCAACGGTTTCGCGACGAGATGCGGTTGCCCTGGGACGACCGCAGACAACGGCTTTTCGATCGGTTGATGGCGGTGATCGGGGCGGTGAACGCCATGATGCCGCGGGCCGTCCGGCAGTTCCCGTTCAACCTGATGCTCTGGGACTTGGACCGGCGGATCAAGACCGGGCGCCCGTTGGTGTAGTGGGCGCCAGGCCAGCCCTGGAGATGCCGCCCGTCACCGCGGATATGCGTTGACGTGTTGGCGCATCACGCCTGACAGCAACTCGGCGCGGGGTTTTCCGACTACGGCAACCCGTTCAACCCGTCCGCGCCGAGCAGCCCGCCGGTGCCGCCGGTGCCGGCCTTGCCATTGGCCGCAGCCTTCCCGCCGTTACCGCCGTTGCCGCCATCGCCGACCAGGATGCCGTTGCCGCCGTTGCCGCCATTGCCGCCGGTGCCGGTGGTCGGTCCGGCATCACCGCCGGCGCCGCCGTTACCGCCGCTGCCGAACAACCCGGCCGCGCCGCCTACCCCGCCGTTACCGCCGGTGCCGGCGGGGGTAGCGCCGCCGCCGGCGGCACCACCGGCGCCGCCGGCGCCGCCGGAGCCGAAGAGGAGGCCGGCTTTGCCGCCGGCGCCACCGGCCCCGCCGGTGCCGGCGTTGCCG
>NZ_LQOX01000128.1 GCF_002102175.1 Mycobacterium gastri | reverse complement strand
CGATCCGCGGATTCTTCGCCGACCCTCACCTCGCTTACATCACCGCCTAAGTCGCCTTACTAACGCTCGGCTTAGTAATTCAAAATTAAGTCGTGTTCAGTCGTGCGGCACTTCCTGTTCGATCTGGTCGAGCCAGGTTCGCGCCGACATATCCGACGGAGCGCGCCAGTCCCCGCGCGGTGACAACGAACCACCGTGAGAAACCTTGGGCCCGTTGGGCAATGCCGAGCGTTTGAATTGGCTGAACGAATAGAACCGCTGGACGAAAACCTGCAGCCAATGCCGGATCTCCGCCAGCGAAAAAGACGGCCGCTTCTCCTCCGGGAAGCCGGGCGGCCAAGTGCCGCGCTCGGGGTCACTCCACGCATGCCAGGCCAGGAACGCGATTTTCGACGGCCGGAATCCGTAGCGCAGCACACAGAACAGTGAAAAGTCTTGCAGCACGTAAGGCCCAACCGTGGCCTCGCTGCTCTGAATCTCTTCGTCTTCACCGGTGGGCACGAGTTCGGGGGTGATTTCGGTGTCCAGGACGGATTGCAGGGTCGCGCAGACCTCGTCGTCGAACTGGCCCGACGAGATGACCCACCGGATCAGGTGCTGGATCAGCGTCTTGGGAACCCCGCCATTGACGTTGTAGTGCGACATTTGGTCGCCGACACCGTATGTCGACCAACCCAGCGCCAACTCCGACAGGTCGCCGGTACCGAGCACGATGCCGCCGCGTTGGTTGGCCAGCCGGAACAGGTAGTCGGTTCGCAGCCCCGCCTGGATGTTCTCGAAGGTGACGTCATAGATTTTCTCTCCCCGGGAGAACGGGTGACCGATGTTGGCCAACATCAGCTCGGCGGTGTCGCGGATGTCGATCTCCTCGAACGTGACGCCCAGCGCGCGTGACAACCGGATCGCATTGTTCTTAGTGCGATCGCCGGTGGCGAAACCGGGCAGCGTGAACGCCAGAATGTCACTGCGAGAACGCCCTTCGCGGTCCATCGCACGGGCGGCGACGATCAGCGCGTGTGTGGAGTCCAGACCACCCGACACACCGATGACCACCTTCGGGTAGTTCAGTGCCCGCAGCCGCTGCTCGAGGCCGGACACCTGGATGTTGTAGGCCTCGTAGCAATCCTGTTGCAGCCGTTGCGGATCGGCCGGCACGAACGGGAAACGTTCGACGGTCCGTCGCAGCCCGATGTCGTCGGACGGCGGGTCGAGCCGGAACTCGATGCGCCGGAACGATTCCGCCAACGCCCGGTGGTGGCGCCGGTTGTCGTCGAAGGTGCCCATCCGCAGCCGCTCCGACCGAAGCAACTCGGTGTCGACATCGGCGACGCTGCGGCGCACTCCCTTGGGGAAGCGTTCGGATTGCGCGAGCAGCACCCCGTTCTCCCAGATCATCGTCTGGCCGTCCCAGGCCAGATCGGTCGTCGACTCACCCTCCCCCGCGGCGGCATAGACGTAGGCGGCCAGACACCGCGCCGACGCCGAGCGGGCGAGCAGGCGGCGGTCCTCGGCGCGACCGATCGTGATCGGGCTGCCGGACAGGTTCGCCAGCACGGTCGCGCCCGCCAGCGCCGCCTCGGCGCTGGGCGGCACCGGCACGAACATGTCCTCGCAGATTTCGACGTGCAGCACGAAGCCGGGCAGGTCCGACGCGGCGAACAGCAGGTCCGGGCCGAATGGTGTCTGGGTATCACCGATCCGGAGGGTGCCGTACTCGCCATCTCCCGGCGCGACCTGGCGTCGTTCGTAGAACTCTCGGTAGGTGGGCAAATACGACTTCGGGGACACACCGAGCACGGCGCCGCGGTGGATGACCACCGCGGTGTTGTAGATGCGGTGCCGGCGCCGCAGCGGCGCACCGACCACCAGAACCGGCAATAGCTCGGTGGACGCGGCGACGACGTCGAGCACCGCGACCTCGACCGCGTCGAGCAGGGCATCCTGCAGCAACACGTCCTCGATGGAATAGCCCGACAACGTCAGCTCGGGAAAGACCGCCAGCGCCACGCCGTCGTCGTGGCAGGCGCGCGCCAGCTCCAACACCGAGGCGGCATTGGACGCCGGGTCGCCAATCGTGGTGTGGTGCGTGCAAGCGGCGACGCGCACGAACCCGTGCTCATAGGCGGAATAGAAGCTCATTGCCCACTATTGTCGCGTCCCGAGTGTCAAGATCGGGTGACGGGTGGTCAACGAATACCTACGCTCGGTTGGCGTGAAACCCCCCCAATCCCCTGAACTCGTCGCGGTGCTGGGCCGTCGCCGGATCGCGGCGCTGACGGGAGCATGCCCCCACACGCGATCAGGCTGACGCACTGCTGGTGGCAGGCTCATCGCTCACCGTGTTCTCCGGCTACCGGTTCATGCGTCACGCCGCAGCGCAGGGCCTCCCGATCGCGATCGTCAACCGGGGACCTACCCGCGGCGACGACCTGGCCCCCGTCAAGGTCGACGGCGGGTGCTCGGAGACGCTGACGTTGCTCGTCTCGGAGCTAGCAGGAGCTCCGGGTGTTCACACCGACAAATTGAACAGGCCCGTGTTGGTGCCTTCCGAGTTGAAGAAGCCGGTATTGGCGTCGCCCGAGTTGAAGCCGCCCATGTTGTTGTCACCCGAGTTAAAGCTGCCGTTGTTGTCGGAGCCGGAGTTCCCGAAGCCCACGTTGTGGTCGCCCGCGTTGCTGCCGCCAATGTCGTAGGAACCGGCGTTCCCGTAACCGAGGTTGTAGCTGCCCCCGTTGCCGGCGCCTGTATTGGCGGAGCCCGCGTTCCAGAAGCCCATGTTCATGTTGCCCGCATTCGAGAAGCCGAAGTTACCGTTGCCCGAGTTGAAGAAGCCCACGTTGTTGTCGCCGGAGTTAAAAAAGCCGATGTTGTTGTTGCCCGAGTTCCCCAAGCCGATGTTCCCGGCGCCCGAGTTCAGCTCGCCGATGCCCACGATGTTGTCGCCCGTGAGCCCAAAGCCGATGTTGTTGTTGCCATGATTCCCAAAGCCGACGTTAAAGCTACCGGTGTTCCCGAAGCCCACGTTGAAGGAGCCGTCATTTCCGTAACCCAGGTTGAACGAGCCCAAATTTCCGCCACCGAGATTAGCATCTCCGTTGTTCCCGTTGCCGGCCAGGTTGGGGCCGACATTTCCGATGCCGATGTTTACGTCGCCAATGTTTCCGAAGCCGAAGTTTCCGTTGCCGTTGTTTCCGCTGCCACTGTTGATAATACCGGTATTGCCGTCGCCAACATTTAGGTAGCCGTTGTTTCCGCCGCCCGTGTTCGCGTGGCCGGAATTTCCGCCACCCACATTCGAGCTGCCGGTATTTCCGCCGCCGTAGTTGCCATTGCCGTCGTTTCCACCGCCAATGTTGCTGGTTCCGATGTTTCCAAGCCCCAAGTTCCCGGCACCGCTGTTCCCGAAACCGATGTTGATGGCCGGGATACTGATCGCAGGCACGGCGGGCAAATGCACGTCCGGCAGCGGCAGGCTAGCCGCAGCCACGGCGACCACGGCCGGGATGACCCCGCCAAAGAAACCGGACTGCCCGGTGCCCGCGCCGAAGCCACCCGAACTATCGGTGCCTGAGTTTGCCACGCCCGAGTCATTGATGCCCGTATTGGCGACGCCCGTATTACCGCTGCCCATATTGGCGAGGCCCACGTTGTTGCTGCCCGAGTTGAAGAGGCCGACCAGGCCGGAGCCAGCCGAGTTATGGAATCCCGAGACACCGGACGACGTGTTGGTGTTCTGGAAGCCGGAGGTATCGGTGCCTGAGTTGAAGAAACCCGAGATGTCGGTACCCGCATTGCCGAACCCCGAGTTCGGGCCGGTCTGCGTGGCCGAGCTGCCGATGCCGGTATTCAGGTCGCCCGAGTTGAAAAGGCCCGTGTTGGTGTTGCCCGCGTCGAAGAAGCCCGTGTTCACCGAGCCCGAATTGAAGCCGCCGGTGTTTGTCGAGCCCGAGTTGTAGCCGCCGGTGTTAAACGAACCCGAGTTTCCGAAGCCGACGTTGTGGCTGCCGCCGTTTGCGAAGCCGAGGTTGTAGCTGCCGCCGTTTACGAAACCGAAGTTGTAGCTACCCCCGTTTCCGAAGCCGGTGTTGACGGAGCCCGCGTTCCAGAAGCCCGTGTTGATGTTGCCCGAATTCGACGAGCCGAAGTTACCGTCGCCCGAGTTAAAGAAGCCCACATTGCTGTTGCCGGAGTTAAAGAAGCCGATGTTGTTGTTGCCCGAGTTACCGAAGCCGATGTTCCCGGTGCCCGAGTTCAACCCGCCAATGCCCACCATGTTGTCGCCCGCGAGCCCAAAGCCGACGTTATTGTTGCCGTGATTCCCAAAGCCGAGGTTGAAATCACCGGTGTTGCCGAAACCCTCGTTAAAGTTACCGGTATTTCCGAAACCCAAGTTGTAGTCACCCAAATTTCCGAAACCCGAGTTAAGAGTGCCGGTGTCCCCGCCGCCAAAATTGGAGAAGCCGACGCTTCCGAAGCCGGCCATGAACGATCCGTTGGCTCCGAAGCCAATGTTTCCGTCGCCGTTGTGGTTTCCGCTGCCAAAGTTGAGGTTGCCGATGTTCCCGTTGCCGAAGTTTATGTAGCCAGAATTTCCGTTGCCCACGTTGAAAAAGCCGAAGTTGCCGCTGCCCAGGTTGGCCCGCCCAGAGTTTCCACCGCCCAGGTTCGCAGTGCCAAGGTTTCCGCCGCCGAAGTTAAACCCGCCGTTGTTGCCGATGCCCAGGCTCCCGCCGCCGTTGTTCCCCAAGGCGGAGTCGATCGCCAGGCCTATCGCCTTTGCGGCCCCGGACACGCCAGCCACGATGGTCGTGTTTGCGGCGCCCATCGGCGCCGCGGCGCCCAGGCCTGCCCGGCCCGGCAGGCTCCGCAGCGCCTGCTGCCACGGTGACAGCTGCGCGGCCACCGCCGACGCCCCGCCGTGATAGGCCGCCATCGCGGCCGCATCCTGGGCCCACATTTCCGCATATACGCCCTCGGTCGCCGCGATCGCCGAAGCGTGCAACCCCAACAGATTCGACCTCACCAGCGACACCAACTGCGTGCGGTTGGCCGCCACCACCAGCGGATGCACCATCGCCGCGCGCGCCGTCTCATAGACCGAAGCCGCAGCTCTGGCCTGGGCCGCGGCACGCGACGCCTGGGAAGCTGCGGCGTTGAGCCAACTCGCATATGAGCTGGCCGCAGAAACCATCGCCGCCGACGCCGAACCCTGCCATGACGAGCCCGCCAACCCTGAAACCACCGACGAAAACCCGGCAGCCGCCGAACTCAGCTCATCGACCAACCCAGCCCAAGACTGCGCGGCGGCCAACAACGGCGCCGGACCCGGACCCGCATAAATCCGCCCCGAAAGGATCTCTGGCGCCAGAAATGAAAAATTCATCCTGCTCGTCCCACACCACACGCGCCCTCAGCCGGTCGCTCAAGGAACCTCGACGACAAAAACTGTATGGGCAACCGCCGCCGACTATCGAAGTTTTCAACAATCCCATTTGCCGGAAACGTCGGCGTCGGACCTGCTGCCCGCCGCCCGGAGCAGATCAGGGAGACTCCCAGGTAGTGGACCTATTTTGGCGGTCGCGGCCCAGGGCTCGCTAATCGATCAGAACGTGCAGGGCATGCTGCGGATGGCATGAATGAAGTTGCCCGGTACGTACGCCGGATCGCCCGCCTGAATATCGGGCACCTGCCGGAGCAGCTCGCCGAAGATGGCGCGCAGTTGCGCCCTGGCCACATGAGCTCCAAGGCAGAAGTGCACTCCGCCACCGCCGAAGCCGACATGCGGGTTGGGACTGCGGCTGAGATCGAAACGCTCCGGATGATCGAACGCCTCGGTGTCCCAGTTGCCGGAGGGATAGAACATCACAACCTTCTCACCCGCCAAGATGGTCTGCCCACCGAGCTCGAAATCCGTTGCGGCCGTGCGACGGAAGGTCATCACCGGCGAGGCCCATCGGATGAACTCCTCGACCGCGGCGCCGATGCGGTTCTCGAAATCCTCGCGCAGCCATGCCCTCTGGTCGGGGAAGTCGGTGAGCGCTTTGATCGCGTGGCTGGTGGTCTGACGGGTGGTGTCGTTGGCGGCCACAGACAGCAAAACGAAGAACGCGGCCACGTCGGCGTCGGCCAGCCGGTCGCCGTCCACCTCGGCGTTGACCAGGCCGCTGAACAAGTCGTCGCCGGGGTGTTCGCGACGCTGGGCGGCCAGCGCGCTGGCAACTTGATGAAGGTATATCTGGTTCTCGACCAAGACCTGCAGCGGGTTGCGACCGTCGAGGTAGACAGGGTCGGCCCAGGACACCAGCGCATCGGCAGCGTGCGCCACGTGCGCACGCTCGGATTCCGGAATCCCCACCATGTCCGACAGCGTTCGGATGGGCAGTTCCTTGGCGCAATGGTCAACGAAATCGACGCCGCTGCCGGCGGTCCGCAGCTCCTCGACGATGCTCCTGGCGTTCGCCTTGATCGAGTCCTCGATGCGGCGGACCTGCCTCGGCGTGAACGCGGCGCTGACCAGCTTGCGGAGCTTGGTGTGTCGCGGCGGGTCCATTGCCAGAAAGGACTGCGACGCCTCGAGTAGCTCCACGGGGACGTTCTCGAAAATCACCCCCTTGCCGGACAGGAACACCTCATTGGCGCGGCTGACCGTGACGATGTCGGCACGCCGGGTGACCGCCCAGTAACCGGGATCGTCGGGATCGGGCATCAGGGCGTCTTCGACCGGGGGATGCCAGCTCACCGGCCGTTCGGTACGCAGCACGGCGAACGAGCGTTCCCGCACGGCAGCGGTGCCCGACCAGAACGCTCGCGAGGACAGATCGATCGCGTCGTAGGCGCGGGAAGTGGCAGAGATAACCGTCATTGGGATCCTCCAGGAGAGGTGCAGCCGACCATGACCATATTCCTAGACAGAGTGTCTAGTCAATATGTCGAACCATTGGTTATGCTTTGCAAATGCCGTCGGTCACCCGGAAGCCGCAGGCGAACCGCCAGCAGCGGCGAAAGCAGATGGAGCGCCGGCTGCTGGACGCCACGGAACGGCTGATGGGCGACGGCACCAGCTTCACCGAGCTCAGCGTGGATCGGCTGTCGAGCGAGGCCGGTATCTCACGGGCCAGCTTCTATATCTACTTCCAGGACAAGGGCCACCTCCTTCGCAACCTCGCCGGCCAGGTGTTCGGCGAACTCGCCACCGGCGCCGAACGCTGGTGGGGGATGGCCTGGCGGCAGAATCCAGACGACGTCCGCGCCGCGATGCACGGCCTCATCGCCAGCTATCGGCGTCATCAACCGGTGCTCGTCGCCCTGAACGAAATGGCGGCCTACGACCCGGAGACGGCGCACACCTATCGCGACTTGCTGACCGGCATCTCGCAGCGAATGACCCGCGTCATTGAGAACGGGCAGGCCGACGGCTCGATCCGCCGTGAGCTGCCGGCGGCCAGCACTGCAAGTGCGCTCACCTGGATGGTCGAGCGGGCATGCCAACAGAACCTTCCGGCCAGGCCGCGCGACTACGATGCGGAGCTGGCTACCACGCTTACCGAGATCGTTTGGGGTGCACTGTATCTGAAGCCAACCTCGACGCCCTGACCGGGACCAGGTCGTCGGCGTGCACCGCGGGCCGGCGCAGCTCGCCGGGCAGCTCGGAGGTGGACCGGCCCATCATGGCGGCCAGTTCCGTCGCGTCGTAGGCGACCACGCCACGGGCCACCGTGGTCGCGTCGGGTCCACGAAGTTCGACCACGTCACCGGCGAAAAACTTACCCGACACCGCGGTGATGCCCGCCGGCAGCAACGACCGGCGTTGCCGCACGACGGCACGAACGGCACCCGCGTCGAGCGTCAGCCAACCCGCGGACTCGGCGGCATATCGCACCCAGAACCGGCGCGCCGACATCCGTTCGGGCCGAGCGGCAAACACGGTGCCCACCGAGGCGTCGGTGAGCGCGGTCGCCGCGTCTGCCGCGGGAGCCAGCAGCACCGGCACCCCGGCGTCGGCGGCCAGCAACGCCGAGGACACCTTGGAGGCCATCCCGCCGGTACCCAGGTGACTGCTTCGCCCGGCGACAACGCCGTCGAGATCCGCGAGCCCGGACACTTCGGGGATAAACCGGGCCCCCTGGTGTTTTCGCGGGTCGGCATCGTAAAGCCCGTCGATGTCGGACAGCAGCACCAGCGCCTCGGCGCCCACCAGATGAGCCACCAGTGCCGACAGCCGATCGTTGTCGCCAAACCGGATTTCGTTGGTAGCCACCGTGTCGTTCTCGTTGACGATCGCCACCGCATGCAGCGCCCGCAGCCGGTCCAGGGTGCGCTGAGCGTTGGTGTGCTGGACCCGCATCGAGATGTCGTGGGCGGTCAGCAGCACCTGCCCCACCGTGCGCCCGTACCGGGCGAACGCGGTGCTCCACGAGTTCACCAGCGCTACCTGCCCGACGCTGGCGGCGGCCTGTTTGGTCGCCAGATCTCTTGGCCGACGCGATAATCCGAGCGGCTCGAGGCCGGCGGCGATCGCGCCCGATGACACGATGACGACGTCGGTGCCCGCCTTCATCCGCGCCTCGATCGCGTCGGCGAGCTCGGCCAGCCGGCTCGCATCGAACATCCCCGACGGCGTGGTGAGCGCCGTCGTCCCGACCTTGACGACGAGGCTGCGAGCGGCCCGGATGACTTCCCGGTGCGCGCCGGCCTTCATTTCTCACCGCGTTCGCGTCGCTGCCGGCGGGCCGCCTTGCGTTCGGCGGCGCCGACCCGCTCGCTGCGCTCCAGGCGCGCATCGGTGCCCCGGCCCGACATCGCGACGTGACCGCCCGCGGGAGTTTGCGGCTCCCAGTCGAACGTCATGTCACCGATCGTCACCGCGCACCCGGGCTGGGCGCCCAGCCGCAGCAGCTCGTCCTCGACACCCAGGCGCGCCAGACGGTCCGCGAGATAGCCGACCGCCTCGTCGTTGTCGAAGTCGGTCTGGCCGATCCAGCGCTCGGGCCGGGCACCGGTCACCACGAAGCCGCCGCGGCCGTCGGGCTGCACGTCGAAACCACGGTCGTCGATGGGCACCGGGCGAATGACCGGCCGTCGCGGCACCACTTGTGGCCGTGCGGCGTGGTATTGCGCAACCATTTGCCACAGCCCGAAGATCAACGGCTGCAGGTTCTCCCGGGTGACTGTGGACACCAGGAACACCGGCCAGCCACGTTGGGCGATCTCGTCGCGAACGAACTCGGCCAGCTCCCGGCCCTCGGGAACGTCGATCTTGTTGAGCACCACCGCCCTGGGCCGCTCGGTGAGATCGTCGAGCACCGCGTCGCCTCTCAGCGTGGGTGTGTAGGCCGCGAGTTCGGCTTCCAGCGCGTCGATGTCAGAGATCGGGTCGCGGCCCGGCTCGTTGGTCGCGCAGTCCACGACATGCACCAGCACCGCGCAGCGCTCGATGTGCCGCAGGAAGTCCAGGCCCAGGCCGCGGCCCTGGGCGGCGCCCGGGATCAAGCCGGGCACGTCGGCGACGGTGTAGGCGTGTTCGCCCGCCGCGACCACGCCGAGATTGGGCACCAGGGTGGTAAACGGGTAGTCGGCGATCTTGGGTTTGGCCGCCGAAATGACCGACACCAGCGACGACTTTCCGGCCGACGGGAAGCCGATCAGCCCGACGTCGGCGACGGTCTTGAGTTCCAGGGTGAGCTCGCGGGACTGCCCGGGTTCGCCGAGCAGGGCGAACCCCGGGGCTTTGCGGGCACGCGAGGCCAGCGCGGCGTTGCCCAATCCGCCGCGGCCACCGGCGGCGGCCGCAAAGCGGGTGCCGTCGCCGACCAGATCCGCCAGCAGCCGCCCGGTTTCGTCCAGCACGACCGTGCCGTCGGGCACCTTGACCTCCAGATCGGCGCCCGCGGCACCGTCGCGGTTGCTGCCCATCCCCGGTTTGCCCGACGGCGCGCTGATGTGTGGATGGAAATGGAAGTCCAGCAGGGTGTGCACCTGCGGATCTACCACAAACACGATGCTGCCGCCGCGACCGCCGTTGCCGCCGTCGGGACCGCCCAACGGCTTGAATTTCTCCCGATGAACCGAGGCACAGCCGTTGCCACCCGAGCCCGCCCGCACGTGAACGACCACCCGATCCACGAACCGGGGCATCGGTTACCAACCCTCCGAATGTGACGTGAGGGCGAAACAAAGCCCGCGATACCGCCCTGTCGTTACGCTCGCGAAGCGCTTAGGGCTGCGGCACGATGCTGACGGTCTTGCGCCCACGCTTGATGCCGAACTCGACTGCCCCGCCCGCCTTGGCGAATAACGTGTCATCCCCGCCACGGCCGACGTTGACGCCGGGATGGATTTTGGTGCCACGTTGACGAATCAGGATCTCGCCGGCCTTGACGACCTGGCCGCCGAACCGCTTGACACCCAGCCGCTGTGCCGCCGAATCCCGACCGTTGCGCGAGCTGGAAGCGCCCTTCTTGTGTGCCATTGATGTCGCCTCCGCTATTTGATGCCGGTGACTTTCAGGACCGTCAGCTGCTGACGGTGGCCCTGCCGCTTGTGGTAGCCGGTCTTGTTCTTGAACTTGTGGATCCGGATCTTGGGACCCTTGACGTGCTCGAGGACCTCGCCGATCACCGCGACCTTGGCCAGGGCGTTGGCATCGGTGGTGACGGTGGCACCGTCGACGACCAAGGCGACCGGCAGCGACACCTTCGCACCGGGGTCGGATTCGAGCTTTTCGACCTTGACCACGTCGCCGACGGCAACCTTGTATTGCTTGCCGCCGGTCTTGACGATTGCGTAGGTCGCCATCGTGGGTGCACCTCTGCTCGTTGTCGTGCTTACTCTTGCGGGCACGCGTCACCGGTGGCTTACGCGTGCGGGTCTGGTTCGCGATTCGGCACACAGCGCCACCGCAGGCGCGATTGGACCGGATCGCCGTCGTAGGCTGGCAGCCTGGCGACAACTGACCCAGGCTACGTGACCAGCGGCTAGAGGGTCAAACCGGCGCAGCGGTTGGGGCGTTCAGTCCACATGGATCGGCGGACCGGCCGGCCTGCCCGCCGCCCGTCGCCGGCGCGAACGTTCCGGCAACGAGGCCGCCTCGACGGGTCCGGATGGGCCGTCGGGACTGTCGGCGGGCTCGGAACCGGTGACCTCGTCGTCGGTGTCGGAATCATCGACGTCGAGCTCGTCATCGAGGTCGTCATCACCGAGGTCGTCGTCGTCGAGCTCGTCGTCATCGAGCTCCTCGTCGTCGAGTTCTTCGTCCTCGTCGGTGTCCTCGTCGGTATCTTCGTCGGTGTCCTCGAAGTCTTCGATGTCGTCGGGCTCGCCGGCATCATCGGTGTCTTCGAGGTCATCGATGCCGTTGGACACCGCCACCGCAGTGTCCTCGTCGATCGCGGCCGCGAGTTCCTCACCGGACTCCTCGGGTTCCCCGTCCCCACGGCCCGGTCCCAGGGACGAGCCGGCGGCCATCGCTTTGAACATCGGATGCTCGCCGGGGGCGTGAGCGGGGACCTTGGCCACGATCCCCTTCTCACCGGGCTCCTCGGCGCGGCTCTTCTTCGAACGCCTGTTTCGCCGGCCTCCGGATTCCGACTTTCGCCCGGTCGCCGGCGCCGCATCCACCGGATCGGCATGCAGCAGGATCCCGCGACCGCTGCACTGGGGACACGACGACGAGAAGGCCTCGATCAGGCCGGTTCCCAAGCGTTTGCGGGTCAGCTGGACCAAGCCCAGTGAGGTCACCTCGGACACCTGGTGACGGGTGCGGTCGCGGGCCAGCGCCTCGGTCAGCCGGCGCAGCACCAGATCGCGGTTGGATTCCAGCACCATGTCGATGAAGTCGATGACCACGATGCCGCCGATGTCCCGCAGCCGCAGCTGGCGCACGATCTCCTCGGCCGCCTCCAGGTTGTTCTTGGTGACGGTCTGCTCGAGATTGCCCCCGGAGCCGGTGAATTTGCCCGTGTTGACGTCGATCACCGTCATGGCCTCGGTCCGGTCGATCACCAGTGTCCCGCCCGACGGCAGCCACACCTTGCGGTCCATCGCCTTGGTGAGCTGCTCGTCGATACGATGCACCGCAAAGACATCTGGGCGAGTCTGACCCTCAGCGAGCTCAGCCGGCTCGTACTTGGTCAATTTCGAAACCAGATCGGGCGCAACGGAATTCACGTAGTCGTTGATCGTGGTCCACGCCTCGTCGCCGGAAACGATGAGCCCAGCGAAATCCTCGTTGAACAAGTCGCGGATGACTTTGACCAGCACATCCGGTTCTTCGTAGAGCGCCACCGCAGCGCCGGCCGCCTTCTGCTTGATCTCGGCGGCCTTGGCTTCGATCTGTTGCCAGCGCTCCTGCAACCGGGTGACGTCGGCGCGGATGTCGCCCTCTTTGACCCCCTCGGACGCGGTGCGGATGATCACTCCCGCGTCGGACGGCACCACCTCGCGCAAGATCTCTTTGAGCCGCTGGCGTTCGGTGTCGGGCAGCTTGCGGCTGATCCCGGTCGACGACGCGCCCGGCACGTAGACCAGGTAGCGGCCGGCCAACGACACCTGCGTGGTCAGCCGTGCCCCCTTGTGGCCCACCGGGTCCTTGCTGACCTGGACGACGACATAGTCGCCGGGTTTGAGGGCCTGTTCGATCTTGCGGTCGGACCCGTTAAGGCCTGCTGCGTCCCAGTTGACTTCACCGGCGTAGAGCACACCGTTGCGGCCGCGACCGATGTCGACGAAGGCCGCCTCCATCGACGGCAACACATTCTGCACGATGCCCAGGTAGATATTGCCCACCAGGGAAGCCGAAGCAGCAGACGTCACGAAGTGCTCGACGACAATGCCGTCTTCCAGCACCGCGATCTGGGTGTAGCGCGTGCCCGGGTGTGGCGGCTCGGTGCGGACCCGGTCACGCACCACCATGACCCGCTCGACGGCCTCACGTCTGGCCAGGAATTCGGCCTCGGTCAGTACCGGTGGGCGGCGCCGCCCGGCGTCGCGGCCGTCCCGGCGGCGCTGCCGTTTGGCTTCCAGCCGGGTCGAGCCGTCGATGCCCTTGATCTCGTTGCCGCCGGACTCGTCGTCTCCGGAGCCGCCGTTGCGCGGCGCGCGTTCGTGCACGACGGTGTTGGGCGGATCGTCGGGCGCCGGGCCCTCGTCGCCGTCCTCTCCGGAACCCGGCTTGCGCCGTCTGCGGCGCCGGCGGCGACGGCTGGCGCCCTCTGCCGAACCGTTGTCCTCGTCGCCGGCGTCGGTATCGGTGTCTGTTTCGTCGGAGTCCGCTGAATCGTCACCCTCGGAGTCGTCGGAACCGTCATCACCGGCTTCGCCGGGGCTGTCGGATCCGCCCTGCTCACCGCGTCCCCTACCGCGGCCACGACGGCCACGCCGGCGCCGCCGACCGCTCGGCCGGTCGATCTGCTCCTGCTCGTCATCGTCGTCGGAATCGTCGGCCGCCTCATCATCGGTGCCGTCGTCCGCATCGGTCGCCTCGGGAATCGGCTGCGGCGCGACGAACAGCGGCAGGTAATGTGGCCGCTCCACCCACGTCTCGACGACCTGCACCGTTTCCTGCGTTTCCAGCAGCAGTCGGGATTCGGGTTCCGGGGCCGCCTCGGATTCGTCCGGTGCAGCAGCCGCCCCGGCGACCCCGGGTGCTGCGTTTTCTTCTGCGTTGGCTTCGTTGGCTTCGTTGGCGGGTTCTGTGGCTTCGTTGGCGGGCGTTTCGGCCAGCAGGTCGCGCACCCGGACCGCGTCGACCCGGTCCACGCTGGAATGTGCGCTGCGGATTCGACCGTCCAGCGCGTTGAGCGCATCGAGCACCCGCCTGCTGCTGGTCCCGAGCGTTCGCGCCAGCGAATGGACTCTCAGGCGGTCCGGCAGTTCCTCACGCTGTGTCGGCTCTTTTGGGTCTGAAGATGGGGCACCGTCTACCACGTATTCTCCTCAAGCCCCCGGGCGCGTCGTTTCGACGCGGCCACGCGAGGGCTGCGCTATGTGCCCGGGTCACTTCTCCCGGGCTTGTGATGGTCTTGCTCCGAGCCGCTCGGGCGAGCACACTCGGCGCCGTGCTGAATGACGGCTTGACACGCCGCGTCCCATCGGATGGCGATGGTCGCGCTTGCCGAAGTCTTCATTCGGGTGTTCGACGCCGGCCCGGCGACGTTCACCCGCAGTCAGTATCCCATATCACCGGGCAGGATCACCCTCGTCTGAGCCGCCACACCCATGAATCCGGCTCACCGGCCGGTGTCCAGGCGCTAGCCGCCGGGAAACCAGAGCGCGATCTCGCGCTGCGCCGACTCGGCCGAATCGGAGCCGTGCACCAGGTTGAACTGGGTTTCCAAGGCGAAGTCGCCGCGGATGGTGCCGGGCGTGGCCATGTCCACCGGGTCGGTGCCGCCGGCGAGCTGGCGAAACGCCGCGACCGCTCGCGGCCCCTCCACGATGGCCGCCACCACCGGCCCCGACGTGATGAACTCGAGCAACGACCCGAAGAACGGCTTGCCTTCGTGTTCGGCATAATGACGGCCGGCCAGCTCGTCGGTGACGTTCCGGAGCTCCAGCGCCGCGATGGTCAGGCCTTTGCGCTCGATGCGGCCGATGATCTCGCCGATCAGTCCGCGTTGCACACCGTCAGGCTTGATCAGTACGAGGGTCCGTTCAGTCACGGTGGCTAACAGTAGATGGCCAACGCTGAACGCGCACGGCAGGCCCGGCTCAGCCCGGCGGCGACGCTCCTCCTCGCTCCCGCCGCCGGACCTCGGCCCGGAAGTAGGCGATCAGCACCCATACCCCGGTGAACAGCACGCCGATGAAGCCGACCCCCGGGTACACGGCGAACCCGGCCAGCAGCACCAGCTGGACGCCGAGGTTCACCCAGATCGCCCACGGTCTGCGCTGCAGCCCGGCAAGCAGGATCAATGCCGCGGCCAGCCCGGTCAGATACCCCAGCGATGCCGGACTCAGCCCGCCGCCCACCGCGCCCACCACGGGTACGGCCAGCAGCACCACGATCGCCTCGAGAAGCAGTGTCGCGGCCATGACCGCAGCGAAGCTCTTCCACGGGTCGGCCGGTGGTGTGGGCGCTGCCGGTTGCTCGGTCATTCCGGGTCACGACCAAACAGGGTGCGGGCAGCCCCGGCGGTGACAACCGAGCCGGTGATGACAATCCCCGTGCCGGACAACGCGTCGCCCGGGTCAGCTGCCGCCTCGTCGACCAGCGCGGTCGCCGTGTCGATGGCATCGCTGAGGTTCGCGGCGGTGAGCACCCGATCGGGCCCGAACCGCTCCCGGGCAGCCGCGGCCAGCGACTCGACATCCAGCGCGCGCGGCGACCCGTTGTGGGTCACCACAACCGAGTCGAATACCGGCTCCACGGCTTGCAGAATGCCGTCGACGTCCTTGTCGGCCAGCACGCTGACCACCCCGACCAACGTCCGGAAGTCGAACTCGCCGGCCAGCGTCCGGGCCAGCGCAGCCGCCCCGGCGGGATTGTGGGCGGCGTCGATGAACACGGTAGGTGCGCTGCGCATCCGTTCCAGCCGGCCCGGGCTGGTGGCCGCGGCGAATCCCGCCCGGACCGCCTCGACGTCGAGCTGGCGCTGGGCGCCCGCGCCGAAGAAGGCCTCGACGGCGGCCAGCGCCACCACCGCGTTGTGCGCCTGGTGTTCACCGTGCAGCGGCAGGTAGATGTCGGAGTACACCCCGCCCAGGCCTTGCAGTTGCAGCACCTGGCCGCCGACGGCGACCTGCCGGTCCAGCACGGCGAACTCCGAATCCTCCCGGGCGACCGCGGCGTCGGCGCGGACCGCCTGGCCCAGCAGCACCTCCATGGCCTCCGGGCGCTGACGCGCGATGACCGCGACCGTGTCCGGCGAGCCCTCGGCGGCTCGGCGGATAATGCCCGCCTTCTCCCCTGCGATGCCGGCGATGTCGTTCCCGAGGTAGTCGACATGGTCCTTGCTGATCGGGGTGATCACCGCCACCGGCGCACTGATCACGTTGGTGGCGTCCCATCGTCCACCCATACCCACCTCGATCACCGCGACGTCGACGGGCGCGTCGGCGAACGCGGCGAACGCCATCGCGGTGAGCACCTCGAACTTGCTCAGGCGCGGGCCCTCTTCTCCTAACAAGCCATTCTGCGACTGCTCGTCGATCATCTGCACGAACGGCTCGATTTCCCGGTACGTCGCCACGTACTGCGCCGGGCTGATCGGCTTTCCGTCGATCGAGATCCGTTCCACCACCGACTGCAGGTGCGGGCTGGTGGTGCGGCCGGTGCGTTGCTGCAAAGCGGTGACCAACGCGTCGACCATCCGCGCCACCGACGTCTTGCCGTTGGTGCCGGCGATGTGAATCGAGGGATAGCTGAGTTGCGGCGAACCCAGCAGATCCAGCAGCGCGCTGATCCTTGTCAGGCTCGGCTCGATGCGAGTCTCCGGCCAGCGCTGGTCCAGCAGGTGCTCGACCTGCAGCAGGGAAGCGATCTCGTCGGGCGTGGGAGCCATGCCGGTGGATGGCCGGTCTGTCGACTCGAAACTCATTGCAGCGCAGCTAACCTGGCCGTGATGCGGTCGGTTTCCTCTTGCGCCAGCCGCTGCCGGTCGCGGATCTTGCCGACAACGGCTTCGGGCGCCTTGGCCAGAAAATCCGTGTTCGCCAATTTGGCGCCGGTTGCTGCCAGCTCCTTTTGCGCCGCGGCCAATTCCTTTTCCAGCCGGCGGCGCTCAGCGGCCACGTCGATCGTGCCGGAGGTGTCGAGTTCGACGACGACCATTGCCCGGCTCAGCCGAACCTCCAATGACACCGACGGGCAGAAATCCGGACGAGCGGCGGTGAGCCATGCCAGCGATGTCACGGCGGCAACCTGAGTGTTGAGGTCCGACTCGTCGATACCGGCCAACCGGGCCGGCACCTTTTGCCGGTCGGCCAGACCCTGATCGCCGCGGAATCGCCGGACCTCGGTCACCAGCTTTTGCATATCGCTGATGCGCTGCGCGGCAATGGGATCCAGAGTGATCCCGGAGGGCTGCGGCCAGTCGGCGACCACCAGTGACTCTTCCCGGGTCTCCCCATCCATCAGGGCCTGCCAGAGCGCCTCGGTGATGAACGGGATCACCGGGTGCAGCAGCCGAAGCAGCGTGTCCAACGCCGCAGCCAGTACCGCTGTGGTATGCGAGAGTCCTTCGGCCAGTTGGGTTTTTGCCAGTTCGACATACCAGTCGCAGAACTCGTCCCAGGCGAAGTGATACAACGCCTCGCAGGCGCGGCTGAACTCGTAGCCGTCGAATGCCGAATCGACTTCGGCTCGAACCTCTTCCAATCGTCCCAGGATCCAGCGGTCGGCATCGGTCAGCTCGGCCGGCGCCGGTAAGGGCGCCAGCACGGCGCCGTTGAGCAGTGCGTAGCGGGTCGCGTTGAACAGCTTGGTGGTGAAGTTGCGCGATGCGCGGACGGCGTCCTCGCCGATCGCTAAGTCGCCACCGGGGCTGGCTCCGCGGGCCAGCGTGAACCGCAACGCATCGGCACCGAACGTGTCCATCCACTCCAGCGGGTCGATGACGTTGCCCTTGGACTTACTCATCTTGCGGCCGAACTCGTCACGAATCAGCCCGTGCAGGAAAACGTCGGTGAACGGCACTTGAGGGCCGCGACGGCCGTTGAGCGTAATGGCGTCGTCGGCGCCGACGAAGGTGCCGAACATCATCATCCGCGCCACCCAGAAGAACAAGATGTCGTAACCCGTGACCAGAACGCTTGTCGGATAGAACTTTTCCAACTCCGGCGTCTTTTCGGGCCAGCCCAGCGTGGAGAACGGCCACAGCGCGGAGGAGAACCAGGTGTCCAGCACGTCGGGGTCCTGCGCCCAGCCCTCCGGCGGTGTCTCGTCCGGGCCCACACACACCTTTTCGCCGTCGGGCCCGTACCAGATCGGGATGCGATGACCCCACCACAGCTGTCGCGAGATGCACCAGTCGTGCATGTCGTCGACCCAGGCGAACCAGCGCGGTTCCAGGCTGGCGGGGTGAATCACGGTGTCGCCGTTACGCACCGCGTCACCGGCGGCCTTGGCCAACGATTCCACCCGGACCCACCACTGCAACGACAGCCGCGGTTCGATCGGCTCCCCGCTGCGCTCGGAATGTCCCACGCTGTGCAGGTAGGGGCGTTTCTCCTCGACGACGCGGCCTTGGGCGGCAAGTGCCTCGCGCACCGCGATCCGCGCTTCGAATCGGTCCATGCCGTCGAATTGTGTTCCGGTGTCGGCAATTCGGCCCCTAGCATCCATGATCGAGGGCATCGGCAGGCTGTGTCGCATCCCGATCTCGAAGTCGTTCGGGTCGTGAGCGGGCGTGACTTTGACCGCGCCGGTGCCGAATTCGGGGTCCACATGCTCGTCGGCAACGATGATCAGCTGCCGGTCGACAAAGGGGTGCGGCAGGCTGGTGCCGACCAGGTGGCGGTAGCGATCGTCGTCGGGGTGGACCGCGATGGCGGTGTCGCCGAGCATCGTCTCCACCCGCGTAGTGGCGACCACGATGTGCGGTTGCGAGTCGTCCAGCGAGCCGTACCGGAACGACACCAGCTCGCCTTCGACGTCGAGGTAGTTGACCTCCAGGTCCGAGATCGCCGTCTGAAGTACCGGCGACCAGTTGACCAACCGCTCGGCCTGGTAGATCAGCCCGGCATCGTAGAGCCTCTTGAAGATCGTCCGCACCGCCCGGGACAGGCCCTCGTCCATGGTGAACCGGTCGCGGCTCCAGTCCACCCCGTCACCCAGCCGGCGCATCTGGCCACCGATCGCCCCGCCCGACTCCCGCTTCCAGTCCCAGACCTTTTCGACGAACAACTCACGGCCGAAGTCCTCTTTGGTCTTGCCGTCGACCGCCAGCTGCTTTTCCACCACGCTCTGGGTGGCGATACCGGCATGGTCGGTGCCCGGCTGCCACAGCACCTCGTAGCCCTGCATCCGTTTTCGGCGGGTCAGGGCGTCCATCATGGTGTGTTCCAGGGCGTGGCCCATATGCAGGCTGCCGGTCACATTTGGCGGCGGCAGCACGATCGAGTAGGCGGGCTTGCTGCTGGTGGGGTCCGCGATGAAGTAACCGGCATCCAGCCACTTCTGGTAGATGGCACCCTCCATCGCACCCGGGTCCCACGACTTGGGCAGCTGGTCGGCGTCGAAGCGGGCGCGCGCGGTCACCGGTCAATTCTAGGAACCGCCGCGTGGCGGCGTGTAGGCGCCTAAAACCGCAGGTGAACAGCTGTCAGGGAGCCAATCAAGGAATCGTGAGCACCTGGCCGGGATGGATCAGGTCGGGATTGGGAATCGCGTTGGCGTCGACCAGCGCCTGGTATTTGTTCCCGTCACCGTAGAAGCGTTCGGCGATGCCCCACAAGGTGTCGCCGGAGACCACCGTGTACGTGTTGGGAGCGGGCTCAGCCGGCTCGTCGGCGACCGCCGGTGCGATGGGCTCCGGCGCCGCTGCCCCGACGGGCTGCGCCGCCTGCGCCGCACCGGTCACCTCCGGGACGCCAACAGATTTCTGCAGGTCGGCCGGCGGCGTGTCGGTCTGTGTCCCGGTGGCCCAGGCCGGGCCGTCGGGCGCGTAGAGCACCAGGTTGCGGTCATCCTGAAGCACCAGCCTGACGCTCTTCCGACCCATGGTGTCGCTGTGCCAGACCGGTCGCTCCGGCGTGTAGAGGACGAAGTTGCCATCGGTCTGCAGCTCGGCATGCACCACGTCCTGGCCGTCGGTCGCCGTGGCCCATACCGGCGTGCCGTCGGCGGCGAGCACCAGGTTGCCGTCTTCTTGCAGGGTCAAGGTGTAGGCCCCGTTGTTGGAGACCAAGGATTCCCCTCGCTGCAGCCGCTGTCCTTCACCGAGCGTGTCTGACATGCTGTGCCTTTCGTTATCCGGTCCGGCCGACGGATTGCGCCGGGTTACTTTTTGCCGCCGAGGAGCCCGCCGATGATGTCCCCCAGCGCGCGGCCTCTGCCACCCAGCAGGTTGCCGAGGGACGTTTCATCAATGCCGCCCCCGAGGATCCCGCCGAGCAGCTGAGCCAGGCCGCCACCGGCGCCTGTTTCCTCGTGCTGGACAGCCGAACCCTGCAGTGCGCCGCCCGGCCGGAGCTGATTTCCCAGGTATGCCAACACGATCGGGAGCACCAGCGGCAACAACCGCTGCAGAAGTTCTCTCCTTCCGGCCCCACCACTGGCCAGCGCCGATGCCACGCGGTCGCTGTCATTACCGGCGAATAGCGTGGCGACGGCCTCTTCGGCCTCTTCGGCCTCTTCGGCCTCTTCCTCGCGGCGCCGGTCAACCTGGTCGAGCGCCCCGCCCGCGTCGAGCAGACCACGCGCGGCGTGGCTGCTGGCGGCCGACTCGATCCGGCCGGCGTGTTCGGGATCCTGCGAATGCCGGTGCAATCCGGTAAGCAGCACCGGTACCAGCGTGTGGACCGCCGCGTCCACCTCGGTTTCGTCGGCGCCGAGCTTGCGCGCGATGTCAGACGTAGGAATCTGGGTGTAGAGATCATCAAGACCGGGCATTGGTGCGGGCTGCCTTCGGGGTCGGATATCAAGCCACCTCCCTTCTGACCCTAGACGTACGCCGTCACCGGGTCAGGCCAGTCGCTCGGTGTGCAACGACACACCGGCGGCCGGGAAGCGAGCCAGCAGTGCGTCACCCATCGCGGCGGCCGGAGTCAGCACACCGTGCAGATCCGAGAGCTTGTCGCGATCGAATGCCAGCGCCAGACCGCACTCCCCCAGCAACACCGACGTCGCCTTGTAGCCGGGATCGCCGTCCTGCTTCATGCGTGCCACATATCGGGCGCCCGAGGTTGTGGTGGTGTAGGTCTCGATCCGGTAGTAGCCACGCTCGCGAGCCGCCGCGCTTGGGCCGGTGCCCGGCTTGGGCACCATCCGCCGCACCAGCCCTTGCGGTAGCAGCCGGAAATATCGGCTGCCCAATCCGGTCGTCACGTTGCCGACCCCGCTGATCATCGCCGACGCCAGCGGCGCCAGCAGCGATGATCCCAGGCTCATGTGCTCGCTGTACCGGAACCGCCTGCCGTAGGCCCACTCCAACAGCGCGTTGCTGCGGCGCACGATCCTGGTATTGGTCGGCGCCATCATGAACCCGGCCATCCACAGTCCGCGCAGCTCGGGAGCAAGCTGACTACCGCGCCGCCATGGCAGATCGGGCTGCGGGCCGAGTTCGGGCTCGGCGGCGCGGTCGGTGCTCAGTGTGTACGGGTCGGCGAAGGACCGACGCAGGTCGGGGTCGGCGGAGACGGCACGCAGAATTTCCAGCAGCGACGCGATGGTGCCGCCGGACAGCCCGCCGGCGAGGGACCGGACGACGAAGTGGGTGTCGCCCAGTTCCCCGGTGCCGTCATCGTGCGCGGCGCGGTACAGGGCGTACACGCTGAGATCTGACGGGATCGAGTCGAAACCGCAGGCATGCACGATCCGGGCACCGGCGTCGGCGGCCTGCTTGTGGTGCTGATCGATGCTGTCACGGACAAACGGTGGCTCACCGGTCAGGTCGGCGTAATCGGTGCCGGCGGCGGCGCACGCGGCCACCAATGGCAGCCCGTAGCGCATATAGGGCCCGACCGTGGTGACGACGACTCGCGTGCGTGCGGCCATGTGCTCGAGAGTCGCGGGCGACCCGGCGTCGGCGTCGACGACTGACCAGGACTGCGCGGGTTCTCCCAACGTGTCACGAACGGCGAGCAATCGCTCGGTAGACCTACCGGCCAGCGCGATTCGCGCGTCTCCGCCGGCTCGAGCCAGGTATTCGGCGGTCAGCTTGCCGACAAAACCCGTGGCTCCGTAGAGGATGATGTCGAATTCACGCGGCGCTGCGGTCACTGGCCAGACGCTACCCGCGGTGCGCGGCCCGGCGGGCATGCGACCCCGAATACGACGGGTGCCGGGCCCGAAGGCCCGGCACCCGGTGTTCGGCTATATCGCCTGGCGGTGTGGTCAGCCGCGACGACCGCAGACCGGCCAGGCGCCGATCCCCTGCGAATGCAGTACGTTCTCGGCCACGCGGATCTGTTCCTCACGGCTGGCGCTGGCCGCCGAGCCTGAACCGCCGTTGGCATGCCAGGTGCCGGAGGTGAACTGCAGGCCGCCGGAGTAGCCGTTACCGGTGTTGATGGCCCAGTTGCCACCCGACTCACACTGCGCGATCGCGTCCCAGTTCACGCTGTAGGCCTTGGGAGCCGGCGGCGGAGGCGGGACGTCCGGGGCCGGCGGTGGCGCCATGTTCGGGTCGAAGTCCCCGGGTTCCGGGGCCGGCGGTGCGGCGTCCGGAGCCGGCGCCTCCGGCATGTCGACAGGCGCGATCACAGCGTCGACGGCCGCAGGCGGGGGCACGTTCGGGTCGAAACCCACGAGCTCAGGGGCCGGTGCGTCGTCCGGGGCGCCCGGAGCAAAGGCATCCGGAGCCGGAGGCACGTTCGGGTCGAAGCCCACCGCATCGGGGCCGGGCGCCGCGTTCGGGTCAAGGCCCTCGTCCGCAGCGGCGGTACCGGACGGCACGGTCACGAGCGCCCCCGTGATCGCGGCAACGATGAGCGTCTTACGGACGTTCTTCAACATTGTTCCTTTCGCGGTGCGCACGCCAAAGCGAGCCAGCCCACGGCGGTGGGTTGGATGCGATGTCCAGGTGGAATTGCTGCTTTGGGACGTGCCGTCTCGTTTCGGCACGACAGCGGAGGGCCCGAGTTGCCCGTCGGGGTTCTTCCCGACCGCTGCGACGGCTGTGCTAGATCTGTGCCGCCTTCAGCTCCGCTCACACGCGGGATCCGTGGATTCAATTGTGTTTAACTACTGATGCCCGATTTCGGGCTAAACGCACCGTACGATAACGATTTGGATTCGTCACCCCGGTCGAACTGATATTTCGGTTCTATAACGAGCGGATCACGACGCGGTCGCACAATGGTCCCCGCAGGTCAAGCGCCTGTTTATAGCTGCGACCCGATCCTCGGGCCTCTGGGGCCACGGTGAGCCGAATCACGCGTATTTTGTGAGCTGCGCCACGCATTTGCCGCTCTTGGTCACCAGCCTATTCAACGGATCGTTTGGCACGTGACCGTGACGCAGGTCATAGTGCACCAACCCCCACCATCGCGGTAGGCCCGGCCACGAGGATGCCCCGGCCGAAATGACAATCCCGGAAGACATCGCAGGGCCGAGAAGCAATTCATAGCTCAGCGAAACATCTTTTGCACTAAGGCCTTTCGTGTTCCATGACCTCATCGGCCAGGTCCGGCGCGGTAGCCGCGACATCTCGGCGCGCCGAGGCCGGCCCAGCCGCTGATCGCACACGACCAAGGCGTCTGCCGTCGGCTGGGCTCACATTGACTTCTTGCATTGACACATTTGCCGGCGATGACGACGGAACACTCCCCAGGTAGTTTTCAGCCGAAATGCGCTGTGCTACAACAACATATGTATCCACAGCACAAGGGCCAGATTTTTCTTGGCGGAAAAACCGCCGAAATAACGGAACAAATTCCGCGTCGCACTAGATAACATTTAAATGAGAAAACAGATAGAAGTGAAAGACTCACGCCCGGCACAAGAATTCGATTGCGCTCAATCCGGAGAGCAAACCGACGCAAACCGGGCGCAAATATTGCAGCCCGCCACACGGGCACGGTAAGTGCTAACGGTCAGCGCCGAGGCTGTGCTGGTACGCGCAAGTCGGCCGCGGTATTGACATTCGACAGCGGCCCGGAATTCGACATCACGATCCGTTGAGCGTCGCAAGCATCGACGAAGGCGCTCATCCTGCGCTCACCGGCAGCAACCAATGCATCAACCCGATCGGCCAACTCGGTCCGGTATACCGCAGTCAAGTAGTGGCTGCGACCGTCCCACGGCAGCACCACTTCGGCATTGGTCTGCACCGCACGGCGCACCAGATCATCGATCAATTCGACTGTCAGCAAAGGCATGTCGACGGCGCACACGAACGCAAGCCGCGCGCCGGCTGCCGCGGCCGCGCGCAAGCCGCGCCCGGTCGCCGGCAACGGACCGAGCCCCCGCACTTCGTCGCGCAGCACGGCTACCGGCAACGGGGGCAATGGTTGCCCGGGGGCCGCCATCACGAATACCGGCTCGCAGCGCTGTCCGACGACACCGACCACGTGCTCGACCAGCGTTGTGGTCCCTCCCGGCAGCGGCAGCGTGGCTTTGTCACGACCCATCCGCCGCGACTCTCCGCCGGCCAGGACGACCCCCGCCAGTGACGCTGCTCCCGGCACCGGTTCGCCCACGTCAGCCGACAGTCCAGGTGTCGCGCCCGCGGAGTAGCGCCTGCAGCGCGGTGGTGTCGGACGGAACCGCACTCTGGGCGGCGCTGACCTGAGAACGTGCCGCGTCATCGTAGGTGGGCCTGCTGATGTGACGGAAGATTCCGAGCACGGTGTGCTCAAGGTTTTGATCGGACAGCCGAGACAACGCGAATGCGTACGCCGCGTCGTCGGCGTGCGCGTCGTGCACCACGATCTCATCGACAGCCACGTCGGCGGTCTTGGCCACATCGAGGCTGAAGCCAGACCTCACGACGCAGTATTCACCGTTGGCGCCGAACACGATCGGTTCACCGTGGCGGACGTTGATGACCCGCTCCTCCGCCCCCTCCTTGCGCAGCGCGTCGAAGGAGCCGTCGTTGAATATCGGGCAGTCCTGCAGGATTTCGACCAGCGCGGCACCGCGGTGCTGGGCAGCAGCGCGTAGCACCTCGGAAAGCCCGGCGCGGTCGGAATCCAAAGCGCGGCCGACGAACGTCGCCTCGGCACCCAAGGCCAGCGAGACCGGGTTGAACGGAGTATCCAGCGAACCCATCGGGGTCGACTTGGTGATCTTGCCGACCTCCGACGTCGGTGAGTATTGACCCTTGGTCAGGCCGTAGATCCGGTTGTTGAACAGCAGAACCGTGATGTTGACGTTGCGGCGCATTGCATGGATCAGGTGGTTACCACCGATCGACAACGCATCGCCGTCGCCGGTGACCACCCACACCGACAGGTCCTCGCGGGCCAGCGCCAGCCCAGTCGCGATCGCCGGCGCGCGGCCGTGGATCGAGTGGAATCCGTAGGTCTCCAGGTAGTACGGGAAGCGGCTGGAGCATCCGATACCGCTGATGAACACGATGTTCTCGCGGCGTAATCCGAGTTCGGGCAGAAAGTTGCGAATGGTGTTGAGGATGACGTAGTCCCCGCACCCTGGGCACCAGCGGACCTCCTGGTCACTGGTGTAATCCTTGGCCTTCTGCGGTTGATCCGTCGTGGGCACCCGCGAGTTCTTGGTCAAACTTGGCGTTAGCCCGAGGTCTGTGCCCGCCAGATCGCCGGTCACGCTAGTCATGAACGTCGCTCCTCCTCATTGCCTGGTCCCCCGCTGGCGGGCGGTGCCCCACCGGGTCGCGGCGCCGGTCATTCGACAGCTCCCGCCCCAATGGGGGCCGCCCCCAATTTGGCGACCATCGTCTTGTCTTGCTCAATCTCGGCCAGTGTCCCGCCCAATGCGGCGCGGATAACTCGGCCAATTTCGTCGGCCAAGAACGACAACCCTTGAACTTTGGTTACCGATTGAATGTCGACCAGATACTTTCCGCGTAGCACCAACGCCAGCTGGCCCAGATTCATCTCGGGCGCCACTACCTGCGGGTAACGTCGCAGCACGTCACCCAGGTTCGCCGGAAATGGGCTGAGGTACCGCAAGTGGGCATGCGCGACCTTGACCCCCCTGCGCCGCGCCTGTCGGCATGCCTCGCCGATCGGCCCGTAAGAGCTGCCCCAGCCGATCAACAACAGCTCAGCGTCCCCCGTCGGGTCGTCGACCTCGAGGTCGGGAACTCGGATTCCGTCAATCTTGGCTTGGCGAATTCGAACCATCAGGTCGTGATTCATCGGCTCGTAGGAGATGGCACCGGAGCCATTGGCAGCTTCCAGCCCGCCGATGCGGTGCTCCAGACCGGGAGTGCCGGGCACGGCGAACTGACGGGCGAGAGTCTCGGGGTCGCGGTTGTACGGCTGGAAAGGCTCGTCCGGTTTGGCGAACTTGTGCGCGATGGGTTCAAAGGTCGTGATATCGGGAATTCGCCACGGTTCCGAGCCGTTGGCGATGGCCCCATCGGACAAGACGATCACCGGGGTCTGGTAGGCAAGGGCAATCCGCACCGCCTCGACGGCGACCTCGAAGCAGTCGGCCGGCGACCGCGGCGCCAGCACCGCAACCGGTGACTCACCGTTGCGGCCATACAACGCCTGCAGCAGGTCAGCCTGCTCGGTTTTGGTGGGCAGGCCAGTCGACGGTCCACCTCGCTGCACATCGATGACGATCAACGGCAGTTCGGTCATCACGCCAAGGCCTAGTGCCTCGGACTTCAGCGAAATACCCGGCCCGGACGTGCTGGTGACACCAATCGCACCGCCGTAGGCCGCGCCCAGGGCCGCGCAGACACCCCCGATCTCGTCTTCGGCCTGGAAGGTGACGACATTGAAGTTCTTGTGTTTTGACAGCTCGTGCAGGATGTCGGACGCCGGCGTAATCGGATAGCTGCCCAGCACCACCGGAGCATTGGCGAGCTGACCCGCTGCAACGATCCCGTACGCCATAGCGGTGTTGCCCGAGATTTGCCGGTATTCACCGGGCGGCAAAGCCGCCGCAGGAACCTCGTACGTGGTGCCGAACGCCTCGGTGGTCTCGCCGTAGTTCCACCCCGCCTTGAGGGCCAGCACATTGATCTCGGCGATCCCGGGCTTGCGCGCAAACTTCTCTCTGATGAAGTTTTCACTGCTCCGAATCGGCCGCCCGTACATCCACGACAACAACCCCAAAGCGAACATGTTCTTGGCGCGCTGGCCGTCTTTCTTCGACGCACCGACGGTTTCCACTGCCGCCAGGGTCAACGTGGTCATCGGGACGGAATGCACGACGTACTCGTCCAATTCGTCGGATTCCAGCGGATTGGTGACATAGCCGACCTTCATCAAGTTGCGCTTGGTGAACTCGTCCGAATTGGCGATCACCATGCCCCCGCGCGGCAGGTCACCGATATTGGCCTTCAGCGCTGCCGGGTTCATCGCGACCAGCACGTCCGGCCGGTCACCGGCAGTCAGGATGTCGTAGTCAGCAATCTGTATCTGAAAGGACGACACCCCGGGCAAGGTGCCCGCCGGAGCCCGGATCTCGGCGGGATAGTTCGGCTGGGTGGCCAGGTCGTTGCCGAAGATGGCCGCTTCTGAAGTGAACCTGTCGCCGGTCAGCTGCATCCCGTCGCCGGAGTCCCCGGCGAAACGGATGACGACATGTTCCAGGCGCCGCCGCTCGTGCCGGGCATGCGACGCCACGGCATGAGACTCTGACTCGGCTCCGCTGCCGTTCGGATCCACGTCTCCGCCTTCCTTCTGTGATCAGGATGTAGTCAGACCCTAATCAGGAGAAGCACTCCGGTGCGATTTCAGGTTACGCCGTCGGAATGGCTCCCCCACCTCACGTTTTGGTGTCACTGGCGGTATCAAGTATGACACTTGTTCCTGCGCGCTTGGCTGGCACGGAACCTTGGCAGAGGGCGGTCGATTCGCTAAAAGCCGATGTCAGGACGGGGACCGTTGCGATGGCAGCCCAAACTGTGGTCTTGGTCACTTTCTCACCCACCGCGTCTAAGACGTCTAAGACCGCTCGATCGTGTCGATGCTAACCGACGCGGGTACCGAGCCTGGTCGCGACGGGCCCGTATCTTCGCGAGGCTAGGCGCTCTTGTCGCGACGCTCGGAACGGGACGGCTTGCGCGGCACGATGGTCGGCAGCACGTTGTCCTGCACGGTCTCCTTGGTGACCACCACTTTGGCGACGTCGTCGCGGCTGGGGATGTCATACATCACCGGCAACAGAACTTCTTCCATAATCGCCCGCAAGCCGCGGGCGCCGGTGCCGCGGTGGATCGCTTGGTCGGCGATCGCCTCCAGCGCGTCGTCGGTGAACTCCAGCTCCACACCGTCCATCTCGAAGAGCCGGGTGTACTGCTTGACCAGAGCGTTCTTCGGCTCGGACAAGATCTTGACCAACGACTCCTTGTCCAGGTTGGTGACCGAGGCAACCACAGGCAGGCGGCCGATGAATTCGGGGATCAAGCCGAACTTGATCAGGTCCTCGGGCATCACGTCGGCAAAGTGGTCGGTGGTGTCGATCTCGGCCTTGGAGCGGACTTCGGCGCCAAAGCCCAAGCCGCGCTTGCCCACCCGCTCGTAGATGATCTTCTCCAGCCCGGCGAACGCGCCCGCCACGATGAAAAGCACGTTGGTGGTGTCGATCTGGATGAACTCTTGGTGCGGGTGCTTGCGGCCGCCCTGCGGGGGAACCGATGCCTGGGTGCCCTCGAGAATCTTCAGCAGGGCCTGCTGAACGCCTTCTCCCGAGACGTCGCGGGTAATCGACGGGTTCTCGCTCTTGCGGGCGATCTTGTCGACCTCGTCAATGTAGATGATGCCCGTCTCGGCGCGCTTGACGTCGTAGTCGGCTGCCTGAATCAGTTTCAGCAGAATGTTCTCGACGTCTTCACCGACATAACCGGCCTCGGTGAGCGCCGTGGCGTCAGCGATGGCGAACGGCACATTGAGCATCTTGGCCAGCGTCTGGGCCAGGTAGGTCTTACCGCAACCGGTAGGCCCGAGCATCAAGATGTTGGATTTGGTCAGCTCGACCGGCTCGTGCCGGGAGTCGCGGCTCTTCTCGCCGGCCTGGATACGTTTGTAGTGGTTGTAGACCGCGACGGCCAGGGTCCGTTTGGCGGTGTCCTGTCCGATGACGTAGCCCTCGAGGAATTCCCGGATTTCAACCGGCTTGGGCAGCTCATCGAGTTTCACATCGTCGGCGTCGGCGAGTTCCTCTTCGATGATCTCGTTGCAAAGGTCGATGCACTCATCGCAGATGTACACTCCGGGACCGGCGATGAGCTTCTTGACCTGTTTTTGACTCTTCCCGCAGAACGAGCACTTCAGCAGGTCACCGCCGTCTCCTATGCGCGCCATGATGGTGAGGGCCTACTTCCTGTTCGCCGTTCGACTTACCGTGCCGCGTGTACTCCCCGACGCTACCCGCTTGCTGTGGCCCACCGCGACTGTTGGCGCCGAATAGCGTCTTTGATATTCCTGGGTATTCATAGCCTCGTGTCGGAATGAAACATATCGCCCGGCGGCGCCCGGCACTCGTCGAGACGCGCGATCGGTGTCTCTGGCGTGTCGCGGTCGTTATGCAACCGATGCTCATCAACTGGATCAACTGGCGGACCCGGTGGCGGCCCACACCCCAAGCGACCACCCTACAGTGACCCCTACAGTGACGTTGTGCGGTTGGCTGCTGATTCCGTGGTGATCAGCGACGGCGGCCTGGCCACCGAGCTCGAGGCCCGCGGTCATGACCTTGCCGACCCGTTGTGGTCGGCGCGGCTGCTGACCGAAGCGCCGCAGGAGATCACCGCGGTGCATGCGGCGTACTTTCGCGCCGGTGCCACGATCGCCACGACGGCCAGTTACCAGGCGTCGTTCGAGGGATTCGCCGCGCACGGGATCGGCCGAGACGACGCGGTCGCGTTGCTGCGCCGCAGTGTTGAACTCGCCGCGAGCGCCCGGGACGAGGTCGGCGCGGCCGGCCTTCGGGTGGCCGCCTCCGTCGGACCCTACGGTGCCGCGCTCGCCGATGGGTCGGAATATCGCGGCCGCTACGGACTCAGCGTCAGGGCGCTAACCCGGTGGCATCGCCCGCGGCTGGAGGTGTTGGCGGCCGCCGGCGCAGACGTGCTGGCACTGGAAACCATCCCCGATGTCGACGAGGCCGAAGCACTCGTCAACCTGGTGCGCCAGGTGGGCGTGCCGGCCTGGCTCAGCTACACGATCGACGGGACCCGAACCCGAGCCGGGCAACCGCTGTCCGGCGCGTTCGCGGTGGCCGCGGGAGTTCCGGAGATCGTCGCGGTGGGCGTCAATTGCTGCGCTCCCGACGACGTGTTGGCGGCAATCGCCTGCGCCGACGTGGGCAAGCCGGTGATCGTCTACCCCAACAGCGGCGAGCATTGGGACAGCCGGCGCTGTGCCTGGGTAGGCCCGCGGCGGTTTTCTGCTGAACTCGCCACGCAGTGGGTTGCCGCGGGAGCGCGCATCGTCGGCGGATGCTGCCGGGTGGGGCCAGCCGACATTGCCGAGATCCGGCGGGTACTGGCCGTTGAGGCCTAGTTCAAGCCTTCTGCGCGGACAGCTTCCGGTATTCCAGAACGGTGTCGATGATGCCGTAGTCTTTGGCCTCTTCGGCGGTCAGGATCTTGTCTCGGTCGGTGTCCTTGCGGATCACCGCGGCGTCCTTGCCGGTGTGGCGCGCCAGCGTGGTCTCCATCAGCGTGCGCATCCGCTCGATCTCGGCGGCCTGGATCTCCAGATCGGAGAATTGACCCTGGATCACCCCCGACAACGACGGCTGGTGGATCAGCACCCGCGCGTTGGGCAGCGCCATCCGCTTACCCGGCGTCCCGGCAGCCAACAGCACCGCCGCGGCCGAGGCGGCCTGACCGAGGCACACCGTCTGGATGTCGGCCCGCACGTACTGCATGGTGTCGTAGATCGCCATTAGAGAGGTGAACCCGCCGCCGGGCGAGTTGATGTACATGGTGATATCGCGGTCGGGGTCCAGCGACTCGAGCACGAGCAGCTGCGCCATGATGTCGTTGGCCGATGCGTCGTCGACCTGGACACCGAGGAAGATGATGCGTTCCTCGAACAGCTTGTTGTAGGGGTTGGACTCCTTGACGCCGAAGCTGGAGTGCTCGATGAACGACGGCAGGATGTACCGCGCCTGAGGCTGGATCTGAGGGTTTTGGGCATTCACTGCATTTCTCCATTGGTGACGCTTGCGGCGCGGGTGATGATGTGGTCGACGAAACCGTATTCCAGGGCTTCCTCGGCGGTGAACCAGCGATCGCGATCCGAGTCCGCCTCGATGCGCTCGATCGGCTGGCCGGTGAATTCGGCGTTGAGCCGGAACATCTCCTTCTTGATGACCGCGAACTGCTCGGCCTGAATTGCGATGTCGGCCGCACTGCCGGTCACCCCGCCCAGCGGCTGGTGCATGAGGATGCGGGCATGCGGCAGCGCGTAACGCTTGCCTTTGGTGCCCGCGGCCAGCAGGAACTCGCCCATGGAGGCGGCCATGCCCATCGCGTAGGTGGCGATGTCGCAGGGTGCCAAGGTCATGGTGTCGTAGATCGCCATGCCGGCGCTGATCGATCCGCCCGGTGAGTTGATGTACAGCGAGATGTCCTTGGTGGGGTCCTCGGCCGCGAGCAGCAGAATCTGCGCGCACAGCCGGTTGGCCACGTCGTCGTTCACCTCTGAACCCAGGAAGATGATGCGCTCGGAGAGCAAGCGCTCATAGACCGAGTCCGTCAGGGTAAGGCCCTGCGAGTTCGAACGCATGTCAGTCACTTGGCTCACAGTGGGACACCTGCTTTCTTGAGTTCCGTAGAACCGACCCTAACCAACCGCACTGGCTGTGTGGCGCTCCCGCACCCGTTGAAATGGGCGCGTTCGCTCACAGCGTCACGCGCTGTGTTCTTTGCCGGGCGGATCGGTCGCGGCGGTCTCGGCCGGGGCGTCGGCGGTCTCGGCCGGGGCGTCGGCGGTCTCAGCCGGGGCGCCGGAGTCTTCGTCTGGGGCGCCGGAGTCTTCGTCGCCCGCAGCTGTGTCTTGGGCACCGGCGTCGGGCTCTTCCGAAGCCTCGCGGCTCGTGCCGAACAACTCTCCGGTGTCGATCGTGTTGCCGTCGCTATCGGTGACCGTTGCGGCCCGGGCGACAGCCCGTACCGCCACCTCGCGCCGAACGTCGGCGAACATCGACGGCAGCTGGTTGTTCTCCTGAAGGTAGGCGAACAGTTGTTGCGGCTCGACGCCATACTGCCGCGACGTCGTCAGCAGTCGTTCGGTGAGGTCCTCCTGACCCACTTGGACTTTCAGCTCATCGGCGAGGGCGTCCAACAGCAGCTGCCTCTTGACGTCCTTCTCCGAGGCGCTGCGGGCCTCGGCGTCGAACGCCTGACGCGACGAGCCTTGCTCGGCGAGCAGCTCGTTGAACCTGGCCTCGTCGTGGTCGATGCCGCTGAGTGCGCTGTGGATGACGCTGTCGTACTGCGCCTGGACATAGGACTCCGGCACCGGCACGTCGACCTGCTCGAGCAAGGTGTCGATGGTGGCGTTGCGGATCTGCTCCGCCTGCTGGGCGCGCTTTGCCTGCAGCACCTGCTCACGCAGGTTGGCTCGCAGTTCCTCGATGGTGTCGAACTCGCTAGCCAACTGGGCGAACTCGTCGTCGGGCTCGGGTAGCTCGCGCTCCTTGACGGACTTGACAGTGACGGTGACCTCCGCGTCGCGTCCGGCGTGTTCGCCGGCTGCCAACTTGGCGGTGAAAACCCGAGACTCGTCGACGGACAGGCCGACGATCGCGTCGTCGAGCCCTGCGATCAGGCGACCGGAGCCGACCTCGTGTGACAGTCCCTCAGCGGCGGCGTTGGGCACCTCCTCCCCATCGACGGTTGCCGACAGGTCGATCGTGACAAAGTCGCCGACCGCCACCGGCCGCTCGACCGGGTTTAGCGTGCCGAAGCGGGCGCGCAGCGACTGCAGCTCAGCTTCGACGTCGTCGTCGCTGACCTCGATGGACTCCACTGAGACCGACAACTGGCCCAGGTCGGGCAGCGTGATCTTGGGGCGGACGTCGACCTCCGCGGTGAAAGCCAGATCCTGGCCGTACTCCTTTCGGGTGACCTCGATGTCGGGTCTGCCCAGTGGCTGGATCTCCGACTCGGCCAGCGCCTGTCCATACCGGCTGGGCAGGGCATCGTTGACGATCTGATCGAGCATCGCCTCTCGACCGAAGCGCGCCTCGAGGAGCCGGATCGGCGCCTTGCCCGGCCGGAACCCAGGCAGCCGAACCTGTTTGGCCAGCTCCTTGTAGGCCCGCTGGAAATCAGGCTCGAGCTCTTCGAAGGGCACCTCCACATTGATACGAACCCGAGTAGGGCTCAAATGCTCGACGCTGCTCTTCACGAATGTGCTCCTCGATGGTTGTTCCGGACGGTCGGCTGGTCGGGGTGACAGGATTTGAACCTGCGGCCTTCCGCTCCCAAAGCGGATGCGCTACCAAGCTGCGCTACACCCCGCGCTGACCTCGCGATCCTACGGCCCGGCGACACCGGGCCCGCAGCGACCTCCGAGGACCTGACGGCATCCGCGGCGCGCGTCACATCACTGCGTCGATTAGATTTGATCTCGGCCACCACGTAGAGTTTCGCTCGACTTAATGCATGCGGGCGTAGCTCAATGGTAGAGCCCTAGTCTTCCAAACTAGCGACGCGGGTTCGATTCCCGTCGCCCGCTCAGACTTCGCCGCCCCGGGGGGAATGCGCCATGTGTAATGCCGAGGTCAAAGGCACATGCGCGCCCGACTTCGCCAAAGTACGTGACGCGTTCGAGCGCAACTTCAGGTCGGGTCACGAAGTCGGCGCGGCCGTCGCCGTGTGGGTGGACGGCGATCTCGTCGTCAACCTCTGGGGCGGTTCGGCGGACGCTGCCGGTACCCGGCCCTGGCGACAAGACACCCTGACCAACGTGCTGTCCGGCACCAAGGGCCTGGCGGCCACCTGCATCCACCAACTCGCCGACCGCGGTGAGCTGGACCTGCAGGCACCGGTGGCCCGCTATTGGCCCGAGTTCGGGCAAAAGGGCAAGGAAGCCGTGACCGTGGCCATGGTGCTGAGCCACCGATCCGGCGTGATCGGACCGAACAAGCGACTGAGCTGGGAGCAAGTCACCGACTGGGATTTTGTCTGCGAGCAACTGGCGGCGGCGGAACCATGGTGGCAGCCGGGTACTGCTCAGGGCTACCACATGACCACGTTCGGTTTCATCCTCGGCGAAGTGTTCCGCCGGATCACCGGTCGCACGATCGGCCACTATTTGCGCACCGAGATCGCCGAACCGATCGGCGCCGACATCCACATCGGCCTGCCCCGGTACGAACAGCATCGCTGTGCCGACATGGTGAACGAGCCGAAGGTCCGCGGGATGCTCGCCGACGTGCAAGCCCCCAGCTGTCCGGCCAGCCTGGACGAACACCCCAAAGCCGCGCTATCGGTCTCGATGGGATTCGCCCCCGCCGATGAAGTCGGCAACAACGACATGCAACTCTGGCGTGAGCTGGAGTTCCCCGGCACCAACGGCCTGGTCTCGGCACTGGGCTTGGCGACGTTCTACAACGCGCTCGCCCAAGAGAAGCTGCTCAGCCGTGAACACATGGACCTGGTCCGAGCGCCGCAAGGCGGCTTCGACACCGATCTGGTGCTCGGTCCCCGGGTGGCCGATCACGGCTGGGGGTTGGGCTACATGCTCAACCAGCGTGCCGTCAACGGCCCTAATCCGCGAACATTCGGCCACGGCGGCCTGGGCGGTTCATTCGGGTTTGTCGATCTGGAACACGGGATCGGCTACGCGTACGTGATGAACCGCTACGACGCCAGTAAGGCCAACGCCGACCCTCGCAGCGTCGCCCTGAGCAACGAGGTCTACTCGACGCTCGGTGTCACGCCGGACTAACCCGGCCTCGCAATTTGCCGACCATAGGCCGCGAAAGCCGTTCGGCAGCATGCGGTTTGACCGAAGGGCTTACCGTCCGCCCCCGGCCCCGCCGCCTGGTCCGGCAGGCCCTGCCGGACCAGGCCCGGGTCCGCCGGCTCCGCCCGGGCCGGGCCCCCAGCCGGGCCCGCCATTCGGGTAGGGTCCCGGTCCACGCCAGTTGTCGTGGTAGTTGTTCCAGTCCCAGTTGTTGCCCCAGCCGGGATCCCAGAAGTCGCCCGGGCACCACCACTGCGGGATGGGCGATGGGCTGCGCACTTTGTCACCGTTGGCAGACCGGGCACCAGAACACGTTGCGGCCTTCCAACTCGGCCGTAAGCACCGTCGTCCCGCAGAGTCGACATGGCTCGCCCGCGCGCCGATAGACGTAGGTGCGCGGCCGGCCGGGCCGGTACGACGGGGCGCCGTGATCGTGCTCGGCGCGGACGGCAACGATCTTGCCGCGCCGCAGGCCCACCTTCATCAACGCCACCAGGTCGGTCCAGGCCGCGTCGAACTCTGCCTCGGTGATCCGCTGACCGGTCCGGTAGGGGTCGATGCGGTGGCGGAACAACAGCTCACTGCGGAAGACGTTGCCCACCCCCGCAATCACCGTCTGGTCCATCAGGAGCGCACCAATAGGCCTGCGGGACTTCATGATTCGCGCCCAAGCCCACGACGGGTCAGCGTCCGGACGCAACGGGTCGGGCCCTAGCCGGGCAACCACGTCGGCGACTTGGCTCTCGTCGATCACCTCGCATACCGTCGGGCCGCGTAGGTCGGTGCCGTATTCGGCGCCGACCATGCGCATCCGCACCTGTCCCACCGGTTCGGGAAGACGATCGGCCGCTGGACGTTCCCATTCGGTGAACGTGCCGTAGAGCCCGAGATGGACATGGACGATCCCGCCGCCCTGGTAGTGATGGAACAGGTGTTTGCCCCAGACGCTGGTTCGCCGCAGCACCCGGCCGTCCACCGCGGTCGCCGAATCGGCGAAGCGGCCCTGGGGGCTGGATACCGCCACCGGCGCACCGGCGAAACGGCGCTGATGCAGCCGGGCCAACCGGTGCAACGTATGCCCCTCGGGCACGGCAGTCCTTTTCTGGCCTCAGGCTCTCAGGCCACCGCGCCGGGCACCGGCGGCGCTTGGTGGGAGCGTTCGTATTCGGTGAGAATGTCGATTCGGCGCTGATGGCGTTCGCCCTTAGACCACTGCGCGGACACAAAGGCGTCGACGATCGCCAGCGCCTCGGCGACGGTGTGCATGCGGCCGCCGATGCCGATCAGCTGAGCGTTGTTGTGTTCCCGGGCCAGCGACGCCGTCTCCACACTCCAGGCCAGCGCGCAGCGCGCGCCGGGGACCTTGTTGGCCGCAATTTGCTCACCATTGCCGGATCCCCCGAGCACAATGCCCAGGCTGCCCGGATTGGCCACCGTCCGTTCCGCGGCGGCGATGCAGAACGCCGGATAGTCGTCCTCGGCGTCGTAGGTGAAGGCGCCGCAGTCGACCGGTTCGTGTCCCGACATCTTGAGGTGCTCGATAATGTGCTGCTTGAGTTCGAATCCGGCGTGGTCAGACCCGAGGTAGACGCGCATGCCCGCCATTGTGCCCGACACCCGCCGCGGGTCGTCGTCGCCCGGCCTAATCGAATTCGGGGCGCTCGGTGCGAGTCCTCTTGAGCTCGAAGAAATGCGGGTAGGCGGCGAATGTCAAAGACGCGTCCCAGAGCTTGCCGGCCTGCTCGCCGCGCGGAATCTTCGATAGCACCGGCCCGAAGAACGCCACCCCGTTGACGTGAATGGTCGGCGTGCCCACGTCGTCACCCACGGCGTCCATCCCGGCGTGGTGGCTCTTACGCAGGGCGTCGTCGTAGGCATCGGTGGTAGCGGCTGCGGCCAGTTCGGCCGGCAGACCGACCTCCGCCAACGATTGGGTGATGACGTCCTCGAGGTCCTTGTTGCCCTCGTTGTGAATCCGGGTGCCCATCGCGGTGTACAGCGGGGCCAACACGGCGGCGCCGTGAGCCTGCTCGGCGGCGATCGCCACCCGCACCGGTCCCCAGGCCTTCGCCAGACCTTCGCGATACTGCTCGGGCAGGTCTTCGCGGCTTTCGTTGAGTATCGCCAGGCTCATGACGTGGAAGTTCACCTCGATATCCCGGACTGTTTCCACCTCGAGAATCCAGCGCGACGTGATCCACGCCCACGGGCACAGCGGGTCGAACCAGAAATCGGCAACAGACCTCTCGGGCATCGCGAACTTCCTCTCGTTGACGGTCAGATAGACGCAACCGCGTTACCGGCAGGATTGTTCCCGTGTCACCCAAGCCCGATCGCCTCAGCCCCGATCAGCCGGCTTGACCGGAATTGCCGGAGCCGCCCGTCGCACCGGTTGCGCCGTTCTGGCCAGCCGCGGCGGGCCCGCTCTGTCCAACTCCACCGGGGCCGCCCAAACCGCCGGACCCGCCCGTGCCGCCACTACCGCCGACACCACCGAGGCCGGAGACACCGGATTGGCCGATCAGTCCGCCGGCGCCGCCAGCGCCGCCATTGCCGCCGTCGCCACCGTCACCGCCGCCACCACCGGTACCGCCATCACCGCCGACTCCCCCAGCACCCATAAACGCCAACTGGGCATTGGTTCCGCCGCTGCCGCCGTTGCCGCCGACCCCGCCGAATCCGCCCAAAGACCCGGTGCCGCCGGCGCCACCGGCACCTCCGACACCTCCGCTACCACCGTCTCCGATCAACCAGCCACCTCGGCCGCCGACACCCCCTGTGCCGCCGTTGCCGCCGAGGCCGCCAGCAATGCCGTCGCCGCCCCGCCCTCCGACCCCACCGTCGCCGCCCTTGAAGGTGGTTCCATAGGCCCCGGACCCATCGGCGGTGCCGCCGGCGCCACCTGCGCCGCCGGCGGCGCCGGTTCCGCCCTCCCCGCCCGCACCGCCTTGACCGCCGATCGCGTTGGCCCTTCCGCTTGTTGACAGCTGGGTATTGGCAGTGCCACCGGCGCCACCGGTGCCGCCCATCGCCCCAGCGCCGCCGGCACCACCGTCGCCACCGTCACCACCAATAGCGGTTGCTGACGACGCACCCGTGACGGTGGCGGTGCCGCCGGTGCCGCCGGTGCCGCCCATCGCGCCGAGGCCACCGTCGCCACCAAGGCCGCCGTTACCACCTGTGATGCTGGTAACAGTCGTCGACGAGGTGGAGCTGGCTCCGCCGTGGCCGCCGACACCGCCGATCTCCCCGACGGCAGTACCGCTACTGGCGTTGCCGCCGGCGAGGCCGTTGGCATTGGTCTTATCCAGACCCGCGCTGCCGTTGCCGGCGTACGTGTACGGCGGACCGGCGGGGCCGGGGTTGACACCGGCGACGCCGGCCCCACCATCTCCGCCGACACCTCCGTTGCCGCCCATACCCCACAGCCCGGCGTTGCCGCCGTCACCACCGTTACCGCCGAGCCCGCCGGCGGTAACGGTGGTGCCGGCGCCACCAGCGCCGCCGTTGCCGCCGTTGCCAGCGAGCACCCCACCGGCTCCGCCGGCACCCCCCGCCTGACCTGGACCGCCCGCGCCGCCGTTGCCTCCGTTGCCGATCAGCCCGGCCGCCCCGCCGGCCCCACCCGACTGGCCGGCCCCGCCAGCCCCACCATTGCCGCCGTTCCCGTACAACAAGCCGCCGGGGCCACCGGGCTGGCCGGGAGCGCCGTTAGCGCCGTTGCCGATCAGCGGGCGCCCCAACAACGCCTGGGCGGGCGCGTTCACCGCGCCCAACGCCGCCTGCATCGGCGAGGCGTTGACCGCCTCGGCGTTGGCATACGAGCCCGCACCCGCGGTCAAGGCGCGCACAACCTGGTCATGAAACGCCGCCGCTTGGACGCTGAGGGCTTGATATGCGTGTCCGTGCGCGTCGAACAGTGCGGCAATGCCCGTCGACACCTCATCGGCCGCCGCGGCGACCAACCCGGTCGTCGGGGCGACCGCCGTGGCGTTGGCTGCGGCGATCGTCGAACCGATATTCGCCAACCCTTCCGCCGCCGTCGCCATCGTGTCTGGTGCCGCGATCACAAATGACATCGCCCAACCTCCCGTTGCCGCAACATGACTAGTGCAGGTCAACATCTCGGACTGCTGCATTGCACGCTACCGAGGCAGCACCCGAGAGATGGTGCGTTCGGGTCAAATCTTCGGTGCACGCCGTTGGCCAACGATGCAACCGCGACCGAGATCCCCGTGTTGCGCGGCTGTCGATATGTTGGAGCCCGTGGCCCTTCCGAATCTCACCCGCGAACAGGCAATCGAACGCGCCGCCCTGATTACCGTCGACAGCTACCAGATCAACCTCGATCTGACCGACGGGCATGGCGGCCCCGGCGAACAGACCTTCCGGTCCACCACCACGGTGGCATTCGACGCGCTCGCCGGCGCCGACACGGTGATCGACATCGCCGCCGAGACCGTCCGTAGCGCCAGCCTCAATGGCGCAGCACTGGATGTGTCCGGCTACGACGAGTCGACCGGGATCCCGCTGCGAGGGCTGGCCAACCGCAACGTCGTCATTGTCGACGCCGACTGCCGGTACTCCAACACCGGCGAAGGTCTGCACCGCTTCGTCGACCCCGTCGACGGTGAGACGTACCTGTACTCGCAATTCGAAACCGCCGACGCCAAGCGGATGTTCGCCTGCTTCGACCAGCCCGACCTCAAGGCCACGTTCGAGCTGCGGGTCACCGCGCCCGAGCACTGGAAGGTGATCTCCAACGCCGCTGCCACCCGGGTGGACAACGGGGTGCACAACGGGGTGCACACCTTTGCCACCACCCCGCCGATGAGCACCTATCTGGTGGCGCTGATCGCCGGACCGTACGCCGCCTGGCATGACACCTACCGCGACGAGCACGGCGAGATCCCGCTGGGGCTCTACTGCCGGGCGTCGTTGGCGCAATACATGGACGCCGAGCGGTTGTTCACCCAGACCAAGCAGGGATTTGGCTTCTACCACAAGCACTTTGGGCTGCCCTACGCGTTCGGTAAATACGACCAGCTGTTCGTGCCCGAATTCAATGCCGGTGCGATGGAAAACGCCGGCGCGGTGACCTTCCTCGAAGACTACGTTTTCCGCAGCAAGGTCACCCGCGCCGCCTACGAGCGGCGCGCCGAGACGGTATTGCACGAGATGGCACACATGTGGTTCGGCGACCTGGTCACCATGAAGTGGTGGGACGACCTGTGGCTCAACGAGTCCTTCGCCACCTTCGCGTCGGTGCTGTGCCAAAGCGAGGCGACCGAGTTCACCCAGGCCTGGACAACGTTCGCCACCGTCGAAAAGTCATGGGCCTACCGCCAGGACCAACTACCGTCGACGCACCCGATCGCCGCCGACATTCCCGACCTGGCCGCGGTGGAGGTGAACTTCGACGGCATCACCTACGCCAAGGGCGCGTCGGTGCTCAAACAGCTGGTCGCCTACGTCGGGCTGGAGCATTTCCTGGCCGGGCTGCGCGACTACTTCCGCAGCCACGCGTTCGGCAACGCCACGTTCGACGATCTGATTGCCGCGCTGGAAAAGGCGTCCGGCCGCGACCTGTCGACCTGGGGTCAACAGTGGCTGAAGACCACCGGGCTCAACACGCTGCGGCCGGACTTCGACGTCGACGAGGACGGTAGGCTCACCCGGTTTGCGGTGACGCAGAGCGGGGCCGCGCCGGGCGCGGGTGAGACCCGGGTCCACCGGCTGGCAGTGGGCATCTACGACGACGATGTCTCCAGCGGGTCGGGCAAGCTGGTCCGGGTCCACCGCGAGGAACTTGACGTCGCCGGCCAGGAGTCGGAAGTGCCTGCGCTGGTTGGTGTTCCGCGCGGAAAGCTGATTCTGGTCAACGACGACGACCTGACCTACTGCTCGCTGCGGCTGGACGCCGAGTCGCTGCGGACAGCGCTGCAGCGCATCGCCGACATCGCCGAGCCGCTGCCGCGCAGCCTGGTGTGGTCGGCGGCGTGGGAGATGACCCGCGAGGCCGAATTGCGCGCCCGCAACTTCGTAGCACTGATGTCAGGCGGCGTGCACGCCGAGACCGAGGTCGGTGTGGCGCAACGGTTGCTGATGCAGGCGCAGACGGCGCTGGGTTCCTACGCCGAACCAGGCTGGGCCCGTGAGCATGGTTGGCCGCAGTTCGCCGACCGGCTACTGCAATTGGCCCGCGACGCCGCGGCCGGCTCCGATCATCAGCTGGCCTTCGTCAACGCGTTGTGCGGGTCGGTGCTATCACCCCGCCACGTCGAAACCGTGGCCGCGCTGCTCGACGGTGACCCCGCCGAATTGGGACTGGCGGGCTTGGACGTCGACACCGACCTGCGCTGGCGAATCGTGATCGCGCTGGCAACCGCGGGCGCCATCGACGCCGACGGGCCGCAGTCACCGAGGATCGATGCCGAGGAACAGCGCGACCCGACCGCCACCGGCAAGCGGTACGCCGCCCAGGCCCGCGCGGCGCGGCCACAATCCGAGGTCAAGGAGAGCGCCTTCACCACAGTGGTCGAAGACGACACCCTGGCCAACGCCACCAGCCGCGCGATCATCGCGGGCATCGCCGCGCCGGGGCAAGGTGAGCTGCTCAAGCCGTTCACCGCACGCTATTTCGAGGCGATCCCGGGAGTGTGGGCACGGCGATCCAGCGAGGTCGCGCAATCGGTGGTGATAGGGCTGTATCCCGGTTCCGATATTAGCGAGGAAGGCATCGCCGCCGCCGACAACTTCCTGTCCGCCCCGGACTCCGAGCTACCGCCGCCGTTGCGCCGGCTGGTGCTGGAGGGCCAAGCCGGCGTCAAACGGTCGCTGCGGGCCCGACGATTCGACGCGGCCGAATAGCGCGAGCGTCGCGTCTGCGTCTGCAACACGAGCCGCCGCGGGTGCGCACGACCGCGCAGGGTCGCGTCCGGGTGGAACTACGCCGCCGAGATCCCGGCACTGATGACGCGGATCGCGCTGATCAGCCCGTCGATCAGGTGACCCTGCTCGAACGCCGACGACGCGGCGGCCACGCCCAGGGGAGCTGCCGACTCGGCACCGCAACCCCGCAGCGCCGAGCCGTAGACCACCTCGATGGCGGACTGGTTGGGTGAAACCGCGATCAGCACCGCGTCGTTGGGTGTGGGCACCTTCGCCAGAATCTCCCGCGCCCGTGCGGCGGTGTCATCACCCAGATCACCCAGGTAGACGGCGAAGCGAGCCTTGGATGCCCGCGAGCTGTAGACCAGCGCGTCGTCCAAAGCCACGAGGTCCTTGGTCGGGAACGGATAGTGCACCGACAGTTCCCCGGGCTCGGTGACCCCGGAGAGCCGGCCGCTGCTGGTGATCACCCAGCCCTTCGGCAGATCGGTGGGTTCGATCGTCGCAACGTCACCATGTGCCACTGGCGCCACCTCCAACCGAGAACTCTGACGAACCATGCCCGCCGTGGGCGCCGCCGACAGCTTCGTCGGTCGCGGCCCACAGGATCGGTGGATGTGTCCAACGCTCCGACATTTCGTAGGTTGCGGGGTGCGGTCCCTTGCGGGTGAAGATCATCAATGCCAGCACGACCACCAGCAACAGCGGGATTCCGACGAACAAGAGGTGAATCTCCATAGCGTTCACGACGCAAACCGTATCCCACCGAGGGCCCCTCAGGGCACCGAGGACGGCAGAAAATCAGGCCGCGCCTTCACCGAGGTATCGCTCCCACGACGGGTCCAGCTCTTTGACCGTGGACAGCAGCCGCCAGTGCTGCCCGGTCGGCGGCAGCGGCTTGCGGCGTAGTAACCAGCCGAGTTCGGTCAGCAGCTTGTCGCCCTTGCGGTGATTGCATGTCGAGCAGCACGCGACGCAGTTCTCCCACGAGTGCTCGCCCCCACGGCTGCGTGGCACCACGTGGTCGACTGTATCGGCCTTGGCCCCGCAATAGGCGCAGCAGAAGCGATCGCGGTGCATCAACGCAGCACGGGTCATCGGGACCCGCGCCCGGTAGGGAACCCGGACGTAGGTTCGCAGCTGGATGACCGACGGCACCACGATCGAGCTGGTCGCCGAGTGGATGACCGGACCGGCGGGATCGTCGTGTACCACGTCGGCCTTACCGCAGATCACCATGACGACCGCCCGCCGCATCGGCAACGCGGTGAGCGGCTCGTAGGTCGAGTTCAACAGCAGCACCCGGCGGCGGTTCCAGACCGATGCGCTCTCCGAGCGGTTGGGCGGATGGGTTTCAACCCCCAGGGCGGGTCGATGGGAGTGGGCACTGTGCAGGCATGATGCGGTTGCAGGCCCTGTTCCACCTGCCGCGGCACCGCTATTGCGGTGGCTGCGGCGCTTTTTGCCCTGCGCCATAGATCCTCCGCGGAACAGTCCACCATGATTTTTTGCCGACCGCACGCCAAATGCCTGGACCACGCCGTGTCGAACGGGTGAACACCGGCGTACCGAGCCCCATCCTTGCCCGACGGTACTGCCGCCAGCAGTCGGCAGCGGCGGTAACGGAGTGCAACACTGGCATCAGTTATCGGGATCCCGCTGCGCCATCCGGCGGTCAAGAAGAGGAGCTGACGACATGCCGGGTGACGCGGGTCCGCCAGGTGATTCCGGTAACGAGGACACGACGGCAGAACGCTATCGCCGCACCGCGCGAAACCCGCTCACCCCGCGTGACGCCGTGGCGGAGCTGCTCGCCTCGATGAACCGCGTCATCGAAATCACCGAGCCAGATCCACAGTTGCCGGCAGCGTTGAGCTTCTCGCGATCCAGACAGGCCGCGCTGGCCGCCAAGCGCGGGATAGCAAAGGGTTTGGCCGAACGAGATGTCGCCGATCGCGCCGAGCCTCGGCGCCGGGAACTGCCCGAACGGCTCCAGACCGCTTTGCGCGCGATAGACGACTGCATTTCCGGAATGCAGCACCTCGACAGGAAAAGGTTGGAGATCGCCGCAGCCGCGAGCCAGGAAGCCTTCGCGGTGGCATCAGACGGCTGCGTCAGCATCGGGACAGCAGATCAACGCTCGGTGGGTGACGAGGCCGCCGTGAGCCGCGCCCGCTATGAGCATCGCCTCATGTCGGTGCTCGCGGAGATGGCTGCGCTGCAGGAGCGCTCCGTGGCCACGATCACCGAACGATTGGGCGCCGACGAACCGGGGATACCCTGGTCCTTCATCGAGTGCGCCAAGGCCGGCGTCGAGCTGAGCACTTTCGAAACGGGTGGCGCAGGCCTGCCGCCGTCGCCACTGCGCGATCTGTTGGACCGGCTTGCTGCCGACATGGCGAGCGCCAAGCGACGATTCGGCCCCAACCGCTAGGGATGGTCGGACCGGAGCCGAAGGTGAGATCGACATCACGCGGCGTCCGCGATTCATAGACCACAATGGAAGCAATGGAACCGCAACAGCAATCCTTCTACGACGCCGTCGGCGGCGCCAAGACGTTCGACGCGATCGTGTCACGCTTCTACGAACAGGTCGCAGAAGACGAGATCCTGCGTCCGCTGTATCCCGAGGAGGACCTATCCGGCGCCGAAGAGCGACTGCGGATGTTCCTCGAGCAATATTGGGGCGGCCCGCGAACCTACTCCGAACAGCGCGGACATCCTCGGCTGCGGATGCGGCACATGCCGTTTCGGATCACGCCCATCGAGCGCGACGCCTGGTTACGGTGCATGCACACCGCGGTCGCCTCCATCGATGCACAGACCCTGGACGACGAGCGCCGCCGCGAGTTGCTCGCCTATCTCGAGATGGCAGCCCACTCGTTGGTGAACTCCGCGTTTTGATGGCCGCCGCAGTGGATCGAGAAGATCAGCCGCGGCCGTGGTGGTCGGACGCGGTGTTCTACCAGGTGTACCCGCGCTCGTTCGCCGACAGCGACGGCGACGGGGTCGGTGACCTCGACGGGCTCACGGCCCGCTTGGAGTATTTGCAACAGCTCGGTGTCGACGGTATCTGGATCAACCCGGTCACCGTCTCGCCGATGGCCGACCACGGTTATGACGTTGCCAACCCTCGGGACATCGATCCGCTTTTCGGCGGGATGGCAGCGTTCGAACGACTGGTCGCGGCTGCACATCAGCGCGGTATCAAGGTCACCATGGACGTGGTGCCCAACCACACCAGCTCCCAGCACCCATGGTTTCAGGCGGCGCTGGCCGCCGGTCCCGGCACCGACGCGCGGGACCGCTATTTCTTTCGCGACGGCCGCGGTCCGGACGGGTCGCTGCCACCGAACAACTGGGAGTCAGTCTTCGGCGGACCGGCGTGGACTCGGGTGACCGAACCGGACGGCAACCCAGGACAGTGGTATCTGCACCTCTTCGACGCCGAGCAGCCCGACCTCAACTGGGACAACCCAGAGGTTTTCGACGACTTCGAGAAGACACTGCGCTTCTGGTTGGAACGCGGGGTGGACGGGTTCCGCATCGACGTGGCCCACGGCATGGCCAAGCCCGCTGGTCTGCCCGACGCCGCTGACGAAGCCAAGATCTTGCGCCACACCGATGACGACCCACGCTTCAACCGCCCCCAGGTACATGCGATCCACCGCGATATCCGCGCAGTTATCGACGACTACCCGGGGGCGGTCACCGTCGGCGAGGTCTGGGTGCAGGACAACACCCGATGGGCCGAATATGTACGGCCCGACGAACTGCACCTCGGCTTCAACTTCCGGCTGACCCGGACCGAGTTCGACGCCACCGAGATCCACGACGCCGTGCAGAACTCGCTGGCGGCTGCGGCAATAGAAAACGCCACGCCGACCTGGACGCTGGCCAACCACGATGTGGGACGGGAGGTCACCCGCTACGGCGGCGGCACGACCGGGCTACGCCGGGCGCGGGCGATGGCGATGGTCATGCTCGCCCTGCCGGGCGCGGTATTTCTCTACAACGGTCAGGAACTCGGGCTGCCCGATGTGGACCTGCCCGACGAGGCACTGCAGGACCCGACGTGGAAACGCTCCGGCCACACCGAGCGCGGCCGCGATGGGTGCCGGGTGCCGCTGCCGTGGTCGGGCGACGCTCCCCCGTTCGGGTTTTCGACGTGCGCCCACACCTGGTTACCGATGCCGCGCGAATGGGCCGCGTTGACCGTCGAGAAGCAACGCGCAGATCCCGATTCGACGTTGTCGTTCTTTCGTCGTGCGCTCCAATTGCGAAGGGAACACGCCCAATTCGATGGCAGCCAAATCGATTGGCTGCCGGCACCGGGCGACGCGGTGGTCTTTCGGCGCCGCGGCGGCGGACTGGTGTGCGCGTTAAATGCGGGCCGTCGCCCGATCACCCTGCCCCCGGGCGAGCTGCTGATGGCGAGCGGGCCGTTGGTTGACGGACAGCTGCCGCCGGACACCGCGGCCTGGTCGGTTTAGCCTGCGTCGGTCGTAGATGGGCTCGACACCGGCAGACTTGCCAAGCGTGGCGGACTACTGGAACCACAACACCGCCTATCACCCATGGCTGGTCGACATTGCAGCGCAGCACCACGGGGACGTCTTGGATGTGGGGTGCGGTGAGGGCCTGCTGGTGCAGCGGCTGGCATCAGTATCGCGCCGGGTGGTCGGCATCGATCCTGACGCTGTCACAGTCGAGCGAGCACGTCTCCGGCTGCACTCGACAACCAATACTTTGGTCGACTGCTGCGACTTTCAGGGCTTTACCGCACCCGAGCAAAGCTTTGATGTCGTCGCATTCGTGGCCAGCATTCATCACCAGCCACTACGAGAAGCGCTAGTCAAAGCGCGCCGACTACTCAAGCCCGGCGGCGAGCTGGCCGTCGTGGGGCTTGCGGCGAACACGACGATCCGCGACTGGGCGTGGTCCCTGCTCTGCATGCCCATCGTTCGCATAGGATCGCGCCTTCATGGCGAGACCCGTGACATCGGCGTACCGGTCACCGAGCCCCACGAAAACCTCGATCAGATCCGACAGGTAGCCAACGAGGTACTGCCCAACGCCCAACTCCGACGGGGCCTCTACTACCGGTACCGCTTGCACTGGCGAAACCCGCGGTAGCAAAACCTTCTCGCCTCAGCGCAGCACCAGAGCGGGATGACCGCGCCGCCGGTACACAGACCCGAAACGGGCGTCGAGCCGCAACCAGGTGGGCAGCACCCGGACCCGGATCATCTCGTCGGCGTCGATCACCTCCGCCGGCTGCGGCAGGAAACCCATTGCGGTCAAAGCGAACACACAGCGCATCGGTAGCCCGACGACGACGTCGCCGGAACTGACCTGGATCACCTCCTGATCCAGCAGCGAGGCCGGCGGACCCTGAGAACTGCCGTATTCCTTGGCCAGCCGTACGCCGGTCGCCGCCAGATCCAGCATCACCCGGGCCGGCACGTCATCGAGGTGGACGAAACCGGACTCCGGGGGCAGCGCACCCCGCCACGCCGAGTCCATCCCATAGCCTGGATCGACATAGCCCGACGTGTCCATCGCTTCCAGTCCGCGCGCCAATCCTGCTGCGCCCACCGAAAAATCGTCGGGCCGCACCCTGCCGGCCACCACCCGGCTGGCCAGCACGTCGAAACCCGTTGCCACCCAAGCCGTCAGCAATCCGGCCGACCGTGCCCGGATACGAATGATCGCCGCGTCGTCGAGCCGCATCGCACGTTCGACGAACGTGGCCAGATCCGCGCGGTGAGCCGGGTCGGTCAGCCACAGGCCGCGCTCGGCTCCGCCCCCGGTTCCCTCCGCTAACGCGCCCCCTATTCGCGAAGCCACCGTTGCAGATACTCCCGATGATGTGGTGACAGGCGGACCAACCGCTGTTCTTCGATATGGAACGCGGCTAGCTGCGAATCGGCAAGGACGGCCGGTTTCGAGTCCGGTTCCGCGTGGACCGACCGTACTTCGTAACCCAGGGTGAAGTCGACCGCGCGCAGCCGCTTCACCCAGATCGTCACTTGCAGCGGCGAATCGGAAAGCCGCAGTTGACCTTTGTAGCTAACCCGGACGTCGGCGATGAGCAGGCCGGTGGTGGTGATGTCAGCGGCGAACGCGTCTTTGAGAAACGGGACCCGCGCCTCTTCCAGGATGGTGACCATGGTGGCGTGGTTGACATGCTGGTACATGTCGATGTCGGACCAGCGCACCGGCACCGGCGCGACGAAACCGACACTCATGCGGACGCCCCGCGCCCGCTGGTGCGGGTCATCCGGCGGATTTGGCGTGCCGCCACCGATAGCGTCGCAAGGTCTTTCGCGCCGCATTCCCGAATTTCATTGAGCGTGCGGCGAGCCCGCTCGACCCGGGATGCGCTGATGTGCTCCCACTCGGCGATCTTCTGCTCCCCGCTTTCGTCGGGTTCGCCGACGGCCAGTACGTCGAAACACAATGCCCGCAGCGAGGCATAGATGTCGTCGCGGATCGCCAACCGGGCCAACGCTTGCCAGCGATCGCTGCGGGGAAGTTCGGACACCGCGGTCAGCAGCCCGTCGGTGCCCAACCGGTCCATCAGGGCGAAGTAGGTGTCAGCGACTTCGGCGGCGTCGATCTCGATGATGTCGGCGATGTCGATGATGTCGAGCAGGCTGTAGCGGTACAGGCCCACGGCGACCCGGTAGGCCAAGTCGTGGGGTGCGCCTTGTTTGGTGAACTCAGCCGCTTCCTTTTCGACGATGGCTTTGTCGTCGCCGCGCAACCACTCCGACATGCGCGGCGTCATGGCCTTGACCTTCGCGGCGAAGCGGTTGATCTCAGCACCGACGGCCAAGGGCTGCGGACGATAGTTGAGCAGCCAGCGTCCGGCCCGGTCGATCAGCCGACGGGTATCCAGCGTCAGCCGGTCCGACAGTGCAACCGGCAAATTCGCCGCGCGGATGCGTCGCCAGAGGTGGTTCACCCCGAAGATGGCGTCGATGGCGACGTAGGTGCGCACCGCGTCGATCGGCGTGACTCCGACATCCTCGGTGAGCCGGAAGGCGTAGCTGATACCGGCGTTGTCCACCAGGTCGTTGATCAGCATCGTGGTGACGATCTCGCGACGCAGCTGGTGCGAGCGGATCTCGGAGGTGAACCGTTCCCGTAACGGCCGCGGAAAGTAATCGGGCAATCGGGACGCGAACACGTCCTGATCGGGCAGCTCGGTGGTCAGCACCTCTTCTTTGAGCGCCAACTTGACGTGGGCCATCAACGTCGCCAACTCGGGCGAGGTGAGCCCGATGCCCGCCTCGGCCCGCCGCGCGATCTCTTTCTCCGACGGCAGCGCCTCCAATTCCCGGTTAAGTCCCCGCTCGGCCACCAAGTGCCTGATCTGGTCGGCGTGCACCGGCAACAGGCTGGCCGCGTTGGCGCGGCTGGTACCCATCAGGTCGTTCTGATCCTCGTTGTCGGTGAGCACCAGCCGAGCCACCTCGTCGGTCATCGACTCCAGCAGCTGTTTGCGTTCGTCGGCTTTGACCTTGCCCGCAGTGACCAGCGAGTCGATCAGGATCTTGATATTGACCTCATGGTCGGAGCAGTCCACGCCGGCGGAGTTGTCCATCGCGTCGGTGTTGATCCGGCCGCCCGACAGATCGAATTCGACGCGTCCCAGCGCCGTCACCCCCAGGTTGCCGCCTTCGCCGATCACCTTGGCCCGCACCTGGTTGGCGTTGACTCGCACCGGGTCATTGGCCCGATCGCCGACATCGGAGTCCGATTCCGACTCGGCCTTGATGTAGGTGCCGATGCCGCCGTTGAACAGCAGGTCGACCGGCGCCTGCAGAATCGCGCGGATCAGGTTGGGCGGGGACATCTCGGTGACGTCGGTGTCGATGCCGAGCGCGGCACGGACCTGCGGGCTGATCGGAATGGCCTTCTGCACGCGGCTGTAGACGCCGCCACCCTCGCTGATCAGCGACCTTTCGTAGTCGTCCCAGCTTGATCGGGGCAGCTTGAACATCCGCCGCCGTTCCGCCCAGGAGGCGGTGGCGTCCGGATCCGGGTCGAGGAAGATGTGCCGGTGATCGAAGGCCGCCACCAGCCTGATGTGCTTGCTGAGCAGCATGCCGTTGCCGAACACGTCGCCGCTCATGTCGCCGACGCCGACGACGGTGAAATCCTCGGTCTGCGTGTCGACCCCGATTTCGCGGAAGTGTCTCTTGACAGCCTCCCAGGTACCCCGGGCGGTGATGCCCATGGCCTTGTGGTCGTAGCCCACCGATCCGCCGGACGCGAACGCGTCGCCCAACCAGAACCCGTAGGACTTGGCGACGTCGTTGGCGATGTCGGAGAACGTGGCGGTGCCTTTGTCGGCGGCCACCACCAGGTAGGCGTCGTCGCCGTCGCGGCGCACCACCTCCGGCGGTGGGCTGACTTTTCCGGTCGCGTGGTCGACGTTGTCGGTGACGTCGAGCAATCCGGAAATGAACAGCTGGTAGCACGCCACACCCTCGGCGCGGGTGGCATCGCGGTCGGCGGCCGCGTCGCCGGTGGGCAGCGGCGGCCGCTTGAGGACGAATCCGCCCTTGGCGCCGACCGGCACGATGACGGCGTTCTTCACCGCCTGCGCCTTGACCAGGCCCAGGATCTCGGTGCGGAAGTCGTCGCGGCGATCCGACCAGCGCAGGCCGCCGCGTGCGACCGGACCGAACCGCAGGTGCACGCCTTCCACCCGCGGCGAGTACACGAAGATTTCGAACTTGGGACGCGGCAGCGGCAGCTCGTCGACCAACTGCGCGTCCAGCTTGACCGCCAGCACATTGCGGCTTCGGGCCGAACCCTCGCGTGTCACAAAGTAATTGGTCCGCAATGTGGCCTGAACCAGCGAGGCGAAGGCACGCAGGATGCGGTCGGTGTCCAGACCCACCACTGCGTCGATGTCGGCGGCGACGGCGGCCGCGGCCGCTTGGGCATCGCGCCGCGAGCCCGCCGGCCTGGGATCGAACATTGCCTCGAACAGAGTCACCAGCGAGCGCGCGGTCCAGGCATGCTCGTTGAGCACCGATTCGATATAGGACTGGCTGTAGGGGAAGCCTGCCTGCCGCAAGTACTTGGCGTAAGCGCGCAACACGACAACTTGCCGCCAGGTCAGCCCTGCGCGCATCACCAGTTCGTTGAACCGGTCGATCTCGATCCTGCCCTGCCAGATGGCGGTGACGGCATCGGCGAACCGTTGCGCGGCCGCGTCCCGCTCGGCGGCGTTGGTGGCCTTCGGGATGGCGCGATGCAGCGAGATCTTGAACTGATAAATCCAGACCGGCAGTCCGTCGGGACGGGTCACGGTGAACGGCCGCTCTTCGAGGACCTCGACACCCATGCACTGCAGCATGGGCAGCAACTCGCTAAGCGATGCGGTGCAGCCGCCCAAGAACCAGGTCAGCTGGCCGTGACCCTGTTCGTCGCTGTCGGAGAACACCAACTTGACCGAGTCGTCGGTCAGCTTGTTGATGATGGCGATGTGGTCGATGGCATCGGCCGGACTGACCGCCTGTTTGTAGGCCTCGGAGAAGGCCGCCGCGTAATGCTCGGCGTCGTTGTGGCTGACGGAGCCGTCTGCCGCGGCGCTGATCAGGCGGTCGGCCCAGGTTCGCGCGGCCTCGCTCAGCAACGCCTGGATCCGCAGGCGGTTGGCCTCGGAGACATCGACCGAGCCCGGGGGCGAATCTTCGGGCAGTCGGACCATGAAATGCATGAGCGCCCAAGGCGATTCACTGACGCGAGCGGTGAATTCCAGTCGCGTCCCGCCGAACTCGCGGACCAGGATGTCCTCGATCTGCAAGCGCACCGCGGTGGTGTAACGGTCCCGGGGCACGTAGACCAGGCAGGAGACGAAGAATTGCAGCCGATCCACCCGCAGGAACAACAAAGCGCGTCGCTGTGATCCAAGATCCACCACGGCTTTGGCCATCTCCAACAGCCGCTCGGCGCTCAGGGTGAAAAGCTCGGGGCGCGGGACGGTCTGGATGACATCGAGCAACAGCTGACCCGGGTGGCTGGGGTCGCTGCCGGCCAACTCGAGCGCCTCCCGAACCCGGCGCGAAATCGCCGGGATTTCCAGGACATCGGCGTTCATGGCGGCGACCGTGAAGAGCCCGACGAAGCGATGTTCGATTACGCTGCCATTCCCGACGTACTCGCGCACCGCGATGGCATACGGGTAAGCGCCGTAACGCAGGTAGCTGCCGACACGTGCCTGGGCCAAGACCAGCATTTTGGTTTCGTCGGTCAGCCGGGGCCGGATGCCTGCCCGCGCCCGCAGGACGCCGAGGCCGCTGGACCCGTCGCCGATGACCATCCCGTCGTCGACCCGGCAGGGCTGGTAGCCCAGCAGCAGAAAGTTGCCATTGCCCAGCCAGCGCAGCAACGCCGCGACCTCCTGACGGTCAGGCGCTGCATAGTGGCCTTCGGGATCAGTGTCAACTGCCGCGGCCAATTCGCTCAGGGTGGCGATCATCGCCGCCGCATCCGTCGCGACCCGCTGGACGTCGGCCAAGACCCTCGGTAACAGCCGTTCGACTTCGGTCAGGGCGTTGCGGTCCACCGAGGGCGCGAGCTGAACGAAAATCCAGGCCTCGCCGGTATACGGTGACGTGCCGGCCGCTTTGGGTTCGATGCGCAACAGCTCACCGGCGGGGCTGCGGCGCACATCGAACACCGGCGTCATGATGGCGGTGTAGTCCACCCCGAGCCGGTGCAGCAGCACCGTCACCGAATCCATCAGCATGCTGCCGTGCTCGGCGACCACCTGCAGCGCCGGCCCGAACCCCGCCGGATCGTCCGCGTGGTACACCGCGACACAACTCTCACCGGCCGCGCGGTGCTGACCGAGCCGATAGTGCGCACCCAACATGCGCGGCGTCAGCAGCGAGCCGGGGGTCTGCGACTCGTCGTCCGATTGGCCGCGGTAGCTATCCAGATAGGCCTGCGAGATCCAGTCAGGGACGTCAGCCGGCCGGGTGAACGTTGTCCACGCCCCGACATCCTGCTTAACTTCGGGATCGCTCGTCATACCGACTGCTCCCAACTCGCCACCGATACCGCGCGCTGTTCGATTGGCCCCACTCCTCAACAGCCGTACCGGCCGCATCGTCGTGGGGCCGGCAGACCTGACACTAGTCGCGCGTCAGCCTCCGATGGGTAACTCGGTGTGGACGCGCAGCTTCGACACCGAGCCGTTCCACCTTGTTTTCCTCGTAGGCGCCGAAGTTTCCCTCAAACCAGAACCACTTGGCCTCGTTGTCGGCATCACCTTCCCACGCCAGGATGTGCGTGCAGGTGCGGTCGAGGAACCAGCGATCGTGCGAGATCACCACAGCACAGCCGGGGAAGTTCACCAGGGCGTTCTCCAAAGAGCTCAGGGTCTCGACGTCGAGGTCATTGGTCGGCTCATCCAACAGGATCAGGTTGCCGCCCTGCTTGAGGGTCAGCGCAAGATTGAGCCGGTTGCGTTCGCCACCCGAAAGCACCCCGGCCGGCTTCTGCTGATCCGGGCCCTTGAACCCGAACGCCGACACATAGGCTCGCGACGGAATCTCGTTTTGACCGACCTCTATGTAATCCAGGCCGTCGGACACGACCTCCCACACGGTCTTCTTCGGATCGATGCCGGCCCGGGCCTGGTCGACGTAGCTCAGCTTGACGGTTTCGCCGATCTTGACAGTGCCGCTGTCCGGTTCTTCGAGCCCGACGATGGTCTTGAACAGGGTGGTCTTGCCGACGCCGTTGGGACCGATGACGCCGACGATGCCGTTGCGCGGCAAAGTGAAGGACAGGTCCTTGATCAGCGTGCGTCCGCCATAGCCCTTGTCGAGATGATCGACCTCGACGACCACGCTGCCCAGTCGCGGTCCCACCGGGATCTGAATCTCTTCGAAGTCGAGCTTGCGGGTTTTCTCCGCCTCGGCGGCCATCTCCTCGTAGCGCTGCAGGCGCGCCTTGCTCTTGGCCTGGCGCGCCTTGGCGCCGGAGCGGACCCAGGCCAGCTCGTCTTGCAGACGCTTTTGCAGTTTGGCGTCCTTGCGGCCCTGCACCGCGATCCGCTCGGCCTTCTTCTCGAGGTAGGTCGAGTAGTTGCCTTCGTAGGGGTAGGCACGGCCCCGATCCAGTTCCAGGATCCATTGGGCGACGTTGTCCAGGAAGTAGCGGTCGTGAGTGACGGCCAAAATAGCGCCGGGATAGACGGCGAGATGCTGTTCGAGCCACTGCACGCTTTCTGCGTCCAGGTGGTTGGTGGGCTCGTCGAGCAACAACAAGTCGGGCTTTGACAGCAATAGCTTGCACAACGCGACGCGGCGCCGTTCACCTCCGGACAGGTTGGTCACCGGCTCGTCGGGTGGCGGGCAGCGCAGGGCGTCCATGGCCTGCTCCAGTTGCGAATCCAGGTCCCACGCGTCGGCGTGGTCCAATACCTCCTGGAGTCGGCCCATCTCCTCCATCAACTCGTCGGAGTAGTCGGTAGCCATCAATTCGGCGACCTCGTTGAATCGATCGAGCTTGACCTTGATGTCCCCCAAGCCCTCTTCAACGTTGCCCCGAACTGTCTTCTCGTCATTCAGCGGCGGCTCCTGTTGCAGGATGCCGACGGTGGCCCCGGTAGCCAGGAAAGCGTCACCATTGTTCGGCTTGTCCAGACCGGCCATGATCCGCAAGACGCTCGACTTACCGGCCCCGTTCGGGCCGACCACACCGATCTTGGCGCCGGGGTAGAAACTCAACGTGACGTCGTCGAGGACCACCTTGTCGCCGTGCGCCTTGCGGACCTTTTTCATCGTGTAGATGAACTCAGCCATGCCGCGGTATTGCCTTTCTGGTCTTGCCGGGTTATCCGGGTTATCCCGCCGACCATCCTAGGCACCGCCTACCGGCATCAAGCCGACAGCGGTAGCGCGGTGTGGTCGGCGGCGTTCTCGGCGGCAGCCGCGTCCGGGACGGGATCAACCCGGGCCGCGAGGTAGTCGTCGCTCACGACGATCCCGGACTGCCCTGTCATTCCGGCTGCCGGAGCGTTCTCGGAACTCGGGCCAGTGTAGCTGGGCTTCTCGATCCGCACGAAAACCCGCGAGAGGTCTGGCCCGACCGACGTCGCCCGCATCTCCAACGAGGACCGGCGATTGCCGTCGCGATCCTCGTACTCGCTGGTGTACACGTGGCCCACCACGATCACCGGCGCGCCCTTGCCCAGCGCCGCGCCTACGCCGCTGACCAGCCTGCCCCAGCAGTTGACGGTGATGAACAGCGAGTTGCCCGGCTCCCAACCGCCGTCGCTGGTCCGTCGGCGTGAATTGCTGGCTACCCGGAACTTGACGACATCTTGGTCGCCAACCTTCCGGCGCTGAGGGTCGTTGACGATGTGACCGACGACGGTCAGCTGCGTTTCAAACATGTGACTCCACATTCCTTTCCCATTCGTGCGAGGTGGTGCTCGTGCTGATGCCCATTGAGCCCCGGGTCACCGACAAGTCAGTGACAAACGGGCCCCCGGGGGGCCCCGGGCGAGGTAGGCCAGTGGAAAAGGTCGGGACTGGGGATAACTGGGGATAACAGCCCCGCTATCGCCATGGCCCGACTGCCCACCAGTCACCCGCTCGCCACCGGCCCCGCAATGAGTCGTGCCCGACGATTAGCGGTAATTCCGTTGTGCACGTTGACTTGTCGCTGTTTGCCGGGCAAGACGCGTACCGGAGCCAATCACAAACAGTGGGACAGCTGCGACCCGAGTTAGCTCACGATTCGCAGCACCCGGGTCGCTGCAGTCCGTTGATCGCGGATTCGCTTGCTGATGCGCCGAATATTGTGCACTGAACCGAGAGCCAGAACACGCCGTTGGGCCTTCCAGGTGGCCCGGGGCGCTGTGCTGGTTGGGCCTTCCGGTCCATATCGCTGTATAGCCACGTCCGCAACACTGGCCTCTGTCGGAGGCAGAGGCTCGGCGTACCCACCTGCGCGACAACCTCATTCACGGCACGGCCGGCCCTAAAACTGTCGCGCAGAGCGGTCGTGGGGCTGCGGCCCCGGTGTGGGGAGATGGAAATCGCGTGCTGATGCGGTTGCCTCGGCGGCTGAAGGCGCCGACTGTGCGCTGGCGGCGCCGACTGTGCCGTCAGGGCGGCCGATCGTGGGCATTCCCGCCCTGCATACACAGTCAAAGCCGTCACTGCACACTCGATGCGGCGGCATGACCGCCGATTCGGTGAGCACGTAAAACATCCCCCGAACGCCTGCCATCACAAGCGGTTTGAGCGAAGGTGCGGTATCGGCGTGCCGAAAAGAGCCAAGGTGTGCCGAAAACAGAGCCGGGCATCCAAGGCTGCGCAAGAAGACATCGTTGACCAGCCGCATTCGTGGTCACCATGAATTTCCGAGTGAGCCGGGGCACATCGCGAGTCGACCGACGCAGGGACACATGTGACAGTTGCGACCAATGCGACGTGGCCCCCACGGTATGCACTGATTTGAGCCAAGCGGGACGAACTGGTGCGACTGCCGCGACGCGGGACTGCGCCCGCGGATTCAGTGCCGGGCCCGGCGCCGCCGTCCCGCCAGCTACTGGGCGGTGCTCGACGACTTCTCTTCGGCGTGTCCCCGACGCGCTTGGAACTCGCGGGCGATGAACTTGTTGCGCGCAACCTTCTCGACGTAGTCGAAGTCGCGCAGAATATTTCGCAGTTCGCGCCGGAAAGCGATCCGGCGTTCCAGCAGGTCCGGAGCCGGCGCGATCAAGTTCTGGTCGGCGGCAACCTGGCGCGCAGTGGCGAACAGCAGCGTCGACACCGGCTCGCTGCTGCGCACCCGTGACTGGGCCACGTACTGACGGCCGACTCCGAGCGCCAACTCCGTCAGTTCCTTCTGCCCGATATCGGGAGGAGCGTCACGCAACACGTCGGCGACAATCTCATACGCTTCGAAGAACACCCGCAACATCGCATCCGACATCAATGGCCGCTTGGCATAAAGGATCGCGTCGATCCCGTCGGCGCCTGCTGCGACTTGGCGCTCCCAATCTTGGTGCCAGGCCATCTCTTCGGCGATGTTGGCGCGAAACGCTGCCGAGTCGGCGAAGTAGAAGTCAAATTTCAGCAGATCGCGCAACCGCATCGCCTGGACCCAGAAAGCGGCCATGCGGTCACCGTCGGTATGCCGGGCATGGGCGAGTGCCAATTCGACGATCGAAGTCTCCAAGAAAGCATGGATCACCGAGTTCCGATAGAACGCCGCCGCGAGTTCATCGTCGGGCGCTATGTACCACACCGGTTCCCGGCCGCTGTCCACCCGGGTGACCGGGTGTCCGTTGGACAATGCATCGACCGCTGCGCGCACTCCTTCGCGCGAACGCAACCGCAGCGTACTTGTCGACATCGGGGTCTGCTTGCGCTCCAAGTAGTCAAGTGAATCCTGCAGGGTGTGGTGCAGCTGATCGAGCGTCAGCGCGGTCCCGCGGGTAGTAAGCAGCAACGCAGACACCAACCCGGTCGCGGTCACCGGCGTCGACTGCAATATCCGCCACGCCACCTCAAACGTCATCTTCTGCAGCGCAAGCCGTTTCGCGGCCGGATCATGAGCTAGCGTCCCCTTCGGTTCGCCGAGATACTGTCGCATCGAAACCGCTTCGGGGAAACGGACATAGATCTTGCCGTAGTTGCGCTCCCCCTGCGCCTTGATAAACCGGTAGAGCCAGCTGAAACCCTCAGGGGTCTTCTCGGCACCGCGCGCGTAGGCAGCGTATTCGGCGATCTCGTGCAACTGGTCGAAGCAGATCGACACCCCTTGCAGCAAAATGTCTTCACTGCGGCCGTCAAGGTAGGCGTCGGCCACATAGCTCATCAGTCCCAGCTTGGGCGGCAACATCTTTCCGGTGCGAGACCGCGTACCTTCAATAGACCAACTCAGGTTGAAGCGCTTCTCGACGACGTAGCCGACGTACTCCTTGAGCACATACTTGTACAACGGATCGTCGCCGATGTTACGCCGGATGAAGATCATCCCCGAACGGCGCATCAGGGGACCCATCACGCCGAAGGAGAGGTTGATGCCGCCGAACATGTGCACCGGCGGTAACCTGTTGTCCTGCATGGCCACCGGTATCACCGCACCGTCGATATATGACCGATGGGAGAACAGCAAGACCGCCGGATGCGATTCCAGCGCCGTGCGCATGGCCGCGACTTGGTATTCGTCGTAGTCGAATTCGGGATCGAACCCGCGGCTGATCAGCTTGCCGAGGACGGAAATCAGGTCTACCGACACCTGGCTCCAACCGGTGGCCAGTTCATCGAGAATTCTCCCGGCCTCTTCGACCGTGGCACCGGGTATTTGCTTCAGCCCGGCACGAAACCGCGCTGACGCCAACATCTCTGGCTTCATCAGCCGGGGAGACTTGTATTGCGGTCCGAGGATCCGGTATTCGGCACGTGCCAACGCCAGGATTGCCCTTCGGGTGACGAACTGGGCGAAATCGCGCTTGTTCTCGCCGACGGTGGTATCGCGCCACTGCTGGCGCAATTCGGTGACCGTCGCGGCCTCCCCGGCCACCACCCTGGCCCGCCGCGGGTCGGAGCGCAGAATGCGGCGCTGCTGACGCGGGTTGGGGTGATAGGGATCCCGGCCGGGAAGCAGCCCTGCCACCTTGGCCACTCTGCTGCGATCCGGTGGCGGCAGCCAGAACACCCGCACCGGCACAATCGACCGGTCCTCGAGACATTCGGAGTCAGCTTCGGGCCCGCACCCGAGCTGCTCGGCAAGTGCGGTCAGCGCAGCCGGTGAAGCATTGCGGGGCGGCAGCCTCAGAACGTCGAATTTCGCCTCGGGATTACGGGTCCGCTGTTCATCCAGCCAACGCATGATCAACTGCATTTCCACCGGTGACTCCATCGAAGCCAGCACCAGCGTGTCTTCAGCAGTGAGGACTGCGCTGGCGTCGGCGACCGGTTTGGTCACGGCAGTCCTTTGGGCCCAGAGTTCGGCGATTCGGGCGTATCGGCTTGGTCGGTGCTCGGCGGTTGAACCTCACCATCGGTGACGGCGACTTTCGACTCGCGGGGATTCACCTTGACCGATGTCGTCTTCGCGGCCTTCTTGGCAGCGCTCTTGGCCGGAGCCTTCCTGGCTGGTTGCTTCTTCGCCGCGCTTCTGGCCGGGGCCTTCTTGGCCGGTTGCTTCTTCGCGGCCTGTGCTTTCTTCGCCGCTTTTTGCTCTGCGAACAAGTCCACTTCGGGCAGCTCGTCGACCGGCCAGTTCTTCAGGGTGTCCAGATACAGCTGGCGCACCTCGGCAATGCGGTCCGGGAGTGTGTCGAGAGACCAGCCGTCGACCGGGATCGGCGGAAATACCGCGACATCGACCGTGCCCGGATTGATCGTCGTGGAGTTTCGGGAGGCGACGATCTCGGCATTGCGAATCACGATGGGCACGATGGGGATCCCAACCGCCATCGCGATCCGGAAGGGCCCCTTCTTGAAGGGCCCGACTTCGGTGGTGTCCAACCGGGTGCCCTCGGGGGCGATCACGATTGACAACCCCTTTCTGGCGCGATCCTCGACGGTGTGCAGCGTCTCCACCGCGGCCGCCGAGTCGTCGCGGTCGACGAACACTCCGTCCAGTAGCTTGCCGAGGGTGCCCATGATCGGGTCGTTCTGCAGTTCCTTCTTGCCCACGCCAACCCAGTTGTCGCGCACCAGCGCTCCGGCGATAACCGGGTCAACCTGGTTGCGGTGATTGAAGATAAAGACCGCTGGACGCTGCGCGGTCAGGTTTTCCTTCCCGATCACATTCAGGTGTACACCACTGGTGGCGAGCAACAACTGGGAGAAGTTGGAGGTGAAGAAGTTCACCCCACGCCGCCGGCTACCGGTCAGCACACCGAGACCCACCGCCCCGGCCGCGACCGGGAACATCGTGCTGAAACCGGCGAGTGTTCGCAACTGCCGTCGCAGACCCACACCGCCGCGGCTGTTGAACTTCAGAATCGGCCAGCCGCGGCGTTTGGCGACGGCGGCCATCTTGCCTTCGGGGTTGGTCGGCCGCGGATTGCCGACCAGGTACATCAGGGCGACGTCTTCGTCCCCGTCGGCGTAGAAGTAGCTGTCCTTGAGGTCGATGCCGCGCTCGGCCGCAAAACGCTGTACCGCTGCGGCTTTGCCGGGCCCCCACAAGATCGGCCGCACCACATCGCCGGTGAGTAAGCCATCTTCATTGACCTGGAACTTATTGGTGAGCATATTGGTGATGCCCAGGAAGCGGGCCACCGGTTCGACCTGGATGGTCAGCGCCGACGAGCTGAGCACCACCGTATGCCCACGAGCCATATGGGCCCGAACCAGTTCGCGCATTTCCGGATAGATCCGGGGCTCTATCCGCTGGTGAAACAGCCGCTCGCCGATCTCCTCCAAATCGCTCAACTGCCGTCCCCGCAGCGCCGAAGACGCCTTGATGATGAGATCCTCGAACTCGATGCGTCCCAGCGTATGGTTCAGACCGGCCTGGACCATGCTGAGCAGCTCACCGACACCCATATCGCGGCGCCGCAGCCGCTCTTGGGTGAGGATGACGGCGGTAAAGCCCGCGACCAACGTCCCGTCGAGATCGAAAAACGCGCCGACCTTCGGCCCGGGAGCGCTGGCCATGATCTCGGCCACCGACCCGGGCAACCTCAGGTCGCCGCCCGGCTTGCCGGTCTTGCGCTGTTCGTCTTGCTCTTGTGAGGTGCTCATGAGCCCGACACCGAACGAGACGCCATACCGGCCGGGGCGGCGAAGGAAGCCGGGATCGCGCGCGGTGCCGGCTCACCGGCCAGCGCCAGGATCTCGTCGAAAGCCTCGAGCAGGCACTGGGCAAACAACTCATCGTTTCGCACCGATGCCCGATCGTAGCGCGCAGTGATGGTGCACCACCCGCCTCGCGATATCAGCACCACCATCATGGCCACACCCGGTAGCGGGCCGATACCGTACTGCCGCAATATCTTTGCGCCGGCGACGAAGGTGTCGCCGGGGTAGACCGGGACATTGCTGGCTTGCACGTCCGAGCCCACTACCGAACCGGTAATCCCTTCGAGGACGGCTGTGGGCAGGATACTCAGCACCGGTGCGATGGAACCGACGATGTTCATCGCGGGCTCGTCGCGGCGCTGCGTCATCTGGGCCCGGATCTTCTTCATCCGGGTCACCGGATCGATGGTGCCGACCGGGGCCGCCAAGTTGACTCCGGTGAACTGATTGCCGCCGGCCGCAGCGCCTTCGGCCCGCAGGTTCACCGGCACCGCCATCGGCAAGGTGCTGATCGGCAGGCCGTGGGCCTCGTGGTAACGCCGCAGCGCGCCGCACAGACCCGCGAGGTAGGCGTCGTTGATCGACCCGCCACCCGCCTTGGCGGCCCGGTGCAGTTCGGAGAGCCGGATGTCGATCGCCTCGGTGCGGGTGGTCAGGCTACGCCGCCGCAGCAGCGGCGAGGGCTCGGCGGCGCGGTTCAACACCCGAACGCCCGACATCGCGTAGCTCACGATTCCTGACACCGTGGAGACGGGATCCAGAACCGCTCGCCCGGCCACCGACACCGCCCCGGACAGCGCGCCCAGAAGGCCGCCGACAATGGCCATGGGCATATGGTTGATGCCCTCGCGCATCAAGTCGTTAGGCGAAAGATCCTGCGGAATGGGTTGTGGTGGCGTCGGCCTCGGTGGTGGTTCCCGCTCCAAGTCGTAGATTTGGGCGAACATCTCGACACCGCCGACACCGTCGGTGACGGCGTGGCTGACATGTAGAAGCATCGCGGCCTTGCCATCGGCCAAGCCTTCGACCAGTGTGGCTGTCCACAGCGGCCGTGAAATGTCCAGCGGCGACTGCAGAATCACCTCGGCGAGATCGAATACTTGGCGCAGCGTGCCGGGTTCGGCGACGCGCACCCGGCGCACATGGAAGTCGAGGTTGAAGTCGGGATCGACCACCCAACGCGGCGACGCGGTCGGCAGCGTCGGAACGACGACCTTTTGCCGCAACCGCAACACGCGTCGGGAGGCATTTTCGAAGCGGGTCCGGAAACGGTCCCAGTCCGGCGTGGTGTCGAGTAGTTCCAGCGCCATGATCCCCGAACGGGTGCGCGGATTGGCCTCGCCCCGATGCAACAAATAGTCAACCGGTCCGAGCTCGTCGGACAATGCAGCGGTCTCGACGGGCTCAGCCATGATCACGACCCAACCAGGACCGGATAACTCGACGCGCCAACCCTGTCACCGCCATCAAGCCTCCTGCGTCGAACCGTCAACCGAAATGCAGACACAACGCTAGTCCGGTTGCAGCGGCGGTGAAAGTGAGGATCCACACGTACGCGCGGGTGCCCGGAGAGCCGCTGTGACCAGAGCTCCGGCGGCGCGCGAGTTCGGCTTACGTCCGGTGAGTTCAGCTGGCTGGAGTCGCCTGCAGGGCCAACGTACTCAGCAACGAGCTGGCCCGCCGACCGTACACAACCCCGAGGAAATCAGCGACGGCGTTGGCCGCCAGCCGGGATCGGACCGTCGGGGTGATGTCGAAAGCGTGATGGGCATTGGCGAGCTCGGCGTAGGCCACCGTGGCAGCTCCCGCCCCGCGCAATGCCGCGCAGAAGGCCCGTGCTTGCGCGCACGGCGCCAGTGGATCTTTGTCGCCGTGCAGGACGAAGAAGGGCGGCGCGTCCCGGTGCACATAAGAAATCGGCGAAGCCTCCCTGAATCGCTGGGGGTCGTCGGCATAGCGGGTCTTCATCACGAAATGCTCGAGGAACGGCCGCATCATCTCGTGAGAGTTGTCGAAGTCGGTGAAGTCGTACACGCCGTAGTATGGCGCGACCGCCTGAACTGTCGTGTCGGCGTTTTCAAACCCGGGCTGAAACATCGGATCGTTGGGAGTGAGCGCCGCCAGGGAAGCCAGGTGCGCGCCGGCTGACCCGCCGGTGAGGGCGATGAAGTCGGAGTCGCCACCGTAGTCACCGATGTTCTCCCGGACCCAGGCGATCGCCCTTTTGACGTCGATAACGTGTGCGGGGAAACTGCAACGCGGGCTTTTGCTGTAGTTGATCGACACACAGATCCAACCCAGTTCCACCATCCGGCTCATCAACGTGTACGCCTGCGGACGTTTGCCGTTGACCGCCCACGCACCCCCGGGAACCTGGATCAGCACCGGCGCACGGCGCCCCGGCGCCAGATCGGGACGCCGCCAGATGTCGAGCAGATGCGCCTGACCACCGGGTCCGTACGAAATATCGGAGGTCTGGGCCGCGTAGCGGCGGCGAGGCCCCGACGGCAGCAGGCTGCCCCGCCTGGTGAACGCGGAAGGATCCCTGCTCGGGTGCGACACCCTGTCACGGAAGTCCGGACCAAAAGACTCCTCGAGAGCCGCGGTGAGCGCCAGGTCCGCTCGCTGCGCCGCCCAGGCGGTGCCGAATCGGCCGATCGCCCGGGGCGACACCCGAGACAGCGCATGTCCGGTCAATACGTGCAGGGGAAACTCTGTGGACACCCAACCCGCGACCCAACCGAGCGCGAACGGCGAACCCCGAAGCAGCACGGCAGCGGACCGGATGGTGTCTTTGGCGTCAGCCGCGAGCTGCGCTCCCTGCCGCAGCGCCTCGGCACCAGCACGTGAGCACCGCGAAGTCACACTGGCCATGCACATAAAGCCCACCCCTCGACGTCAGGCACACGCGTCGTTGCGGTTAACGGCCGCTTACCGGCCGGTGTTGTACGTGTGTCGAGGCTCACACCATAACCGATTTTCGGCATAGCGGAAGGCTTTTCAGGTTCCTCGTGTCGCCGGGACTGATCTTGAATCCCGGTTTGGATAGACTGACCTGCGCATTGCCTCCGTAGCTCAGGTGGATAGAGCAAGGGCCTTCTAATCCCTAGGTCGCACGTTCGAGTCGTGCCGGGGGCACTAGGAGTGACCTTTGTTGTTCTTGTGTCAGGCGTGACTTGAGTTGGCGGTCGGCTCGACGCCATCGTGCACCTCCGGTGATTTCGTTTGCTGTCGACTCCGCCTCAGACCAACGGTGCCGGTGCGCCAGGCAGCTGAGTGTTTGCTGGCCTGACCGCTCAGATGTTTGCTAGCCCGATACGGACAACCAGGTCGCCATCTGGCCAAGCGCCGCCGTCCGGCGTCCACCAGCGGTCGCAAAGCGCCCCGACTACTCACGCCGCCGACCCAGAGAACTCGGAAGCGATCGTTTCGGCCGCATTCACAATGACCAATAGTTCGACACCGGCGCCGAGCACGAACAGCCCGGTGCTGGCCGCTAACGGGTAGCCAACCGCGTTAACCAACCCGAAAGAGTCACCCGCGACGAATTGCTCAATCCCGTCCAAGAAAAGGTTGAGATTATACGACGGGAGCGTGATCGCCAGGGCGCTCGTCATATCGGCCGTGGCACGAAGCGTGGCGTAGCCCGTAGCGGCCACCCTGCCGAGGGTGTCGGCAAAATAGATATTCGCCGCATACAATTCGGCGAGATCGATATACGTCCGGAAGCCGCCGGACGTCCCGGCATGCGTAGCCCACGTATCAAACGCCATCGGCAAATTGAATGCCATCGCATCGGTCGGGGCCGACAGGGAAAGGCTTGGCAAACCTGTTGACATCAGCTCGGGCGTGGCATCGGCAATACCCTGATGTGTCCCGGCAACGAGCAAGTCGAGCACGGTCAGCGGGCTGACGTCGGGAAACAACCCGAACGGAGTCGGCACGTTCGCCGGCGTGGTCGAATAGCCATAACGCGGGTCCCCGTAACCCAGGTTCACCAGCGTGGTCAAGTTTGGCTGGAGGAGGTCAGCCAGCGGATTGCCGATGAGCGGGATTGATCGCAGCGGGTACAACAGCGGCAGATCCGGAGTTTGAACCAGGTAGTAGGTGGTCATCGTCGCGCCGTCGGTCGGCAGTTGGATCGCCCCGCTGAGCTGCTCAGGGGTGAGACTCGGGATGGTGCCGTGCAGATAGTAAATACCGGCTAAGGCGTTCAGATCTGCCAGCAAATTCAGTGGGTACCGCGGAAAATCAGCAATTCCGTCGTATTCCACGGTGTAAACAGTGGTCGGATAGAGATCGGCCGGGGTTGCATCGCCAAATGTCAGACCAATGCTCGGCACGAATAGGCCACTGAAGCGCGAAAAGAGGCCGCCGTTGGGATTGTTGGGATTGCCGAACAGCACAAAAGACAGCTGATCTGGAGTGGGCGCGTTCGGCCCCAGGGCGGCCAAGGCCTGCATTTCCAACGACGATATGGTGGCACTCTGCGAGTACCCGAATACGGTGACGTGGTTTCCGGCGGCGATCTGCTGAGTAATCGCCTCGTGCAGGATCGCGACGCCACGAGCCACCGACGTGTCAAACATCAGGTCCATGACACCGGTGTAGGGATATAGCGCTGCCGGGGTGGCGAGGCCCTGCGGCACCGCCCACGGAGCGTGCGGCTTGATGAAGGCCTGATAAACGCTGTCGAGATAACTTTGACCAGGGATCGGGGTCCCACTTCCGCCCATAATCAGCGCTGTGTCTTGCGCCAGAGCGGCCGCCACCTGGGGCATCGACGTTGCCGCACTGCCGCCGATGGCCGCCAGGCCGGAGCCGCCGGCAATCAGCGAGCGCCCGAACGCCTGGGTGGACGCGTTCGCTCCGCTGACTAGATCTTGCAGCGACGACGCAATGGCGGCCTCAGCACATGCGTAGGCCCGAGCACCCGCAGTCAGGGTTTCCACGAATTCATCAAGAAACGTCGCGGCTTGAGCGGCCACGGCTTGATAGCTTCGAGCGTGCGCGCTCAGCAACTCGGCGATCGCCGTCGATACCTCGTCAGCCGCTGGGGCTAGCACCCCTGTGGTCGCGGCAGCCGCGGCGCCATTGGCCGTATCGACGCTTAACCCAAGAGCCGTTAAATCCGTTGCCGCGGAGGCCATCAGCACTGGCGTCGTGGTCACGATGGACATGCTTTTCCTCCGACTACCCGCGTACTCGAGGCCTCGCCGCGGAAACCCGCTCGCACCCGCTGATCGACTCCATCGCCCATCGCGGGCGCTCAAGAGCTTGACGCGCTGCTAATCCAAAGGGCGAATCGACCGTGACGGACATTTCGTCACCAACGGTGCCTGCCACCGCTTCGGCAACGATTCGTCAATCATGAAATGCGCTGGTCGCGCGAGGAGATAGGTAATCGCTGCCGACGAGGCCCGCCTCCCGGCGCCAAGCCGGCGACGATCCGACGGTGAGCGAGGTCTGCTACGCCAGCCAGCCCGGCGGCGGTGAGCTCCGATTTTGCTATAGGTCCATCAGGGCGGTTTCGGGCGATTCAATCAGATCACGCAGTTCGCAGCGGAACTGAGCTACTTGGGCAGCGCAAGGGCGTCCGATGTCCCCCTGTCAGCGGACGTACCGCCCCCCATCCGGGGGGGTTTGATTTTCCCCCATTCGGGGGATGGTTGCGCCGCGGTCAAGCCGCTCATCATGGACGCACATTACCATTCATTTGTATTGTCGACAGGTCCTATGTATCGGCTGGGTTAGGCCCTGGCCACGCGGCACCCAGCGTTGTCCGGCAAGCACACATAGCGACACACTTGCGGCCGGGTGACCGCGGTCCCACCGAAAGGTTGCGAGCACATGTTTCTAGACGACCATCTAGACGATCACAGCCACAAGACCGGCGCCCGAGCCGTCGCAACTCACTTCGACCCGACCTTGATCGCCAGCCGACCGCCCACATCGCGGCGCCGCAGATACACGTCCGGGGTGGCATTGGCAGCACTGGCACTCAGGTGCACTGAATCGCCCTGGCGAACGCCACAGCACACCTTGAGAACGCCACCGCACACCTTGAGAAGAACAGCGACCCATTGGCGGGGTATGTCATGTGCCGGTTAGATCCCTGTCCTCACCGGAGGGTGTTGGTGAGCGGCATGCCTTCGGAAAGCATGGCGGCTGTGTTGTTGAGCATGCCGCCAGAGCCTTGGGCCGCTGCCGGCGCCGCGGTGGCAATTCGGGTGGCGCCCCAACGCGCCGAAGGCTTGGCGCGCTCGGCGGTTAATGTGAGTCAGACCCGAGCAAGCGACCCTGACGGTGATGAGTGGGCACTGGCCGGGTACGGGGTTCATGGCGGTTTGTCATGACCGCGCCGATCTGGTTGGCGTCGCCACCGGAGGTACATTCGGCGTTGCTGAGCGCCGGTCCAGGTCCGAGTTCGCTGTTGGCGGCTGCTGGCGGGTGGTCGTCGCTGAGTGCTGCGTATGCTTCGGTGGCCGAAGAGCTCTCGACGGTGTTGGGCGCCGTGCACGCAGAGGCGTGGCAGGGGCCGAGCGCCGAGATATGCGTGGGCGCCTATGCGCCGTATGCGGCGTGGTTGATGCAGGCCAGTACCGATAGCGCCACCGCTGCCGCTGCGCACGAGTCTGCGGCTGGCGCCCACGCTACGGCGTTGGCCGCGATGCCGACATTGGGCGAATTGGCTGCCAACCACGCGGCCCATGCTGTGCTGGTCACGACGAATTTCTTCGGCATCAACACCATCCCGATCGCGCTTAACGAGGCCGATTACGTTCGGATGTGGATCCAAGCCGCCACCACGATGAGTGTCTATGAGGGATTCAGTACCGCAGCGCTGACCTCGACGCCACACACCCCGCCAGCACCAGTGATCATCAAATTCCGCACCGGCGAGGCCAGCGACATCGCGGCAATCGGCCAGGCCATCGGCTATGACCCGTTTCCACTATGGACTTTGCTGTGGGGGTTGGTGGAAACGATGTTGATAGAGATTATCGGTGTGCCATTTTTCACGCTCTTTGTGATTGCGGTGATAATTCTATCGCCGTTATGGCTATTTGCGGCCGCCTTAGCGGAATTGCTTGGCTATTCGGCTTTTGCCGCAAACATTTTACAGTATTTGAGTTACACGTGGTTTGCAATCGGTATCATGGCCCTCGGCTTCATGATGATTCCCTTTGTGCTGGGTTACGACATCGCAAACGCGGTGATCTACTGGATCACCCACCTAAGCGCTGGGATCGTTTCGACGCTGGCGAGTCCGTTGGCGGCAGGGGCGACAGTGTGGGCTGCAGGTGCCACTACGAACGCGAGCACCGTGTCGGGTGCCATTCTCACGCCTGTGACGGGCGCGGCCGTCGGTGGCGTGGCGCCGTCGGCGGTCGCGTCAGCGACGTTGCCGGAAGCGCGTGTGGTCTCGGTGTTGGGAGATTCTCCGGGACCGCTGCCGGCGGCTTCTGAGCGAGGTGTCGGCACGTTGGGTTTTGCCGGAACCGTCTCCAAGGGGGTCGTTACGCAGGCTGCTGGCTTGGCAACGGTTGGAGGTGGCGGGTTGGGTGAGCCGCCGCAAGTGCCGATGTTGCCGGCGTGTTGGAATCCGAATGTGGTTTGCTGAGCCAATTTGGGTTCGATCATGAAATAACGCGCACCCCGACTTGTCGTTACAGGTCCAACAAAGCAGTTGCTGGCGACTCGATCAGGTCACGTAGTTCGCACAGGAAGCGGGCCACCTGGGCGCCGTCCGCCACACGGTGGTCGAAAACACATGTCAACGTCATCGTCGGTCGGGCGACGATCTCGTTGTCGACGACCACCGGCCGCGCCTTGATGGCTCCCATCCCCAGGATGGCCGATTCGGGATGGTTGATCACCGGCACACCGTCGTCGACGCCCAACGAGCCGAAGTTCGACACGGTAAACGTCGAACCACCCAACTCGGCTGGGCTGAGCGTGCCTTCGCGCGCACCGCTGATCAATTCAGCCGTGCGGCAGGCAAGTTCGCGGGTAGTCAGTTGCTGCGCGTCGTTGATGACCGGGACCAGCAGTCCCCGATCGGTGGCCACGGCAAATCCCAAATGCACACGACGGTAGACATTCACCTGCGGGCCGGCAGCCGAGTCGACCCACCTCGAATTGAGAATCATGTGATGGGTCAAGGCGATAACGACAAACCGCAATGACAGCACAAATGGCGTGACCTCTCCCCCGCGGCCACCGGGAAGCGTCTCAGACAGCCGCAGCAAACCGCTGCAGTCAACCTGCACGCTGGCTAGTGCGCCGGGGATTTCCTTGTGAGACAAAATCATCCGCTCAGCCATCCGGGCCTGCACACCACGCACCGGTCGTACGTCCGCATCAAGCCCAGACACTTGAGCTGCGGCAAGCACCTCCGCGCGAGTGATCACCCCGCTGTCCCCGGGCCCACGCTGCAGTGCGGCCAGATCGACCCCCGAGTCCTTGGCCAGCTTGCGTGCCGACGGCACTGCGCGCGGCCGCGGCGCCCGTGTGGCTCGTCTGCTGCTGTCGAAATCCGCGTCGGCCCCATACCCCACCAGCATCGGCGCACCGGCCTCGCCATCGCCAACCGACGCCGCCGCCATTGCCCGGTCGGGCGTGGTGTCGATGCGCACCAGCATCGCGCCCACCACGAGGACATCGCCTTCGGCGCCACCGATCTCGACGATCCGCCCAGCGTAGGGGCTGGGAATCTCTACCTGCGCCTTGGCGGTCTCTACCGAACACAGCGTCTGGTTGAGCTCCACATCATCGCCCACCGAGACGTTCCAGCACGTCACCGTGACTTCGTCGAGTCCCTCTCCGAGGTCGGGAACCAGGAAGTCCCTGATGCGCTGCGGTTGCGGGTTCACGGCTGCCCCAACACCCGCTCCGCGCAGTCCAGCAAGCGATCCGGGCCGGGAAGCCACGCCTTCTCCAGACGTGCCGGCGGGTACGGCGTGTCGAAGCCGCAGGCGCGCAGCACCGGTGCCTCCAAGTCGTAGAACAACTCTTCCTGGATACGAGCGGCCAGCTCCGCACCATAGCCCACATTTCGCGGCCCTTCGTGCATCACCACACACCGCCCAGTACGACGGACTGATTCCGCGATCGTGTGGAAGTCCAACGGAACCAACGAACGCAGATCAACAATCTCCAGGCTCCAACCCCGTTGGCGCTCGGCAAGATCCGCGGCAGCCAACGCGGTACCCACCAAGCCACCGTAGGTCAACACGCTGACATCGCCACCGGCCCGCCGCACGACAGCCCGCCCGATCGGAGCCCCCGGCCGGCTGGTATCGACGACCCCGCGAGCCCAATACCGGCGCTTCGGCTCCAGGTACATCACCGGGTCCGGGCACGCGATGGCATGCCGCAACAACCAGTAGGCATCCGACGGCTCCGAGGGAACCACCACCTTCAAGCCCGCCGTGTGCGCCCAGTAAGTTTCGGTGGATTCCGAATGATGTTCGGCCGCACCGATACCGCCGAACGACGGAATCCGGACCGTGACCGCCATGTCCACCTGACCGCGGGTGCGGAAGCGATACTTCGCCAGATGGCTGACCACCTGGTCGAACGCCGGGTAGGTGAAGCCGTCGAACTGAATCTCGGGCACCGGCACAAACCCACGCAACGCCAACCCCACGGCGATCCCGATCACCGCGGACTCCGCCAGTGGCGTGTCGAAACAACGGGATTCGCCGAATGCTTCAGCCAGTCCCTCGGTCACCCGGAACACCCCACCCTGGGTCGCGACGTCCTCACCGAAGACCAGGACCCGCTCGTCGGCAACCATCGCATCATGCAGGGCGCGGTTGATCGCTTGCACCATGGTCATCGGCTGCGGCTCCACCCCCAGCGGTTCAGCCAACTGCGGCAGCTTTTCCGCCGAGGCGGTGGGGCGATCGGCAATCTGAGTCATGGACGCCTCCTAGTCGGTCCGCGCCAATTCGGCGCGCAACTGCCGGCGCTGCGCTTCCAACTCCGGCGTGATGTCGGCGTACACCGCGGTAAAGAGTTCGTCGACGTCGATATCGGGCGCGTCAAACACGGCATCGCGCAGTTCGGCCCGCTGCCCCGCCGACCGGGCGGCGACCCGGTCCTCCAGACTCTGCGACCACAGTCCCCGGCCCTGCAGATAGCGCCGGAAACGCGGAATCGGGTCCAGACTCAGCCACCTATCCACCTCCTGCTGGTCGCGATAGCGCGTTGGGTCGTCGGCAGTGGTATGTGGACCCAGGCGATAGGTAACCGCCTCAATCAGGGTGGGACCGTCACCGGCTCGGGCCCGCGCCGCGGCCTCGGCCATCACCGCGTAGCACGCCAGCACATCGTTGCCGTCTACCCGGATGCCCGCCATGCCATACCCGATTGCCTTGTGGGCGATGGAAACAGCGGCCGTCTGCTTTCGGACTGGCGTCGATATCGCCCACTGGTTGTTCTGCACGTAGAACAGGCACGGCACCCGGAATACGCCCGCGAGATTCAGCGCCTCGTGGACGTCGCCCTCGCTGGTGGCGCCGTCGCCCAGGAAGGCAACAGTCACCGAGTCCTCTCCTAGGCGTTGGGCGGCCATCGCGGCGCCGACGGCATGCAACGTCTGGGTGCCGACCGGAACGGACATCGGGGCGCAACATTTCGTTGTGAATTCCAGCCCGCCATGCCAGCTTCCACGCCACGCAGCACCCACGTGTCCGGGCGGGATGCCGCGCACCAGGTACACGCCTAACTCGCGGTATTGCGGAAACAGCCAGTCCGTCGCGCGCAGGCATGCAGCCGCACCCACCTGCGCGGCCTCCTGGCCGCGGCAGGGCGTGTACAGCGCCAATTCGCCCTGGCGCTGCAGGTTGACGAACTCGTTGTCCAGCTCCCGCGTGACCACCATCATTTCGTAGAGCCAGCACAGTGTTTCCGCGGACAGCTCACGGCTGTAACGCTCTTCTGTAGTCGGTGTGCCGTCCCGGCCGACGAGTTGCACCGGCTCGAGGTCGACCGTCATCGATGCCCGACAATCCCCAGCCATACCGCCTCCTCAGCTCAGGTCACGCCGTAGTGAAGATGCCTCCGGGCAGGCCACATCTTCGCGTCGGCGCGCGTGGTGCGGCGGGTCAGTAGCAAAGCTGAGCCAGCAGCTGCTTGCGAGCCATAGTCAGCCACTGGCTCAACATTCGGCTCAGATCGCCGCAACACTGGCGCTTCTCCCATTATGCTCCCGAATCCGATGACACCGGGCTGATCGGCTGCGCCGGTGCAGACGTGTCGGGAGCACCCCAATTGGTCAGACGAGGCGGCCGCGCGGCCCGACGGCCGTGCCCCGGGACCGCTGACAGCAAAGGCATCGTCACCCGAGCGCGGATTCCCCCGCCCGCCGCAACAGCATTTCCGCGTGCCGCAGCACCGGCGAGTCGACCATCTGCCCCTCGAACGCGAACACCCCACGCTCGTTTCGCGAAGCGGCCAGCACTCGCCGGGCCCAGGCCAGCTTCTCGTCGCCGGGTCGATACGCCTTGCGCACCACCGGGACCTGGCTTGGGTGAATGCACACGGTCGCGTCGAAACCCACGGTGGCGGCGTCGATCGCCTCCTGCTGCAAGCCCTCGACGTCGCGGATATCCAGATGCACGGCATCCAGGGCCAGGCGGCCGAACGCCGACGCCGCGAGCAGGATCGTCGAGCGCACGTGGCGCGCCACGTCCCGGTAGGCGCCGTCCGCGCGCCGGCTGGAACTACCGCCCAGGCTGGCGATCAGGTCCTCGGCCCCCCACATCATTCCCACGGTGCCGTCGGCGGCGGCGATGTCGGCGGCAAATACCGCACCGCGCGCCGTCTCCACCAGCGCGATGACGTCGCGCGGTGCGAGTGCGGCCACCTGTGCGGCCGACTCGGCCTTGGGCAGCATCACCGTCGGGTACGCGGTGGCGGCCAACGCCTCTAAGTCACGGGCCTGCTCATCGGTACCGGCCGCGTTGATGCGCACCACGGTGCGTTCGGGGTCCAGCGGGTTGTCGCGCAGCGCTTGACGCGCAGCGCTCTTCTCCGCTTGGGCCACACCGTCTTCGAGATCGAGGATCACCACGTCGGCGGCAGCGGCGGCCTTGGTGAAGCGCTCCGGGCGGTCGGCCGGGCAGAACAGCCACCCCGGGCCGGAGGCGCGCAGGTTCATTGCGCCTCCTCGACCGGCCGTTTTTGGACCAGCGTGGTGCGCACCGCGCGCGCGACTATCTCGCCGTGCTGGTTACGGGCGGTGTGCTCCAGGGTGACAATGCCTTCGCCGGGACGGCTTTTGGACTCTCGCTTGCCGGTGCACACCGTCTCGGCGTAGAGGGTGTCACCGTGGAAGACCGGCTTGGGAAACGACACCTCCGAGAAGCCGAGGTTGGCCACGATGGTGCCCAGCGTCAATTGCGACACCGACAGCCCGACCAGTGCGGAGAGGGTGAACATCGAGTTCACCAGCCGCTCACCGCGAAATCCCGGCTGCTTCGCCGCCCAGGCGGCGTCGAGATGCAGCGACTGGGTGTTCATCGTCAGCGTGGTGAACACGACGTTGTCGGCCTCGGTGACGGTGCGTCCGGGCCGGTGCAGGTAGGTGGTGCCGATCTCGAATTCTTCGAACCACAAGCCTCTTTGAACGATCCTTGCGCCGACTGTGGATTCTGCGACGCGACTCGCCGATGCGGCGTCGCCAGGTTCACGCTCGCCGGCCGGTCCGGTCACGACAGCCCCAGTGATCGTGCGATCAGCATCAGCTGCACCTCGGTGGTGCCCTCACCGATTTCGAGGACTTTGCTGTCGCGGTAGTGACGCGCCACCGGGTACTCGTTCATGAAGCCGTAGCCGCCATGGATCTGGGTGGCGTCGCGCGCATTGTCCATTGCCGCTTCCGAGGAGACCATTTTGGCGATCGCCGCCTCCTTCTTGAAAGGCTTGCCGGCCAACATCTTTGCGGCGGCCTCGTAGTACGCCGTGCGGGCGACGTGGGCCCGTGCTTCCATCCGGGCAATCTTGAAGCTGATCGCCTGATAGGAACCGATCGGCTGGCCGAACGACTGACGCTCCTTGGCGTACTTGACGCTCTCGTCGACGCAGCCCTGCGCCGCCCCGGTCGCCAGCGCGGCAATTGCGATACGGCCCTCGTCGAGAATGGACAAGAAGTTGGCATAACCCGTTCCCTGGGCGCCCAGCAGGTTTTCGGCCGGCACGCGGGCATCGGTGAACGTCAGCGGGTGGGTGTCCGACGCATTCCAGCCGACCTTGTTGTAGACCGGCTCGACGGTGAATCCCGGTGTGCCGCTGGGCACGATGATCGTCGAGATCTCCTTCTTGCCGTCCGCCACGCTTCCGGTGACCGCCGTGACGGTGACCAGCGAGGTAATGTCGGTGCCCGAGTTGGTGATGAACTGCTTGCTGCCGTTGATGACCCACTCGTCCCCCTCGAGGCGAGCGGTAGTGCGGGTGCTGCCGGCGTCCGAACCCGCACCGGGCTCGGTCAGTCCGAAACCGGCCAGCGCACGGCCGGCGGTCAGATCCGGTAACCACTTGCGCTTCTGCTCTTCGGTGCCGAACCGGTAGATCGGCATCGCGCCCAGGCCCACCGCGGCCTCCAGAGTGATGGCCACCGACTGGTCGACCTTGCCGAGTTCTTCCAGCGCCAGCGCCAACGCGAAATAGTCGCCGCCCATGCCGCCGTAGTCCTCGGGGAACGGCAGGCCGAACAGTCCCATCTCGCCCATCTTCGCGACGACTTCGTACGGGAAGCTATGCTCCTCATCGTGTTTGGCCGATACCGGTGCGACCACAGTGCGCGCGAAGTCTGCCACCGTGTCGCGAAGGTCTTGATATTCCTTGGGCAGCGTTCCCGCGGTAATCATTGTCGTCATGATCCTTGATCCTTGATCCGGGCCAACACCTGGTCGACCTTCACCTGTTCCCCGACGGACACGAGCACCTCCAGCTGCCCCGAAACCGGTGCGGTAAGGCCATGTTCCATCTTCATCGCCTCGACCACCACCACCACGTCGCCTTCGGCAACCTCTGAGCCGGAAGCGGATCGCACCGCGATGACGTTGCCGGGCATGGGGCTGACGACTTCGGCTTGCCGCTCGCCCACCGCGCGATGAATCTTGTGTTCCTCGGCCTCGCGCAGGTGCCAGGTCCCGCGCTCGTCGGCGATCCAGAGGTGGCGGTCGGCCTCGGCCCAGTGATACTCGCGGCGCAGTCCGTCCAACGTCACGGTCATTCGCGCATCCGTGAGCTGAACGCTCGCCGGACGGACCTTGTCATCGCCGACCTGCACGCCCGCTCCGTCGGGCAGCCCCCACACCGATACCGTCTCGGTGCGCAGCGGGGTGCGCACCTCGGTGCGGACCGGCTCCACGCCCCATCCGACCCGCCATCCGGTCGGCTGTGCCCATAGATTGCTCGCAGCGCGACGGGCCAAAGCCCATTGACGATAGAGGCCACCCGCGGCGAACACGTCATCGGGCGCCGGCAGCGGTACGAACCACGCCAGCCGCTCGTCCAGCAGGGCGGTGTCCAGATCACCGGCCCGCACCCGTTCGTCGGCGAGCAGAAACCGCAGGAACTCCACGTTGGTCTGCACACCCAGGATGGCGGTCTGCGCCAGCGCGCGATCGAGCCGTTTCAACGCCTGCTCGCGGTCGGCCCCGTGCGCGATCACCTTGCTCAGCATCGGGTCGTAGTCGCTGCCGACCACCGTGCCCGCCAACAGCGACGAGTCCACGCGCACACCGGGGCCGGACGGTTCGGACACCTGCAGCACCCGTCCTCCGGTAGGTAAGAACCCCCGCGCGGGATCCTCGGCGTACACCCGGGCCTCGATCGCGTGTCCGCTGAGTTCGATGTCGTCCTGGGCGAACCCCAGCTTCTCGCCCGCAGCCACCCGGAGTTGCCACTCGACCAGATCCAGCCCGGTGACCGCCTCGGTGACCGGGTGTTCCACTTGCAGCCTGGTGTTCATCTCCATGAAGTAGAACTCGTCGGGACGCTCGGCGGAGACGATGAATTCCACCGTTCCCGCCCCGACGTAGTCGACGCTAAGGGCGGTGTTACAGGCGGCAGTGCCGATTCGCGCCCGCGTCTGAATGTCGAGCAGCGGCGACGGCGCTTCCTCGATGACCTTCTGGTGGCGCCGCTGCAGGCTGCATTCCCGTTCGCCCAGATGCACCACGTTGCCGTGGGTGTCGGCGAGCACCTGCACCTCGATATGCCTGGGCCGCAATACGAATCGCTCCAAGAACAGTGTGTCGTCACCGAACGACGACGCTGCCTCCCGTCGGGCGCTAACCAACGCTTCGCGCAACCGGGCCGGGTCTTCCACCAGACGCATGCCCTTGCCGCCGCCACCCGCGGACGGCTTGATCAGCACCGGATAGCCGACCTCGTCGGCCGCCGCAACCAGATCGTCGTCGCTCAGCCCCGGCTTCGCAACGCCGGGTACCACGGGCACGTCGAAGGCGGCGACCGCGTTCTTTGCGGTGATCTTGTCGCCCATCACCTCGATCGCCCGTGCCGGCGGCCCGAGGAAGACGACCCCGGCGCGCTCACAGGCCGCCGCGAAATCGGCGTTCTCGGCAAGGAACCCGTAACCGGGGTGGATCGCCTGCGATCCAGTGCGCGCGGCGGCATCGAGCACCTTGTCGATGTCCAGGTAGCTCTCGCGCGCCGCGGCGGGCCCCAGCAGTACCGCCTGGTCGGCTTCCAGCACATGCCGCGCTCCGGCGTCGGGGTCGCTGTAGACGGCCACCGAGCGGATGCCCAGCCGGCGCAGGGTCCGGATCACCCGCACCGCAATCTCGCCGCGGTTGGCCACTAACACGGTGTCAAACATCACTCACATCCGGAAGACGCCGTAGGAGACCGGTTCCAGCGGTGCGTGGGCACACACCGAAAGGGCAAGCCCAACAACCGTTCTGGTGTCAGCCGGGTCGATGATGCCGTCGTCCCACAGGCGGGCGGTCGAATAGTAGGGGTTGCCTTGGCGCTCGTACTGCTCACGGATCGGCGCCTTGAACGCCTCTTCATCGTCAGTAGACCAGGCAGTGCCCGCCGCGGACAGCTGCTCGCCGCGCACGGTAGCCAGCACCGAGGCCGCCTGCTCGCCGCCCATCACCGAGATCCGCGCGTTCGGCCACATCCACAAGAAGCGCGGCGAGTACGCCCGCCCGCACATCGAATAGTTGCCGGCGCCATAGGATCCGCCGATCACCACGGTCAGCTTCGGCACCCGGGCACAGGCCACGGCGGTGACCATTTTGGCGCCGTGCTTGGCAATGCCACCGGCCTCGTAGTCACGGCCGACCATGAACCCGGCGATGTTCTGCAGGAACAGCAGCGGGATCTTGCGCTTGTCGCACAACTCGATGAAATGTGCTCCTTTGAGCGCGGATTCGCTGAACAAGACGCCGTTGTTGGCGACGATGCCGACTGGGTGTCCGTGGATGCGGGCGAAGGCGGTGACCAGCGTCTTGCCGTAAAGCGCCTTGAACTCGGTGAATTCGCCACCGTCGACCAGTCGCAGGAGGACCTCGTGCACGTCGTAGGGCACCCTCGGGTCGGGGGGTACCACGTCGTAGAGTTCGGCCTGCGGATATTTGGGGTCCACCGCACGCGCCACATCCCACTGAGCCGGATCACGCGGCGCGAAGGTGGCCGCGATGGAGCGCACCATCCGCAACGCATGCTCGTCGTCGTCGGCGAGATGGTCGGTGACACCCGATATTCGCGAGTGCAAGGCGCCGCCGCCGAGCTCCTCGGCCGTGACGATCTCGCCGGTGGCGGCTTTGACCAGTGGCGGACCGCCCAGAAAGATGGTGCCCTGGTCACGGACGATGACGGCCTCGTCGCTCATCGCCGGCACATAGGCGCCACCGGCCGTGCAGGAGCCCAGCACTGCCGCCACTTGCGGAATTCCCTTGGCGCTCATGGTCGCCTGGTTGTAGAAGATCCGCCCGAAATGCTCGCGGTCGGGAAACACCTCGTCCTGGCGTGGCAGGAAAGCGCCGCCGGAGTCAACCAGGTAAATGCACGGCAGTCGATTCTGCAGCGCGATCTCCTGGGCGCGCAGGTGCTTCTTGACCGTGATCGGATAGTAGGTGCCGCCCTTGACCGTCGCGTCGTTGGCGACGATCACGCACTCGCGCCCGGATACCCGGCCGATTCCGGTGATGATCCCCGCGCCCGGCGACTCGTCGTCGTACATCCCGTTGGCGGCCAAGGGAGCCAACTCCAGGAACGGGCTGCCCGGATCGAGCAACCGATCCACCCGTTCCCGGGGCAGCAGCTTGCCACGGCTGACGTGACGCTCTCGGGCGCGTTCGTTGCCGCCCAATGCAGCTGCGGCGAGCCTGGTGTTCAATTCGGCCACCAGCCGGCGGTGCTCGTCGGCGAAGGATGGCGCGGCGAGTGCGGTCACGGGGTCACCAGATCCCGCAATATGAGCCGTGGTTCGGTTCTCGCTACGACCTCGTCGACCGTCACGTCGGGCGCGGTCTCGATCAAATGCAGGCCGTCGTCGCAGACATCGATGACCGCGAACTCCGTGACGATGCGGTCCACGCAGCCCACACCGGTCAACGGCAACGTACACTGCTCGACGATCTTGGGACTGCCGTCTTTGGCCGCATGCTCCATCATCACGATCACCTTGCGGGCGCCGTGCACCAGGTCCATCGCGCCGCCCATGCCCTTGACCATCTTGCCCGGGATCATCCAGTTGGCTAGGTCGCCGGTGACCGAAACCTGCATGGCGCCAAGCACCGCGACGTCGAGATGGCCGCCGCGGATGATGCCGAACGATGTCGACGAGCCGAAGAACGCCGCGCCCGGCAGCGTGGTCACCGTCTCCTTGCCGGCGTTGATCAGGTCGGCATCGAGGTCCTCGGGCTTGGGATATGGCCCGACGCCCAGGATCCCGTTCTCGGAGTGCAGGACAACGGTCACGCCCTGGGGAATGTGGTTGGGAATCAAGGTAGGCATTCCGATGCCGAGGTTGACGTACTGGCCGTCCCGGAATTCGGCGGCGACCCGTGCGGCCATCCCGTCTCTGCTCCAGGTCATTTGGCGTCACTCTCCCCCGCAAGCGGGAAGTGTCCGCACTGCATCGCTGCGTCCCCCGCAAGCGGGCGGTGCCCCCACTGCATCGTCGTCGGCGAAGTCATCTAGCGCACCGTCTCCTTCTCGATCCGCTTGGCGGGATTGGGCACGTGTACCACCCGCTGCACGAACACACCAGGGGTGTGCACCATCGCCGGGTCGATCTCACCCGGTTCGACGAGGTGTTCCACCTCGGCAATCGTGATCCTCCCCGCGGGCGCGCACTCGGGGTTGAAGTTGGCGGCGGCGTAGCGGTACACCAGGTTGCCGTGCCGGTCCCCTTTCCAGGCATGCACCAGTGCGAAGTCGGTGCGGATTCCCCGCTCCAAAACGTATGTGACGCCGTCGAACTCACGAGTCTCCTTGGGAGGAGAGACCGCCGCAACCGCCCCCGACGCGTCGTAGCGCCACGGCAGCCCGCCGTCGGCGATCTGGGTGCCCACGCCGGCCGGCGTGTAGAAGGCCGGGATCCCCATTCCGCCGGCACGCAGCCGCTCGGCGAGCGTGCCCTGCGGGGTGAGTTCCACCTCGAGTTCGCCGGCCAGGAATTGACGAGCGAACTCCCTGTTCTCCCCCACATACGACGAGATAGTCCGACGAATCCTCTTGTGTTCCAACAATACTCCCAGCCCGACCCCGTCGATTCCGCAGTTGTTCGACACCGTTTCCAGGTCAGTTACACCGCTGTCCACCAGCGCCGAGATCAACGCATCCGGGATGCCGCACAGCCCGAACCCGCCGACCGCCAGGGAGGACCCGTCGGTTATGTCCGCTACCGCTTCGGCGGCGGTAGCCACCACCTTGTCCATTGCCCGCAGAGTCTCCTCGCTGTCCGGCCGGCTGGCTTCTTCAGTTAATCTTCATTAACCGAGGCATGACAATACCATCGCCCGCGCGGCGGGTAAAGGGACGGTAACCAGCATCCGGTTCCTCACCCCCGACCTTGCAGGTAGTCGATTGCCTGTTGACGCAATTCGACTTTGCGGATCTTGCCGGTGACGGTCATGGGGAACTCGTCGACGATCCGCAGATACCGCGGAATCTTGAACCTGGCGATTCGGCCGGCACAGAATTCGTGGAGCCGCGCGACGGTCAACTGCGGCGCGCCGTCCCGCAGCTTGACCACCGCCATCAGCTCTTCGCCCACGCGTTCGTCGGGCACGCCGATGACGTGGGCATCGACGACGTCGGGGTGGGTGTGCAGGAACTCCTCGATCTCGCGGGGCGAAATGTTCTCACCGCCGCGGATGACGATGTCCTTGATCCGGCCGGTGATCTGCACGTACCCGCATGGGTCCATGGCGGCCAGGTCTCCGGTATGCATCCAGCCGTCGGCGTCGATCACTTCTGCGGTCCGTTCGGGGTCATTCCAATAACCGGCCATCACCGAATAACCGCGGGTGCAAAACTCACCGGGGAGGCCACGGGGCACAATCTCACCGGTTACCGGGTCCACCACCTGGATCTCCAAATGCGGCCCCACCCGGCCGACCGTGCTTACCCGCCGCTCCGGGGAATCATCGGTACGGGTCTGGGTGGACACCGGAGAGGTTTCCGTCATGCCATAGCAGATCGAGATCGCGGGCATGTGCATCTGTTCCATTACCGTTCGCATCACCTCGACCGGGCATGTCGAGCCGGCCATGATCCCGGTTCGCAGGCTGGTGAGGTCGTAGCCGGCGAAGTCGGGCAGTCCGAGTTCGGCGATGAACATGGTCGGCACGCCATAGAGGCTGGTGCACCGTTCGGCCTCGACGGCCCGCAGGGTGGCGGCGGCGTCGAACCCGGGTGCCGGGATCACCACGGCGGCACCATGGCTGGTGGCCGCCAGATTGCCCAGCACCATTCCGAAGCAGTGATAAAACGGCGCTGGCACACAGATCCGATCGTCGGCGGTGTAGTCGAGTAGCTCGCCCACGAAATAACCGTTGTTGAGGATGTTGCGGTGGCTCAGCGTGACGCCTTTCGGATAACCCGTTGTGCCAGAGGTGTATTGGATGTTGACGGGGTCGCTGCCGGTCAGTGTCGCCGCGATCTGCTGCAGCACAGCCAAGTCGGCCTGTGCACCGGCCAGCTCGTCCCAGCGATCGCTGTCCATGAACACCGATTCCCGCAGATCCGGGCAATCAGGTGCCACTTCGGCCAATATCGTCCGGTAATCCGCATCCTTGAAGCCCGGCGCGGCGATGATCATGGAGACCCCGGATTGCCTTAGCGCATAACGCAACTCGCTGGAACGGTAGGCCGGGTTCACGGTCACCAGGATGGCGCCGATCTCTGCGGTCGCGTACTGAACCAGTACCCACTCCCACCGATTCGGGGCCCAAATTCCTACTCGGTCACCCACCCTGATGCCCGCGCGCACCAGTCCCGTTGCCAATCTCCGCACGTCGCGCACGAATTCGGCGTAACTCCAGCGCCGCCCGGCATGCACGTCGACCAGTGCGTCCCGCTGTCCGTACCGGGAGGCAGTCGCGGCGAGATTGCCGCCGATGGTGGTCTCCAGCAGGGCGGGCGCGTTGGGACCGCGCTCATAAGAAAGGGCGCTGTGGTCTGCAGCCGTGTTGGCCGCCACGGTTCCTCCGCCTGCCGCTTACCGCGCACGGGTTAACATCGACTAACTCGTGCTACGTTAGTGGCGATTAACCGAAGTGTCCAGGACGAGTTTTCCACGGAGGCCGTCATGACAGCGTCCGCTCCGGACGGCCGGCCCGCTCAACCTGAATCCCCGAGTCGTCGCAGTCAGTTGAAGTCGGACCGGCGTCTGCAGCTGTTGTCGGCTGCTGAACGGCTATTCGCCGAACGCGGTTTTCTCGCAGTGCGATTGGAGGACATTGGCGCTGCGGCGGGCATCAGCGGTCCCGCGATCTATCGGCACTTCCCCAACAAAGAGTCGCTGCTCGTCGAGTTGCTGGTGGGCATCAGTTCCCGGCTCCTCGCCGGCGCCCGCGATGTGACGGCCCGGGGTCCGGATCCGGTCGCCGCGTTGGATGGGCTCATTGATTTTCACCTCGACTTTGCGCTGGGTGAACCGGACCTCATCCGAATCCAGGACCGTGACCTTGCACATCTGCCGCCAGCCGCCGAGCGACAGGTGCGCAAAGCGCAGCGTCAGTACGTGGAGGTCTGGGTGGGGGTGCTGCGCCGGCGTGATCCCGACCTGGCCGAAGCAGATGCGCGGCTGATGGCGCACGCCGTGTTCGGACTGCTGAACTCCACCCCGCACAGCATGAAGTCGGCCGATACCAGATCGACGCGGGTACAGCGTTCCCGCACCATCATGCGTGCCATGACCGTGGCGGCGCTGCGGGTCACCGACTGCTAGCTGGCTGAGCCCGCCGGGAAGGCCTGAATCACATACTTGGCGAAAAGCCGCATCTGTTCCAGCATTTCGCTCACGGTGTTGGCGACGAACAAGGTGGCATAGAAGCCGTCCAGCCCGGCGCGCTCGAACGCAGCTACCTTGGCGCACACCTGATCCGGCGTGCCGATGAGATTGTCGGCCACGTACTTATCCAGGCTCACGCCTTTCATCATGGTGTCCCGCGGGGAGGTCCGGAACAGCTCGAACGTCGACCGCTCCAGGCGCTCACGAGCTTTCTCAGCCGTCGAAGCCAGGCATACCACCGTCTGCAATCCGACCATCACCTCGGCGGGATCACGGCCCGTGGCTCGGGCGAATTTCGCGACTTCGTCTCGGCCAGAGACAATTTCGTCCGCGCCAAGCTTGGCCGGCAGCCAACCCTGAATTGCTCCCCCGCCCGGCGAATGGCGCCCTTGGCATTGCCGCCGGAAAAGATCGGCAACGGCGACTGCACCGGCTTAGATACGACTCGACATCGCAGAATCGGCGGTACCGGCCCGCGTAGGTCGACCGACGCTGCCCAAACAGAATGCGCAACGCCTCGATGCCCACGGCCATCAGCCGGGTGCGCGACGCGTCGGCCAAATCCGGTGCTACCGCTTCGAATTCGTCTCGGTACCCGCCGGCTGCTACCGCCAATGTGACGCGCCCGCCGCTTATCTGATCCAGTGTGGCGACCTGGTTGGCCAGCAGCACCGGCTCACGCATCGGCCAGACGAGGATCCCGGTAGCCAGCCGCACCACCGATGTCTTGGCCGCGATCGTCACCAGCATCATCAGCGGCTCAAAGTAGTCCGGTGGGACCGATCAGGCCCGTTGGGTGCTCAGATGGTCATTGCCGGCGACTTGGTGAAAGCCGAGTGCCTCGGCCTCGACGGCGATCCGAATCACCTTGTCGGCCGTGGCGAACGGGACCGGATAGGCCATCCCGGACAGACACGTCGGTAGTCGATGCCGAATTGCACGCCGTTCGCCCCCGTTCCTGTCACCGCCGCGCGAAAATGGCGACACACATGCGAAGCGTTTTTCAGCAATTGTTGAAGAATGCGACACTCGGTTCGCACCCAGACACCAACGGTTGCTGAAGAATGTGGCGCTGGCTGCGTGAGCGGACGCGAGTAGGGCTGCGGCCGGCACATCCGTGCCGCAGCAGCGGTGCGGCGGCACGGCCGCCCAACTCTTAGGTACCCTTCAAACCATGAGGTGGGCATGAACGATCCACGCCGACCCCAGCGGTATGGTCCCCCGCAACCGGGACCTGCACCGACGTGGCCGCCGGGTCCGGTAAATCCGCCGCCCGTCGACCCGGCCTACGCCGGCCAGGCTCCGTACGCCCCCACGTACAGCGGCCACATTCCCCAGTGGGCGCCCGGCGCGCAGGAACCCGATCCCACCCAACAACTGCCGCCGCAGTACTGGCAACAAGACCAGCCGCATCCGGGCGAGATGCTGTACGAGGGCCCGCCACCGCCGCACGGTCCGAGCACGCCGCGATGGTTGTGGGTCGCTGCCGGCGCGGCCGTCCTGCTTGTTGTCGGGTTGGTCATCGCGCTGGTGATCGCGAACATGTCGGTCAAGAACCAGACGGCTGTCGAGCCCCTGCCGCCGATGCCCACCCCGAGCTCCACACTCAAGCCGCCGACGACACGAACACCGACATCAACACCCAGCATCGTGCCGGCGCCCACAACGACGGGAGGCTCCGGCACGCCTACCGAGACGCCCACCCCTGGCGCGATGCAGACCGTCGTCTACAACGTCACCGGCGAGGGCCGCGCGATCAGCGTGACCTATACCGATACCGGTGACGTCATACAGACCGAGTTCAACGTCGCGCTGCCGTGGAGCAAAGAGGTGAGCCTGCCCAAGTCGTCGCTTCACCCCGCCAGCGTCACCATTATCAACATCGGCCACAACGTGACCTGCTCGGTAACGGTGGCCGGGGTTCAGGTACGCCAGCGCACCGGGGTGGGCCTCACCATCTGCGACGCCTCCGGCTAACTCGACTCGGTTACCGCTTCGGTGGCTATGACGACCCTGCGGCGTGGAACGCGCACGGCCAGCATGGCCAGCAGGCCCACCAGCAACACCAGACAGATGCCGCCCAACCCGGCGCGGACCGCGCCGAACACGTCAACGAATACCGAAAACAACCACGGTCCCAGGAACGCCACCGCCCGGCCCGTCATCGTGTACAGCCCGAAAGCAACCCCCTCCTTGCCATGCTGAGCCATGCGCAACAACAACGCGCGCGCCGACGACTGCGACGGTCCGATGAAAAGACACAGCAGCAGTCCGCATACCCAGAAGGCCACCGCGCCGGACAGCGCCATCAAAGTCAGGGCCGCAGCCAGGATCGCTGCCAGCGACGCGACGATGACCGGCTTGGAGCCGAGCCGGTGGTCAACCAATCCGCCCAGCACCGCGCCGACCGCAGCCACCACACTTCCGGCTACCCCGAACACCAGTACGTCGGCCTGCGTAAGGCCGTACACGTTGACACCCAGTACCGCGCCGAAAGCAAACATGGCCGCCAGCCCGTCGCGGAAGATCGCGCTGGCCACAAGGAAGTAGACCAGATTGCGGTCGCGGCGCCATTCAGCGGTGATGTCCGCCCACAGCTTTCGATAGGCACCCAGCATGCGCGTATTCGGGCGAGGCATTGCAACGGAATCGGGCAGTCGATGCGCGACGAACACCAGTGGCAGAGCCAGTAAAGCCAGCCACGCCGCCGCTAGCAGCATCGCCGCCCGGACGTTGAATCCGTCGTGGGCGGGCAGGTGCAGCAATCCACGAACGTCACCGCTGCCGGCCATGAAACCCCCATAGACCAGCAACAGCAGCAGGACACTCCCGACATAACCCGCGGCCCACCCGAAGCCGGAAATCCGGCCGGCCGTCTGCGGTGTCGAGAGCTGGCGCAGCATCGCGTTGTACGGAACGCTGGCCAGGTCGCTGCATGCGGCCGTCGCCGCCAACAACGCCAGCCCAGGCCATAGGTAACCGGGGCTATCGCGGATCAGGAACATCGCAGCGGTCAGCCCCGCCGCCAGACCCGTCAGCACGCCCAGCGCCACCCGCCGCCGATGCGGCGACTCGACCCACACGCCCACGACCGGAGCCAGCAGGGCGATGGTCACCCCGGCGGTGGCCCCGGCCCGACCCAGCCAACTCGCCGGCGAGCTACCACCGGGCATGCCCTCCCCCACGGTGCTGGTCAGATACACCGAGAACACGAAGGTGGTCACGATCGCGTTCAGCCCGGTAGAACCACAGTCCCACAGCGCCCAGGCCACTACCCGAGATCGCACATACGTGCCCAAACCCCGGTTGGTCATGTCCGGCACTCTATTTGATTCGTGTTGGCAGCGACCCGCTGCGCACGACTGCGTCGCGCTTGCGATCGCCGCCGATTTGATTCGTGTTGGCAGCGACCCGCTGCGCCCGACTGCGTCGCGTGCTGCTTGTCTACGATTGGCGCATGCCGATACCCGCTCCGAGTCCCGACGCCCGCGCCGTTGTCACCGGAGCTTCGCAGAATATCGGCGAGGCGCTGGCCACCGAGTTGGCCGCACGCGGACACAGTCTGATCGTCACCGCACGCCGCGAGGCCTTGCTGACCGAACTCGCAGCCCGCCTGACCGACAAGTATCGCGTCGCTGTCGAGGTACGGCCGGCCGATCTCGCCGATCCGGAAGAGCGGACGAAGCTGTGCGACGAACTAGCGGCACGCCACATCTCGATCCTGTGCGCCAATGCGGGTACGGGGACGTTCGGTCCGCTCGCGTCGCTCGACCCGGCGGGCGAAAAAGCTCAAGTACAGCTGAATGCCGTTGCGGTGCACGACCTCACCTTGGCGGTGCTGCCCGGCATGATCGAGCGCAAGGCCGGCGGCATTTTGATTTCCGGCTCGGCAGCAGGAAATTCGCCCATCCCGTACAACGCGACCTATGCCGCCACCAAAGCCTTCGCGAACACCTTCAGCGAATCGTTGCGCGGCGAACTACGCGGGTCCGGTGTGCATGTCACGCTGCTGGCACCAGGACCAGTGCGTACCGATTTACCCGATGAGGCCGAGGCGTCGCTGGTCGAAAGGCTGGTGCCGGAGTTTTTGTGGATCTCGACGGAGCACACCGCCCGGCTATCGCTGGATGCCTTGGAGCGCAACAAGATGCGCGTGGTTCCCGGCCTGACGTCGAAGGCCATGTCGGTGGCAAGTCAGTATGCGCCGCGTGCCATCGTCGCGCCGATCGTCGGCAGCTTCTACAAGAAGCTCGGGGGGGGCTAGTCGTTACTTGCGGCCGCGCCGCCCCGTACCGAAGATGCTGCGGGTAATTTCGCGCACCCCGGTGTTGATGGCGCTCTTCACGGTCGGGTTCTTCAGAATCTCTTCCCACATGCCGGGCCCCCTGGATTCAACCGGCGCAGGCATGGGCGGCACCTGGATATCGTCGGGCCACGGCAGCGGATCGTACTTTCCCCGCGGCGGCTGTTCCGGTGGCGCATCCGGTACCGGCGCATACTTGGCGTCCAGCATCTCGTGGGCGGACACCCGGTCTATGGTCTGGCCATATACGGCCTGCAGCGGGCTTGCCTGGGCCGCCGCGGCAACGGCGTCGGTGCCGATCGTGCCCATCAGCGACCGGGGAACCCGCATGCGGGTCCAGGCCACCGGGGTCGGCGCGCCCTTCTCGGAGAGCACGGTCACGACGGCCTCACCGATGCCCAGCGACGTCAGCGTCGATTCCAGGTCGTAGACATCGGTTTTCGGATACGTGCGAACAGTCTTGCTGAGCGCCTTTTGGTCGTCGGGTGTGAACGCCCGTAACGCATGCTGGATCCGCGCCCCGAGTTGGGACAGCACCGTGTTGGGCAGATCCGTCGGCAACTGGGTGCAGAAGAACACCCCGACACCCTTGGAACGAATGAGCTTGACCGTCTGCTCGACCTGCTCCAGGAAAGCCTTGGAGGCGTCGGTGAACAGCAAGTGCGCCTCGTCGAAAAAGAAGACCAGCTTGGGCTTGTCCAGATCCCCCACCTCGGGCAGATAGCTGAACAGGTCGGCCAGCACCCACATCAAGAAAGTGGAGAACAGCACGGGGCGCAATGACTGACCGCTGAACTCCAGCAGCGAGATGATGCCGCGGCCCTGGCTGTCGACGCGTATCAGGTCGTCAGGTCTCAGTTCCGGCTCGCCGAAGAAGGTGTCAGCACCTTCGGCTTCGAGGTTGACCAACGCCCGCAAGATGACGCCGGCAGTCGTCGGCGAAACGGCGCCAAGGGCTTTCAGCTCCGCCTTACCCTCGTCGCTGGTCAGATGGCTGATCACGGTACGCAGATCTTTCAAGTCCAACAACGGAAGTCCCCGCTGGTCGGCCCAGTGGAAAATCAGCCCCAGTGTTGATTCCTGGGTAGCGTTGAGCCCCAACACCTTTGACAACAGAATAGGTCCGAAGCTGGAGATGGTCGCACGCACCGGGACACCGACTCCACTGGTGCCCAGCGACAGAAACTCCACCGGGAAGGCCGTGGGCGTCCAATTGTCGCCGGTATCTTTTGCCCGTGCGGCCGCCTTGTCGTTAGCCTCACCCGCCCGGGATAGGCCGGACAGGTCTCCCTTCACGTCGGCCATGAGCACCGCCACGCCCGCGGCGCTGAGCTGCTCGGCGATGAGCTGCAGCGTCTTGGTTTTGCCGGTTCCGGTGGCACCGGCTACCAAACCGTGCCGGTTGATGGTGGCCAGTGGAATGCGAATTTGCGCAGTAGGGTCGGCGTCGCCGTCGACGACGACGGTACCCAATTCGAGCGCCTGGCCTGCCACGGCGTAACCGGCCGCGATCCGCTGCGCGGGTCCGCCGTGCCCGCCGGCTGCCGCTTCGGTGCTCATCGTGCCACCTCTTCCCGGTCGTTACCCGTACCGCTCAGCAAAGCAATCACACTACTTGTCCGGGTGTGGCGGTTACGACCGCGGCAATGGGCCTACTCTTGAGCGCTGTGCGTGACGAACTGGTGTGGATCGACTGCGAGATGACCGGGCTGAATATAGCTTCGGACAAGTTGATCGAGATCGCCGTGCTGGTCACCGACGCCGACCTGAACATTCTCGGCGACGGCGTGGACGTGGTGATCCACGCCGACGACGACGCGCTGTCGTCGATGATCGACGTGGTTGCCGAGATGCACACGCGCTCGGGACTGATCGAGGAAGTCAAGGCGTCCACCGTCGACCTGGCGACGGCCGAAACGATGGTGCTCGACTACATCAACGAACACGTCAAGCAACCCAAGACGGCGCCGCTGGCGGGGAACTCCATCGCCACCGACCGGTCCTTCATCGCCCGCGACATGCCCGCGTTGGACGCGTTTCTGCACTACCGGATGATCGACGTCAGCTCGATCAAGGAGCTCTGCCGGCGCTGGTACCCGCGCATCTACTTCGGCCAGCCGCCCAAAGGCCTGGCGCACCGGGCGCTGGCCGACATTCACGAATCCATCCGCGAACTGCGCTACTACCGCCGTACCGCGTTCGTCCCTCCGCCGGGGCCGCCTACCAGCGAAATCGCCGCGGTGGTCGCCGATCTCCAAGACGGAGCCGACGCACCGGGGATAATCGATTCGGTCGAGGAGCCTCCGACCGGCTAATATCGACGTCGCCGCTCGTTAGCCCTCCGGGAGGACCGGCAGGCGGCCATGGTGAGTGTAGTTCAGTTGGTAGAGCACCAGGTTGTGATCCTGGGTGTCGCGGGTTCGAGTCCCGTCACTCACCCCACAGGTCAGAGGTGGCTGTGCGATGCTGGCCAGCAACCACCCGGCAACTGCACCCGGCCGGCACCATGACGGCCACCTGTCGACGCCGGCGGTTTCCGCGCCCCGACGCGTTATATCCGGGTTGCGGTGAAGTAGGTGAACGATTCGGACATCAGTGCCTGCTCGGCCGCCTCATCGACCGGCAACCTCAGCCCATTCTCGACAAACAAGTCGGCCACCTTGGTCGAAGCCGTCGTCCAGCCGCGGCTTTGCAGGTAGGCGGCGGCATCGTTGCGTTCGCCCACGTATCCCAGCTCGGTCAAGTCGATATCGAAACCGTGCTGGCGCCAACGATCGACGGCCGCCCTGGTGCGGGTGTGCATCATTGCATGCAGCTCCCCGGAAGGCCCCAGGGTCTCCCCGACAAACCGGCTACCGACTGCGCTCAGAGCGGTCACGCTGTCCAACAGTCGATCCTGGGCATCGGTTGGAAGGAAGGGGAGAAAACCCTCGGCGCTCCACGCCGCCGGTCGGCTCGTGTCGAAACCTGTGTCACGCAGTTTGCCCGGCCAGTCGTGGCGAAGGTCGATGCCCACCGCGCGGTGCTCAGCGGTCGTAGCGGCACCCAGTGCTGCCAGGGCTTTCGTCTTGAATTCGACGACCTGCGGTTGATCGATCTCATACACCGTTGTTCCGCCCGGCCACGGTAACCGGTAGGCGCGCGTGTCCAATCCGGAGGCCAGAATCACCACATGCGATCAACGAGGCCATCGAACGCGACGCTACGTCGCTACTCCTGATTCGCTCCATCGTCGCGGCCACACCGACCGCGCCGGCGTTTCTGGATCCCGAGACCCTTCCCACTGAACTACGCACGCTGCTCGAGCAGGTTCAGGCCCGGATCGGGCGGGAGGTGTGGCTGATCGACGTCACCACCGACCTCGAAGTGCTGAGCACGTTGGCGTATTCGCCTGGCCCGCGCGGCCGATACCTGCGCGGGTACGGCGCGTCGCTATCGCGGCGCTACAGCGTCTATCGAGCTTTGACGGAGCTGCTCGAGGTTCAGCTCACCGACCGCAAGGTGGCCGAGCGCTTGGAATGCATCGAGCTGCTAAAGGACCAACCGGTGCTGCAGGCCTGCGCCGAGGTCGACCTGCGGCCACTGGCCGCTTCGGCCCGGCTGGTGCCATACGTCGAGACCGCGGCACCCTCATCACCCGCTGAGCACTTGAGCCAGCTGCTGTCGCAACTTGCCAACCGGGGATTCACGGTCTACCTCAACGAAGCGCACCGCCTGTCCAACGGAATTACCGCCGTACACGTGCACATCCCGGGATTGGAGCGCTTTCACATGATCGTGGACGGTCCGGCCGCCGTCGTGCCGGGACGCCGGGGAATCGCCGCCGTCGATGTGACCGCCCCCGCCTGTCCGGTGTGACGATCGGGCCCACCGTCCAGGCTCAGGCCTTGGCGTTACCGGCGCGCCACTGATCCCAGGGAATGTTCCAGTCCCCGAGGCCATCCGTGCCGGACAGCGTGCCTCCCACGGTGTTGACGACTTCGACGATGTCACCACTCTTGATGTGGTCGTAGAACCACTGGGCATTGCTCGGGCTCACGTTCAGGCACCCGTGGCTGGTGTTGGTGTGGCCTTGAGCGCCCACCGACCACGGCGCGGAATGCACGAAGACGCCGCTGTAGGAAATCTGGGTGGCCCAGTCGACATCGGTGCGATATCCGTTGGGCGAGTTCACCGGAACGCCATAGGTCGACGAGTCCATGATGATGTGCTTGAACCGCGCGCCCACGATGTAGACGCCGTTGGCGGTCGGCGTGCTGTCCTTACCCATCGAGGTCGGCATGGTCTTGACGACCTCACCGTTGACCCGAATCGTCAGTACCTTGGTGTTGTCGTCTGCGGTCGCGACGACCTCATCGCCAATCGTGAAGTGCGTCCTGACGTTGTCCTCGCCGAACATTCCCTCACCGAGATCCACACCATAGGTGTTGACCGCCACGTCGACGACGGTGCCGGGCTTCCAGAAATATTCTGGGCGCCAACGCACCTCGCGGTTGTTCAGCCAGTAGAAGGCGCCTTCGACGGGCGGGTTGGTGGTGATCTTGATGGCCTTCTCCGCAGCGACCCGGTCGGCGATGTTCTCGTCGAACCGAATCGCCACCGGCTCGCCGATCCCCACGACCTCGCCGTCGCCCGGATTCACATAGGGCATCGTCAGGTGGGCCGGCGAGCTGGTTTGGAATGTCATCTGGCGAGTCGCCGCGCCGCCCAGGCCGAGCGCCTTCGCGCTGAGCGTGTAGCGCCGGTTGTAGCCGAGTTGGTCGGTGGTCGACCAGTGCAGTCCATCAGGGCTGAGCTGGCCGCTGATCGACTTGCCGTTTTCGTTCACCATGGTGACCGCCGCCAGCACACCGTCGGCAACGCCGACGGTGACGGGCGCATCCACGGTGACTCCGACGGCTCCGTCGGTCACCGACGCGGTCAGCTTGGGCACCAGCAGGTCGGCGAACGGTGTGCCCTTGTTGACGATGACTTTGACCGGCGCGGTCGCACTGCCGCTGCTGCATGCCACGGCGAGAACAGCGACCGGGACCATGATCGCAGCCAGCCACGATCGACTTCTGCGCAAAGGCGTCATCAAGTGACCTTCCAGATACTCTCGCTTACTTCGGTCACCGCTGACCCTGGATTGTTCCCTGTATTGTAGTGTCTGACGGCGGACGCGACAGAATTTGTCGGCTTGTCGCCGTCGTTGAGTGTCGCACCTCACCCCGTCCTGATCTGGAGATTTCCCACTGCGCCACGATGCCTGTTATTGTCGCGTACGCGGTCTCTGGCCGTCCACGGCGCCGTTAGCTCAGTTGGTAGAGCAGCTGACTCTTAATCAGCGGGTCCGGGGTTCGAAACCCTGACGGCGCACATCTCCCCGCCTCGCCTGGCCGCCGGGTTGACCGGGCACCTCGGGGCGGCGCTGTGATAGATACCGGCGCAACGCGGGAAGATCACCCGCACAACGGAATTCGGTAGGGAATCTACCGCCGAACTGCACTGGTTCCGGCCGGCCGCCCAGTAACGCTGCGGGTCAAGCTTTCGGCAGATGCCTTGCGGGGCCTGAAGGTTGCGTGTCATCCACGCGGCGAGTGCGGGCCGTCGCGGCGCTCACCGATTCTTGATGTTGCGGATCACCACGATGACGACGACAGACCCGACGCCCACCAGGGTCACGGTCACCGCGGGTTTGGTGACGAATTCGATCACCTTGGCCTTGACGTCGTCGGCGAGGCGGCGGGGATTGGCACGCTCAACAAGCGAGTCGACCGTCGCCGCCAGCTGGTCGCGGGCAAAGTCGATCTCCTGCTTGATGGTCTCGGGATCACGGTCCGCCACGTGTCTGTCCTCCAAGTAGGTGCACCTGACGAACTACCCTAGATGAGCCGTTGCGAGTCCCCACGCTCCGGTGAACAGAAAGGGACCTACGTTGAGCGAGTCCACCCGCCTGGCGCCCGGCGACAAAGCACCCGCGTTCGCCCTGCCCGACGCCGACGGCAACACCGTGTCGCTGGCCGACTACCGGGGACGGCGCGTCGTCGTGTACTTCTACCCGGCCGCCTCCACACCGGGATGCACCAAAGAGGCCTGCGATTTCCGCGACAACCTCCGCGATCTCAACGACGCCGGCCTGGACGTGGTGGGAATCTCCCCCGACCCGCCCGCCAAGCTGGCCAAGTTCCGTGACGCCGAGGCACTGACGTTTCCGCTGCTGTCCGATCCCGATCGCACGGTGTTGACGGCCTGGGGCGCCTACGGCGAAAAGAAGATGTACGGCAAGACCGTCCAGGGTGTGATCCGGTCCACATTCGTCGTCGACGAGAACGGCAAGATCGCCCTCGCGCAATACAACGTCAAGGCCACCGGACACGTCGCCAAACTCCGCCGCGACCTGTCGGTTTGATCAAGTCAGGTTGGCCAGCAACAAAGCTTCGGCGAGCGCGGCCCGCTCCAACACCCCCAGGTGCAGGCTTTCGTTGACACTGTGCGCCTGCGTCGCGGGATCCTCGACACCGGTGACCAGAATTTTCGCCGCAGGGAACGCCCGGGCGAACTCGGCGATGAACGGTATCGACCCGCCCATGCCCATGTCGATGGGATCGTTGCCCCATGCTCGCCGGAACGCCGCCCGGGCGGCGTCATAGACCGGGCCGCTGGCCTCGATAGCATACGGCTGGCCAACCTCGCCGCGCTGCACGCTGACCTGTGCACCCCATGGTGCGTGCCGCCGCAGATGGGCCTCCAGGGCGTCCAGATGCGCCACGGCATCGCCGCCGGGCGCAACCCGCAGACTGATCTTGGCCCGGGCCCGCGGAATCAACGTATTCGACGCTGCGGCAACCGATGTGGTGTCGATGCCGATCACCGTGATCGCCGGCTTGGCCCAAAGCCGCTGGGGCACCGAACCGGAGCCGATTTCCGATACCCCGTCGAGCAGACCCGCGTCTGCGCGCACCCGCTCGGGCGGGTAGTCGGGGAAATGCAGGGCCGTAATGTCGGTTTCGTGCAGACCGGCTACGGCCACGTTGCCGTCGTCGTCGTGCAGGCTGGCCAGCAGCCGCACCAGCACGCTCATCGCGTCGGGAACCACACCGCCCCACAGGCCGGAGTGCAGCCCGTGGTCGAGCGTGGCGACCTCCACCACGCAGTCGGCCAATCCGCGTAGCGACACCGTCAGCGCGGGGACGTCGGTGCTCCAATTGTCCGAGTCGGCGATGACGATCACGTCGGCGGCCAGCGCGTCGCGGTGGGCGGCGAGCAATCGGCCCAGTGACGGAGATCCGGATTCTTCTTCGCCCTCGACGAAGACGGTCACACCCACCGGCGGCCGGCCGCCGTGGGCCCGGAATGCGGCCAAATGCGTTGCAATGCCAGCCTTGTCGTCGGCGGTGCCGCGCCCGTACAGTCGTCCGTCGCGTTCTGTGGGCTCGAAAGGCGGCGACGCCCACTGGTCGCGGTCACCCTCGGGCTGCACGTCATGGTGGGCATACAGCAGCACGGTCGGCGCACCCGGTGGCGCCGGATACCGCGCGATGACCGCCGGCGCACCGCCTTCGCTGATGATCCGCGCATCGTCAAAACCCGCCTGCGACAAGAGATCCGCCACCGCCTGTGCGCTGCGGTGCACCTGATCGTGTCGCGCCGGATCGGCCCACACGGATTCGATGCGCACCAGGTCTTCGAGATCACGACGCACCGACGGCAACACCGCCCGAACCCGCTCAACCAGATCTGTCACGATCACGAGGCTAGCTATGCTGAGCCCGATATGGCGACGCGCGGCCCCGACCCGACGGCGCCGCTCTGGCGGGCGGCGCAGCTGTTCCGGCTGTTGAGCTGCGTTTACGCCCTGGGTTTTCAGATCGCGGTCAACTCCGACCTAAGGCTGCCGGCGTTGGGCTGGGCGCTCTTCGCGGTGCTGATCGGCTGGAGCGCGGCCTGCGCGCTCGCCTACCTCCGCGGCTTCGGCCGACGGCCTGCCTGGGTGATCGCCGAGATCGCCGTCGTGGTGCTGCTGATGCTGTCCACCAAGGTGGTAGCCACCAGCCTATGGGCACTGGATAACCAAACCTGGCCGACAACCCTGTGGGCCAGCAACGCCACCATTTCGGCGGCCCTGCTGTTCGGCCCGGCCGGCGGCATGTTGACCGGCGTGGCGGTGACGGCCGCCAACGAAGCCGTCAAGGGTTATGTCAGCGTCAACCTCGGTCGCAGCGCGACCATTGTCATCGAGCTGGCAGTCGGCCTCGCGGTGGGTATGGCCGCTCGGACCGCCCGGCGTGCCCACGACGAACTGCAACGAGCCGCCGAATTGTCGGCCGCACTACACGAGCGGGAACGGCTGTCCCGGCAAGTTCACGACGGTGTCATCCAGGTGTTGGCTCTGGTAGCCAAGCGGGGCCACGAAATAGGCGGTGACGCAGCCGAATTAGCGGAACTGGCCGGCGAACAAGAAGGCGCGCTGCGCCGTTGGGTGATCTCCACCGACACCGAGCACGACGGTGACAACCAGACGGTCGACCTCGGAGCCCTGTTGCGGCGCCGGGCGTCCGACCAAGTGTCCATGAGCTTGCCGGGAACACCGGTGCCGCTGGCGCGTGGGGTGGCCTCCGAGCTGGACGCGGCGGTGGGCAATGCCCTGGACAATGTTCGCTTGCATGCCGGGCCGAACGCCCGCGCCTATGTGCTGCTGGAAGATATGGGCGATGCGGTGACGGTGAGCGTTCGCGACGACGGTGTCGGCATTGCCGCGGGGCGCCTCGATGAGGCCGCCGGCCAGGGTCGGCTTGGGGTCTCGAGGTCGATCGTCGGGCGGATGGCGGCGCTGGGCGGCACCGCGCAGCTGAGCACGAACACGGGCGAGGGCACCGAGTGGGAACTGACGGTGCCGCGCAGGGAAGGACCCTCATGAGTGAACGGCAATCCCCGACCGTGATGGTCGTCGATGACCATCCGATCTGGCGCGACGCGGTGGCGCGCGACCTTGCCGATGACGGCTTTAACGTGGTCGCCACCGCCGACGGCGTGGCAGCGGCGCGACGACGGGCCGCGGTCGTCAAGCCGGACGTGGTGCTCATGGACATGCGGCTGGCCGACGGCGACGGCGTGCAGGCGACGACGGAGGTGCTCGAGGTGTCCCCGGCGACCAGGGTGCTGGTCCTGTCGGCCTCGGACGAACGCGAGGACGTCTTGGAAGCGGTCAAAGCCGGGGCGACGGGATACCTGGTCAAGAGCGCCTCCAAGGCGGAATTGAGTGATGCCGTGCGAGCCACCGCCGCCGGGCGGGCCGTCTTCACCCCGAGCCTGGCCGGACTGGTGCTGGGAGAATACCGGCGCATCGCCAAGAGCCCCGACTCGGGGCCGGCTCGTCCCAGCCTCACCGAGCGGGAGACCGAAGTACTGCGATATGTGGCAAAAGGATTGTCCGCCAAGCAGATTGCCGAAAAGCTCTCGCTGAGCCACCGCACCGTCGAAAACCACGTCCAGGCGACGTTTCGCAAGTTACAGGTCGCCAACCGGGTGGAGCTGACCCGCTACGCCATCGAGCACGGGCTCGACGAGTAGCCATACCACTGGTCACCGAGACCCAGCAGGCGGCTAGCCGGTCTCCAGAATGGCCACCGCGGCGGCGGTATCCCCTTCGTGGGTCAGCGACACATGGATCGTCACATCGGCCAGATGCTTGGCGATCTCGCCGGTTAGCCGCACCCGTGGCCGGCCCCACATGTCGGTGACCACCTCGATGTCGCGGTGGATGTCCTCCGGCAGCACTGGCCGTTGCGCGAACCGCGAGCCGGACCAGGCCTTGATCACCGCTTCCTTGGCGGCCCAGCGGGCCGCCAGGTGCCGGGCCGCCGACGAACTCTTGTCCGAAGCGTCCCGCCGCTCACCGGGGGTGAAGGTCGTCGCGAACACCGTTCCGGGCTGGTCGACCTGCTCGGCGAAATCAGGAATGGAGACGAGGTCGATCCCCACACCGACGATGCCCATGGGTCGCCACGTTAACCGATGATCGAAATCATCCGATAAATGCCTCGCCGTCGCCCAGCCGGGCGGCCGGATTCAGCAACATCGCCGCCTCCTGCGGCTTCTCCGCCTGATGGTGGCCGAAGCGCCGGTCCGCGGGACGCTCGTACATCGGCGTACCGCCGGCGATGGCCGCAGCCAGACGGCGCCGACCGGCCAACAACCGCGCATCGGCCCGGCGCTGGTAGTCCGCACGCTGCTCGGGGTCCAGCGACGAGATGAAGGCCTGCGGGTGCACGAGTGCGATCAGACCGGACACGTGGCCGAACCCGAGACTGGTCACCAGCCCGGCTTTGAGCGGGAATTTACCGCCCAGCCGCAAGGTGTCGCGGACCCACACTAAGTGAGCAGCGCCGGCCAATTCGTCGTCGACGCAATCCAGACTGCGGTTGGGCGGAATGACACCGTCACGCAGGATCTGGCACAGGCCCATCATCTGGAACACCGCAGCGCCGCCCTTGGCGTGGCCGGTGAGGCTCTTCTGCGACACCACGAACAGCGGGGCTCCTTCGGAGCGGCCCAGCGCGTCGGCGAGCCGCTCGTGCAGTTCGGTCTCGTTGGGATCGTTGGCCAGCGTCGAGGTGTCGTGCTTGGAGATCACCGCGATGTCGTCGGCACCGACGCCCAGCTGGGCCAGCGAACGCGCCAGCACCGAATCCCGGCCGCCGCGGCCGGCGCCGAGCGCCCCGATCCCCGGAGCCGGGATGGAGGTGTGCACACCGTCTCCGAAGGACTGGGCGAAGGCCACCACGGCCAACACCGGCAAACCCATCTTCAACGCCAGGTCGCCGCGGGCCAGCAGAATGGTGCCACCACCTTGGGCTTCCACGAAGCCGAGCCGCCGCCGGTCGTTGGGCCGGGAGAACTTCGAGTCGTCGATGCCCCGGCCCCGCATCATCGCCGTGTCGGCGGTGGCCGCCATGTCACCGAAGCCGATGATGGCCTCCAGGGTCAGGTCGTCGAACCCGCCGGCCACCACCAGCTCGGCCTTGCCCAGCCGGATCTTGTCGACGCCCTCCTCGACCGACACCGCCGCGGTCGCGCAGGCGCCGACCGGGTGGATCATCGCGCCGTAACTGCCGACATAGGACTGAACCACATGCGCGGCAACGACATTGGGCAGCACTTCCTGCAGGATGTCGTTCGGCTTGTTCCGGCCAAGCAGATTGCCGTGGTACATGGTCTGCATGGAGGTCATGCCGCCCATGCCGGTGCCCTGGGTGTTGGCCACCAGACTCGGGTGCACCCAGCGCATCAGGTCGGCCGGGGTGAAGCCGGCGGACAGGAACGCATCAACGGTCGCGATGATGTTCCACAGCGCCACCCGGTCGATCGAAGCGGCCATGTCCTGGCTGATGCCCCACACCGTCGGGTCGAACCCGGTGGGGATCTGCGCCCCGACGGTCCGCGACAGCTTGGTCTTGCGCGGTACCCGAATTTCGGTGCCGGCCTTGCGGATAACCTGCCAGTCGGTGGAGTTGGGCACCGGCCGGATGACGGTGTGCTCGGGGTCGAACTGCACGAACGCGCGGGCCTCGGCCTCGGTGGACACCACGAAGCTGAAGTCCTTGTCCAGGAACACCGACACCAGCAGCGGCGAGGCGTGGTCGGGATCGATCGCGCCGTCATCGACAAACTCGCGGATGCCGACGCATTCCACCACGGCGTCGTGGTAACGCTCGACAAGCTCGGCCTCGTCGACCAGCTCACCCGATTCGGTGTCGTACCAACCGGGTTGCGGGTCGTCTTCCCAGCGGATCAATCCGGTGGTCCAGGCCAGCTCCAGGACACCGGCCGCCGACAGTTCGTTGTCGACCTCCATCTCGAAGCGGGTGCGCGACGAGCCGCAGGGGCCCAGTTCGGCACCACTGACGATCACCACCAGCTCGGCGGGATCGACGTCGAGGTCGGCCCAGTCCGGCGGCGGCGCCGGAGTGTGCGCGCGCGGCGGCGACGGCAGCGCGGCGATGATGCCCGGTGCTGTCTCATCCTCGGCAGCCGACGCGTCCGCCGACATCTGCTCACGCGCCTTGGCGGCCAGCTCAGCCATGTCGAGATCGGCCTCGGCCAGGCCGCCGGTCAGGTCCGCCTTGATCGGCGAACTGGCCGCGGCGACTTTGGATTCCACGTCGCACAGGCCAAGCAGCATGGCCGCCATCTCGTCGGTCGAGTAGGTGGTGACACCGGCCTCCTCGACCGCGGTGACGATGGCGTCGTTGTGGCCCATCAGCCCGGTGCCGCGAGTCCAGCCGATCAGGGCATGCGCCAGGCTGACCCGGACCGCCCACGACGATTCGGCGTGCCAACGGCTCACCACTGCATCCAGCGCAGACTTGGCTTCACCGTAGGCGCCGTCGCCGCCGAACATACCGCGGTTGGGCGAGCCGGGCAGCACCACGTGTAACCGTGACGCGATGTCGCGCTCGGCGCCGATGGTCGACAGACCGCCGATCAGCCGCTGCACGGCCCACAGCAGCACCTTCATTTCCATCTCGGCGCGCGAGCCGGCCTCCGACAGATCGCCGACGACGCGCGGTGCCGCGAACGGGAACAACAGCGTCGGGGTCTGCGCATCCTTGATGTGGATCGACTGCGGGCCAAGGCTTTCGGTCTGCTCGGTGCCAACCCATTCGACCAGCGCGTCGATATCCGCGTAGGACGCCATGTTGGCCGCGACCACCCACAACACCGCGCCGTAGCGAGCGTGGTCGCGATACAGCGTGCGATAGAACGCCAGTCTCTGCTCGTCGAGCTTGGAGGTGGTCGCGATCACGGTGGCGCCGCCGTCGAGCAACCGCGCCACCACTGACGCCGCGATCGAGCCCTTCGACGCGCCGGTCACCACAGCCACTTCGTCGCTGTAAGGGCCGGGATCCGGGTTCTCGGCGCCGGCGGCGATCCGGCCGTACAGCGACGCGTGGATCTGCCGGCCCGCGGCCAGCGACTTGCCCTGCCACCAGGTGGCCTGGGTTGCCACGACATGGCCGGTGCCCTCGAAACGCTGGGACAGCCGCGCCCAGTCGGCGTCAATGTCACCCTCGTCGGTCAGCCACAGCTTGACCAAATCCTCACGGGCGCTGGCCCAGCGGTCGTCGAAGACGACGGCTTTCTTGGCATCGAACACCGGGGCCACCAACCGCGGCCAGTCGGCGCCCAGTTCGCCGGTGACCAAGTCGATCAGCTCGGCGTCGGTGGCCGCCGGCGACGCGGTGACCGGGTTGTCGAGCCCCAGCTGGCCCAGTACCAGGCGAGCCGCCGAGGCGAGCACTCCGTCCGGGCCGGTGATCTGATCGGTGAATTCGCTCAGCGCGGCCGCGTCGACGGTGGCACCGCCGCCACCGCCCGCAGACGGCAGCGCCACGGCGACGCCCCGGCGCGCGGCTACCGTTGCGACCGCTGCGTCGATCACCTTGTCGACCGACGCCGCGTCCGCCAGCGCGCCCTCGTGCAGATTGCCCAGCGCGCCGCCGCGGACGCTGGTGCCCTCCCGGGTTCCCAGCGCGACTTCGACGGTGACGTGCTTTGCCCAGCCGTCGCCGAGTTCCCAGGTCTTCTTCACCCGCTCGGCGATCGCACCCGGCCGCTTGCCCGACGGCCCCAGAACCGTGCGCAGCTGATCGTTGATCGCGTCGGAAAGTACTGGCCCGTAGGCCTTGTAGGTGCGCGCCAGCTTGGTGACCTGCGCCCGCAACCCGGCCAGGTCGGCCTCTGCGGCGCCGTCGATGGCGCCCAGGTTCAGCTCGGAGCCCAGGTCCACCAGCAGCTGGTTGCGCCGAGACGACGCCCCGTCGGTGATGGATTCGATGGAATCGAGCTCTTCGATCTGGTCGATGCGCATCTTGGCCGACAGCGCGATCAGCGCCAGCGTGGCGTCGGCGGCGTCGAAGGCGATGTCGTCCGGCCGAGCTGCACCCGAAGGTGCCACAGGCGCGGGAGCCGTTGCGGCAGAAGGGGTTTCGTCCGACGCGACGGATTCGGTCGACTCCCCGACGGGCTCGTCGGCCTCCGGCTCCGGCTCGGGGTCGGTGTCGGTGGCGAACAGCACCGCGGCGTCGCGCTCGGCGTTGAGCACTTCCACTGTGCTGTGGGCGTATTCGGGCAGTTTGAGGGTGTTGGTGGCCAGGCCCGCCACCGTCGGCGAGGTCTTCACGCCGATCTCGACGAACCGCTCCACCCCCAGGCCACCGGCAGCCTCCTCGATGAACAACAGATCCTGCGTTTCGATCCAGCGCACCGGGCTGGCGAATTGCCAGGCCAACAGCTCGATCAGGACGATGCGGGCCAGCTCGCGCGGCCGTTCCCGGCGCCAGGTGTCGTAGTCGGCGAGGATCTCGTCGAGCGGCTCGGCCGGCACCAGATCCCGGATCTCCTGGATGAAGTCACGATCCAGGGTGAACAGCCGTGGCACCAGGTTGGGGATGTAGCGTCCGATGATTACATCCGGGTCTTTGTCGCGCGGCATCACGCGGTCCAGCGAACGCCGGAAGTCCGCCACCCCGACCCGCAACACCCGGGAGTGGAACGGAACGTCGATCCCGGGAACCAGGATGAAGGAACGCCGCCCACCGGTGAGTTCACGGCGCCGCTCCACCTCGGCCTCGAGCGCCTCCAGACCACGCACGGTGCCGGCAATCGCATACTGCGAGCCACGCAGGTTGAAGTTGACGATCTCAAGAAACTCACCAGTATTCGCCGCGATTTCGGCGACGAAGGCCGGAACATCGGCGTCGTCGAGATCGATCTGCGACGGCCGGATCGCGGCCAACCGGTAGTTGGAGCGTCCCAATTCGTCGCGCTGAACGATGTCGTGCATCTTCGATCCGCGGTGAAACACCATCTCCAGCAAGGCTTCCAGCTCGTAGACGCCGGTCACGCAGGCCAGCGCGGTGTACTCGCCAACCGAGTGGCCGCAGGCGATCGCGCCCTCGACAAAGGCGCCCTGCTCACGCATCTCGGCCACCTGCGCGGCCGCCACGGTGGCCATCGCGACCTGGGTGAACTGCGTCAGGTACAACACCCCGTCGGGGTGGTGGTAGTGCACACCGCTGGCGATGATGCTGGTCGGGTTGTCCCGGACCACGTGCAGCACCGAGAAGCCCAACGTGTCGCGGGTGAACCTGTCCGCGGTGTCCCACACCTTGCGGGCCGCCTTGGAGCGCGCCCGCACTTCCATGCCCATGCCCTTGTGCTGAATGCCCTGGCCGGGAAAAGCGTAGACCGTCTTGGGTGCGGCCAGTCGCGCGGTCGCCGACATCACCAGATCCGAGCCGATCCGCGCAGCCACTTCCAAAATCTCTGCGCCCCGGTCGATTCCGACGCGCTCGACCCGGAAGTCCACCTCGTCGCCGGGACATACCATGCCCAAGAACCGGGCCGTCCAACCGATGAGCCGAGCCGGCGGACGGGCCTTCCCATCGGTGGCGGTCACCACGTGCTGCGCTGCCGCCGACATCCACATGCCGTGCGCGATGGGCGATTCCAAACCCGCCAGCAGCGCCGCCGCCCGATCGGTGTGGATGGGGTTGTGGTCGCCCGACACCACCGCAAACGGCCGCATATCAACCGGCGCGGTCAAGCTGACATCACGACGACGCCGTCGTGGGGTGTCAGTGGCGTTCTCCGACACCGCACCACCGGCCCGAACCGGGTCGGCGAGTTCGGCCGCACCGGTGCGGCCCAGGATCGCGAATCGCTCATTGAGGACGGCAATGGCTTGACCGTCGGGCCCGGCGATCGTCACCGAGACCGGCACCACCCGGCCCACCTCGGTGTCGCTGGCATCCGAAGCCGTTGCCGCGACTGACAATTGGGCCGGCGTCGGCGGCAACGTGCCGACCATGCGGACCGCATGATCCAGATGTACGAGGTTCAGCAGGCCTTCCACCACCGGCACGCCGGCGTCGGTGACCGCCGATCCGATCGCCGCGAAAACGGCCGGCCAGCACAAACCGACCAGCGCGTCGGGAACGGTGGTGAGGGTGGGCGCCAGTGGCTCGCCGAACGTCGCGGTGACGCCGGTGTGGTCGGCCACCTTCTCCGGATCCCAGTCGACACTAACCCGGGCCGCCCCGTCGCTGACCGGCGGCAGCAACTCCGGCCCGTCGGCACCGGCTGCGATCGCCAGCACCGAGCGCATCGCGGTAGCGGCGTCCTCGGTCGAGACCACCGGGATACCGCCGTCGACGGTGTTGGGCGGCAGGGTGAACCGGATGTCGATCCAGGTGCCCGACACCGGCACACTCAGCACCACATCCGCCACGTCCTTGCCATCGAGCTGCAGCCGGGCTCCGGTGGAAGAGTGTGTGGCACGGGGGTTTTCGGGTCCGTCGTGCACCTGCCAATCGGTTGGCTCGGCGATCCGGTGCACCGGGTTGATCGCGGTGCGGCCGGCCCACAGCACGTCGGGTGCGTCGAGCACAACGGCCAAAGGTCCGGTGGCGTCGGGGCGGCCCAACCGGCGCGACGTGACGTCCTTGACGTCCCCGTCGGCAGCCAGCACTTCGTCGATGGCGGCCTGCTCGAAGCGGTCCAGGAGCTCACCCACCGGCTCGTCCAGGCGGGTGATACCGACCACCGCCGCGGGGCCGGGGATGATGCACACCTGGTCGGCGTCATAGCGGGCGTCGTGGGCCTGCCACAACGAGTCACTGCGCCACCAGCGCCGAACATCCTTGTCGATCACCGGCACGAAGTTCACCGGCTTGCCCAGGGTCTTGCACAGGGTGACGAAGAACGGAACGTCGGCCGGGTGCAGCTGGACGGTATCGGCGTCCGGGTAGCGAGCAAGCAGCGCGGCGATAGCCTCGGTGGGCTTGTCCAGCAGCGCAGAGCCGGTGGAACCGAAAAATGAGGTCTCGATCGGGCCGAAATCCTTTGGATGCAACCGGGCTTCGGCGCGCTGCAGCATCTGCTCGAAGCGGTCGCGCCAGGTGTCGGCCAGCCAGGGGCTACCGGGCCCCATAACCCCGGCGGTGTCGGCCGTTGAATTGCCTTCGCCGATGGTCAGTTCCACGTAACGCTGCAGCCAGTGCAGGTAGGTCATCTCCGCGACGTCGCCGAAGTAGGGCTTGGCGGTCTTGGCCATGGCGGCGATGATCTCGTCGCGGCGCTCCGCCACGGCGTCGGCGTCGCCGGCCACCTCGTCGAGCAGCCGGCCGCACCGCGAGGCGGCGTTGTCGATCTCGTGGATGTCGGCGCCGAGTTGGCTACGGCTGGAAGCCATGCCGCCCTGGGCCTTTCCGGCGCTGATCCACTCGCCGGTGCCCTGGGTTTCCACCAGCATGCGCTTGACCGAGGGTGAGGTGGTGGACTCTAAAGTCGCCATCGCCGCGGTGCCCACCAGGATCCCGTCGATCGGCATCAACGGGAAGCCGTAGGACTGCGCCCAGCGCCCGGACAGGTATTCGGCCGCGCGCTCGGGGGTGCCGATGCCGCCGCCGACGCAGACGGTGATGTTGGCCCGCGAGCGCAGCTCGGAGTAGGTCGCCAACAGCAGGTCGTCGAGGTCCTCCCAGGAATGGTGGCCACCGGCGCGGCCGCCCTCGACGTGCATGATCACCGGCTTGGTGGGCACCTCGGTGGCGATGCGGATCACCGAGCGGATCTGCTCGATGGTTCCGGGTTTGAACACGACGTGGCTGATCCCGGTGTCGTTGAGCTCGTGGATCAACTCGACGGCTTCCTCAAGATCCGGGATGCCGGCGCTGATCACCACACCGTCGATCGCCGCGCCGGACTGGCGCGCCTTCTGCACCAGCCGCTTGCCGCCGACCTGAAGCTTCCACAGGTACGGGTCGAGGAAGAGTGCATTGAACTGGTAGGTCCGGCCCGGCTCCAGCAGACCGGACATCTCCTGGATTCGGTTACCGAAGACCTCTTCGGTGACCTGCCCGCCGCCGGCCAGCTCGGCCCAGTGCCCGGCGTTGGCCGCGGCCGCGACGATCTTGGCGTCGACGGTGGTCGGCGTCATACCCGCCAGCAGGATCGGCGACCGTCCGGTAAGGCGGGTGAACTTCGTCGAGAGCTTGACCCGGCCGTCGGGCAGACGAACCACCGTCGGGGCGTAACTCGACCAGGCCCGGGCCACCTCGGGCGTGGCGCCGACGGTGAAGAGGTTGCGCTGACCGCCGCGCGTGGCGGCGGGCACGATGCCGATACCCAGGCCGCGGATCACCGGTGCGGTCAGCCGGGTCAGGATGTCCCCGGGACCCAGGTCAAGAATCCACCGAGCTCCAGCGTCATGCACACGGGTGATCTCGTCGACCCAGTCGACCTTGCGGACCAGGATGGACTCGGCCAGCTCCCGGGCCAACGCGACATCGAGACCGACCTTCTCAGCCCAGCTGCCGACGATGTCGATGCCATCGCCCAGCCGCGGCGTGTGGAAGCCCACCTCCACCCGCACCGGCTCGAAGACCGGCGCGAAGACGTCGCCGCCACGGACCTTGTTCTTGCGGTCGGCTTCCTCCTTCTCCGAGATCTGACGGCAATACAGTTCGAAGCGCGAGAGCTGCTCAGGGGTGCCGGTGATGACGACCGAGCGCCGGCCGTTACGGATGGACAGCACCGGCGGCAGCACCGTGCGCACGTCCTCGGCGAAGTCCTCGAGCAATCGCTGGATGCGCTCGGGGTCGGCGTTGGTGACCGCGACCATCGGCGGACGATCGCCGAGCACCGCGATCCCCCGCCGGCGCGCTACCAGTGTTCCGGCCGCGCCGATCAGCTGGGCCAACGCCAGCAGCTCTACGTCGCGGGCGCCCCCGGCCTTGAGGGCCTCAACCGCCAGCACGCCCTGTGAGTGCCCGGCCAGGGCAACCGGCGGGGTGGCAACGAGATCCATACCCTGACGCGCCAGGGCGCGAATGGCCGCGATCTGGGTGAGCAGCACGCCGGGCACCGACACCGCGGACGACGTCAGGTGCTTGTCCAACGGAACCGTGTCTTCGGCGGCCAGCGCACGTACCCACCGCAGCGGCTCGAAGCCGATTGGGCGCACCACGACCAGTTCCTTGGCAACCGGCTCGAGCAGCAGCTCCACCTCACCGGCCAGCGCCGCCAGCTCGGACTCGATGCCGGCGGAGGAAACCAATTCTTCGAGAGTCTCCAGCCAGGCGCTGCCCTGCCCACCGAACGCGACCGCGAAGAGCTCACCGGCGGCCAGGCGATCGACCAGAGCATGGGCGCGATGCGGGCCAGTCCCGTCGTGGTCAGCTGACACCCGGTCGTGCTCGTGGATCGTCACCGTCTTTATCTCCCTGTATGCGTCTGTACGTATCGGTTGGTTCGGCCGGCCCGAACCGGCCCTTGCAGGGGCCCGATGAACTCCGGCCGATTCCGCGTCGAATCACAGCCGAAAACGTCTGACCGGTGCGTTGTCGGCGGGCCGGCCCATGGACCGGGCGGCGCGACGGACTGCATCGGCTCTATAAGAGTGTCATAAGGATCAGTCCACTATTTTGACGCCGATCGGTTACTGGCGAGTTCTACGCGCGGGTAACCAGGTCATCGGGTAACACCGGGCTTCGCCGTCGGCGCGGGCGCGCGTAACAAACGTCCTGCGTGCAGGTGGTTACGGTCGGGTAGCTCTAACTGTGCTGATCAAGGCAGTATTGTTACCAAATCGTTATGTTGAAATCGTGTGCTGCGCCCGGCCCGTGACGTCGCATCGGCCATGGCGCCGCGCAATCGCCGCTTTTTGCGCCGCTTCGATGTAAGCGAACGAGTGTTTGCTGGAGGGTGCCGTCGACGGCCTTGACGGAGCAGAAAATTAGGCCCACTGCCCGAATTGGGGCTTGAGGATCTCGTTGATATCCACCCCGACTCCCCCGACTTTGCGTTTGTCGATCTCGACCTGGTGCAAATTGGCGGCCGGATGCGTGAACCCCTTCGGCGAACCCCAGTTGTGCTGCCAGAAATAGGAGCCCAACCCGTCGTGCACCGCCCAGTCGATCGTCTTGGAGTTGGCGTACACCCCGGTGCGCTGATGCCCGATCACCGACTCCCAGGACCGCAGATACGGCGCGACCTGGTTCTTGTACTGCTCATATGACGGATCGTCGTCGATCGAGGCGTAGATGGGAGCGCCCGCCGGTCCGCCGGCCGCGGCGTGCAACTCCATGCCCCGCTTGGCATGCTGAACACCGGCCGCGGCACCGCCCAGCCAGTCGGACGTGCCGGCCTTGCCGAATTGGTAACACGAAACGATCTTGAGCCCGTTGCTGCTCAGATCGCGGGCCTCACCGAGCTGGATCGGCTTGCCCAGCATCCAGGTACCGCCGGGTCGGCGATCCGATACGTACCTGATCGCACCCGCCGCCCCGGCGGCCCTGATCTGACTGGCGGGGATGACTCCGGCCGAATAGTCCAACAAGATGCCAAGCGACCCCGCTGATGCCGGCGCGGCACGCAACGACGCGACCGCGACGCCTAGGCCCAGCAGGCCGGGCGTCGCCGCCGCGTACTTGAGCACGTCCCGCCGCGAGACTTCCACAAGCCACAGAGTACGACACTTGCATCAATTGACTCATTGAGCTCGCCAGTCACAGCTGCATCACAATGTCACGTTGGTGAAGGACAGCCGCCGATTCTTGCTGTCAATGCAAAGTTAGTAAAGTTGGAGGCGAGCACACCGCACTCGATCGCAACGGGGGTCGCGATGGATCACCACCAGCTCATCGACCTCACCCGCCGTGCCCTGAAGCTCGCACGTGACCACACGACCGACCTGGCGCCGCGGCAGCACACGGTCCGCGCGCGGGAGTACACCTCGCCCGAGCGACACGACCGGGACCGGGCCATGGTGATGTCCTGCCCGCAACTGGTCGGCTATGTCTCCGAGCTTCCGCGCCCCGGCTCGTACTGCACCAAGACGGTGATGGGGCGATCGGTGCTGCTGACCAGGACGTCGGACGGCTCGGTGCGGGCCTTCGACAATGTCTGCCTGCATCGGCAGGCGCAGGTGGTGACCGGGTGTGGCACCGCGAAGCGGTTTAGCTGCCCCTACCACGCCTGGACGTATGACAACACCGGGCGATTAGTCGGACTGCCGGGCCGGGAGGGCTTTCCCGAGGTGAGGTTGAGGGACGACGCGTTGACCAGGCTTCCGGCCACCGAGTTCGCCGGTTTTCTGTGGGTTTCCCTGGACCCCGGCGCCACGCTGAACATCGCGGCACACCTGGGACCGCTGGCCGACGAACTCGACTCATGGGGTATCGGGCAATGGTCTCCGCTGGGCGAGAAGGTGCTCGACTCGCGGATCAACTGGAAGCTGGCGATCGACACCTTTTCGGAGAACTACCACTTCGCCACGGTGCACAAGCAAACCTTCGCCACCATCGCCCGCAGCAATTGCACGGTTTTCGACTCGTATGGACCGCATCACCGGCTGATCTTTCCGCTGAACACCATCATGGAGCTCGACACTGCGCCCGAGGACCAGTGGGATCCGTTCCTCCACATGGTCGTGATCTACGCGCTGTTTCCCAACATCGTGCTATCGGTGACGATCGCCAACGGCGAGCTGTTCCGCGTTTACCCCGGTGCGCAACCGGGACGGTCCGTCACCGTCCACCAGAACTCCACAGCGCTGGACGTCTCCGATGAATCCGTGGCGGCCGGCGCCCAGGCCGTATTCGAGTACGCACACGCAACGGTCCGCGACGAGGACTATCGACTGGCGGAGTCGTTGCAAGCCAACCTCGAATCGGGCGCGCGGGAGCAACTGGTGTTCGGGCGCAACGAGCCGGGGCTACAACACCGCCACCTCGCATGGGAGCGCGCGCTCGACGCGTTGCGCCGAGGCTGAAGATTCGCAGCAAAAGGTCGAGAAGAGCCCTGCCAAATTACAGTTTCGACGAGGGAGTCTGTTGCGTCAGCGAGCCGATCAACGCCTCGAGAACATCACTGCAATCCTGGTCACCATCGTCGGGAAGCGCAGCTGATGCCGTCCGCAACATCTCCACGGCCTCCGCGCGCCGGCCCGAAAGCACCACTGGCGTAACGCGTTCCACTAGGGCGGCCAGCTCCGGCGCCGGTGGCCGAGCGTTGGCGACGGCAGCTGCCAGCACGTCGATCAGCTCCCAGTCGCGGTACAACGCCAGTGACCGCTCGTAGAACGCGAAGGCGGTCACCGGCTCACCCTGCAGCGTGCCGCGGTAACGGTAGGGACCTTCCATGTATTCGATCGGCAGGCCGTGGGCCGGAGCGGCCACCAGCGGCTCCCCGATCAAGTCCAATTGCAATGTGGCGCAGGTGATCCGGTGGCGGTCCGGCAGGTAGCGGACCGGCGAGATCGGCGGCAGCAGCGGCCGTACGGAATCTGGCCAGCGGACATAGCTGAGGATGGTCACGTCGACGTCCTCGGCGCACTGCGGCGCCCGGTCCGGATCGGGGAAACTTGCCGTCACGCCGGTAAACGGTTGCACCGCATTGCTGTTCGTGCGGTCGAACTGTCGCCAGATGCTCATGTCGACGCCATTGTCGAAATGGATGGTGCGCCATTCGTGCGACCGGCCCCGCGGGTCTCCCCCGGCGCCCGCATACTTGGGGAACCACTGCCGGTCAACGTGCCCGGCGGTGCCGGAGACCTGTTCTTCCGTATCTGCCCAGCGCAGTGTTCCGGTCATCGCCATGCCGGTCTGGAAGTAGGAGTAAGTGCCTTCCTGACCGAAGCAGACGATCTTTCCGTTGTAAGCCGACGCCCCCACCGGGGTGGGCGCGCGCGTGGGCGCCACGGCCAGATCCAGCCGCATCGAGCGACCGGCCTGATCGGCTCCCGCCAGACTGACCCGGTAGGTGTAGGGCAGCAGCTGTCCATCGGCATCGCGGCAGGTGGTCCACGACGCGGTGCCGGCGCCGCTGCGGTATTCGATATCGAGGTGCCCGGTGGCGGCCGACAGCTTGGGCCGGGCGTCGGGTGCCATGCTGGCCGGCGGCATGTCGTAATCGGTGTAGGTGCCGTACTCGCCGGTGTCGAGGTCGAACACCGCCAGCGTGTAGAAGTCGGCGACCACCGAACCGCCGGGCCGGTTCTTGTTGACGATGGTCAGAAACGCAAACGATCGGCAGGTGCCGGCTGCGTCCAGTTGGCCGGCGAGAAACCAGGTATCGGATTCCTGGTCGGCGTGGGCGCCCTCGGCGGCGGGAAACTCCAGCGCGCTGCCACCGGCCACCAGCTGGAATGGGTAACTGCGCCAGTCGCTGCTCATGTCGGGCCTTCCCGGGCGCCAGACCACGCTTTTTAGCTATGTTAGCATCAATAGCGACGTTACCGTCGCCTGCCCCGAGGTGGTGCCCCGATGACGGCAGAATCCCCGCATCACAGGTATGACGAACTGTTCATCGGCGGGCGCTGGCGCAAACCCACTACGCCGGAACGGCTCTGCGTCATTTCCCCGCACTCGGAGCAGCCGATGGGCGAAGCACCGGCGGCGGGCCCCGGCGATGTCGAGGCGGCGGTGGCCGCCGCCCGGCAGGCGTTCGACCACGGTCCGTGGCCGCTGTGGGATCCGCACCAGCGGATGAGCAGAATCGAGCGACTGGCCGCGATTTACGCACACCACCTCGACGAGATGGCCGACCTGATCACCGCGGAGATGGGTTCGCCGCGCAGTTTCAGCAGGCTGGGCCAGGCGGCAGGTGCGGCGTCGATGATCCATCTGGCGCTGGCCACCGCCCGGGACTTCCCGTGGGTGGAACGCCGGCCGGGCGTGCTCGGCGAGGCGCACCTGCGTCGGGAGCCCGTCGGCGTGGTCGGCGCCATCGTGCCGTGGAACGTGCCGCAATGCCTGATCATGCCGAAGCTGATTCCGGCCCTGATCACCGGCTGCACCGTCATCGTCAAACCCGCGGCCGAAACTCCTTTGGACGCTTTGTGGTTGGCCGAGATGATCGAGCAAATAGAGCTGCCCGAGGGTGTCGTCTCGGTACTAACCGGCGGACCGGCTGTCGGCGAGGCGCTGGTGCGGCATCCCGGCGTGGACAAGATCGCGTTCACCGGCGCCAGCGCCACCGGGCGCCGAATCGCCGCAGCCTGCGGGGAGCAATTGAAACGGGTCAGCCTGGAGCTGGGCGGCAAGTCGGCGGCGATCATCCTCGACGACGCCGACCTCACCAAGACCGTCGCCGGGTTGAAGACGGCCGGGTTGATGAACAACGGCCAGGCCTGTGTTGCCCAGACCCGCATCCTGGTCAGCGAACGCCGCCACGACGAAGTCGTCGACGCCCTGGCCGACATGATGGCGACGCTTCGGGTCGGCGACCCCGCTGACGAAAAGTCCGACATCGGGCCACTGGTCGCCCGGCGCCAACAGCATCGGGTTCAGGACTACATCAGGTCCGGGCGACAGCAGGGTGCGCGCATTGTGGTCGGCGGCGAGGACAGCCCGGCCGAACGTGGTTGGTACGTGCGGCCAACGCTGTTCACCGGCGCGACCAATGACATGCGCATCGCGCGGGAGGAGATATTCGGACCGGTGTTGACCGTTCTCACCTACCGCGACGAGCAGGACGCGATCCGGATCGCCAATGACAGCGATTACGGTTTGGCCGGTTCGGTGTGGACGGCCGACACCGCCCACGGCCTTGAAATCGCCGCACGGATCCGGACCGGCACCTACGGCATCAACATGTACATGCTCGACATCAGCACGCCGTTCGGCGGCTTCAAGAAGTCGGGTATCGGCCGCGAATTCGGGCCCGAGGGCCTAGCCGAATACGTCGAGCTGCAATCGGTGCTGTGCAGCGGAAAAATGCCACCGCTCAAGGTAATTCCGGCAGCTGCAGGGTGATCTCGACCGGACAGCACAATGCGCCGTGCTGATTGGTCACCTCGATCCGGAGGTCGACGAGATAACGCGGCGGGTGGACACTGTCGTCACACCGCTTGGCCACCACCCGGCCCCGGCCCGCCATGGTGTCGCCGGCGCAGATCGAGCCGGTCAGCCGCAGGGAACGGCGGACCACCCGGCTGCCCGGACCGGCCCAGTTGGTCGCGATTCGGTCGGCGAATCCCGCAAGGTGCATGGTGTTGACGAAAATCGTTGGGTTTCCCTGGCTTTGGGCATAGGCGGGATCGAAGTGGCCCGGAAAGTAGTCCCACGTCGCGCCGGCGTTCTCCACCACCCGCTGATAGCTGATCTGGTCAATGACCTCGGGCAGCTCGAGCGGAACGGTGATTTCGTTCCAAGCCAGATCGGTCACGGTCCCGGCCCAGGGGTGAAGCGGAACAACGTATTTCGCGACGTGGCGACCACCGCGCCGTCCTGGCGGCGGTAGGTCTCCAGCGTTTCGACGAAATGCCCGACACCGAGCCGGGTCCGCTTTTGCGGGGACACCGACACCAGCTCCTCGACGACGGTCAGCCGATCACCCTCGACGATAGGAAGCAGGAACTCGGCATCGTTGGCTGCGTTGATGAATGTGGTACCAGGCAACGGCACCCGCAGCGCCAGCGACGCTGCCGGCACCCTGCCCCCGGGCTGCCACGGCGGCGGAATCAGCCAGCCCATCAACAGGGCCGGCGGAGCCAGCAAGCCCCCCCATCGTCGCCGGGCGTACTCGGCGTCCCAATACGACCGGTTACCGTCCTGGACCATGGCGGCGAACAGCTGAATGCGCGCGCCGCTGACCACGGTCGCTGCGGTTCGCGGTTCCGTTGTCGCGCCGACCATCTGCAGCGCATCCTGATAGCTGCCGAAGGCCAGTTGGTAGTTCACGTGCGCAACCGGTTACATGACGAGCGGATGCCGGCTCGGCACCGAATCCCATTGCAGCGCTCGGGAAGTGAAATACCAACCGCCCCGCTCGTAGATGAGCTGATCACGGAACGTCCCGGTGGCCCGCAGCGTGGTGTCGCCGTGCACGCGGGCAAAGAGCAGCGCGACACAGCGCTGCGTCGCGTTGACCCCATCGACGTGGATCTCATGGTCGACGGTGACCAGCCGCTGCCCGTCGCCGCCGTCAAAGGCGGCGCGCGGATCACCGAACGGCTCGCCGTCACGGCTATAGCCGGCACCGGAGTGGCGGAAGGTGGCGATCCATGCGTCGCGGTCACCGTCGGAATAGGCCCGATTGTGGCGGGCGGTCAAATCCAGAATGGCGGCACGGCCCGTCGCAGCGTGCAGCATCTGCTGTTCTTGATACGACAACGTCATTGTGCTCTCCAGCCACACTCGCGGGGATAACCGAACCGACCGACGTGACACTACGCTAACTCATCGGCTGACCTGGTAGCCATATCTTTCGCGATCCCAGGCAGCCGGAGTTAAACCCCTGGTACGCAACAGATCTTTACGTGTTCGTCCGATTCCGTTTTTCGGGAGTTCATCGACCGTCTCCACAAATCGGGGAACGCAGAAGTACGGCATTCGGGCAGCGCAGAAGTCGAGCAACTCGGCGTAATCGACGGCAGTGCCGGGGTGCGTGGTCACGATCAGCAGGATGTCGTCCTCGCCCACGTCGCTGGGGACGCCGATGGCTGCCGCCTCCAGCACCGCCGGGTGGCTTGCCACGACGGTTTCCACTTCCACCGAAGAAATGTTCTCGCCGCGTCGGCGTAACGAATCCTTGATGCGATCCACATAGGTCAGGTTCTGGTCGCTGTCGAATCTGCCCAGGTCGCCGGTATGAAACCAGTCCTGATGCGGATCGACCGGCAAGCCCGGTGCCTCTCGGCTTACATACCCTTCACTCATCACGTGCGGATATCGGGACCGGCAGGTAATCTCTCCAATCTTTCCGGCCGGTAATGGGTTGCCGGTGTCGTCGACAATGCGCACCTCGAAATTCGGGTTCGGCTTGCCCGAGGTTCCCGGAACCCCGTCGTCGGCAACGCCCTTGACGGTGAGGGGAAACGCCTCGGTCAATCCGTACATCGTGACAATGCGGCAGCCGTAACGCCTTTCGATCTCGCGGTACGCGTTAGCGCTAATGGGTGCCGCGGAGATGAACCGCAACGGCAGCTCTGCGTCCCGTGAATCCGGGGGGAGGTTCTGCAGCATGGACACCATGGCGCCGGCGCCGACGAAACCGACGGCGCCATGTGCGCGCACCTCGTCCCAGACCTCGCTGGGATGAAATTCGCGGGCGAGCACTGTTGTTCCGCCGACCAGCATCGGGGCCAGCACGATGGGCGCCGCACTCAGGTGGAACAGCGGCATCGCGGTCCAGAGCACTTCTCCGGGGCGGAATTGCCAGGCCGACGCCACGGTGGCGGCCACCGTGAACAGGTAATGCCAGCTGGTGGCAACGGCTTTCGACGTCCCGGTGGTGCCGGAGGTGAAGAACAGCGATCCCACCCCCGTCGCGCCCCGGCTGTCTTGCGGCGGATGGCCGGCATCGCGGCGCAGTGCCGCATTCAGCGAATCACCCAGCACCACAATGTCATTCAGTGTGTCCAGGCGATCGTCGATGTCCTCGATCCGATGTTGCCGCTCGGGATCGGTGAGTATCATTTTGGCCTGCGATAGCCGCAAGGTATGCAGCAGGAAGTCGCCCTTGCTGGCGGCGTTCACCGCCGCGCTGACCGCACCGATTCGCGCTGCGCCCAGCCAGAAGTAGATCCATTCCGGACACGTTGCGGTGAACAACGCCACGGTGTCGCCGCGGCCGATACCGAGGTCGGTCAGCATGCTCGCCGCTGCGCACGACCGCCGTCGCAGGTCCTCAAACGTGACGTCGACGCCGGCTACCGTGAGCATCACCCGATCGGGATGCTGTGCTGCGCGACGGTCGAGCACATCGGCAACGGTGAAGCGATCGACTCCGAAATCGGAGGGCCCCAGGGGGCTGCTCACATCACGCCTTCGCAGCCGCCGGGTCGGGCTGGCCGTCGGCGGTATAACCGAAATCGTTGGCGCCGGGCTGTGCACCCGGGTAGAAGCGGTGCGCCCACCGACGAAGAGCCGCGTAGTCGTGCGCTTCTTCAGGCGCCAGGTTCGGCTTCTCCAGGTACTTCATGTTCTCCCAGGTGAAGAAGTCCTGTTTGATCACTTCCTGTTGCAAGGCAAGGAATTTGGCGGCGCGGCCGGTGGGCACGTCGCCGGTGTCGCCTGGCTCCCGGATGGAGGCCTGGGTGTAGAAGTAGTCGGTGTAGTCCTCGTCGACGGGCGTCTGCCCGGTGACCTGGACGGTACCCACCAACTCGCTGGGGAAGCGCACGAACCCCAGCCCCAGCGAGTAGTTGTCGTAGACGATCTTGGCGTCAACCGGGCCGTTCGGGGTCAACCAGGTCGCGGGTCTGCCGCCGCCGAAGTGGGCGTTGACGGTGGCGTGCAGGTGGTAGCCGGAGACCTCGAACGACGCGGTGGTGGCCGGGCTGGCGGCTTTGTGCACGTATTGAACGTGATAGGGGTCGGCGGCGTTCTCGATGATCATCTGCGGGTGCACCTTGACCCGGTTGAGCATCCGGCTGTGCGGGTGCAGCGGGTAGTACTCGTTGGTTTCCAGCTCCGGCAGCACTGGCGGCTGCCAGTACGGCGCCCGGCCGTGGCGCTCGTGCCACACCAAGATGAAGCCGTACCATTCCATGCTCGGGTAGCTGCGAATTCGGACGTTGTTTTTGCAGCCGATCTTGCTGTAGGGAATCAGCGCGTTGGTGCCGTCGCCGCGCCATTGCCAGCCATGCCACGGGCAGACGATGTTTTCGCCCTCCACGCTGCCGCCGACACCCAGGTTGGCGCCGAGGTGCTGACAGTAGGCATCCAGCACGTGCACCTGTCCCGAAGCGGTGCGGAAGAGCACCAGCTCCTCGCCGAAATAATGCGCACGCCTGACGTCGCCGGGAGCCAGGTCGGAGGCGAACGCGACGATGAACCAACCCGTCGGGAACCGGTACGGCGACAGCGCAATCCCGCTCGAACCGAACTCTCGTTCCGACGGATCTTGGGCCGATGCTGTATACGTCACGTGCACTCCGTATCCCACGCGACCGAGCGGCAACCAGGCCGCGTTTGACTCCCCGCGGTTCGACGACTGACCTCTATTTTTACTATTTTAGACATCGAACGTCAAACGCGGTGCGGGAATATCCAGGCAAAGCGGGCGTGCCGCTGACGGACATCGTGATCGATCTTCTGATTTCCCCCTGTGGCGCAATACTTTCCTTGGCAAGCATGTTCGCCGATTTGCGGCGTGAGCCCCTTCGGCACGGACTCAGACGCGCCCGATGCATTTGTCGCTCGAAGCGGTCGTGGGGCTGCGCCCCGGCGTGGGAGATGGAAATCGCGTGCTGGTGCGGTTGGGTCGGTGGCTGAAGGCACCGAGTGCGCGCTGAGGGCGCCGACTGTGCCGTCCGGGCGGCCGATCGCGGGCGTTCCCGCCCCACATGCACAGTCAAAGGTCGGGTGGCCGGAGGGGATTGCACCCTCCGGCTCCCACAGATCCGGACGTGAACCTCTCGATTCATCCGGCTCTT
>NZ_LQOX01000127.1 GCF_002102175.1 Mycobacterium gastri | reverse complement strand
ACCCACCAACCCAAAAAACCACCACTGACCAGCACAAACAACGCTGATCAGGCATCAAGGGCGGAAACTCCCGCTAGGGGTCCCTAGTTGGATGATGCGGCGTTCTTCGATATGCGGTCCTGCGTGCCGGCAGGCCGCTATATCGCGTTGACGCGATATAGCGAATTCAATATACTTCCTTAGTGTCATACGAAGACGATCAGCCATGGCACATCGAATTGAGCGAAGAGGTGGACGAATGGCTCCAGGCCTTGTCCGTAAAGGCCAAAGCGCAGGCGATCCGGGCGCTGGATCTGCTCGCAGTACGCGGCACCTCGTTGCGGATGCCGCATAGTCGGAAGCTCGACGAGCAATTGTGGGAACTGCGATTTCGGTGCGAGCAGGTCAATCAACGCATTACGTACACCGTGGAGCCAGAGCAGCGCGTCATCACTCTCACTACGTTTCGCAAGCAACGCAGCAATGAACGCAAGGAGGTGCGGCGCGCACGCAATGTGTTACGCCGACGCCAAGGCAAGGAGTGAACCGATGAGCAGCTACACCAACCGGCGCGAGCAGATCCTCGCCGAACTTGACCTCGACGATCAAGCCGTGTTCGACGAGGCATACGCCGCCGCGGGCCTGGCAATGGAACTGGCCGAGATCGCCTACCGCGCCCGCGAGGTCGCCGGACTTACCCAAGCAGAACTCGCCCGCAAGATGGGCACTACGCAGTCGGCGATCGCAGCCATCGAATCTGGCGCCCGCACCCCGACCGTCGAGCTGCTCGAACGCCTCGCCCGCGCCTGCGGTCAACGACTCACCATCAGCATCGACGCCGCCTAACCAATAGTCCGGTGAAGGTACGTGAAACATGAGTCACCAGAAGGAAATGCGATTCGCCAGTACGAGACCAACTCGGCGCAGTGGCTGGTGCCTCACGCAAGGTGAGCGCGTGGGGGGCTTGCGCTACTTTGTCTTGGCCAATCGGTTGATTGACGGTTGCAATGCTTCCAGGTTGAGGTGGTGGGCGGTAGAGAGAGCTTCGGTCTTGGCCTTGGCCAGGTCGAGTAGCTGCATCTGGATGGCGTTGATCTGGCGGGTCAGGTCGGCCGGGTTGAGCCCGTAGACCTGTGCGGCTACGACCGAGAGGTGTTGGGCGTCAAGCATATTCGATGCCTGTAGGCATTGCCATGGGGTGGCTCGGTTTGTCGTAGATCCGCTTGCGGCGCCCGTCGGCTGTGGTGGTGTAGGCAACTAGGGGGTCCCTTGAAGCCCCGGCAGCCTGTTGACGAATCGCGTGGCGCCGTCACAGGTGGTCCATCTCGCGAGACATCCGCGCCGCCTCGAAATAGCTGGTTTCCCGCCGGGGATATGCCGGTCGGGGCTCGGGCAGCCGGATGTGGATGTGGCCGATTGCCGCCATCACTGTTGTGCCGAGCCCGCGGTGGTGCGTTGTTGCGGGTGCTGAAATCGCCGCTGCGCTGCCGAATAGAACCTGCTGTTCGGTAACCAGACGAGGCGGCGGCAGCCGGCGAGGCCCTCGCCGCCGAGGACATCATCATGCGGACCCGGCCTATCTCGCTACGACACCCGTTGGTGCGCACGGTGATCTACGCCGACGGCACCGATCTGCGCCGCAGCATCGAACACAAACGCGCTGCCGTCCTGCTCGGGAGCACCGGCGTATCGCCAGAAGACCTCGTGCCGCATTTGCTGGCGACCGCACCGGAAAGCGATCCGCGAATCGTCGAACAGCTGCGCGCGGCGGCCGCTAGTGCCCTGGGCCGCGGCGCACCCGAGATCGCGGCATCCTGTCTGCGGCGGGCACTGGCCGAACCACCGGATGCCGGCGACCGGCTGGGGATCATGATCGAGTTCGCGCAAGCACTGGCAATGGGGAACAAACTCGTCGAGGCCGCCGATGTCCTGCGCTCGGCAGCCGATCTGGTCGACGACCCGGATGTGCGGGCGGAATTGACCCTGCAGCGGGCCCTGGTGCTCTTTCGTGCCGGCCACGGCGCGGAGGTCACCGCCTGCTATGACGCTGCGCGGCACATTCTCGGTGCCCGAGAAGCCGAATTCCTCCGGCGTCCAGGGTATCTCACCCTGCTGGTCGCCGGGCTAGCCGCGATGGAGCCACCGACCACAAGGATCGACCAGCTGGAGCGCATTGCGCGAACCGATGATGTCGCCGATGACACCGCGCGGCTGATCGACGCGTCGCTGGCCTTCTGCTTCGCCACGTCCGGGGTACGATCCGCGGACGAAACCTTCGCTGCGGCAAAGCGAGCCGCCAAGGGTGCGCTGTCCACCGGCCCGGACACCTTAGATAATCGTCAATTTCGCAAGCGCCGCAATGTCGATCACCGACCACCACGCCGACGCGCTGGAACTTCTCGACCGCGGCATCGTGCTCGCTCAAGAGAACGGGGACATCGGCGGATACCGGTATTTGTCGACGCTGCGATCGCACGGGGCGTTCTACGCCGGCCGGCTGTATGAGGCCGAGGAGGCCGGACGGGCCGCGCTCGACTTGCACGAACTCTCCACAATCCCCGAAATACAGTTGGCCGCAGCCGTTCTCATCGATGCACTGGTCGCGCGGGGAGAGCTCGCCGAGGCACAGGCCATCCTGCTGAGCGTGGGATGGAACGACCGGCCACCGTGCAGATGCTCCTCGACCACGTTGCCCTCCTGGCCCGCGCCAGACTGCGCTGGCGGCAAAGCCGGCTCCACGACGCGCTGACCGACTACCAGAACTGTGGACGGACACTATCGGAACACGGGTTCACCAACCCCGGGTTCGCGCATTGGCGAGCCGATGCCGCGCAGGTCCTTTTCGAAGTCGGCGAGGTGTCCCGGGCACGCGAACTCGCGGCCGTCTCACCAACACCTACCGCAAACTCGGCGTACAGCACCGCAGCCAGCTGGCGCTAGCACTTGCCGGCGCCGAGATGGTGTGCCAGAACAGTGCCTACGCGTAAGACAGTGCCGATCTAGTGTCGTGGGTTCCAGGACGCAACTGCTCTCACACGAGACTTCCCGGGTTTGGGGTGTTAGCTATGCCCGCGTTTCAGCGACAAATCCATTGGTCACCTTGGCTTGTCGCTCAAAACGGCCGTAGGGCTGCGCCCCGGTGTGGGGAGATGGAAATCGTGGGCTGGCGCTGACGGCGCCGAGAGTGCGCTGACGGCGCCGAGAGTGCGCTCAGGGCGGGCCGACCGCGGACGTTCACACCCCTACATACACAGTCGAAGCCGTCACCGCACACTCGATACGGTGGCACGACAGCCGATTCGGTGAGCACCTGAGACATCCCCCGAACGCCCGCCATCACAAGAGGTTTGAGCAAAGGAGCGGTATCCATGTGAAAGATGTGATGGGCGCGGCGCGGACCAGTCAGATCACCGGCGGGAGACGCCAGAGCTGTTGGCTCGCTGGCGAATTTGGCTAAGGACGCTTGGCGGCCTTCCTAGCCGGCGCCTTACGCGCGGTCTTCTTGGCGGTCCGCTTGACCGGGCCGCGGGCCCGTCGGTCGGCCAGCAGTTCGGCGGCGCGTTCGTCGGTGATCGTCGCGACGTCGTCACCCTTACGAAGGCTCGCGTTGGTCTCACCGTCGGTGACGTAGGGCCCGAACCGCCCGTCCTTGATCACCATCGGATTGCCCGATGCCGGATCGGTACCCAGTTCACGTAGCGGCGGAGCCGAAGCGCTTTGCCGCCCAGGACGTTTCGGCTGAGCGTAGATCTTGAGCGCTTCGTCGAGGGTGATGGTGAAGATCTGGTCTTCGGTCGCCAACGAACGAGAATCCTTGCCGCGCTTCAGGTATGGGCCATAACGCCCGTTCTGCGCGGTGATCTCCTCACCCGACTCGGGATCCACGCCCACCACCCGGGGCAGCGACAGCAGTTTCAGCGCATCCTCGAGCGTGACGGTCTGCAGATCCATGCTGCGCAGCAGCGAGCCGGTGCGGGGCTTGGCGGCGGGCTTCTTGCCCTTCTTGGCCGGCTCGGCCGCCGGTTCCGGGAGAACCTCGGTGACGTACGGCCCGTAACGCCCGTCCTTGGCGACGATCTCGTGGCCGGTCTGCGGGTCGACACCCAGCACGCGTCCCTCTTGCGGGGTGGCGAACAGCTGCTCGGCCACCTCGAGGGTCAGCTCGTCGGGCGTGAGCGAGTCGTCGAGGTTGGCACGCTGCGGTGCCGGCTCACCGTTGTCGCCGGTTACCATGCGCTCCAGGTACGGCCCGTTCTTGCCCACCCGAACGTAGACGGAACGGCCTTGCGCGTCGTCGAAAAGCTTGATGGAGTTGACTTCTCGCGCATCGATGCCTTCGAGGTTGATGCCGACGAGTTTCTTCAAACCCCCGGAGCGGGCCACTGAATCAGCCACACCGTGCTCGCCGCCGAAGTAGAAGTTGTTGAGCCAGTTGGTGCGCCGCTCGGTGCCGGCGGCGATCGCGTCGAGCTCGTCTTCCATCGCCGCGGTGAAATCATAGTCGACCAGGCGACCGAAATGCTGTTCCAGCAAACCGGTTACGGCGAATGCCACCCAGGACGGCACCAGGGCGCTGCCCTTCTTGTGCACGTAGCCGCGGTCCTGGATGGTCTTGATGATCGACGAATACGTCGACGGGCGCCCGATACCCAGCTCCTCGAGCGCTTTGACCAGTGAGGCCTCGGTGTAGCGCGGGGGCGGATTGGTGGCGTGCCCGTCTGGCGTCAACTCGACTGCGGCCAGCCGCTGGCCCGGACTCAGCTGCGGCAACCGCCGCTCGGCGTCGTCGGCTTCGCCGCCGACCAATTCGTCCACCGTCTCCACGTAGGCCTTGAGGAAGCCCGGGAAGGTCAGGGTGCGGCCGCTCGCGGCGAACACCACCTGCTGCTCGCCGGCCATGCCTTCGATCCGCAGGCTCAGCGTGGTACCGCGCGCATCGGCCATCTGCGAGGCCACCGTGCGCTGCCAGATGAGCTCGTAGAGCCGGAACTCGTCCCCGTCGAGTTCCCGGCGCACCGCGTCCGGGGTGGCGAACGTCTCACCGGCGGGCCGGATGGCCTCGTGCGCCTCCTGGGCGTTCTTCACCTTGCGGGTGTACTGACGCGGCGCGGTGGCCACGTACTCCTCGCCGTAGAGCTGACGCGCCTGAGTCCGCGCCGCGTTGATCGCCGACTCCGACAGGGTCGTCGAGTCGGTACGCATATAGGTGATGTAGCCGTTCTCGTAGAGGCGCTGCGCGATGCTCATCGTGCGCTCGGAGGAGAACCGCAACTTGCGGCCCGCCTCCTGTTGCAGCGTCGACGTCATGAACGGCGCGTACGGGCGCCGGGTGTAGGGCTTTTCCTCCGCCGACGCCACGGTCAGCTGCGCGCCGTCCAGACGCGTGGCCAGCGCGGTGGCGCTCGCTTCATCGAGGACGACGACCTCCGGCGAACCGGACGCGCCTTTGCGCAGCTGACCTAGTGAGTCGAAGTCGCGGCCGGTGGCGACCCTTCGGCCGTCCACAGCGGTCAGCCGGGCCGCGAAGGTGGGCGGCTGGGCCTTCGGGTCGGACACGCTGGCGTCCAGCGTGGCAACGATGTCCCAATACGACGCGCTGCGGAACGCCATCCGGTCGCGCTCGCGCTGGACGATGATTCGGGTCGCCACCGACTGCACCCGGCCCGCCGACAGCTTGGGCGCGACCTTCTTCCACAGCACCGGGCTGACCTCGTAGCCGTAGAGCCGGTCCATGATGCGCCGGGTTTCCTGCGCATCAACCAGGTCGATGTCCAGCTCGCGGGGGTTGGCGGCGGCCTCGAGGATGGCGGGCTCGGTGATCTCGTGGAAGACCATCCGCTTGACCGGGATGCGCGGCTTCAAGGTTTCCAGCAGATGCCAGGCGATCGCTTCGCCCTCACGGTCACCATCGGTGGCCAGATAGAGTTCGTCGACGTCTTTGAGCAGGCCCTTCAGTTCGCTGACGGTGCTCTTCTTCTCCGGGCTGATGATGTAGAGCGGTTCGAAGTCGGCGTCGACGTTGACCCCGAGCCGGGCCCACGGCTCGGACTTGTACTTGGCGGGCACGTCGGCGGCCGCCCGAGGCAGGTCGCGGATGTGGCCTCGCGACGACTCGACGATGTATCTGGGCCCCAGGTAGCCGGCCAATTTGCGCGCCTTGGTGGGCGACTCGACAATGACGAGTCGCCGGCCGCTCCCGTTGCCGCTGCTACTACGGCTACCGGAGCTTCCAGGGCCCCTAGTCTTCGGCTCAGCCAACTGCGCTTACGCTCCATCTCTGATCCTGGCTCCCCACGGAACCGCCCCGGTAGGAAGAGTGCCAGACCGGAACTGAATCTCAGGTGAAATTCGGTACGCCGCCGTCCCCTCGCCCGTGGGCACCTGACAATTTCGCACCCTTGGGCGCGCCTGCGCAAACCGGCTACCCGAGAGACCAGCGCCGGCGGGCCCTCAGACCCGTGGCCACTGAGCCAACGCATCGGAGCTGTCCGGAGGTTCCCCCACGTTCTCTACCAGGCGCGATAGCCTGCGCCGGCCACTGATCCGCAGCGCCGGCCGGGCGCCTCGGGTGCCGATCAGGGTGGGCGCGATACCGACCCGCATTAGCGCCGACGCGAGCGGCGAATAGGTGTCGGGAGCGTGTGGATCGAGGCCGAGCAGATAGCGGTCGGCTTCCGGGCTGCCGGCCGCCAGCGTCCACGCCCGCAGCTCCCGCGGCCCGGGCAGCCATCGCGGGGGCACCGTCTTGACCGCACCGCGGGTCCAGGCGGCAGCGATCGGACGCAGCGTGGGATCTGCGGCGGTGCGCACCAGGGGGGTGTCCTCGTCGGTTCGGGCGATCTCAGCGACCAGGCCGGCCTCGCGCATCATCTCGGCGAGAGCGACGGCTCGCCACAGTTCGCTGACGACCACCGACAGCCGGGCACCCGCGCCGACCAGGACGATCTGGCCCGAGGCCGCCAGCACTCCGGAAAGATCGTCCACCGCGGGCGGCACGGACTCCGCGGCGAAGAAGGAAAGCTGGCTCACGCCACCGACAGTAGGCCAGCGAGTCGATCCGTGGCGGCTGCGTATCCGGCGCGGCGGCCAGGTGCGGTGCCGCATGGCCCCGGGCGAGGTCGGCTCTTGCGCCTGCTGGCGCCACCGGGCGCACCCGGTGCACCTGAGATAACGAGAACCCCCCGGCCCGACCCGCTGTGCGGGACTGCGCCGGGGGGTTCGTCAGAGTCCGCTCGGGTCAGAGGGAGCGGACTCCGGTGGCCTGGGGGCCCTTAGGGCTGTGGCCGATTTCAAACTCGACCTTCTGGTTCTCTTCGAGGGTGCGGAAGCCCGAACCCTGGATCTCCGTGTAGTGGACAAACACATCCGCGGAACCGTCCTCGGGGGCGATGAAGCCGAACCCCTTCTCCGCGTTGAACCACTTCACAGTTCCCTGTGGCATTTCTTGATCTTTCCTTTTCTTCTGGGTGCGGTGCACCGCCTCTCGGTGCCCCGGGCCAAGCTGCGACCGCCATACCTCGCAGAGTCGCCGGAACTTAACCCGACCGATAACCTCGCAGGAACCGCGGCCGCAACGTCGATCCTGCGAAAGTTTGACACGAACACAGAAGCTGCGACCGCAATCAGTCAACCATGTTCGTCGCGTCGGCGACAGACTTCTGTCATGGACGAGTTTTCGAAGGGTGCGTAAATGGCGAGTTTCGGCAGCGAACTGCTCGCCGCTGCACTCGCCGGCACCCCGCCCGGCGAGTCTCCGCTGCGCCACGTCGCCGAGCTGCCGCCGCGGCTTGGCCGACCAACCGGTTGGCCGGAATGGGCCGCTCCCAACGTGGTTCGCGCGTTCGTCGACCGTGGCATCACCACCCCGTGGTCGCACCAGCTGGAAGCCGCCGAGCTGGCGCACGAGGGCCGGCATGTGGTGGTCAGCACCGGCACGGCGTCGGGAAAGTCACTGGCCTACCAGCTGCCGGTGCTCAACGCGCTGGCGACGGATTCCCGCGCCCGGGTGCTGTACTTGTCGCCCACCAAAGCACTGGGCCAGGACCAGTTGCGTGCGGCCCATGCGCTGACCGCCGCCGTCCCCCTTGACGACGTCGCCCCCGCCGCATACGACGGCGACAGTCCCGCCGAGGTGCGGCGCTTTGCGCGCGAACGATCGCGTTGGCTGTTCTCCAATCCGGACATGGTGCACCTGTCGATACTGCGCAACCATGCCCGCTGGGCGGTGTTGTTGCGCCGGCTCCGTTTTGTGATCGTTGACGAATGTCATTACTACCGTGGCGTTTTCGGCTCGAATGTAGCGATGGTGCTGCGCCGGTTATTGCGGCTGTGCGCCAGGTACTCGGCTGAGCCGGATGGTGGCCCGACGGTGATATTCGCCAGTGCCACAACGGACTCCCCCGGCCGGACCGCCGCGGAACTCATCGGCCAGCCGGTCGCCGAGGTGGTTGACGACGGGTCGCCCCAGGGGGCGCGCACGGTGGCGTTGTGGGAGCCCGCCCTGCGCACCGATCTGACCGGGGAGAACGACGCCCCGGTTCGACGATCTGCGGGCGCCGAGGCGGCGCGGCTGATGGCCGACCTGATCGCCGAGGGCGCGCAGACACTGACGTTCGTGCGGTCACGGCGAGCTGCGGAGCTGACCGCGCTGGGTGCCCGGGCGCGGCTCGACGACGTCGCCCCGGAGTTGTCCGGCCTGGTGGCGTCGTATCGGGCGGGATATCTGGCGGAGGACCGCACCGCGTTGGAGCACGCGCTGGCCGAGGGCCGGTTGCGAGGGCTGGCCACCACCAACGCGCTGGAGTTGGGCGTCGACATCGCCGGGCTGGACGCGGTGGTGCTGGCCGGCTTCCCCGGGACCGTTGCGTCGTTCTGGCAGCAGGCGGGCCGCTCCGGCCGGCGCGGTCAGGGTGCGCTGGTGGTGCTGGTCGCGCACGACGATCCGTTGGACACGTATCTGGTGCACCACCCGGATGCGTTGTTGGGCAAGCCGGTCGAGCGGGTGGTGATCGACCCGGGCAACCCCTATCTTCTGAGGCCGCAATTACTTTGCGCTGCAGTCGAATTACCCCTCGACGAGGCCGAGGTCCGGTCGCTGGACGCGGTGGAGGTGGCGCAAGGACTGGTTGACGACGGGCTGCTGCGCCGGCGGGGCGGCAAGTACTTCCCGGCCCCGGGAGTGGAACCCCATGCGGCAGTGGACATTCGGGGTTCGATCGGCGGCCAGATCGTCATCGTGGAGTCCGACACCGGGCGGCTACTGGGCAGCGTTGACACGGGCCGGGCACCGACTTGCGTGCATCCGGGGGCGGTGTATTTGCACCAGGGCGAAAGCTACGTCGTCGACTCGCTGGATTTCGAGGGAGGGATCGCCTTCGTCCACGCCGAAGATCCGGGCTATGCGACCTTCGCGCGCGAGATCACCGATATCGCGGTCAATGGTCCGGGCGAGCGGTCGACGTTCGGGGCCGTCACCCTGGGCCTGGTCCCGGTGACCGTCACCCATCAGGTTGTCGGATATCTGCGCCGTCGGCTCAACGGAGAGGTGATCGACTTCGTCGAGCTGGATATGCCCGAACAGGTGCTGCCCACGACTGCGGTCATGTATTCGGTTGCTTCGGATGCCTTGGTCCGCAATGGGATTGATACGCTGCGGATTCCCGGGTCGTTGCACGCGGCCGAGCATGCGGCCATCGGGCTGCTGCCGTTGGTGGCCAGCTGCGACCGGGGTGATATCGGCGGGCTGTCCACCGCGATCGGTCCCGAGGGTCTGCCCACCGTTTTCGTCTACGACGGCTATCCGGGCGGAGCCGGGTTCGCCGAGCGCGGCTTCCGTCGGGCCGGCACTTGGCTGCAGGCCACCGCCGCGGCCATCGAGGCCTGCGAGTGCCCGCACGGATGCCCGTCGTGCGTGCAATCCCCCAAATGCGGCAACGGCAACGACCCGCTGGACAAGGCGGGGGCTGTGTCGGTGCTGCGACTGGTACTCGCGGAGTTGGGCGCCCAATGAGCCGCGCAGATGCCGGCGAACGCTATTGCACACACGTCAAAATCACGTACGGTGAATTTGCCGACCGCACCGACGATCGGGCACTAGCCGCGGGTTTTGAGGAACTTTGGGAGGTGTCACATGTCGTTTGTCATGGCAGTGCCGGAGGGGCTGGAAACGGCCGCAGCGAATTTGGCCAGGTTCGGCTCAGCACTCAGTTCGGCGAACGCCGCTGCGGCTGCCCCGACGACGGCAGTGCTGGCCGCGGCCGAGGATCAGGTATCGGCGGCGGTTGCGGCGCTGTTTTCTGAGCACGCCCAGGGCTATCAGGCGCTCAGTGCGCAGGCGGAAGCGTTTCACGCCCAGTTCGTCCAAGCCATGACCGCCAGTGCGGTGTCCTATAGCAGTGCCGAGGCCGCTATTGCGCCCTTGCTCAATTTGATCAACACGCCTTTCCTGACGCTTACCGGGCGTCCGCTGATCGGCAACGGCGCGCCAGGCGGGCCGGGCACCGGTGCCGACGGCGCACCGGGTGGCTGGTTGCTCGGCGACGGTGGCGCCGGCGGTTCGGGCGCGGCCGGTCAAAAGGGCGGCAACGGCGGGGCGGCCGGGTTGTTGGGTAGCGGCGGGGCCACCGTCGCCGAGCAACCAGCCACCC
>NZ_LQOX01000126.1 GCF_002102175.1 Mycobacterium gastri | reverse complement strand
ATTTCGGGGTCGCTCATCCGCGACACCCCGCCGTGGGCGCGGATGTCGGCGGGCACCCGTTCCAGCGCCATCACCGCCACCGCACCAGCACCTTCGGCGATCCGGGCCTGCTCGGGAGTGACAACGTCCATGATCACGCCGCCCTTGAGCATCTCGGCCATACCACGCTTGACCCGTGTCGTACCGGCCTCGCCGGCTGACGCGGTCTCGTTCGACGTGTCCACTGCCTTCTTCTCTCCTTCGATGCGGGCACCAGTCTAAGAGCTGCGCGACAACGCCGCTTTCCGGCTATCCACAGTGCCGCAACCTTGTTCTGCGCCAAGGCCGTTGGTGTTTGCCCAACCGGCAAGGACCTACCCGGCTTCATCGGCGAAAATTTGTCGGAGCCAGGGCAAGCGTCCCCGCCATGTCCCGGGTGGCCGCGAGCACGTTCGAGGCCGCACTGACGGCCACGGTGCGCCCGGCGATGGTCAGCGTCAACCGGACTCGGCTGGTGTCGCTGATCGGGTCGAACCTGCTGGGCCAGAACGCCCCGGCGATGGCGGCCACCGAGGCCGAATACGAGCAGATGTTGGCCCAGAACGTGGCCGCCATGTCCGGTTACTACTCCGACGCGTCGGCATTGGCCAGCCGGCTGACTCCGTGGCAGCAGCTAATGGGCGGCCTGTCGACAACAGGCCCGGTGGCGACGGGGCCGGGCACGACGCTCGTCATGGGCACCGCCTTCCTGCAGCCGACACCGAGCTATGTAAGCCGCATCGACCAGTTGTTCATCGCCCCGTTCCACCCGGGCTACCTCGCGCAAGGCCTGTACACCCCGGAGCAGTACTGGCCGCTCACCGGACTGACGAGTCTGACCGTCGGCCAGTCGATGGTGCAGAGCGCGCGGGTGCTCAACGACGCGATCATGGCGCAAAACGGCAACCCCACCCTGGTATTCGGCTATTCGCAGAGCGCCTCGGTTGCCACCCTGGAAATGCGCCATCTCATGACCCTGCCCGCCGACCAACGGCCAACCGCTGACCAGCTGTCATTTGTGTTGGCCGCCAACCCCAACCGCCCCAACGGCGGGTTCCTCGAGCGCTTCCACGGTCTGTACATCCCGATTCTGGACCTGCCGTTCTTCGGCGCCACCCCGGCCAACGCCTACCCAGGCCGACTTCCCGCAGTACCCGCTCAACCTGCTCGCCGACGCCAACGCCGTCGCCGGCCAGTTCTACATCCACTCCAGCTACCCGGACCTCACGTCCGCCCAGGTCGCCACCGGTGTGGTGCAGCCCGTGTCGCCGGCGGACACCATGACCAAATACATCCTGATCCCCACCCACGATCTGCCGCTGCTGAACCCGCTGCGCGCCATCCCCTTCGTGGGGAACCCGCTGGCCGACCTGGTGCAGCCGGATCTGCGGGTGCTCGTGGAGTTGGGTTATGACCGCACCGCGTATCAGGATGTGCCCCCCCGGCCGGGCTGTTCCCGCAATTCGACCCGCTTACCGTCGCCGGCCAACTGGTCGAGGGCGCCGGCCAAGGCGTACACGACGCTATCGTCGACCTGGGATTGCCGCCGCCGCGATTCCCGCAACTGTCCTGACCCGGCGCAACCCACCGCAACTCATTGGATTTCGTCGACGGGCAACGCGTTTGGTCGCCGCGGGAAAACCCGCGAGAGCTCCGTGGCACTCGTATACTGCTTGGCTATCGCGGGGGTGCGAGGGCTGAGAACCAGCTCGGAAAAGGCGGACAACGATGAATTTCGTCATCTTGCCCCCGGAAATCAATTCGACGCGTATGTATTCCGGCGCCGGCTTGGGGCCGATGCTGGCGGCAGCCGCAGCATGGGATGGGGTGGCCGCTGAGCTGGGCTCGGCGGCCACCTCGTTCGAGGCGTTGACAACGGGGCTGGCGGGCGGGACGTGGCTGGGTGCGGCGTCGGCGGCGATGCTGGGCGCGGCAGCGCCCTATGCCGCGTGGTTGCAGGCGACGGCTAGTGACGCCGAGCAGGCGGCCGCTCAGGCCCGATCAGCGGTGAGCGCGTTCGAAGCGGCGCAGCCGGCCGCCGTGCATCCCGCGATCATCGCAGGCAATCGGTCTCAGTTGCTGTCGCTGGTGATGTCCAATCTGTTCGGCCAAAACGCGCCGGCGATCGCGCTCGCCGAGGCCGAATACGAGCAGATGCGGGCTCAAGACGAGACCGCCATGCTGGGCTACCACCTGAGCGCCTCGGCGGCTGTCGCGCAGTTGCCGCCATGGCAGGAACTGCCGCAACGATTGGCGGACATGGCGAATAGTGCCATTGCCAGCTGGCAGCTCCCGAACATCAACATAGGTACGGGAAACACCGGCAGCTTCAACATCGGCAACAACAACACCGGCAACTTCAACATCGGCAACAACAACACCGGCAACGCCAACATCGGCAACGCAAACCTTGGCAGCTTCAACCTGGGTTTCGACAACGTGGGCAATTTCAATGCGGGTTTGAACAACTATGTCAATGCGAATGTCGGTACTCGCAATGTCGGCCAATTCAATATCGGCTTCGAGAACACCGGCAACGCGAACGTCGGCATCTGGAACGTCGGCTTCCGCAACGTCGGCTTCGTCAACGTCGGCGAGGGTTTCGTCGGCATCGCCCAGCCCGGCAACGGCGACGTGGGGGTCACAAGCGTGGTCGAGCGGCTGGGGGGCGGCGGCGTGGTGTTGACCCTGGGGGGCACCGCGTTCAGTCCGCTGCCCAGAATCTTCTACACCGCGGCCGTTTCGGACCTGTTCATCAACCCGGTCGACCCCGCCTCGGCCGGGTACGCCGCCGACTTCTTGGTAACGCCCTCCAAGCTGTGGCCGCTAACCGGCCTGGACAGCTTGAGCCTCGACAAATCGGTGGCCCGCGGCGTCGCGGATCTGAACTCGGCGATCATGACGCAATTCACCTTGGGACAAAAGACCGTCGTTCTGGGCTATTCGCAAAGCGCCGTGGTCGTCGGCGAGGAACTGCGCCACCTCGCGACCTTGCCGACCGACCAGCGGCCGGCGTTGAGTGATCTGTCGTTCGTGCTGATCGGTGATCCCGCCAATCCCAACGGCGGCGTTCTGTCGCGCTTCCCCGGAGTGCATATTCCGATCGCGGACTTCACCTTTTTCCCGGCGACTCCGTCCAACGTCTATCCGGCCACCGTTTATACGCTCGAATACAGCGGGGTCGGCGATTTTCCGCAGTACCCGGTCAATATCCTGGCGGACGTCAACGCCGTCGCCGGCGCGTTGGTTCTGCACTCCCAATATCCGGCCCTCACGCCCGGGTGGGTTGCCACGGGTGTGGTTCAGCCGGTGACACCGGGGTCGCTGACGACCTATATCATGATTCCCGTCCAGGATCTGCCGATGTTGGCTCCGCTGCGTGCCGTTCCCTTCGTCGGGGAGCCGCTGGCGGATTTGATCCAGCCCAACTTGAAGGTGCTGGTGAACTGGGGCTACGGCAACCTCGAACATGGTTGGAGCCAGGGGCCGGCCAACGTTCCCACCCCGGCCGGGCTGTTCCCGGACATCAGCGTGTTCGACATTGCCGCGGCCCTGCAGCGCGGCACCGTGCAAGGCGTCAACGATGCACTGGCCGACGTGGGGCTGCAACCGCTGTCATCGTGGTTGCCCCGGCTCCCCTGAGATCGACCCAGTGTGACCGCCGATCAGCGGATGGACTGCGGCACAACGGCATTGCGCATATGGTCGCCGGACGCATCCGCCAGCCGGTTGGCTTCGGGCAGCAACTCGCCGAGCTGCAACGGGTACACCTGCTCACCCGCCGCAACCAGTTCGGCAATGTCGGTGGCGTTACACCAGCGGGCGCCGTGAATGTAGCGGCGTTCCAGTTCGGTTCGCCCGTCCAGCGACGGCTCGAACCGCCGCGTGCGGTACACCAGATAGAACTCCTCGCTGTCGAGCACCGAGCCGTTGAACTCGAAAACGTCGCGGCGTCGCCAGATGGGTCCGACCAGGTCGGCCGGCTCAACCTGCAATCCGGTTTCTTCGGCCAGCTCACGCGCAGCGGCCGCAGCCAGCTGCTCCCCTTTACGTATTTCACCGCCGACGGTGAACCACCACCGGGGCGCGGCGTCGTCATGCGACGCCGCGGCCGCCGGGTCCGAACCGCGCAGCAACAGCACCGCGCCGGTCTCGTCGAGCAGCACGACGCGCGCCGAGGTGCGGCGGTTCAGGTCGCCGTGGTCGCTGTGGACCTGCGTGTGCGGACGCTCGGCGATCTCGAAATAGGTTGGCAGCGCCGCTCTTCCGCCGAGCCGGAAAGCGCGCACCATGCGACGCTCGCGCAGCACGAGGGTGTCGCGCACGGCGTCGTTGTGGAATCGGCGGGCCAACACCACCCGGGCTTCGGCATCGGCCAGCTCGGCGACCAGCGCCGTCGGCAGTGACGCCGGGTCAACCATCGCCAACGCGGCGGAGAGCTGGTTTTCGGCGGCCTCGCGCTCGTGGCGCGGGGCCCGCTCGGCGGCGTCGGCGAGTTCCATCAGCCGCCTGCCTTCGGGCGCGTCGCCGTAGGCCTCAATGGCGACCGCGCGCGCCACCACCGCGCGCCGCGCCAGCGCGCCGTCGAGCGCCTGCCAGGACAGGTCGGAGCGGACATGCAATCGGTCCAGCCGGTTGGCCCGCTGATAACCCCAGGCACCGAACACCACCAGCACCACGACCAGCGCGGCGACGGTGGCGATGAGCAGCCCCGTCATCAACTGGCGACCTGAACCTTGGCGCCCGACCCGGCAACCGTCTGGTATACCCGCATGATCTGGCTGGCCACCACCGACCAGTCGTAACGACGTACCGCGTCGGCACCGGCGGCGACGTACCGGCGCCGCAGCGCATCGTCGTCGAGCACTCGGATCAGCGCATCGGCCAGCGCGGCGGCATGTGAATCCGGGGGGTCGACCGGGACCAGACACCCCACCTTGCCGTCTTGCAGCACGCGCCGGAACGCGTCGAGGTCGCTGGCCACCACCGGGGTGCCGGCGGCCATCGCCTCGACCAGGACGATGCCGAAACTCTCGCCGCCGGTGTTGGGGGCGCAGTACACGTCGGCGCTGCGCATCGCCGAGGCCTTGCCGGCGTCGTCGACCTGGCCGAGAAAGCGCATATGCCGCGTCAATCCGCCCGCCTGGCCGCGCAATTGGTCCTCGTCGCCGCGGCCGACGATCAGCAGCTGCACGTCGGGAAAACGCTGCACCACGGCAGGCAACGCGGCCAGCAGGACGGCCATGCCTTTGCGCGGCTCGTCGTAGCGGCCCAGGAACAGCACCGTCTTGCCCGGCCGCGGATATCCGTCCAACGACGATGCCGAGGCGAAGAAAGCCACATCCACGCCGTTGGGGATTTCCACCGCATCCGAGCCCAGCGCCTCCATCTGCCAGCGCCGGGCCAGATCCGACACCGCGATCCGGCCGACGATCTTTTCGTGCATCGGCCGCAGGATGCCCTGGAACACCGTCAAGGTCAGCGACTTGGTGGTCGAGGTGTGAAACGTCGCCACGATCGGGCCTTCGGCGATGTTCAGCGCCAGCATCGACAGGCTCGGCGCGTTGGGCTCGTGCAGGTGCAGGACATCGAAATCACCTTCGGACAGCCACTTCTTGACCTTGCGGTGGGTCGCCGGGCCGAACCGCAGCCGCGCCACCGACCCGTTGTAAGGAATCGGAACCGCCTTGCCACCCGAGACGACGTAGTCGGGCAGGACGGCATGCGGCGACGCCGGCGCGAGCACGCTGACCTCGTGCCCGCGGGCGCGCATCACCTCCGCGAGCTGCAACACATGCGATTGCACGCCGCCCGCCACGTCGAACGAGTAGGGACAGACCATCCCGATGCGCATCAGGCTTTCCTCAATTGGGCCTCAATTGTGCCTCAGTTGTGCCTCAGTTGTTGCCTCAGTTGTGCCTCAGCCGGGCCCGCCGGGCGTCCGACAGATCAGCCAGCCACTGCGGCTGCAGCATGTGCCAGTCGGCGGGGTGCTCGGCGATGTTGGCTGCGAACCGGTCGGCCAGCGCCTGGATGATGGCGCCGACGTCGCCGCTGGCGCAGTCCAGCGCCGGATACACCCGAAAACCCCAGCCATTGCGTTCGAACCAGCAGTGCGCCGGCAGCAACGCCGCGCCGGTCTCGATGGCCAGCTTGGCCGGCCCAGCGGGCATCCGGGTGGGTTCGCCGAAGAAGTTGACCTCGACGCCGCTGCGGGTCAGGTCGCGCTCGGCCATCAGGCAGACCACCCGGTTGGCCCGCAACCGCTCGCAGAGCACCTCGAACGGCGGTTTGGCGCCTCCGGACAGCGGGAGCACCTCGAAGCCCAGGGTTTCCCGATACTCGATGAAACGCCGATACAACGACTCGGGTTTGAGTCGTTCCGCGACGGTGGTGAACGTGCCGTGCGTCTGCGCCAGCCACATACCGGCCATGTCCCAGTTTCCGCTGTGCGGCAACGCCACCACAACACCGCGGCCCGCGGCCAGCGCCGCATCCAGGTTGTCGAGGCCCTGGAACGCGTGATCGATCTGTCGAGCCACCTTGCGGTGGTTCATCGTCGGCAACCGAAACGCCTCGCGCCAGTAGCGGGCGTAGGACTCCAGCGAAGCGCGCATCAAGGTGTCCGGGACGTCGGCGGGTCGCACGCCGATGACCCGGGCCAGGTTCTTGCGCAGTTGCTCGGGCCCGCCCCGGCGGGCCGCGTAATGCGCCCCGGCGTCGAACACGTTGCGAGCGGCGAACTCCGGCATCGCCCGCACCACGCGCCAGCCGGCCGCATACGCCCAATCCGTCGCGTGGCTGGTCAACAGCCGGCGTGGGCCACCGGTTGACTTCAGCCCGGCCGGGGTGGCGATCACTGTTGCGTCTTTTCCGTGTTGCCCGGCACCGGTATGCGATCGCCGGCCCCGGGCGAGGTCCACACCGTGTACAGCCGCTGCCCGCAGGTGATCACACTGGCCACGGCCAGCACCCACATGGCCACCGGCAACGCCGGGGGCCAGGCGATGAACGGAAAGTCCGACACCCCCGCACCGACGAGCACGATGATCAACCGCTCCGGGCGTTCGATGATGCCGCCGTCGCCGCGCAGGCCGCTGGCCTCGGCCCGCGCCTTGATGTAGGAGATCACCTGCGAGGTGACCAGACAGATCAGCGTCGCCACCACCAGCGGCCGGTCGCGCATGCCGAACGCGATCCACCACAGCAGACCGCTGAACACCGCGCCGTCACTGATGCGGTCGCAGGCGGCGTCCAGCACCGCGCCGAACCGGGTGCCACCGCCGCGTTGCCGGGCCATGGCCCCGTCCAACATGTCGAACAGCACGAAGAACCAGACCACACACGCACCGGGAAACAGCTTGCCCATCGGGAACAGCACCAACGCCCCGGCCACCGAAGCCGTGGTCCCGATGATGGTGACGGCATCGGGTGTCAGACCGATCCGCAGCAGCGCCCGGGCGAGCGGATCGGTGATCCGCGCAAAGGCCGCCCGGGACAGGAACGGCGCCTTACTCATGTGCGCCGTCCCCCGCCGCTCACGGTTGCCTGACCCATTCGGTGGCCAGCAGCCGGCGGGTGTCGCGCAGCAACTGCGGAATCACCTTGGAGCCGCCGATGATGGTGATGAAGTTCGCGTCGCCGCCCCACCGCGGTACCACGTGCACGTGCAGATGCTCGGCCAGCGAGCCGCCCGCAGAGGTCCCCAGGTTCAGGCCGACGTTGAAGCCGTGTGGCCGGGACACCTTCTTGATGACGCGAATCGCCTTCTGGGTGAACGCCATCAGCTCCGCGCTCTCCCGCTCGGTCAGGTCCTCGAGCTCCGAAACACGCCGGTAGGGCACCACCATCAGGTGCCCAGGGTTGTACGGATAGAGGTTGAGCACGGCGTAGACGAGTTCGCCGCGGGCCACCACCAGACCTTCCTCGTCGGACAGCAGCGGGATTTCGGTGAACGGCTGCGAGCGCTCCGACTCGGGGCGCTTCATCGGCGCTTCGGCGAGGTAGTTCATCCGGTAGGGCGTCCACAGCCGCTCCAGGTGGTCGCGCTGGCCGACGCCCCGATCCAAGATCGTGCTGTCCTCTCGGTCAGCGTGCTGCTCGTCACCCACAGCTGCCAACTCTCACCAGTTCAGCTGTCGGAGCGGCGTTTTCGCGAGTCGCGAGCCAATCCACGATCGCCGCCACCGCCGCGTCCCGCGGCACGCCGTTGAGCTGAGTGCGGTCGCCGAACCGGAAGCTGACCGCGCCGGCCTGCACGTCGCGGTCGCCGGCCAGCAGCATGAACGGAACCTTCTGGTTGGTGTGGTGCACGATCTTCTTGGCCATCCGGTCGTCGCTGCCGTCCACCTCGACCCGTACCCCGTGCGACTTCAGCTGTGCCGCAACATCTTCCAGGTAACTGACGTGCTCGTCTGCGACCGGGATGCCGACCACCTGAACCGGCGCCAGCCACGCCGGGAACGCCCCCGCGTAGTGCTCGGTAAGGATGCCGAAGAACCGCTCGATCGACCCGAACAACGCGCGGTGGATCATGACGGGGCGGTCCCGCGCACCATCGCTGGCGGTGTACTCCAGCTCGAAGCGCTCCGGGAAGTTGAAGTCGAGCTGGATCGTCGACATCTGCCAGGTTCGCCCCAGCGCGTCCTTGACCTGCACCGAGATCTTGGGCCCGTAGAACGCCGCGCCGCCGGGATCCGGCACCAGATCCAGACCGGATTCGGCACCGACCTCGGCCAGCACGTTGGTGGCTTCCTCCCAGACCTCGTCGGAGCCGACGAACTTGTCCGGGTCTTTGGTGGACAGCTCTAGATAGAAGTCGGTCAAGCCGTAGTCGCCGAGCAGGTCGAGGATGAACCGCAGCAGCGAGCGCAACTCGTCGCGCATCTGGTCGCGGGTGCAGAAGATGTGGGCGTCGTCCATGGTCAATCCCCGCACCCGGGTCAACCCGTGCACCACGCCGGACTTCTCGTAGCGGTACACCGTGCCGAATTCGAAGAGCCGCAACGGCAATTCGCGATAGGACCGTCCGCGCGCCCGGAAGATCAGGCAGTGCATCGGGCAGTTCATCGGCTTGAGGTAGTAGTCCTGGCCGGGTTTGCGCACCGAGCCGTCCGCGTTGTACTCCGCGTCGATGTGCATCGGCGGGAACATGCCGTCGGCATACCAGTCCAGGTGTCCGGAGGTGTGGAACAGCTGGGCCTTGGTGATGTGCGGGCTGTTGACGAATTGGTAGCCGGCCTCGGTGTGCTTTCGCCGCGAGTAGTCCTCCAGCTCGCGGCGCACGATACCGCCCTTGGGGTGGAAAACCGCTAAGCCGGAGCCGATTTCGTCGGGAAAGCTGAACAGGTCGAGCTCCACCCCCAGCTTGCGGTGGTCGCGTCGCTGCGCCTCTTCGATGAGCTCCAGATGCCGGTCGAGCGCCTCCTGCGATTCCCACGCGGTGCCGTAAATCCGTTGCAGGCTGGCGTTTTTCTGGTCACCCCGCCAGTAGGCCGCCGAACTGCGGGTCAGCTTGAAGGCCGGGATGTGTTTGGTGGTCGGGATGTGCGGTCCGCGGCACAGGTCGCCCCAAACCCGTTGCCGGGTGCGGGGATTGAGGTTGTCGTAAGCAGTGAGCTCGTCATTACTACCTGGGGGGCCGACCTCCATGACGGCTGGGTCCCCGGACTTGTCGTCGACGAGTTCCAGCTTGTAGGGCTCATCCGCCAGCTCCGCGCGGGCCTGGTCCTTGGACTCATAGACCCGGCGGTCGAATAGCTGTCCTTCCTTGACGATCTGGCGCATCCGTTTTTCCAGGGCCGCCAAGTCCTCGGGCGTAAACGGCTCGGCCACGTCGAAGTCGTAGTAGAAGCCGTCAGTGATGGGCGGGCCGATGCCCAGTTTGGCTTGCGGGAACATCCCCTGCACGGCCTGAGCCAGGACATGGGCGGTCGAATGCCGGATGACACTGCGGCCTTCCTCGGTGTTGGCCGGCACCGGCGTGACCTCGACGTCGACCTCGGGCACCCAGCCCAGGTCGCGCAGCTTGCCCTCGGCGTCGCGCACCACCACGATCGCGTCGGGTGCACCGCGCCTGGGCAACCCCGCCTCGTTGACCGCGGCGGCCGCGGTGGTCCCGGCCGGAACCCGGATCGGGGCGTGCGGCGCTCCCGACGGCCGCGAACCCGGTGCGGCCGGGTGCGCCGCGTCGCCGCCGTCGGCTCCGGGGGCGGGGTGTGCGGGGGCGCTCATCGGGTTGGTCTCCAAGGCTTGGACATGTTCGATGCGTGTCAGGACGATCGCGACCATGCTATCGGTGCGCCCGACTACCAGCCCAAGCCGATCCGCGACCTCGATTGACCCATCAAACGATGCGCGCCTACCGTGCGACCGTGGTGACGACCATCGAACGGTTGGCAGGCTGGGCCGCTGACCTTCGTCTCGACGACGTCCCGGACGCGGTGGTCGACCTCTGCCGCGCCCAACGCCGATCCGTGTTCGCGGCCATGGCCGCCTCGACCGGCGACGTCGCATCCCAGCGGGTGCTCGCGGGCGTCGAAACCTGGGCCGGCGAAGGCCCCGTTTTGGTGCCAGGGCTGCCCCGCTCGGTTGCCGTCGACGCTGCCCTGTATGCGGCGGCCGCGCTGTCGATCGCGCTCGATTTCGACGACTATGTGTGCTTCGCTCACGCCGGCCACTCCGCCGTGCTGGTGCCGGTATTGCTGGCCGCGGAGGCCGGCGCGTCGGCGGCCGAGCAACTGGCCGCCCAGGTCGCCGCCGGCGAACTCGAGGCCCGGTTGGGCGGCGCCTGCCTGCTCGGACCGCTCAATGGTCAGCTGTGGTCGTTCGTGCACGCCGCCGGATCGGCCGTGGCCGCAGGCCGCCTGCTCGGGCTCGACGCCGGCCGGCTGGCGCATGCCCTGGCCCTCGCCCTTTACCAAGCTCCGCGCGCCACCGTGCCGGGGTTCATGGCACCCGACTCGAAGTTGCTGACGGCGGCCGAGCCGACTCTGGCCGGGATGCGGGCCGCCCGACTCGCCGCCCACGGCGTCACCGGTCCACTGGATGCCCTGGACCATCCGCAAGGCTTCTTCGATGCGTTCTGCTACGCGCCGCTGCCCGCGCTTCTCGGCGGGCTCGGCTCCGGATGGGCGACTCGGACGATGAGCATCAAGCGCTACCCGGGCTGCGCCTATGTCGATACGACCGTCGATGCGCTGCTTGAACTCGGGCCGCCGCCGGCCGCCGACGTCATGTCGGTGGTCGTCGAGGCCGGCGTGCTGACGTGCGGAATGGATGCCATGTCGCACGGCTACGCGGCTGTGCGTATGCCCACACCGGTGACCATCAACTTCTCGATCCCGTGGACCGTGGCGGTGACGCTCGTCGCCGGCCGGCTCACGCCCGTCGAGGTCAACGAGAAATGGCTGGCAACCCACCACCGCGAGCTCGCCGATTTGGCCGACCGGGTGTCGTTGCGCCACGACTGGTCCCTCACCCTGCGCACGGCCGAGGCGTTGGCACCGCTGCTTCCGGTGCGCGCGATCACGGCCGGCACGCCAACCCGCCGGCTGCTCGCCGCCGTTCGACGAACCCGCCTCGGGCACAAGGGTATTCGCGTCGGCGTCGGCGACGGCATGGATCTGCTCCGCGCCTTGCTGCGCGCCCTGCGAGAGGGCGGGATCAGTGCCGCCGGCCGCGCCGCGACGGGACAGCCGTGGGCGCCGGCGGCACTCGACGCGTTCACGATGACCTTCCCGGCCCGCGTGCGGGTGAGGTTGCGCGACGGCCGCGAGCTGGTGGCCGAAAGCGATGTTCCCCAGGGCGGGGCCGGGAACGTGAGAACCGGTCCGGATATGGTCAGCCGCGAGAAACTCGCCGCTTGTGGGCCTGCGGTGTGGGGCTTGCGGGGGACCGAGGACATCAGTGAGGCGATCGACTCCGACGCCGCCGGCTTGTGGCGCCTGCTGGGAACTAAGGCTGGGAACTAGGGCTGCCCAGGCTTGAGCCGCACAAACAACGCGTCGGCCTCGGTCAGCACGGTGTCGCCGTCGGTCAACCGGCCGGAGACGAAGATCTTGCGCCCGTCGACACGGTCGACTCCCGCGTCGACCTGCAACTTTTTTTCGATGGGCACGATGTTGCGGTAGTTGATCGTGAGGTAGGCCGTGCGTTGCCGGGTGCTGCCGGTAAGCACCGACGCCGTCAAACCCAGGACCGTGTCGAACAGCAACCCGAGCGCCCCACCGTGCACGGCGCCGTTGCGGCCCAGGTGAAATCGGGCGAATCGGGCCCAGCCCTCGATCCTGCCGGCGTCTGTCTTACGCGCCGACATCGGCACCGTCAGAATGTTGCCGCGCACGAACAGGTCCATCCGCCGGCCCGACGGCGAGTGCCATTCGTCGGTATCGAACGGCGTCAGCAGCGCCGACACCTTCTCCAGCAGGTCGGCGGCCTCGGTGATCACGTCGTCGGGCGCGTCGGCGGCCCGGGCATGGTCTTGCAGCTTGCGCACCGCCTCGATGAACCGGCCGTAGTCGGGCCCGCCCTTGGTGGTCGGTTCCGGGGGATTGAATCCTCCGCCCGGGTGTCGGTGATGGTGACCTGCCACCACCACACCGTATTAAATTTAGGTCGCCCCAAGGTACGCGCCGGCCCGCGTAAGGATGAGGCCACCGCCGAATGCGCATCGCCGGCCAGACAGGCCGTCAGCACCGATGCTGCCGTCGGCGCCATCGGCTCCGTTCAGGGACGTGCCCGTCCCACCCGTACCGCCGGTCCCCAGCCCGCCGTCCCCGGCCCACCGGCGCCGCCGATGCCGGCAATACCGCCGTCACCGCCGTTGCCGAACAGCAGCCCCAGCCTCCGCTGATTCGGCACAATTTTGGGTTGGGGACGCTACGCCGAAAGTCCTGACCTCAACTCGATTTCTCAAACGTTCCAACAAGATAAACAGAATTCGGTCGTCGACTGCGGTCTCGATTTCGCTCGCTTACCGCCGAATGCCGTGGGCAGCCCGAGTCAGGCGTTCTGCTCCCCGATGGCGGCCAGCAGCTCGAATTCGTCGTCGCTCAGCGCGATCTCGGCCGCGGCGACGTTCTCCTCCAGATGCGCCACGTTCGAGGTGCCCGGAATCGGCAACATCACCGGTGAGCGTTTCAGCAACCAGGCCAGCGCCAGCTGCGACGGTGTCGCGTGATGCTCGGCCGCGATCTGCCGCAGCGGGCCATCGGGGGCGGCCAGCGGACCCGACGCCAGCGGGAACCATGGAATGAAGCCGACGCCTTGCCGGGTGGCAAAGTCCACGAGTGGTTCGGCGCCCCGCGAGGCCAGGTTGTACATGTTCTGCACCGACACGATGTCGGTGATCTGCCGGGCCGCCTTCAGTTGGTCCACGTCGATCTCGGACAGCCCGATATGGCGGATCTTGCCTTCGTTCTTCAAGGCGAGCAGTTCGCCGACTTGATCTTCCAGCGGAAGGTGGCGGTCGATGCGATGCAGCTGAAACAGGTCAATGGTGTCGACGCCCAGACGCCGCAGGCTCATCTCGCACTCCTGGCGCAGATAGCTCGGGTTACCCAGCGGAATCCACACCCCCGGCCCTGTCCGCAGCAACCCGGCCTTGGTGGCGATCACCAGCCCGGAGTAGGGATGCAGCGCCTCGCAGATGATCTCCTCGGACACGTAGGGGCCGTAGGAATCGGCGGTGTCGATGAAATTCACGCCCAATTCGACGGCGCGTCGCAACACCCGGACGCATTCGGCGCGGTCGGCTGGTGGTCCCCACACGCCCTCACCGGTCAGGCGCATCGCACCGAACCCGAGCCGGTTGACCGCCAAGTCACCCCCGAGGGTGAATGTTCCGGACGCTGCTGCCAAAGGTTTCGAGGTTTGTGTGGTCACTATTCCGACCGTACGCCGCCGACCCGGCGGCTCGGCGTGGCGTGGCAAGCTGGGTGTGTGGACCTGGACGCGCTGGCCGGCCTTCAGCTGACCTATCCCGAAGTGGGCGCGACCGCGGCCGCGCAGCTGCCCCCGGGCTACGGTCATCTCAGCATGTCGGCCCAGATCGGTTCTGGCCGTGCGCGTTTCGAGCAGGCCGCCGACGCCGTCATGCGCTGGGGCATGCAGCGCGGCGCCGGCCTGGGCGTTGCGGCCAGTTCCGACGTCGCGGTGGTTTCGGCGATCGTGGTGGTCAAGATGATGGGTCTGCTGCGCGCGCCCTGCCGCGTCGTGTACGTCGTCGACGAACCCGACACCCGCGGATTCGCCTACGGCACGCTGCCGGGTCACCCGGAGTCCGGAGAGGAACGGTTCGCCGTGCGCTACGACGCGAACACCTCCGCGGTATACGCGGAGGTGTCGGCGTTCTCCCGGCCCGCGACCTGGTGGAGCAAGCTGGGCGGCCCGTTCGTTTCGGTGGCCCAGCCCATCATGGCCAAGCGCTACCTGCGCGGGGTGTGACCGGGGCGGTCAATGGCGCCGGATGCTGCCCACGGTGCCCCGGTGCGCGCCCTCGGCCAGCCGGGCCAGGGCCACAGCACCGACCAGCAAACCGAAGTCACGCAGCGCGACGTCGTAGAACCCCGGACCGGTGACCAGGTCGAGGATGATCCCGGCCAGCCAGGCGGCCACCACCCAGGCGCCGAAGCGCGGCACCACCGCCACCAACACACCGGCAGCGATCTCGATCACGCCCACCAGGTACATGCACTGGTCGGCGGTACCGGGAACCAGGTTGTCGATCCAACCCGCCAGGTACATGCTCCAGTGATGCGGGTGGGTCAGCAGATTGAAGAACTTGTCCAACCCGAACGCGATGGGTGCCACCGTGAACACGGTTCGAAGCAGCAGGTACGCCGAGTAGGCCGGGTCCTTCAACTGGCCGGCGAGGGCCGGCGCGGCGCCGGCTTGTCTGATACTCATGACCCCTCCATTTCTATAGGATAATATTTTGTACGTTAGAACGTGTAAACTGTAGCGTCAAGTGTTTTGTCTCTTAGAAATAGACGGATGACGGGCTCACTCGAACGCAACGCCGCCGGGATCGGGGCACTGGCCGACCCGGTGCGCCATCGGCTCTACGACTACGTGTGCTCACAACCGGGGCCGGTGAGCCGCGACCAGGCGGCCGACGCCCTGGGAATCGCCCACCACCAGGCCAAATTCCACCTCGACCGACTCACCGCCGAGGGCCTGCTGGAGACCGACTACGCGCGCGTGACGGGCCGCTCCGGCCCCGGCGCGGGGCGGACCGCCAAGCTGTACCGCAGGGCTCGGCGCGATATCGCGGTCAGCCTTCCGCAGCGGGAGTACGAGCTGGCGGGACGACTGATGGCCGCGGCCATCGCCCGGTCGGCCACCACCGGCGAACCCGCTGTCGAGGTGCTCAACCAGGTCGCCCACGACTACGGCCAGACGATCGGCAACGGCGTCGCCAAGCCCGCGGATGCCGCGGCGGCGCTCGAGGTGGTGTTGCGGGTACTGCGCCGGCACGGCTACGAACCCCGCCGCACCGATGGCGAAGTCGAGCTGGCGAACTGCCCGTTCCATGCGCTGGCCCAGGAGCAGACGGAGCTGGCCTGCACCATGAACCACGCGCTGATCACCGGGGTGGCCGACGCCCTGGCGCCGCACGGCCCCGACGCCCGGCTGGACCCCGGGCCGCAAAGGTGTTGCGTCGTGCTCACGCGCGCCGCTGAGTAGCCGGCCGACCAGCCTATGACCCCCAGCGACCGAGCAAACGCTCCGCACCCGAGCACATCCGCCCGATAACCTCGGCCACCGACGCGTCGTCACCGATCATCCCCACACCCTGCCCCGCATCGACCGGGGCCACCCGCAGCTCTTCGGCGGCGACCGCGTCGGCCAACCGCGCCCGGGCATCCGGGTCAGCGGCCAGCTCGTCCTCGCGGCCCGTCCATCGCGCCACGAAGTCATTGGCCAACACCCGCGAAGGGTAGCGCTCCGGCCAGGGCAGGCCGGCGGCGACGTCGTAGACCCGGCTGACCCGGGTGTCGGTTTCCCGCGCCGCGATCAGGGCCCGACGGCTGGCCTCTCCGGTCAGCGCCTCGGGGCAGGCCGCCAGGCGAGTGCCCACCCATGCTCCGCTGGCGCCGGCGGCCAGCACCGCGGCCAGGCTTCGCGGTGAGGCCACCCCACCGCCGGCCAGCACCGGCACCGACACGGCTTCCAGAACGGCGTCCAGCAACGGCAGCGTGCCCAGTCGCATCTCGCCGTGGCCGCCCCCCTCGGCGCCGCGCGCGACCACGATGTCCACCCCGGCATCGACCGCGCGACGAGCTCCGGCACTGTCGTAAACCTGTGTGGCCGTGACGATTCCGGCGTCGTGCGCTTTGGCTACCCAGGACCAGTCGGTACCGAAGCTGACCGACAACAGCGCCGGCCGCGCGGCCAGCGCATCCTCCAGTAGGCCAACCTCACCGCGCATCACCCAGTCGACCAGCCCGATCCCGAACCTGCCGGTAACCTGCCGCAGCTGTTCGGCCAGCGACGCCCTGGTCGCGGTGCTGCCCATGCCGATCATGCCCAGGCCGCCGGCGGCGGTGACCGCGGCGGCCAATCGACCGCCGGCCACCCCGCCCATGGGCGCGTTGACGATGGGCACTCGCAGGCCGAAGCCCCGGGACCAGGGTGTGGAGAGCACGCCTAGTGCGCGCCGGGCTGGTCTTTCAGCACGGTCAGCATGACCACTGAATCCTCGACCGCGTGCAGGCCGTGCCGGGTACGGGGAATCGCGACGTAGTCGCCGACCTTGCCTTCCCAGCTGTCGTCGGCGGTGGTGAGCCGCACGTGGCCCTGCAGCACCTGCAGCGTCGCCTCCCCCGGGCTGTCGTGTTCGGACAGGTCGTGATCGGCAAGCAGCGCCAGCACGGTCTGCCGCAGTTCATGGGTGTGCCCGCCGTGGATGGTGTGGGCAGCCCGTCCACTGTGGGACTGTTTCGCCTCGGCCAGCTTTTCAGCGGCCAGCGCGGTCAGCGAAATGGATTCCATGGGTGAGTCCTTTCAGCCGTTCAGTAGCAGTATCCCTGCCACCACCAGGGCGACCACCTTGACCACTTCAAAACCGACGTATACATAGTGGGCCCGGGAGCGCGGCCCCTCCTGCCCGGCCAGCACCCGGTCGGAACGGCGGGTCAGGCGGGGACGGACCGCGATCAGCTGCAGCGCCAGCGCGGCCACCGCTACTCCGAGCGCCACACTGATGCGCACCGGCGTCGGGCCGGCCACCACCAGGGCCAGCAGGACGAGCGCGAATCCGACCTCGACGGTGTTGAGTGCGCGAAAGACCAGGCGGCCGATACCGAGGCCGATCTGCAGCGTGACATTGGGCGCCCGGAACTTTAGGGGGGCTTCCAGAAACGAGATGGCCAGCACCATGCCGAGCCACAGGAAGGTGATGGCAACCTCGATCGCCGGTCCGGTGCTCACCTGGCGGCTCCTTTCAACGAGAGGTGGGCCAGACACAGGTCCGGTTCGGCGAACGCGTCGAGCCGCTCGACGCTGACCGGTGCCGCCCATGTTTCCAGAGCCCCTTGCATGAGCCCGAGATGGATCGGACACACGACGCCGGATCGGGTTTCGGCGAGTTCCAGAAACGGGCAGTGGCGCAGACCCAGCTGTTGCTGCCCGTCGGATATCCGGCGCTCGGGCGCGAACCCCAGCTGGTCGAGCACGCTTACCAGGTGGTCGATCGACTTCTCGGCGCTGCTGCGCGCTTCCGGCGCTTCCAGTCGTCGCCCCCAGGCGCGTCCGGCGGCCAGCGCCTTGGCGCTGGAATCAGGTTCGGCGGCAAGCCCGTTGGAGAGGATCTCGGCGAGGAGCCGATAGTGCCGGGTACCGCCGCGATCCATCTGCCGGACCGCGGAGTACATCTGCGGCGGCCGTCCCGGACCGCGCGGGCCGGACTCGACGCGCTGCACCTGGCCGTCGGCGACCAGGGCGTCGAGGTGGAATCGGACGGTGTTGGGGTGTACTTCCAGCGCGTCGGCAATCGCAACGATGCTCAGCGGGACGCGTGATGCCCGTAATACCCGCAGGACCGCGCGACGGCGTCCCGTCGGCTCCAGGACTGGTCTGGCGATATCACTCACCTCCGGAATCGTCGGCTCTGGGCTCGGCGGCCACCAGGGGAGTATCAACCCCTAGCGGCCCAATCTTGGCAGCCCCGCCCGGCGAACCCAGCGGTTCGTCCCGACTCGGCAGGGTTTCGGTGAAGAACGCCGCATTGTCGGCCCGGTAGGGTTCCAGCTCGGCCGGCAGGTCGTCCTCGTAGTAAATGGCCTCCACCGGGCATACGGGCTCACACGCGCCGCAGTCCACGCATTCGTCCGGGTGGATGTAGAGCGCCCGGCCCCCCTCGTAGATGCAATCGACCGGGCACTCCTCCACACAGGCGCGGTCCATCACGTCGATGCATGGCTTTCCGATCACGTACGTCATGCGCTAGAGTTTACACACGTTCACTTGTAAAAACTAGCACACGATGGGAACGTCTATGGCCGACAACAAACTTGACGTCCGGCAGCTACGTAAGCCGGACAAGCATCCGACGATCTTTGCCACCTACGCCGCACTGCCCGCCGGCGGGTCGTTCGTTCTGGTCAACAACCACGACCCCAAGCATCTGCGCGCCGAGTTCGACACCGAACACCCCGGCAGCTACGGCTGGGAATACATCGAAAAGGGACCCGCGGTGTGGCACATCCGGATCAGCAAGCTGACCACCACCCCGCTACCGCGAATCCTGGCCGATACCAAGGACTACGCCGCACCGACCGACGTCACCGGAGCAGTGTGGAAGTTGGAGGTCCGGGAGCGTGATCTGGACTCCAACATCGTCGCCCTGCCTCCCGACGGCGGAATCGGCATGCATACTGGACCCGATCTCGACGTCTTGATCCATGTCTTGTCTGGCAGCGGCCGGCTGAGCACCGAGGAGGGCACCATCAACCTGCATCCGGGCGCGCTGCTGTGGCTGCCACGACGCTCGCGCCGGCAGTTCGCTGCCGGCCCAGACGGTTTGCGCTACCTCACCGTGCATCAGCGGCGTCCGGCGCTTCTCCTGGAACCTGCTGTGCCCCAGGGTATTTGATGGCCGGCAGGCCAGGCGATTCCGGGCGGCCACTGCCTCAGTCGAGCCGGGACGAGGATCACCTGCAGGGGCACTGGCTGTTGGCGCGGCTGGGCAAACGAGTGCTTCGGCCCGGCGGCGTCGAGCTGACCCGAACCCTGCTGGCCCGCGCCGACGTCAGCGACGCCGACGTGCTCGAGCTGGCTCCGGGCCTGGGCCGTACCGCCGCCGAAATACTGGTCCGGCACCCGCGGTCCTACGTCGGCGCCGAAGGCGACCCGGATGCCGCCAACCTGGTTCGCGGGGTGCTGCACGATCACGGAAACCGGGGCGACGTGCTGGTCACCGACGCCTCCGATACCGGATTACCCGATGCCAGCGTCGATGTCGTGATCGGCGAGGCGATGTTGACCATGCAGGGGGATACGGCCAAGCACGCGATCGTTGCCGAGGCGGCGCGGGTGCTGCGCCCACGGGGCCGCTACGCCATTCACGAGCTGGCCCTGACTCCCGACGACGTGCCCGACGACATCAGCACCGAGGTCAGGCAGTCGCTGGCACGGGCGATCAAGGTCAACGCGCGTCCGCTCACCATTGCGGAATGGTCGCAGCTGCTGGCCGGACACGGCCTGGTCGTGGAGCACGTCGCGACCGCCCCGATGGCCCTGTTGCAGCCGCGGCGGCTGATCGCCGACGAAGGCCTGTTCGGTGCGCTGCGCTTTGCCAAGAACGTGCTCACCCAGCCGGCCGCGCGCAAGCGAGTGCTCATGATGCGCAACACATTCCGCAAGCACCGAGAGCGGTTAGCCGCCGTGGCCATCGTCGCCTCCAAACCGGCGGTACCGGGCATCTGATCGCGCCGATTGCGGGACTTATGCCCTCATGCTGGTGACAAACGGCTCTGACCCGGCCGGGCCGCCGTCGATAGCGTCCATAGCGGCGAATCGGCACACGAAGGACGAGTCATGTCATCGCGCAACGCACCCCTGGGAATTGTCGTCGGCATCGACGAGTCACCGTCCGCCCGGCTGGCGGTGCAGTGGGCAGCCCGCGACGCCGAGCTGCGCAACATTCCACTGACGCTCGTGCACGCCGTATCACCTGAAGTGTCGACCCTGCTGAAAATGCCGATGCCGGCAGGTCTGGCGCGATGGCAGCAGGATCGTGGACGCCGGCTGGTCGACGAGGCGCTCAAGGTCGTCGACGAAGCTGCTCGCGGTGGAGGTCCCGCGGGCGTCCACACCGAAATCTTGGGCTCGGCTGCAGTTCCGACGTTGGTCGACCTGTCCAAAGACGCGGAAATGGTGGTCACCGGTTGTCTGGGCAGCCGACGATGGCCCGGCCGGCTGCTCGGTTCGGTCAGTTCCGCTGTGCTGCGCTACGCGCACTGTCCGGTCGTGATCGTCCACGACGACGACCCGTCGGTGCCGCAACGCGATCAAGCGCCGGTGCTGGTCGGCATCGACGGCTCGGCGGCCTCCGAACTGGCTACCGCGTTCGCATTCGACGAGGCGGCACGCCGGCGCGTCGGGTTGGTTGCCCTGCACGCATGGAGCGACATCGATATCTCGGAGTGGCCCGGAATCGATTGGCCGGCAACACAATCGATGGCCGAGCAGGTGCTGGCCGAGCGCTTGGCGGGTTGGCAGGAACAGTATCCCGATGTGGCGGTAACCCGTATTGCCGTGCAGGATCAGCCGGCGCGCCAGCTGGTCGACCGGTCCGGACAAGCCCAGCTGGTGGTGGTCGGCAGCCGGGGCCGCGGCGGATTCGCCGGAATGTCGGTGGGGTCGGTCGGTGAAGCGGTCGCGCAGCTGGCACAGGTACCGGTGATCGTTGCGCGCGAATCCCCGGCCTAGAACGGCCTAGAACGGCTTAGAACCGGTTGACCAATTTCAAGCACGCGGAATCAGATGCAGTACGTCCCCGACGGCGCCGCTCAGCACAGACAGTACCGTCACAGTCGGCTGACCCAGGAAAAAGTTCAGGCCCGGATTTATGGACGGAAGATGTGGGTAGGTGTTCGGCGTATAGGACTGGGTACCGATATCAATCCGGCCGGAGTGGGCCCCTGAGCGTTCAGTCGCGGACCACCAGCACCGAGCATTCGGCGTGCCGGAAAACGGGATGCCCCGACGGTCCAACCAGCCGCGCCAGCTGACCGGCCTCGGCCGCTCCGATCACGGCGAGCAGTACCCGCTCGTGGTGCTCGGCCACGAAGCGAGCAATGCCCGTTTTGGTGGTGATCGGGTAGACCCGCACGTCAGGATGGCGCTGGTGCCAGTCCTGCACCCGGCGTTCGAAGTCCCCGTCCGGGGTTTCGGTGAGCTCCTCCGGCCGCCCGCCCAGCGCGAGTATGGGTGCTTGCCGCAGCGTCGCTTCCCGGGCCGCATGCTCGACGACCACGTCGGTGTCGGGTGCGTCGGTCATGCGCACCACGATCCAGTTGATATCCGACGGCGGCTGGTCCGCGTCCGAGCGGATGACCGCGACCGGGCAGTGCGCTTTTTCGGCGAGCTCGGTTGCCGTCGAACCCAGGATCGAGCGAGCGTAGCGCCACATCCCGGTGGATCCGACACAGACCAGTTCGGCATCGCGGGAGGCCTCGACGAGGACCGCGCCGGCCGGCCCGCGCGGGGTGTCGGTCTCGACCTTGACCGGTTTCCCGGTGGCCGCCACCGCGGCTTGTGCTGCCCGCAGCGAGGTTTCGGCATGCCGCAGGTCACGTTCGTAGTCTTCCGGGGAGGGATGAGTTGTCTTGATGACCGAGATCAGGCGTAGCGGCACGGCTCTGCTGATGGCCTCGTCGGTACCCCATAGTGCGGCCGTGATCGCCGCGGGCGAACCGTCGATACCGACAACGACCGGTTTCATGTCCGTCTCCTCTCGGGCAGCTGGTCTCACAGCGGGGTCGGCGGCGCCGGCTGGGGGTGCGCGAGCCGGTAGACGTCGACAAGCCGCGCGATATCGCTGGCCGTGACGATGCCGACCACCGCGCCGGCGTCGACGACCAGGGCGCGGCTTCGGGGGCCGGCCGGCGCCATCTGCTCGAGCAGCGCGCTCAGCAGCTCCTGGGGTGCCGCGGTCGGCACCTCTTGCAGTGGTATGGCAATGTCGCGCACGCTGGTGGTGCCGCGTCGGGCGGGTGCCAGCTCGCGCAGCTGCCTCAGCGTGACCAAACCCATGATCGATCCGTCCTGTTCGGCAACCGGGTAGGCCGAGTGGCGGTCGCCCAGCACATAACGCTGAATGAATTCCTCGGCGCTGATCCATCCGGGAGCGGTGTGCGGCTGGGGGGTCATCGCGTCTGCGACCCGGACGCCGGCAAAGAGCTGCCGGGTCGAAATCCGGGTTTCCTCCTCCCTGGCGGCAGCGAAGATGAACCAGCCGATGAAGGCCAACCAGACGCCGCCAACCAGGCCGCCGGCCAAAAACTCGGCCAGTCCCAACGTGATCAAAACGAGCGCGACCACGCGTCCGGCCCGCGCCGCGCCGATCCCGGCGCGCACGACGTCGCCGTGACGGCGCCAGAGATAGGCCCGGACCAGCCGGCCGCCGTCCAGCGGCGCGCCCGGCAGCAGATTGAACAGGCCCAGCAGCAGGTTGACCCCCGCCAGCCACCACGCGACGCTGACCACGAGGGGCGGGGTCCGTACGACGGCGAGCGCGACGGCCAGCGTGCCGAATGCCGCAGACAGCGCCAGGCTGGTGGCCGGGCCCGCGAACGCGATCCGGAACGCAGCCTTGGGTGTCTTGGCTTCACCGCCCAGCGTGGTCACTCCGCCGAACAGCCACAGCGTCACGTTCCCCACGGGTACGCCCGCGCGGCGAGCGACGATGGCGTGCGCGAGTTCATGGGCCAGCAGCGAGGCCAGCAGGAGCACTGCCCCACCCGCGCCGGCGAGCCAATAGGCCACGGGCGCATAGCCTTTGACGGCGCCCGGCAACGTCGTGGCCAGACTCCAGGTGAACAACCACAGGATGACCAGCACACTCCAGTGGACCTTCACCGAAAACCCGGCGATCCGTCCCAGCGGGATCTCGTCGTGCACGTCGAATAACCTCCGAAACCGGCGGACCAGGCCCGGGCCGCCGACGTCGCTAGCTGGCGATGGCCATCGGCGCGCAGATCGCCTTGACGAACTGCGCGATGGAGTGCTCGGGCAGGTGGCGGGCGATGTCCGCTTCGGTGACGATGCCCACCAGGCGGTGCCCTTCTACGACCGGAAGACGGCGGACCTGATGCTCTTCCATGACGTTGAGCATCTCCGAGATGGTTGCGTTCACGTCGACGTAGTAAACGTGATCGTGCACCAGCTGCCCAGCGGTAGTGGTGTTCGGATCCAGCCCCGTCGCAATGCCTTTGATCACGATGTCGCGATCGGTGAGCATTCCATGGAGCCGGTCGTCGTCACCGCAGATTGGCAGCGCGCCAATGTCGTGCTCACGCATGTGTTGGGCAGCAGCACTTAACGTCTCATGCTCACCGATGCATGTCACGCCAGCGTTCATGATGTCGCGTGCGGTGGTCATCACATCCTCCTCGAGTTCGATTCACCTGCTACCGAACGTAAGGCGACGCCGCGGCGGATACTAGGGTCGTTTGACCTTCTGGTCGCGGATCAATGGCCCTGTGCGAGCCGCGAGAAGCTCGTTGCCCGTCGACGCGTCGAGTGGGGACTTCAGGCCCTACCGAGCCACCGGCTCGCATGGTCGGATGGACTGCGTCACCGTATCGGGACGATGGCACTAAGGGGCACCAAGGAGAAGATAATGACCACTCTTCCTGTGAAGCGAGAACCGCATTCGTTGTTCCCCGAGTTCTCGGATTTGTTTTCAGCGTTCCCCTCGTTCGCTGGGCTTCGGCCGATGTTCGATACCCGACTGATGCGCCTGGAAGACGAGATGGCCGAAGGTCGCTACGTAGTGCGCGCCGAGATGCCGGGCATCGACCCGGCCAAGGATGTGGATATCACGGTCCGCAACGGCCAGCTCACCATCAAAGCCGAACGCACGGAGAAAAAGGAATTCGAGGGCCGGTCGGAGTTCTCCTACGGCTCGTTCGTTCGGACAGTGTCACTACCGGAGGGCGCCGACGAGGATGACATCAAGGCCACTTACGACAAGGGCATCTTGACTGTCTCCGTGGGGGTTTCGGAACCCGCCAAGCCTGAAAAGCACATCCAGGTAGCCGCCAATTAACCGGGTGATCACGGGCCCGGGCATCATCTGCGCGGGCCCGTAACATCACTAGGCCTCAAATAAGCGAGTCGACGGCAACCGCTCAACCCGGTGCTTGATACCGAGCAGCAGTCGTCGGGTGCCCAGCGAGATCAACGGCCTGGCCAGCTCCAGGGCAAAAACTTCGCCGGGGTGGCGCAGCGCAATCCGGGCGCGGGTGAGGAGCCGGACGCGATCCTCCCAATGCGGCTGAAGGTGGAACGACCACACCGCATTCCAGCGCAGGTCCGGTCGCCTCGTATTGAGCACGAGATACTTTTCGGGCACGATTTCGGCGACCCGCATCGTCACCCCGTCCGGCAACCCCATCCAGCCTTCGGGAGCCAGCCGCACGACATCGTCCACCGCGAGCTGTTGCCATTCCGGGTGGACTCGATCGGCGTCGTCGTAGCGAAGCCCGGCCAGGTTTCTCAGTCCTTCACCACCGTAGAAGCCACCGCGGTCGTGACCCATTTGCACCAGCCATGGCCACACGGCAGCTGCCGGGGCGTCGATGTTCAGCGCTTCGGTTGTCTGGATAGCCGGGTCGCTGACCAAGGTGTCACCGGGCAGCAGCATCCGGGCTTCGTGCTTGGTGGTACCCCAGTTGCGGTAATACCGTCGCGCGGCGTACAGCACTGCCAGCGAGGCCCCGGCCCCGGCAACCCGTTTCATCATCTTGGCCATAGCGCCAGTCTGCGTCCCGCCACGGGCCGTTCACCAGGGTCTATGGTCCTCGCCGCGCAAGCCGACATCCCGGACAGGTGACTTTGGACCCTATTCCGCAACATGAGTGTGACGAAATGATGACCTGGTCCGGGTAACTTGGCTGCGGTTGTGGCTCAGCAAGGATTAGGACTGGATTAGGACGGCTATGCGTGGCGACCCACCATTATTGACCGATTCCGACGTCGATGGTCTCGCCTGGGAATTTCTGCGCTCGCGCTACGTTGACACGATCTACGCCGGCTGGTCGCCCGATCGGCGCCTGGACACCTTCCTGCGACGGCGCGGCCTCGGCCGGGTTGCCGATGACGGCGATCTGTCCAACATCGTTCTGGACCGCATCTTGAGGTACGTGGGCATCGTGCCTCGTGAGTTGTCCGACATCGCGGACGAGTCGCCGGTCCCGATTCACTGAGTCCACCGTTTCACCGGAGCGACTGGCGATAATCCGACCAGCTTGGGAAGTCCGGCACTAGTCCTTGGGGACTAACGGCACTATTGCCCCCGGCGCCGTACCGCGAATAGTGATGCCGATCGATGGGGATCGGAGGTGGCTGGCGGTGGAGCAGCTGACGACCATGGAGGCCAGTTTCTTGGAGGCAGAGGACGCCGACAGGCACGTGAGCCTGGCCATCGGCGCGCTGGCCGTCATCGACGGACCGAGCCCCGGGCGCGACGAGTTCGTCGAGGCGCTGTCGGAGCGAATGCGAACCATCCCCCGGTTGACGCAGTTGGTGCACAAGCATCCGTTGGAACTCTCCGCACCGGAATGGGTTGACGACACCAACTTCGACATCACCCACCATGTGCGGTGGGCGGCATTGCCGCGGCCCGGCGATGATGCCGCCTTGTTCCGGACCATTGCCGATCTCATGGAGCGCCGGCTCGATCGCGACCACCCCTTGTGGGAGTGCTGGGTCATCGAAGGCCTGCCGGAACGGCGGTGGGCGGCGCTGATAAAGATCCACCATTGCATCGCGGACGGGATTGCCGCGATGCGGATGTTGGCCAGCATCGCCGATACCGGTCCGGCCGCTACGTTCGCCACCGACATCCGCGCGGCCAAAGAGCCGCCGTCGTCGATCGGCAGCCCGGCCGGACTCAGCCTCAACCCGCTGAGCTGGGCCGGCGGACTGTGGCGCGCATCGATGGCCACCACCGGCGCGGCCGCGCACACCGCCAAAGGCGCAGCCGAATTCGTTGCCGGCTTACTGGCTCCCGCCGCAGACTCGTCGCTGCGCGGCTCGGTGACGAACATGCGCCGTTACAGCGCGGCGCGGGTGTCGCTCAAAGATGTCGAAACGGTGTGCGAGGTCTTCGGGGTGACACTCAACGACGTGGCACTGGCCGCCATCACCGATAGCTATCGTGCGGTCCTGCTGCATCGCGGTGAGAAGCCTCGGCGCAACTCGCTGCGCACGCTGATCCCGGTATCGGTGCGCTCGCCGGATGCCATGGACCGCACCGATATTCGCGTGTCGGCGATGCTCCCGTCGTTGCCGGTGGAGCAGGACGACCCGGTGAAGCGGTTACGGCTGGTGCACAACCGGTTGGACCGGCTGAAAGGCAGCGGTGAGCGCCAGGCGGCGAGCGCCTTTGTCGCGCTGGCCAACTTCGTGCCGTTCGTGTTGAGCGCGTGGACGGTGCGGCTGCTGGCGCGGCTGCCGCAGCGCAGCGTCGTCACGCTGGCGACCAATGTGCCCGGTCCCCGCCAGCGGCTGCAGGTGCTGGGCCGCCCGGTGGAAGAGCTGCTGCCGGTACCACCGATCGCCATGCACCTGCGCACGGTCATCGGCATGCTCACCTATGTCGACACACTGGTCTTCGGCATCACCGCCGACTACGACGCCACGCCCGACGTCGACGAACTCGCCAGCGGCATCGAACTCGGCGTCGCCCGCCTGCTGGCACGCGCCCTGGCCCGCCAACAGACCCGCGCGAAGCAACGCCGGCGGCCTTCCCGGTTGGCCACCTGAATTCCGGAGGCAGCTGTGCGTGATTTCGCTTCCCATGGCCGCCGTCGAACACCTGCACCCAGTTGAGCTGCTGCAACTGCACGTGGTCGCCTTCGGGGTCGAGGACAAGGACGCAGTAGTTGGCGAGGATCCACTGCTCCGCCATCAACCCGACAACATAGCTTTTCCCTGTCGCGGCAGGTCCGGTGACCACGATCCGGCCCTGGCTTCCGGGTACCCGGGTCGGGGTTGCGTCGTCGAATGTGCCCAATTCGGCTCCGAGGCGGCCCGAGACGAGCACAACCGCAAGGCCATCGCGCCGGGCCTGCTCGATTGCCTCCACGGTATGTGTCGCTATGTTGCCGCCCGATGTGAGCGTGCCGTCAAAGTCGAGCGCGACCGCTTTGAAAAACGTCACGGTCTTTCCAATCTGTTGCCGACGATGGGGCTGAATATGTCATCGGGATTCCCATAAAGCCCTACCGGAGAGGTAGCCGTTAACTCCCCCACATCACTGGACCTTGGCCCGGAAGCGTTTAATGCAGCGTCGGCACAGGGACGAGTTTCTCGTCGGTCAGCCCGTTGAGCTGGGTCGACTTCGAGGCGTTCGACTCGCGGGTGAGGAATCCGGTGAGTTCTCCGATCGCACTCATCAACGGGGCAGGGAACACCACGGTGGTGTTCTTTTCCACGCCGAGTTCGGCTAGGGTCTGCAGGTTTCGCAGCTGTAAGGCCAACGGGTGCTGCATCATCGTGTCCGACGCCTCGCCGAGGGCCGCGGCAGCGCGCGCTTCACCTTCTGCCGCAATGATTTTGGCTCGCTTCTCCCGCTCTGCTTCGGCCTCGCGGGCCATGGCGCGTTTCATGCTGTCTGGAAGTTGGATGTCCTTGAGTTCGACCAGGGTGACCTCGACTCCCCATTCCACGGTGGTGGTGTCGAGGATTTGGCGGATGCTGCCGTTGATCTTTTCGGTCTGGGCGAGCACCTCGTCGAGCGAGTGTTGCCCGACGACGTTGCGCAGGGTGGTCTGGGCGATCTGGTTGATGGCGGCGCTGACGTTTTCGATGACAACGACGGATTTGCGGGCATCGACGACGCGAAAGTAGGCAACCGCGGCGATGTCGACGCTGACGTTGTCGCGGGTGATGATGCCCTGCGACTGGATAGGCATGGTCACGATGCGCATCGAAACCCGCCACAGGCGGTCGATGATCGGGATGATCAATCGCAGCCCAGGTTCGCGAACCCCAATGACCCGGCCAAGTCGAAACTGCACGCCCCGCTGATACTGCTGCACCACCCTGACTGAGGCAACCGCCAGCAGCACTAGAACCGCCACAAGCCCGAACACCAACGGAACCATGACACTCTGGTTCATGAAGACCACCCCGATCCAGTTCACGGCAGCACGCAGCGACAACACATACGGCATACTAAGCCGAGCGTTAGTAAGGCGACTTAGGCGGTGATGTAAGCGAGGTGAGGGTCGGCGAAGAATCCGCGGATCG
>NZ_LQOX01000125.1 GCF_002102175.1 Mycobacterium gastri | reverse complement strand
ACATCATGCTCGCTGAGCCAAACAGGTGGTCCCTAGCTGGTGGCAAACCAGTGGTCCCTTCCCGGTGGCAAATGACAGTTGGTGGCCAAGCGCTGACTAGCTTGGACTGGGCTCGGGTGTTGTACTTGACGGAATGCTCCTGGGCCAGCGAGTTGGTGGGCGCGGGATTGGACTTTGCGACCGTTAGCGGGTTCTCCGACACGGGGGCGGTGAGCTTACTGCGCGGCTTGCAGCGCAAGATCGGCCGCGTCACCACGGCTGAGTTGCTGTTTCCTGGGAGCGGTCGGCACTCAAGACCCGCTGATGGAGGCTAGCGTCCTGCTCCTAATCGAAGTCTCTGACTCATCGGCGGAGTCATGCTGGGCCGGCGGGGCACAGCCCTGCGGAGCATCCTCATGCTAACCGTTGCTCATCGTCAATGGTGCGATTCTGGTGTACTGAATCTGAAATCGGGCTACCGGCAAGGGGTCACCGGTTCGACTCAACGACGAATTACCTGTCGTGCGCAGTGTTGCCACGCTGAGCGTCGCTGCGGTTAGTATCCGGGTTGCTTGCTGGGTAGGGGACACCGCGCATTTCCGTGCCACGTCGAGGATCAGATTGCCCCCCGTCCGTAGGCTTCACTGAGGTGCCCGGTGCGACCGGTGGTGCTGCCGGGCTGGCCGAGGAAGCGCCCACGTCTTGAGATGGTTCTGTGTGCTGTATAGCCACCTCGTAACCCATCGCCCTGCGCACCTGAAGGACATCGCGAAGCGGCGGGTTGGCTGGGTCTTGCCCCAGCAGCACCAACGTTCCGGTGCCGAGGTGTTCAACTGTTGCCCCAGCCGGCAACAACGCCATGTCGAATTTTACCGAATCGGAATCGCTGAGGAAATTAGCCCATCCGGCCGGATGTCCAATCAATTTCCCGAGCACATATCCGCGGCCGTCTTTGGTAGGGCGGTCCGGCTCTTTTTGCTTGTTGCGAAGATCGCTGTTCGTCCAAACACCCCAGTCGGGGTCGAAGATATCCAGTAGCGCCTGCAGAATATGGTGCGCGGTCTCTAGTCTGTACAAGCATGGCGCCGATTCTTGATCGGGAAGATCGACCGTGACGTTGTTTAATCCGATAGCTGATGTCCCAGCGATACGGATCGACAATTTAGCAGGTGGCCGGTTGTCGTCGGAGCCGCCATTCCACCAGTGTGCCGCGTACCCGTAGGGTTCGATGACTTCGTTGTTGTCCGGGCGGCGATTGCGCCCTGCCAGCAGTCGCTGCACCAAGTCGGTGTGATCGTTGGTTACCAGCGGCTGGGCTAACGCGTCCCCTTTTGATCGGCCCCCGTCACGCCAGCCTGAAAGTACGGGATCGAGCGCAGCCAGCGTCGTCACGAGCCGCGCAATCCGATAAGCGCATTCATCCAGCGATTCAGCACGGGGTCCCCAATACACCCCCACATCCGCTTTAGGCATGCGACCCTCTCTACTTGGGCGGAACCACTATGACACTAATGGTGTATCCGTTTCTTGTCAGAAGATCTTCCACGAGCGCCGCGGCTTCCGGCTGAGCGAATACCCACTCTATCGGTGTTGTCCCTGCGACCCGTATTTGATTGTACGCCTGATTGAGTATTCCCTGCTCTCCGGTAAACCAGGGCTTCCAGTGACCGTTTTCGATAAACTGATCGTAATAGCTCTTGACTTCGATGAGCGTTCCGTCTGTGAATCCGTCGAATTTGACTCCGTCGACGATGTATCCCTCGCTGACGGGTTGTCCGGTGATCTGCATTTGGTATTGGGCGGCGCGGTCGGACATGGATTCGGTGACCGGTTGCCAGGCGCCGGGGTCGTGCGGGACCGGTGTTGGCGAGTGTGCCGGCGGTTGCCATGGCTGTGCCCAATCGGGCACCAGCCGCGATAGCTGCGCCGGCGCGGTCTCCGAAATACCCAATTTCGCCTCTAGGGCGGCCTTTCTGGCGTTGAGCGCATCAGCTTCTCGATCGTAGGCGCTGACCGCGCCAGCATCGTTGAGTGGGGGCCGCCACGCATTATGCTTGCGGATCTCCTCCTTGAGTTGGTCATAGGCGGTCCGTGCCTGCTCAGCTGTCATACCCGACGGATCACCCGGCTGCGGTTGCTGTGGGCTGTCTTTGAAGGTGTGGCGGTCGACGGCTTGGATGTGAGGTTTGTGGTCGTGGGGTGTTTCCGGAAAGGTAGTAGTCGCGATTCCGGCGGTTGCGGCGGTGATCTTGCCGGCCACTTCATGTTCGACCGCCAGCAGTTGGGTGGCGCGCTGGCGGATGTCGGCAGCGAATGCTTGGGCTTGGGCTTGGCGCCCCGCCCGCTCGGCGGCATTGCCGCTGGCCCGGGTATCGGTCACCGAGAAGTCTTCTGCGACAGTGAAACCCGCGTTCTGAGCGTCCTCGACGGCATAGAGGACCCGGCGTTGGGCGGTGCCGATGGTTCCGGCGCCGTCCCGGGCGATCTTACTGGCTTGGCGTAGTTGGTCGGCTTTGGCGCTTACGACTGCGAAGTCGGCGCCGGTTCGCGCCCGCAGCGCATCACCGCCGGCGCCTTCCCACACCAGGGTGTGGGATTGGTTGCGCATCTGCAAAAACACGTCTTCCCACTGATGGGCGGTCTTGGTCCAGTAGGTGGCCGCCTCGATCAGATGCTGGGTGCTCCAGGCCCGGACTTGGGAAAGGGTGGCCACCGATTACACCAACCTGGCTTGCACGGCTGCCATCTCGGCCACAGCGGTCGCTTCGTTGCTGGCATATCCCGTAGCACCGGCCTGCACCGTGCTGGCCGTCGCTTGGGTGCGGGCGGCCAACGCCGCCGCAGCCAGGTCAACCGCTGCGTGGGCACTGCCCACCGCTACGGCGGTGGGTTGAAACGGCTGCCCCGGCAAGGGCGGTGCTAGGACGGCAAGTTCGGCGCTTCGCTGACTCCATTGACACGCCGTAGCTTCTAGCTGACCGACATCGATCCGCAACGGACCCTGCTCCATCCTCGGGAAGTGTAGCGGCGGGCCTAGAGCAACGCATCGGAGGCCGAATGATAGCGCGCCCCCGTCGGTTGCCGGGCCGTCCTTGCGCTTTGCCCGCGTCATCGCAAGACGCGATAAAGTGCTGGCCAAGAACGCCTTACGGACCAACCGAATGCGCATTCCCACTTTCCGGCCGGAAATCGCGTCGCACGAGACGGTACTTGCGTGGAACTGGGTCGTAATCCGAGCTATTGGCGAATTCGACTAGGGCACCAGCAGTTTCGGGTGAGTTGCATCCACTCGCCAGTGGAAGGCTCGGCAAATGACTGAACAGCCGCCACCCCCGCCCTCCGGTTATCCGCCACCGGCCGGTTCGCCACCGCCACCGCCGGGATATCCGCCGCCGCCGGCGCACGCGGGATATCCGCCGGTCCCGGGCCAGCCGATGGATGACTTGCCGATGGAAGCCTACGCCTCGTGGATCCGGCGGGTAGCCGCCTATCTCATCGACCACATGCTGGGGTTGGCGATCGGCGTGGCTCTCGGGATCGTCGGCGGGTTGATCGTCGCATGGGCCGGCGGGGGCGCACGCTTGCAGGGCGTCGTCGGATTGATCGTCAATCTGGCGATGCTGGCGTACTGGATCTGGAATTGGGGCTTCCGCCAAGGGATTACCGGCTCGACCGTGGGACAGGTGCGCCCATTGGCGTCGGATCGTCGATCGGCCGCTACTTCGCCCACATCCTGGATGCGATCACGTACGGCATCGGCTACCTGCTGCCGTTGTTGACCGCCAAACGGCAGACAATTGCCGACATGGTCATGGATACGGCTTGCTTGCTCGACGAGCCGCCGCAGGTGCCGAGTAGCCGCCAACCAAGACCGAGACTGCGGATGGCGATCGGTGTCGCGGTGCTGGCAACTGCGGCCATCCTCACCGTGCTGGCCTGTTTGAACAGCACCAGCCAGTGGGTCTGCACGAGCGGCGGCCGGTATCCGCACTGCGGGCCGCAGGTATCGGTCGGCCCGATCTCCTACGGCGCACCAAAAGTTTTCAACCCCTATATCGAGGCGGCCCTCGTAACGCCGCTGTGGACCGCGGGGATCTTCATCCTGCGGCGGTACTACCGGGCGATCTACGTGTTGGTAACGATTGCGGGCATCGATTATGGCATTCGCGCAGGGTCGCTACGACTGGGGCTGGAATCACAATTGGTTTGCGTTCCTGGCATGTGTTTCCTTGACGACGGCGGTGTTCGAGCTGATCGCGCGAAGCATCACCCGTTACGTTGCGGCACGCCGGGCTTAGCCACGGATGGCCCGGCGATCAGCCTGCCGGCTGGTACACACTCGTCACCTCCAACAGGCGCATCACCGGCGGGGGATCGAACTGCAGCGCGTCGGACATGTGCAACCGGCCGGCCGAGGCAACCATGTTGTCCAGGATCGCCTGCAGGTCATCGCCTTCGATCTCGTAGAGGGCCACGTATGGCCCGTCATCATTGACCGGTCTGAGGCGCCGCGCCGAGACGAATCCGTCGAGCGCCACCAGTTCGGGAATGTGGACGTCGTCGTACCAGCGGTTGTATTCCGGTTCGCGTTCGGGTGAGCTGGGACGAGTCTCGACATAGATGATTCCCCTGGCCATGGTCGGTGCCTCTCTGCTGACTATTCGTAGCGCACGGTGATCGATGCGGTTTCGGGAACGCCCTGGCAGGTCAGAATGTAGCCCTCGGCCACCTCGTCTTCCTCGAGCGCGTCGTTGACCCGCATGGTCGCGCTGCCCTCGACGAGCCTGGCCATGCAGGTTCCACAGTTGCCGGCCTCGCAGCTGAACGGTGGGTCCAGGCCGGCCCGGCGCGCGCTTTCCAACAGCGTCTCGCCGGGGACCAGGGGCACCGACACCTTCTTGCGGTCGAGCTGGATCGTCACCATGCCTGGCTCCGTCATGACCGCCTTCTCGGACTAGCTCGACTTGCGTTCTTCACTATAGAGAATAGTATTCTCCTGAGACGATAGTATCTTCTCAAGACGTCAAGGCCCTGGGGAAGGACGAGACGTGACCGAACCGGCCGCGCTCGTGTTCGAGGATCGGCGCTTCAGCCTGCCCACGCTCGACGCGCTGACCGGCGGTCTCGGAGCGGCCTTGCGGAAGCGCGGTGTCAACGCCGGCGAACGGGTCGCGCTGATGGCGTCCAACCGGCCGGAGTTCGTCGCCGCGTTGCAGGCGATCTGGCGGCTGGGGGCGGCAGTGGTGCTGATCAGCCCCGCCTGGAAGCGCGGCGAGGTCGACCATGCGCTGGGCGTGACCAACCCGGCTCACGCCGTCGGCGACCAACCGGTGCTGGCCGACCTGATGCCGATGCTGCACCTGGACGACCCGATCGCGCCCGCAGCGCCGTTGGCGGGTTCTCCTCGGCCCGGGGACGATGCGGTGCTGGTGTTCAGCTCGGGTACCACGGGTATGCCAAAAGCCGTGCGGCACACCCATGCATCGCTGGACGTCGCCGTTCGCCAGTGGCGCGATGCGTTGCAGCTGACCGAGCGCGACCGCATCCAGGTCGCCACGCCGCCGTCGCACATCCTCGGCCTGCTCAACATCCTCACCGCGTTTCGGACCGGCTCGTGGGTGCGGCTGCATCCCCGCTTCGACGTCGACCGGATGTTGTCGCACATCGAAAATGACCGCATCACAATCGAAATGGCGGTTGCGCCAATCGCGCACGCTATCGCGTCGCACCCTCGACTCGAGTCCTACGATCTGTCGTCGCTGCGTTTCATCATGTGGGGTGCCACACCGGTCACCGCCAGCATCGCCGAGACGGTGACCCGGCGGACCGGCGTCGGATGGGTGCCCGCCTACGGCACCACCGAATTACCGGTCATCGCCTGCAATCCCGTCCACCAGGCCCGGCTGGACTCGGTGGGGCGCCCGGTTGCCGGTGTGGATTTGCGGATCGTGTCGCCGGACACCGGCGAACCGGTCGACCCGGGGAAGGTCGGTGAGATTCAGGCCCGCTCGGCGTCGCTGATGGCCGGCTACCTGCCGGCCGCGGCCAGCGCTGAGGTGTGCTGCAACGGCTGGTATCGGACCGGGGACGTCGGCTGGCTCGATGGCGAGGGCTGGCTCCGAATTACCGACCGGCTCAAGGAGATGATCAAAGTGCGCGGGTTCCAGGTCGCGCCGGCCGAAGTTGAGACCGTGTTGCACGGTCATCCGGCGGTCCGTGATTGCGCGGTATTCGGTGTTCCCGACGGCGTCAACGGGGAGGCGGTCGTCGCCGCGGTCGCCACGCATACGCCCGCCAATGCCGGGGTGGCCGCCGAGCTCACCGAGCGGGTAGCGGCGAGGCTGGCGCCCTACAAACGGCTGAGCCGGGTGGTGTTCGTGCCCGACATTCCGCGCCTGCCCTCGGGCAAGGTGCTGCGCCGAGTGCTCAAGGAGCTTCATGGATGTCCGTCTGACAGCTGAACAACAACAATTGTGCGACGCCGCAACGAAATTGGGCGACGATCTGGGACCCGGGTCCGTGTCGGACCTGGCCGGTGAGGACCGGATTGCCCGGCTGGACCGCCAGATTGTCGCGACGGGCTGGCGGTCGCTGCGCTCCGATGGGGCATCAGGCATCGAAGTCGCCATTGTCGCAGAGGAATTCGGGCGCCGACTGGTCGATGCCCCGTTTCTCGGGCCGGTGCTCGCCGACGACCTGGCCCGCCATCTGGACACCGAGGCCGGTAGCAAGACGATCGCGGTCGACGACCTGGCATTCGATGCTCGCGGATATCGGCGGGCCCTGCTGCTATCAGGAACCGCGGTGTTCGCGGCTGACATCGATGCCGGCCGGGGCAGCGGCGCGGACCTGACCCGAGTGACGACGGGCATTGTCGAACCGCCGCTGCCCGTCGGCGAGGTATCCGCCGATACCGCCGGACGATGGCTAGCGCTCGCGCTGGTAGCCACCGCGGCGGATCTGGTGGGTGACGCCCGCGGCGCGCACGCGCTGGCCTGTGACTACGCGAAAATCCGTGAGCAGTACGGAAAGACGATCGGTTCGTATCAGGCCGTCGCGCACCTGCTGGCCGAAAGCCTGGCCCTGATCGAAGGGTCCATCAGCATCCTGCGCCACGCCGCCTGGGCGGTCGACGAACTCGAACCGGCCGCGGCGCTGCACGCTGCCCGGGTCGCCAAGCTCTATTGCGCACGAGCCACCCGAACGGTCTGCGAGACCGCGGTGCAGGTACACGGCGGCATCGGCAACACCTGGGATTGCCTGGCGCATGTGTACCTGCGCCGGGCCTTGACGTCGACCGAGCTGTGGCCGGTGAGCCTGAAGGAGGTCGGTCGTGGACTTTCGTGATTCCCCGCAGGAGGCCGCTTTCCGGGAACGACTGCGGGCCTGGCTTACCGTGCATGCCAAGGAGTTCTGCGCTATCGGCGACGAATACTGGGCCCGTCAGGCCGATTGGCATCGGGCGCTCCACCGAGCCGGGTTCTTCGGATTGTCCTGGCCGCGCGAGTACGGCGGCCAGGAGCTGCCGCCGGTCTACGACGTCATCGTCGACGAAGAGCTGGCGCGCGCGGGCGCTCCGCCGCGCCCCAGCGTGGGCTACCTGGTCTTCGGGATCGGCAGGCACGGCAGCGACGCACTGCGGCAACGCTTCCTGCCCGGCATCATCGACGGCACCCAGCGCTGGTGTCAGGGCTTCAGCGAGCCGGGTGCCGGCTCGGATCTGGCGTCACTGACCACCACCGCCACCCGCGAGGGCGACCACTATGTGGTGCACGGACACAAGATCTGGACCAGCTACTCCGATGTGGCCGACTGGTGTCTGCTGCTGGCCCGCACCGATCGGGAGGCGCCGCGACATCGCGGCCTGTCGGCGTTCGTCATCGAGATGAAACAGCCCGGCGTGCAACAACGTCCGCTGCGCATGATGAACGGCGTCAGCAACGAATTCGGTCAGGTGTTCTTCGACGGCGCAACCGTTGCGGCGGACCGCATGGTGGGCGGTCCCGGCGACGGCTGGGCGGTGGCCATGACCGTGGTCGGGCACGAACGCGAGCCGTCGACGCTGGGCTATGCGGCCCGCTACGCCAAGCTGGTACGAGAGTTGCTGGCGCACAACGATGATCCGATAACCGACGAGCTCGCATGGGCGGCGGTCCAGGCGGAGATGTTGACCCACCACGTCCGCCGCCGGCTGTCCGAACAGCTCGACGGGGTCTCGCACGGACCCGAAGGATCGCTGGACAAGCTGCTGATGACGTGGGTGGAGCAGTCCGTCGGGCACGCCGCACTGGCCGTCGGCGGAACCCGCGACCCGGACCTGCTCAGCGCCTACCTGTACAGCCGCGCGCAGAGCGTGATGGGCGGCACCTCGCAGATACAGAAGAACATCATCGCGTCGCGAATCCTCGGATTGGGAGTCTGAATGTACGACATGCCAACAGAAATCGATGTCCGTGCCGACGGGGGGTTGCGGATCATCACCCTCAACCGTCCCGATGCCCTCAACGCCGTCAACGACAATCTGCATGTCGGGCTGGCGCAGCTGTGGCCGCGATTGAGCGACGATCGCACTGCCCGCGCCGCGGTGCTCACCGGCGCCGGCCGGGCGTTCTCGGCGGGCGGCGATTTCACGTATCTGGCGGAATTGGCCCACGACGCCGATCTGCGCGCCAAGACCATCGCGCACGGGCGCGACATCGTGTTGGGTATGGCACGCTGCCGAGTGCCGGTAGTGGCGGCGGTCAACGGCCCGGCCGTCGGCTTGGGCTGCAGCCTGGTCGCACTGAGTGACATCGTCTACATTGCCGAAGAGGCCTACCTGGCCGACCCGCATGTGCAGGTGGGATTGGTGGCCGCGGATGGGGGTCCGCTGACCTGGCCGTTGCACATCAGCTTGATGCTGGCCAAGGAATATGCGTTGACCGGCACCCGAATTCGCGCCCGGCGAGCCGTCGAACTCGGGCTGGCCAACCACGTCGTCGCCGACCCGGTCGCCGAGGCGGTGGCGTGCGCCCAGCGGATCATGCAGTTGCCCCAGCAGGCCGTCGAGAGCACCAAGCGGGTGCTCAACATCCATCTGGAACGAGCGGTGCTGGCCAGCTTGGACTATGCCCTGTCGGCCGAGCACCAATCCTTCACCACCGAGGACTTCCGTTCGATCATCACCAAACTGACCGCCGGCAAGAACTGACGAGCGGAACGTCACGGCGAAATTTCGCGCCGGTTTTGGCCCCAGTTTTGGCCCCGGTTTTGGCCCCGGTTTCGGCCCCGGTTTTGGCCTTGGCGTTACGCGCGCGATGGGCCGCGTCGGTCGTGGTGACCCAGGAAGTCCCGCAGCAGCGCGTCGAAGCGGTCCGGTTCCTCGATGAAGGGCAGGTGTGCGCTGCGCTCGAAGAACTCGAACCGCGAACCGGCGATACGGCGGTGCATGTCGCGCATGTGTTCCGGCGAACATTCGTCATACCGACCGGCGATCAGCAGCGTTGGCAGGGTGATCTCAGCCAACCGATCGACGATGTCCCAGGATCGGATGGTGCCGACAATGTGAAAATCGCTGGGGCCGAACATCGTTTCGAAAATCTCGGTGCCCATGTTGCGGAATGCTTCGTAGAGTTCGTCGGGCCAGGGGCGGGTGCGGCACAGATACGTCTGGTTCCAGGTGGTGATCGCGGCCTGGTATTCGGCGGAATGCGTGGTGCCGGCGGCTTCGTGGCGGTCGATGGCGGCTTGGGTCGCCGGGTCCAACCTCGACTTCAGTCGGATCACGTGGTCGGCGAACTGTGGTATGGACGCGGTGCTGTTCGAGACGATCAGGCTGACGGCACCGGATGGAACGTCAAGAACATACTGTTGGGCGAGCATCCCGCCCCACGAGTTGCCGAAGATGTGAAAGGCATTGAGGCGCAGCGCTTGCACCACGGCATCCATTTCGGCCACCGAGCGTTGCATCGTCCACAGGTCCGCGTTCGACGTACAGTCGGAGTTTCCGCAGCCGAGCTGATCCCAGAAGATGACTTCCCGCGCGGTTGCCAGGCGTTCCAGCGAGGTCAAGTAGTAGTGCGGCAAACCCGGGCCGCCGTGCACCACAAGCAGCGGAAGGCCCGGTCCGCCGCCGACCCGCTTGAACCACACATTTCCGCCCGGGACCGCGATCGTCCCTTCCGGTCGAGTCATGCCACCAGCCAACCATCGGCCCCGACGAAGGCTGCGCTGCGCCCGCCCGCGTGGGCCCAGGTCGCGGCGGCCCACCTCCTTGCAACTCGCACTCTCAGACTGAGAGAATAGTGTTCTCGCCAACCTTGTGGATGGAGAAGACCTGTGCCAGAAGCCGTCATCGTGTCCGCCCTGCGTACGCCTATCGGCACCGCTCGCAAAGGAACCCTGCGCGACACCAGCGCGTTCGATCTGGCCCATCACGTGGTCAGCGAAGCCGCAGCCGGTCTCGACCCGGCACTGGTCGACGACGTGATCCTGGGCGAGGGTCTCTACGGCGGCGGCGTGATCGCCCGCCACGCTGCCATCACCGCCGGCCTGAGCCACGTACCCGGTCTGGCGAACAATCGGCACTGTGCGGCCGGGCAGGCGGCCGTGCAGAGCGCTGCGGCCGGTGTGCGCGCGGGAATGGATCAGCTCGTCATCGCCGGCGGAGTGAACTCGGCGTCCACGTCGCCGCGGTCTCGGATGCAGGTCGACGGCGACTGGGTCGACTGGTTCCCGCCGACCCACCCCGACCGGCCCGACGCGCCCAACCTGGACATGTCCATCACCGTGGGGTGGAACGCCGCGGTCAAAGCGGGCATCAGCCGCGAGGAGATGGACGCGTGGGCGCTTCGGTCACACCGCAACGCAATCGCCGCGATCGACGAAGGCCGGTTCAAGGAAGAGATCATCCCCATCGAGACGCCGCATGGGCTGTTCTCGGTCGACGAACATCCACGCCGCGACACCACCATGGAGAAGCTGGCTGCGCTCAAGCCCTTGCATCCCGAAATAGCGGGCTTCTCGATCACCGCGGGTAATGCCTGCGGCGCCAACGACGGTGCCGCCGTGCTGACCGTCGCGAGCGACCGGCTCAGTGACCGGCTGGGACTGCCCACGCTGGCCCGCATCGTGTCCTGGGCGTCCGTCGGTGTGGACCCGGCGGCAACCGGCTTGGCGCCGGTCGAGGTGATCCCGAAAGCCCTTGCCCGCGCTAGATTTTCGATCTCCGACGTGGATCTGTTCGAAATCAACGAAGCATTCGCGTCGATGTGTGTGGCCACCGTGAAAATGCTCGACCTCGACCCGGACCGGGTCAACGTCAGCGGCAGCGGCTGCTCGCTGGGCCATCCCGTGGCGGCAACCGGCGCCAGAATGCTGGCGACGCTGGTGCACGAACTGCGCCGCCGCGGCGGCGGTATCGGCGTCGCGGCGATGTGTGCCGGCGGCGGCATGGGTTCGGCGACGGTCATCGAGGTTGCAGCGGCATAACGAGCCGCAACGAGCCGTAACGCATGGACATCGCCGATCTGATTGCCCGGGCGCGCAACGGATCTCCCCGCGCGGCAGGTCGGCTGCTGAGCCTCGTCGAGGGTGACCGGCGTGACGAGGTACTGGCCGCCATCGACGCTGCGCTGAAATCGGAGATCCGCGTCGTCGGCATCACCGGGCCGCCGGGCGCCGGAAAATCGACGACGATAGCGGCCCTGGTCGGCGCCTACCGGGAGCGCGGCTGCCGGGTGGCGGTACTGGCTGTGGACCCGTCGTCGCCGTTCAGTGGGGGTGCCCTGCTCGGCGATCGGATCCGGATGACCGCACACATCAACGACTCCGACGTACTGATCCGCTCGGTGGCCAGCCGCGGCCACCTTGGCGGTCTGGCCGCCGCCGTTCCCGCCGCCATCCGGCTGCTGCAAGCCATCTGTTACGACGTCGTTCTGCTGGAAACCGTCGGGGTGGGCCAGTCGGAGATCGAGATCGCCGCCGTCGCCGACCCGACCGTCGTCATCCTCAACCCCGGCACGGGTGATGCTGTGCAGGCCGCCAAAGCGGGTCTGCTCGAGGTCGCCGACATCGTGGTGGTCAACAAGGCCGATCGAGACGGCGCCGAGCAGACCGTGCGGGATCTGCGGGCCGAAACCGATGCTCCCATCCTCAAACTCGCGGCCGCACGCGGTGAGGGCGTTGCGGACCTGGTAGCCGCGATCGACGCACATCACCGCGGCGACAGCCGGGACCGCCGGCTGGCCCGTGCCCGCTCGCTGATCCTGTCATTGGCACACACCCGGCTGCGGACCCGTGCGGACCTCGATCGTCTCGCCGAGTCGGTGGTCGACGGCCGCGAAGATCCGTATACGGCTGCCGAGTGGTTGTTGTCCCCGCACCCGCAACCGGACTGAAACCCCCGACCGAAGTGCGGCCCATCGCGCCGGGTGGAGGACACCAACTCCGTCGATCGGTGGACAGCATGATTCCGCCAGCAAAGTGCCCGCTCGCCCGACAGACATCGGAGGGAAGCCACGGCACTGTTGTGTCATGTCTTTCGTGACCAGTGAACCCGAGGCGCTGATCTCGGCAGCGGGGAACCTGCAGTCGATCGGTAGCGCCATGAACGCGAGTAATGCGGCCGCGATAGCTCCCATCACCGGCGTCGTACCGGCCGCCGCAGACGAGGTGTCGGCGCTGACCGCGGCACACTTCGCGGCCCACGGCGCTCTCTATCAAGCGGTCAGCGCACAGGCCGCGGCGATTCACGAGCTCTTTGTGACCACCCTCGGAGCCAGCGGCGGTTCCTACGCGGCGACCGAGGCGGCCAACGCGATCGCAGCCCGCTAAGGGACGGATTCCGCAGCGATGGTGTACGGGGCGCTGCCGCCCGAGATCAATTCCGGACGCATGTACGCCGGGCCGGGGGCAGGATCGATGCTGGCCGCCGCCGGCGCGTGGGATGGCCTGGCCGTCGAGTTGACCTCCATCGCAATCGCCGTCGAGTCGGTGGTCATCGGACTGATCAGCGGGCCCTGGCTCGGCGCCAGCGTGACCACGATGGCCGCTGCCGCCACACCGTATGTGACGTGGCTGAAAGCCACCGCTGCTCAAGCTGAGCAGGCTGCCGGCCAAGCCAAAGCGGCGGCCGCCGCTTACGAGTGCGCCCACGCGATGACCGTTCATCCGGCACTCGTGGCAGCCAATCGTGCGCAGCTGGCGGTCCTGATCGCCAGCAACCTACTCGGCCAGAACTCGCCGGCGATCGCGGCCATCGAGGCCCAGTACGGCGAGATGTGGGCTCAGGATGCGGCCGCGATGTACGGCTACGTCGCGGCGTCGTCCGCCGCGACCAGCTTGACCCCGTTCACCCCGCCGCCGCCGACGGCCAACCCGGCGGGGCTGGTCAGCCAGGCCGCCGCTGTTGACCAAGCCGCCGGCAATTCGGTGGCCACCAACGTCGCCACGGTGCTGTCCGAGCTGATGTCGGGGTTGACCGCCGGCGACGCGTCGGTACTCCCGGAATGGGTGCAAGACCTGCAGACCGTGGTGAGCCTTTTCGGTACCCCGTTCTTCGTCTGCACTTCGTCTGCCGGGCTGATGATGTCGGCGATGTCGACCATCAAGGGCCTGTTCCCGGCGGCGGCTGCGGTCGGCAGCCAGATCGCGGCGGCGGCGGAATCCGCCGCCGCGGGAGCCCTGGGTTCGGCGGGCATGGCGGGCCTGACCGGCGCGGTGTCGGCCGGCCTGGGTGAAGCGGCGAGGGTCGGCGGCTTGTCGGCGCCCGTGGCGTGGGCCGCCTCCGCCCCCACCCTGAGTCATGCCGCGGTCGCGGCGCTGCCGGGCGCCGTCTCCACCGGCGCTTCCTCGCTCGGGTCCGGCGCGTCCCCCGGTCTACTGGGCGGGTTACCGCTGGCTAGCGCAACCGAGCGGGCCGCCGCGGCCGGCAACGCAGCGCAGGACGGCATCGAGCCGCTTCGGGTGCTGCCGCAGCTGATCGGATAGCGACTCGGGTAATGACGAGCGTTTGGCGGGTCCGGGCAGCCCGGCCCTTATCCAATCCGGCCACGTCCCCCGATCGGTGGACCGAGATCGCGGCGTTTTTGCGGCCGATCGGCGGAGTTGTCGCAACGTGATCATCTCTACCGTTCAATTGATGACGACAACCGCGGCCATCGCAGGCAGCGAACCAGTGCTGACTTCGGGCTCGGACGTCGATCTCCGTTCCGCTTTGCTGCGGCCGCGAACGGTGGCCGCCACTCACCGGTGTGCCGGCGAGCACTGGGCCGGGTCGAGGGCGGTGAGAGCAAAGCGCTCCGGGGTGGTCAAAGTAGTTGGCGGGCGTGCCGGCCTCGCCCTGCGTCACCGGATGCCTGATTCGAACACCTCATCACGCTCGTCCTGCCCGGATGGGTTTCCGGGCGTCATCTGGCTGCTGCTGGGCGGCAACCTGGTAGTGCGCGCGGCGGGGTTCGCTTATCCGTTCATGGCGTTTCACGTGGCCGGGCGAGGGCACCCGGCGAGCGCTGTCGGCGCGGTCCTGGCCGCCTTCGGACTCGGCTGGGCAGTGGGCCAGCTGACATGCGGCTGGCTGGTGGACCGTACCGGGCCGCGCGCGACGCTGGCGTCCACCATGCTGGTTGCGGCCACGGTGCTGGTGCTGATGGCCCAGGCCCGCAGCGTGCCGGCATTGCTGATCGGTGCTCTGGTCACCGGTGTGGTCTATGACGCGCCGCGCCCGGTGCTGGGTGCCGCGATCGCCGAGTTGGTGCCCGATCCCGGGCGGCGGGCGAAGATCGACACCTGGCGCTTCGGCTGGATCGTCAGCATTGGCCGCGCGATCACCGGCGGTGTGGGTGGTCTGCTCGCCGGCTGGTCGGGCGTGCCCGTGCTGTTCTGGATCAACGCCGTTGCGTGCGCGATGCTGGCGCTGCTGGCGGCCCGCTGCATCCCGGCCAGGGAGCATCGCCGGTCCCCGGCGGTCGCCGAGCCGGTTGCTCAGACGGCTGACATCGGTTACCGCGGAGCGTTTTTGGATGCTCGGCTGGTCCTGCTGCTGGGGTCCAGCCTCGCGACGTTGACGGCGGTCCGTGGTCTTTATGCCGCGGTACCCATGTTGATGGCCGACAGCGGTTTGGGCGCCGGCGAATTCGGCTGGGCGCAACTGGCCAATGCCGTTGCCGGCATTGGCCTGACCCCGGTGATGACACCGTGGCTGGGCCGGAAAGCGGCGGCCCGCTTCCGTCCGAGGCTCGACATCCTGGCCGGCGCCGGCGTGTGGACGGCGGTGAGCATGTCGGGCGCCGCGCTCGCACACACCACCCTGGGCTTCACCGTCGCCACCGCGGTCTGCACCCCGGGCGAGATCGCCTGGTTCGTGATCGCCGCCGGCATCGTGCACCGGATCGCTCCGCCCGCCAATGGCGGCCGTTACCACGGCATCTGGTCCATGACGCTGGCTATCGCTTCGGTGGTAGCCCCAATCATCGCCTCCTACAGTCTGATTCATGGCGGTCATCGTCTGGTGGCGATCGTCACCGTGACGGTCGGCCTGACCGGCGCCGCCCTGTGCCTGCCGCTGGCCCGCGCGCTGGGCCGGTCCATTTCAGCGCCGGCCCTGAGTCACCCTGAGGCGGAGCCACTTTGCCGCACACGGTACGTCACCGGCGTCGAGCAGCCGGGTCACCAAGCCGCGCCGAGGTGACGTCATGCGCGCACTCGTTCATCACAGCTCGACCCGCGGCGTGTCCCCTGGCCGGAGGAACTGGCGTTCATCAAGCGATGGGCCCGATCGGCGGTACCCCGCGCGGCGCCGCGTCGCTACCTTGAGGCCCGTTGCCGCGGTCTCGTCATCCGCGGCGCAGCCGGCCCGCGATCGCTATCCGGCGGTGATGTGGTTACTGCTGGCCGGTAACCTGCTGGTGCGCTCGGCAGGCTTCGCCTATCCGTTCCTGGCCTACCACGTGGCCGGACGGGGTCATCAGGCAGGAGCCGTGGGCGCGGTCCTGGCGGCCTACGGCGCGGGATGGGCGGTGGGGCAGCCGCTGTGTGGCTGGCTGGTCGACCGCTACGGTGCCCGATCGACGCTGGTGTCCACCATGGCCGTGGCGGCCGCGATGCTGATGCTGATTGCCGTGGTGCACAGCCTTGCAGTGTTGTTGGTGGCGGCCATGATCGCCGGATTAGCCTGCGACACACCGCGTCTGGTGCTCGCCGCCGCGATTACCGCCCTGATTTCGGATCCCCGGCAACGCGCCAGACTTGACAGCTGGCGCTACGGGTGGATTCTCAACATCGGCGCGGCGATCGCGGGCGGGGTCGGCGGTCTGCTCGCGGAGTGGATGGGCACCTCGCTGCTGTACTGGATCAACGGGATCGCATGCGCAACTTTCGCGGTGGTGACGGCCCGCTGCATACCGGCCGGCCGGTACCATGCGGCGACGCCGGTGACCGCCCACGCCAGAGGCGATTACCGGCAAGTCTTCGCCGACAAACGGCTGGTTCTGTTGGTCGCGTCGGGCTTGGCGACTCTCACGGTGCTGATGGGCATCTTCGCCGTCGTACCGATGCTGATGAACGCGTCCGGCCTGGGTGCCGGCGCTTACGGCTGGGTGCAGGTGGTCAACGGCGCGGCGGTGGTGGCCCTAACCCCTTTGATGACACCGTGGTTGAGTAAGCGGCTGGCGGTCGGCCCCAGGATCGACATGTTGGCCGTCGCGGGAGTGTGGTTGACTCTGTGCATGGGCGCGGCCGGGATCGCGCACACCACGGCCGGTTTCAGTGTTGCCGTGGCGGCGTGCGCACCGGGTGAGATCGTCTGGTTTGTGGTTAGCGCCGGCATCGTCCACCGGATCACTCCGCCCGCCAGTAGTGGCCGTTACCAAGGAGTTTCGTCCATGACGACGGCGGCTGCGGCGGTGACCGCGCCAATTCTGGCTTCCTGCAGTCTCGCACACGGCGGGCGACTGCTGATGGTCGGCACCACCGTGACCGCCGGCCTGCTCGGCACTGCTCTGTGCGCACCCCTGGCACGTGTTTTGGCCGGAGCCGACCCCGGCGGGGGGGTTGCGCAACCACGGCGCCAGGCGCTACTGAGCAGCCGGACGGCGAAGCCGGTCCAGAGGGACCGGTCCGCTCCGCATCCGGCGGTGAAGCGCCGCCGTGAGTACGGTGTTCCCGTGGCAATCGCCAGCGACGTGGAACTGGAGCGGGTACGCAACCTGCACCAGCTGCGCTCGTACCGGATCGTCTCGGTACTTCGCATCGGGGTCCTGGTGTTCGTCATTGCCGCGATGGTCGTCGGCACCCCAGAGCGCGAATGGGCCCGGCAAACTGTCTTAGTCGCCTTGTATGGCATTGCCGCATTGTGTGCCCTGGCATTGGCCTTTTCCCCGGCGCGACGACAGCCCGGAGCGGGGGAATCGTCGGGCGTGCGCCGGTGGGAACCTCTGGTGTTCACCGGCGTCGACATCGTGGCGTTGACCGGCTTCCAGCTGCTGTCCGCCCACGGATTCTATCCACTGCTGATCATGACGTTGCTGCCGGTCCTGGCGGGCGTCGATATCTCGTCACGGCGAGCTATGACGGTGCTGGCGTTCAGCCTGCTCGGGTTCGTGCTGGCGGGGGTCCACGACGGCGTGCTCCTCGGCCCGAGTGGCTGGCCCCATACCGGTTTTCTCTTCTCAATGTATGCATTTCTGTGCGCCACAGCGTTGGTGGTGGTGCGCATCGAGGAGCGCCACATTCGCTCGGTGGCCGGGTTGAGCGCGTTGCGCGAGGAGTTGCTGGCTCAGACCATGACGGCCTCTGAGGTGTTGCAGCGCCGGATCTCGGAGTCCATTCACGATGGGCCGTTGCAAGATGTGCTGGCCGCCCGTCAGGAACTCGTCGAGCTGCAGATCGCATGGCCGGGCGACGAGCGGGTGGACCGAGCGTTGGCCGGCTTGCAGGATGCCTCAGAACGTCTGCGGCAGGCCACCTTTGAGCTGCATCCGGCCGTCCTCGAGCAAGTCGGGCTGGGGGCGGCGGTCGAACAGCTGGCCGCCTCCACCGCGCAGCGTTCGGGCATCAAGGTCAGCACCGACATCGACTATCCGGTGCGCAATGAGATCGACCCGATTGTGTTCGGTGTGGCCCGTGAGTTGCTGTCGAACGTGGTGCGCCATTCCCGGGCCCGCACCGCATCGGTCAGCCTCGGGATCATCGACGACACCTGCGTTTTGGATGTCGCCGACGACGGGGTGGGAATCAGCGGCGACACCATGGCCCGTCGCCTCGGCGAGGGGCACATCGGCCTGGCTTCGCATCGGATGCGGGTCGACGCCGCCGGGGGCATATTCGTTTTTCTGGATACCCGGGCGGGCACCCATGTCCGCGTGGTACTACCGCTGAAGTCCTGATCGCCGCACGCGATTGCTGGCCAAGAGGCAGTCAGTCGAGCGGCACTCAGTCGAGCAGCCCCTGCCGCATGGCTTCGGCCACTGCGGCCGCACGGTCGCTGACACCGAGCTTTTCGTAGAGCCGCTGCACATGGGTCTTGACCGTCGACGGCGCCACATACAGTTCGCCGGCGATCGCGGGAATGCTCTGGCCGCGGGCAATACGATTGAGCACCTCTCGCTCGCGGGCGCTGAGCACCGGAGCCGTCGGGGCCGCTCGCTGGCGGATCTCGCCGGCAAGGCCGCCAACCAAGGAGGGCGCGACGACGTCTCGTCCCTTGGCGCAATCGAGTACGGCTTTGACGATCTCGGTGCGTGTCGAATCCTTCAACAGGAACCCGGCGGCGCCCTGCTGCAATGCCTGGTAAACGATCGCCGATTCGTCGTGCGCCGAAATCAGCAGCACGCGGGTCGGCAAGTCGTAGCTTCGCACCGCGGCGGCCACCTGGGCGCCGTCCATGCCCGGCATCCGGTAGTCGAGCAAGGCAACGTCGGGCAGCTCGGTCTTGATCAACTCCAGTGCCGTCGCGCCATCATCGGCCTCACCGACCACGTTGACCGAGCCGCTCAACGAAAGCGCGCGCACCACGCCCTCACGGAACAGCGGGTGGTCATCGCCGACCACCACACGGACTTTCTCGGGCGCCGTCATGTTCGAGTCATGTCCCTGTTATTTCCGGGTCATGTCTGGGCCATGTCCGGGTCATGTCCATGTCGGCCGACCATGGCGATGAGTGTAGTCGTTCGCCGCGACCATCTGCCCGCAATTCCCGGACAACTCGCGGGCCCGCTCGACAGTTTGCTCCGGCGGATCGGCGATCTTGCCGCGCAACACCCCAATCGCATCCGCGGTCATGACTACGGTGTTCTTGTGGTAGAAGCCAGCGACGCAGAACTGATACGGGTGCGCGAGCTGCACCAGCTGCGCTCCTACCGAATCGCTTCGGTGCTCCGAATCGGAGTTGTGCTGTTGATGGTCGCCGCCATGCTGGTCGGCACCAACCACTCGGAATGGCTGCAGCAATCCGCGTTGATCGTCGCCTACGCGTTGGCCGCGCTGTGGGCCCTGGCCTTGGCGTATTCGCCGTCGCGACGCGTCATTGTGTTGCGCCGATTCGTCAGGATGGCCAGACACGAGCCGTTTGCGTTCACCGCCGTCGACGTATTCGCGTTGACCGGTTTCCAGTTGCTGTCCACCGACGGGATCTATCCGTTGCTGATCATGACCTTGCTGCCGGTGCTGGTGGGCTTGGACGTGTCGTCGCGGCGGGCGGCGGTGGTGCTGGCTTTCACACTCATCGGATTCGCCCTCGCGGTGGTCCAAGACCCGGCGATGGTGCGGGCAATCGGATGGCCCGAAGCGATATTCCGATTCGTCCTCTATGCGTTTCTTTGTGCCACCGCATTGGTCGTCGTTCGGATCGAGGAGCGCCACGCCCGCTCGGTAGCGGGTCTGAGCGCGTTGCGCGAGGAGCTGCTGGCTCAGACCATGACGGCCTCTGAGGTGTTGCAGCGCCGGATCTCGGAGTCCATTCACGATGGGCCGCTGCAAGATGTGCTGGCTGCCCGTCAGGAGCTCATCGAGTTACAGACGGTTGCGCCCGACGACGAGCGTGTCAACCGGGCGTTGGCCGGTCTGCAGAGCGCATCGGAACGATTGCGGCAGGCCACCTTTGAGCTCCATCCGGCCGTCCTGGAACAGGTTGGCCTCGGTGCGGCCGTCGAACAGCTGGCCACGTCCACCGCGCAGCGTTCGGGCATCAAGGTCAGCACCGACATCGACTATCCGGTGCGCAATGAGATCGACCCGATCATGTTCGGTGTGGCCCGTGAGCTGCTGTCGAACGTGGTGCGCCATTCCCGGGCCCGCACCGCGTCGGTCACCCTCGGGATCACCGACGACACGTGCGTTTTGGATGTCGCCGACGACGGCGTGGGAATCAGCGGCGACACCATGGCTCGTCGCCTCGGCGAGGGGCACATCGGACTGGCCTCGCATCGGGCCCGGGTCGACGCCGCCGGCGGGACTTTCGTCTTCCTGGACACCCCGACGGGCACCCACGTCTGCGTCGAGCTCCCGCTGAAGTCCTGAAACGACCGCTACTGCGGGTCGACGGAGGCCCCGGTGGCGGCAGCGTACCCGGCGCGGTACCCGAAAACCATTGCGGGGCCGATGGTTCCGCCCGCCCCGCCGTAGGCTCGGCCGGTAACTCCGGCCATCGTGTTACCCGCCGCGAACAGACCGGGTATGGGGTTGCCGCTGACATGGAGCACCCGTCCGTCGCGGTCGGTGCGGGGTCCGCCCTTGGTGCCCATCGCACCCACCCGGATCGGTATCGCATAGTAGGGGGCTGTGTCGAGCGGGCCGAGGGTCTTGCCGGCAAGCGTGGTGGCACTCTCGTCGCCCCAATAGCCGTCGTAGGCACTGGAACCGCGGCCGAAGTCGGGGTCACCGCCGGCCGCGACGTTGCGGTTCCATCGCTCGATGGTGCGCGTCAGCCCGTCGGCGTCGATGCCGGCCTTGGCGCCCAATTCGGCCAGGTCGGCCGACTCGCAGAACCAGTCCGGAACCGGTTGCGCGGGAGCGACACCAAGAAACCCATAGCGCTGCAGGTGAATCGAGTCGAAGACGATCCAGCCGCGGTCGTTGACGTAGCCGCCCCGGGGATCGAGGTAGTGGAAGGCGCCGGCCATCGAGTTGTAATCGCATGCCTCGTTGACGAACCGCCGCCCGGCCCGGTTGACGATGATGCTGCGCGGACGGGTCCGCTCCAGGCGCACGCTGCGGCTGCGTTGCCTGCCGCCGATGGTGTCGCCCGGGATCTGCACGATCGGAACCCACCACGCTTCACCCATATTGGCCAGGTCGGCGCCGCATGCCATCGCCATGCGCAGTCCGTCCCCGGTGTTGTTGGGTGGCGAGACCGCGCCGTGCATGGGTCCGCGCAGGAATGCCCGCACCAGAACCGGATCCCATTCGAACCCGCCGGTTGCCAGGATGACCCCGTGACGGGCCCGAACGCTGATGCTGTGTTGGAGGCGCGTGATTCGCACTCCGGTGACGTCTGCGCCCTCGACCATCAGTTCCTCGGCCGGCGCGTTCGGGAATAGCGCTACCCCGTTGTCCAACAAGCCTTTCAACAGCCCGGCCACCAGCGCGGTGCCGGCCACGCACACGTTGCCCGGCCCGGCGTCGGTGCCGGCGTGCAACCGGGCGCGGGTCTCGGCGTCGAAACCGACGTTGGACCAGTCGGCGGGGAAGGAGGTGATCCGGCCGGCCCACTGACCGAGTCGGTCGAGATCGAACGGCGCGGCGCTGAGCGAGCGCCCACCGTTGGGTTGTCCTCCGGGCAGTTCGGGCCGGTAGTCCGGGAATCCGGCGGCGACCTCGAAGCGCAGGCCGCTGTGCTTCTCGACGAGGTCGAGCATGGCCGGGCCGGTCCGCACGAACGTTTCCACCAGGGTGTCGTCCATCGATCCCCACGATTGCGCGTGCAGGTATTGCAGGGCGTCGGCCACCGTCAGCTCACGGTCGGGACAGCGGTGATGCGCCGGAATCCAGGCGATGCCGCCCGAGACGGCGGTGGTCCCGCCGATTGTCGGCGCCTTCTCGAACACCGCTACCGATGCGCCGGTGACTGCCGCGGTCAATGCGGCGGTGAGCCCGGCGCCGCCGCTGCCGAGCACCACGACATCGAATTCCTGATCCCACCGCATGCCCGGTATCCCTTCAGCTCAGCAGTGTGGACAACTGGGCGGCGGCCGTGATAACCGCGTCCTTTCCCCGGCGCACCACGTCTTCGCGGTGGGAGATGAGGTTGATGCAAGTCGGCGGGGACGGTGCGACGCGGCGCACGGGCACGGCCAGGCCGTAGGTATTCGGTTCGATCTCCCCGTAGGTCATCACCCAGCCACGCTCACGCGTGGCCGCGACCAGATCGCGTTCGCCCGGACGCGGCGGCATGCCCGCCAGCAGGGCTATTCCGGCGGCGCCGCGGTCCAGCGGATATCGGCTGCCCTCGTGGAAGGCAAGTTGGTAGGCGACCTGGGTCGGCACGATGACCGCGACCGCCACTTGTTCGTCGCCCTCGGCGACCAGCAACGACACCGTGGTGCCCAGTTCGTCGGCCAATGCCCGCAGCGTCGGCAGACTCAGCTGGCGCAAGTTGTGGTCGAAGGACGAGCCGAGGACGGCCAGCGCCGCAGCCGGCCGGTAGCGCCCGTCGTCGCCCTTGGAGATCAGCCGGAACTGGGCCAGCGTCGAGAGCAATCGGTAGGCGATGGTCCGGTGTACGCCAACCTGGTCGGCCACCTGCTGCATGGTGAGCCCGCTGGGTGAGTCCGCGACCAGTTGCAGCGCAGTGAGCCCCCTGGCCAGGGTCTGCGAGCCGGTCACAGTCTTGACAGGCCGTCGGACGAGAGCAAAGCTCTATATATATCGCACATTAATGTGCGATAGTAGCACATCTGGTATCCGCAAGCGAGAACCAGGTTTCCAGCGGGGAAGGAACCGTGGCGGAGTTCGAGAGCGTGTGGAGCGATCTCCAAGGTGTCCCGTTCGAGCAGGGCTACCTCAACGCCGCGGGGATCCGAACGCGCTACCTGCGCGCCGGCGATCCCGGCAAGCCCGTGCTGGTGCTGTTGCACGGGTCGGGTGGTCACGCCGAGGCTTACGTCCGCAACCTGGCGGCGCACGGCGAACATTTCTGGACCTGGTCGATCGACATGCTGGGTCACGGCTACACCGACAAGCCCGGACACCCACTCGAAATCCGGCACTACGTCGAGCACCTGATGGCAGTCGTGCGCAGCATCGGGGCCGACCGCATCAAGCTGAGCGGTGAGTCGCTGGGTGGCTGGGTGGCCGCCCGCGCCGCCATCGACCACCCGGACATCGTGGACCGCCTGGTGCTCAACACGGCTGGCGGCTCGCAGGCCGACCCGGAGGTCATGGCGCGCATCGTCGCGCTGTCCATGGCGGCTGCGGAGAACCCGACCTGGGAGACCGTGCAGGCGCGGATCAAGTGGCTGATGGCGGACAAGTCCAAGGGCTACGACGACCTGGTGGCCGCCCGGCAACGCATCTATCGCCAGCCCGGATTCGTTGCGGCCATGCGCGACATCATGGCTTTACAGGATCCGCAGATCCGGGCCCGCAACCTGCTGGGTCCGGACGACTACGGGGCCATCACCGCGCCGACGCTGGTGCTCTGGACGAGCCACGACCCGACGGCCGATGTGTCGGAGGGCAACCGGATCGCGTCGATGATTCCCGGCGCGCGCTTCGAGGTGATGGCGGGCTGCGGCCACTGGCCGCAGTACGAGGACGCCAAGACGTTCAATCGCCTGCACCTCGATTTCCTGCTGGGCCGCTCATGACCGGGAGCGGACACGAGGTAGACGTGCTGCTGGTCGGCGCCGGTCCGGTCGGGCTGACATTGGCCAATATCCTTGGGCTGCAGGGTGTTCGCACGTTGGTAGCCGAGGAACGAGCCAGTCTGATCGACTATCCTCGCGGGGTCGGACTGGACGACGAGGCGCTGCGCACCTTCCAGTCGATCGGCCTGGTCGACGAGATCCTCCCGCACACGGTGCCCAACCAGATTCTGCGGTTCTTCGACGCCAAGCGCCGGATACTGGCCGAAATCGCGCCTCCCGACGCGCGTTTCGGCTGGCCTAGGCGCAACGGGTTCGTGCAGCCGCTGGTCGATGCCGAATTACTGCGGGGATTGGACAGATTCGACCATGTCGAGGTGTGGTGGAACCGTCCGGTGACCTCATGTGTGCAGACCGGCGATGCGGTGACGGTCGAGTGCGGCGGCCAGGGCGGTCCGTCAAGGGTACGCGCCGGCTATGTCGTCGGCTGCGATGGTGGGCGCAGCATCATCCGCCGGACAATGGGGGTGTCGTTCGACGGCACCACGTCGCCCACCCGATGGCTGGTGGTCGATATCGCCAACGATCCACTGGGCCATCCCAACAGCGAGGTCGGCGCCGACCCGCGGCGCCCGTATGCGTCGATCTCGATCGCACATGGGATTCGCCGGTTCGAGTTCATGATTCACGCCGACGAGTCCGACGAGCAGGCGCAGGATCCCGCGTTTTTGACCCGGATGCTGGCCCGCGTGGTCCCATACCCGAGCCGGGTCGAGGTGATCCGCCGGCGCGTCTACACCCATCACTCGCGAATCGCCGGCGCCTTCCGCAGCGGCCGACTGCTGCTGGCCGGAGACGCCGCGCACCTCATGCCGGTGTGGCAGGGGCAGGGCTACAACAGCGGAATCCGGGACGCGGCGAATCTGGGATGGAAGCTTGCCGCGGTGGTCAGCGGACAGGCCGGCGACTGTCTGCTCGATACCTACGATATGGAACGCCGCAAACATGCCAGGGCCATGATCGACCTTTCCACCATGGTGGGGCGGGTTATTTCACCCACCGACCGCAGGATCGCGGTCGGCCGGAACCTGATTGTGCGCGCCGCCTCAATTGTGCCGTCGCTCAAGCGCTATGTGCTCGAGATGCGGTTCAAGCCGATGCCGCGCTACGAGCGTGGCGCGGTAGTCCATACCGAGCCCCGCAAGCCGGGGTCCCCGGTGGGCACGTTGTTCGTTCAACCCCGGGTCAATACCCGCACCCAGCACGACATCTTGCTGGACGACGTGCTGGGCAGCTGGTTCGCGGTGTTGTGCTGGAACAACAACCCGCGGAAGATCCTTGGCGAGCCCGCATTTGCGACGTGGCAGGCGTTGGGTGCCCGGTTCGTCGCCGCGCGTCCGGAGGTGCAGCTGCACTGGACCGGACACGACGACCCCGATGTCGTCGTCGTCGGTGACCACACCGGAGACCTCAAATCCTGGTTCGACGCTCACGACGAGTCGGTGGTGTTCCTGCGTCCCGACCGGTGTGTCGCCGGCGCATGTATCGCGCAACTCGCTCCCGAGTTGAGCGCATCGCTCGTCAAGGCCCTCACCCTCACTCCGAGAGGCGGTGATTTCCAAAGTGCCACTGGCTCTGTGCTGTATGTCCCACAGCCCGCTGCTGAATCTACCGGGGCCGCCGCGGGACCTGCTTGACGACGTCAATGCCGCGATCGGAAGGGCACGGGAATTCGTCGGCGAGTACGATCCCGAGCTCGTCGTCATCTTCTCGCCTGACCACTACAACGGATTCTTCTACAAGCTGATGCCGTCATTTTGTATCGGCTTGCACGCCAACGGAGTCGGCGACTACGGCAGCTACGCCGGCCCACTCGACGTCCCCGAGCAGATCGCGCAGCAGTGCGCCAAGGCCGTGCTAGGGGCGGACGTCGACATCGCCGTCTCGGCCAGCATGGACGTCGATCACGGAACGGTTCAACCGCTGGAGAAGCTCTTCGGCACGGCGACGTCGTGCTCGGTGATACCGATCTTCATCAATGCGATCGCGATGCCGCTGGGACCACTGCGCCGTTGCCGGGCACTGGGTACCGCGGTAGGCGAATTCCTTGCCACGCTGGACAAGCGGGTGCTGGTGATCGGGTCCGGTGGATTGTCGCACAGCCCGCCGGTGCCGACGCTGGACAACGCCGGGCCGGCCGGTCTGGAGCGGATCGTGCACGGCCAGCCGATGAGCTCCGAGCAACGCCAGGCCCGGCAAACGGCGGTGATCGACGCCGCCAAGAGCTTCGCCGCCGGAGACAGCACCCTAGCGCCCCTCAACCCGGCCTGGGATCAGCGCTTCCTGGAGATCGTCGACGGGGGACACCTGGAAGACCTGGATCAGTGGTCGAACTCGTTCGTGATGCACGAGGGCGGTAGCTCCGCACATGAAATCCGGACCTGGATAGCGGCTTTCGCTGCCCTGGCGACAGCCGGCCAGTATCAGACCACCGTTCGCTATTACAAACAGGCTCCGGACCTGATCGCCGCGTTCGCCATCAGGACGGCGGTGCCAAGCCCATGAGCTCCGCCGACGCCGAAACCTTCGACCACGTCGTCGACGTGCTCATAGTGGGCTCCGGCGCCGGCGGCATGACGGCCGCGTTGGCTGCCGATGCCGCCGGCCTAAAGACGCTGGTGGTGGAAAAGTCCCGACACTTCGGCGGTTCCACCGCCTTGTCCGGTGGCGGTATCTGGGTACCCGGCGCGCCGGCGCAGCGCCGAGCGGGCTACACCCCGGCACCCGCTGATGTGATCGAGTACCTGCGCCGGGTTACCGACGGCCTGGTCAGTGCGGCGCGGATACGCCAATACGTCCAGTCGGCCCCGCAGATGCTGCATTTCCTGGAAGGGCTCTCGCCGTGGCTGGAATTCGTCTGGAAACCCGGCTACGCCGACTACTACCCGGAGTTGCCCGGCGGCTCCACACTGGGCAGCACCATCAACGTGCCGCCGATTGATCTGCGCTCGCTGGGCGCCGATGAGGAGAAGCTGCTCGCGCCGCTGTCGCTGGCGCCGAAGGGAATCTGGCTGGGCCCCAAGGAACTGCGGTCCTTCTACCAGATCCGCCAGTCGTGGAGCGGAAAGGTGGTGCTGCTGAAGCTGATAGCCCGCATGGTGCGGGCCAGGGTGCTCGGTGAGCGGATGGCGGCGATCGGCCAGTCACTGGCGGCGCGGCTGCGACTGGCCATGAAAGAGCGCGACATCCCGCTGTGGCTGGACTCGCCGATGACCGAATTGCTCACCGACACCGACGGATCGGTGATCGGTGCGCAGGTGGACCGAGCCGGCGTACCGACGCGGATCGGCGCGCGGCACGCAGTGATCCTGGCTTGCGGGGGTTTCGACCACGACCTGGCCTGGCGCAAGGAACACCAGCCCATCGTGGACCGGGACTGGAGCTTCGGCAATCCCGCGGCCACCGGTGACGGGATCCGTGCCGGCCAGCGGCTGGGTGCGGCCACCGACCTGCTCGACGAAGCCTGGTGGTTTCCGGCCCTGCAATGGCCGGACGGCCGAATGCAATTCATGCTCAACGAGCGGATGATGCCGTCCCAGTTCGTCGTCAACGGCGACGGCAAGCGCTTCGTCAACGAGGCCGCGCCCTACATGGACTTCGGTCACGCCATGATCGAAGGCCAGAAGTCCGGGGTCACCCACATCCCTTGTTGGCTCATCACCGATCACCGGTCCTGGAACCGCTACGTCATCGCCGGCCATCTGCCGATACCGAAGATTCCCGGAGCGCCGGTACCCACCGGGCGGACGGTCCCCGCCGCCTGGCTGGAGACCGGCGTCGTCAGAGCGGCGCGGACCTGGGAGGAGCTGGCGGCAGAGATCGGCGTCGCGGGCACCCAACTCCGCGCAACGGCAACACGTTTCAACGAGCTGGCCCGCAGCGGCCACGATGACGACTTTCGCCGTGGCGACAGTGCCTACGACAACTACTACGGCGATCCCACGCTGCCCAACCCCAACCTGTACCCGCTGGGCGATCCGCCCTACTACGCGTTCCGCATCGTTCTCGGCGACCTCGGCACGTCGGGAGGCCTGCGCACCGATGAACACTCACGGGTGCTGCGCTGCGACGACACCGTGGTGCGTGGACTCTACGCGGTGGGCAACACCGCCGCGCCGGTGATGGGGCGCAGCTATGCCGGCGCCGGGGCGACCATCGGACCCGCCATGGCCTTTGGCTACGTCGCGGCGAAACACGTTGCGGCACAGGCATGTAATGCTCATAGGAGGTAACCATGAAAATCTCGTTGTTCTACGAATTCGCCCTGCCGCGGCCCTGGACCACCGACGACGAACGCATCCTGCTGCAGGATTGCCTCGATGAGGTCGAGGCCGCCGACAAGGCCGGCTTCGCCACCGTCTGGCTCACCGAGCACCACTTCCTCGAGGAATACTGTCATTCCACCGCGCCCGAGATATTCCTGGCCGCGGCCAGCCAGCGGACCAAGAACATCCGGTTGGGATTCGGCATCATGCACCTGCCGCCCGCAGTCAACCATCCGGCGCGGGTGGCCGAACGCATCGCCACCCTGGACCTGCTGTCCAACGGGCGGGTCGAGTTCGGCACCGGCGAATCATCCTCGGTCGGCGAACTGGGTGGATTCAACATCGATCCCGCCGACAAGCGGGCCCAATGGGAGGAGGCACTGGAAGTCGCGATTCGGTGCATGATCGAGGAACCGTTCTCCGGTTTCCGCGGAGAGCACATCCAGATGCCCGCGCGCAACGTCATTCCCAAGCCGATGCAAAAGCCGCACCCGCCGGTCTGGGTGGCCTGCACCCGGCCCGCCACCGTCCAGATGGCCGCCCAGAAGTGCATCGGCGCACTGAGTTTCGCCTATACCGGTCCCGGCCCGCTGACCGAGCGGGTGAACGGCTACTACAAGGAATTCGAGGAGAACGGCGTCCCGGTGACGCCGCGGATCAACCCGAACATCCTGGCCATCGGCGGTGACCTGTCGATGATGGTGGCGCGGACGGACGACGAGGCGCTGCGGCGTCTCGGGCAGGGCGGCGGGTTCTTCTCGTTCGGCATCATGCACTACTACATGACCGGTGTGCACACTCCCGGGCGCACGGGCGTGTGGACCCGCTATCTCGAAGAGGTCCAGAAGGATCCGACGCTGGCCTACGGGCCGGGCCGCGGCGCCATCGGTTCGCCGGCCACCGTACGCGAGTTCCTGCGCAGCTACGAGGAGAGCGGCGTGGACGAGATCATCCTGCTGCTCAACCCGCGCAGTCACGAGGGCACCATGGAGTCCATCGAAATCATGGGCGCCGACGTGCTGCCGGAGTTCATCGAGCGTGACGCGAAGGCGGTCGCCGACAAGGCCGCCAGGCTCGCTCCCGTCATCGAGCGAATCGAGGCACGCCGGCCGGAAACACGACCCTTTGGCGCGCCCGCCTTCGACGAAAACTACTCATTCGGCGGCTTGCCGACCGGACGCGGCGGTAAGTTCACTGCCAGCGAGATTCCCGAAGCCATGGCGGAGATCAACGAGGGCCGCGTCATGGCGGCGCGCCGCGCAAAGGAGCAGCGTCAATGACCAGGAAGTTGGTTAGGCGTTGGGCCTGAACGACCTGTGGCGCTACGACGGCCGCCGTGCGGTGGTGACCGGATGTTCCTCGGGCATCGGCGCGCAGGTCGTGCATCAACTCGCCGAACTCGGCGCGCACGTGGTCGGCTTGGACAAACATCGACCGGGCTACGAGATCAACGACTTTCACGTGGTCGACCTCGCCGATCCGGATTCCATCGATCGGACTGTCGCGGCTCTCGGCGGACGCGTCGACACGCTGTTCAACGTCGCCGGCGTCTCCTCGGGGATCGGGGACCCACTACTGGTCGTCACCATCAATTTCCTTGGGCTGCGCCATCTCACGGAGGCGCTGATCCCGATGATGGCCGCGGGTGCGTCGATTGTCAGCGTGTCATCGCTTGCCGCGGCGGCCTACCGGGAACATCGGTGGGCAGTGGCTCCGCTGCTGAATACCACGACGATGCAAGAAGGCATCCAATGGTGTCATCGCCACTCTGACGTTGTCGGTGCCGGCTATCAATTGTCCAAGGAAGCCGTCATCCTCTACACCATGCGACGCACGGCCGACCTCGGTGCGCGCGGTATCCGGATCAACTGCACCGGGCCCGCGGTGACCGAGACACCGATACTTGACCAGCTGAGGCGTGCCTATGGCCCGGAATTCCTCGACGACATCGCCAAGCCGCTGGGCCGGGTGGCCGATCCGGCCGAACAGGCCGCGGTGCTGCTCTTCTTGAACAGCCGTGCCGCCAGCTATATTTCGGGTCAGGTCCTCTGGGTGGACGGCGGAAACCTGGGCGCCGCAATCGCCGGTGAACTCGAGAAAGGACGGGCGTCATGGCCAGCCTAACCGAATTCAGGCGGGTGGCAAGCGATCTCAGCAACTGGGGCCGGTGGGGTGACGCGGACGAACTCGGGACGCTGAACTTCATCACCGCCGGCACCGTCCGGCACGCCGCCAGCCTGGTCCGCCACGGGAAGGTGTTCCCGCTCGGGGTGGACTTCGGGTCGTCCGGCCCACAGGGTGCTTTCGGGTTCCGGCACAACCCCATACACGTGATGACCGTGGACGGCGGCGATGCGAACACCCTGGGCCGGTACGGGCCGGGCTGGACGCAGAACCCGACGGCCGAACAGATGGGCAACTACCTGGTCGACAATCCGTTCCGGTTCAACGACGACATGGTCATCATGCCGCTGCAGGCGGCCACCCAATGGGACGCGCTGTCGCACGTCTACTACGACGACCTGCTCTACAACGGCTTCCCGGCAGGTTCGGTGACCAGTCTGGGGGCCTACCACTGCGGCATCGACAAGGTCGACGTCAAGGGCATCACCTCGCGCGGTGTGCTACTGGACCTGGTGCGCCATCGCGGCGCGGAAGTCTTTCTCGAGCATGGCAACCCGATCACTCCGGAGGAACTGGACGACGTGGTCCGCGCCCAAGGCGTGACGGTCGGCCGCGGCGACATCGTGCTGATCCGAACCGGTTGGTGGACGCGGTTTCTGATGACCGGCAACAAGACCGAGCGGTATTCCGGGCTGGACTGGCGCTGTGCCCAGTGGCTACACGACCACGAGATCGCCGCGGTGGCCTCCGACAATCTCCAGGTCGAAGACCCCGTATCAGGAGTCGACGGCCTGTTCCTGCCGTTTCATCTGCTGTGCCTGCGTGACATGGGGCTGATGCTGGGCGAATACTGGGACCTCACGGCGCTGGCCGCCGACTGCGCCGCCGACGGCGTCTACGAGTTTCAGCTGATCGCGCCGCCGCTGAGATTCGTTGGCGCGGTGGGATCGCCGGTGAATCCCATCGCGATCAAGTGATGGCGATACACCGCCGAACCGCCCTGGTCGACGGTCTGGTCACCGGTTATCTGGAGTCGGGCGCGGGTGACCCGGTGGTGCTGCTGCACGGGGGCGAATTCGGGGCCAGCGCCGAATTGGGCTGGGAGCACAACATCGTCGCGCTGGCTGGGCGCTACCGAGTGCTGGCGCCCGACATGCTCGGGTTCGGGCAGTCGGCCAAGGTGGTCGATTTCGTCGACGGCCGCGGAATGCGCATCCGGCATGTGGCGCGGTTCTGCGGCGTTGTCGGCGTCGACTCCGCGCATTTCGCCGGCAATTCCATGGGCGCCATCATGCTGCTGACCGATGCCACCTCGGATGCACCCCGGTTGCCGATCCGCACCATGGCGATCATCTGCGGCGGGGGAGAGATTGTCCAGAATCGGCACTTCGACGCCCTGCAGCACTACGACGCAACGCTGCCGGGCATGCGCCGCATCGTCGAGGCGCTGTTCCACGACGCCCGTTATCCGGCCGACGAGGACTATGTGCGGCGCCGCTACCAGTCCAGCATCGCTCCGGGAGCGTGGGAAGCCGTGGCGGCGGCGCGTTTTCGCCGCCCCGGCGCTGAGAAGGAATCTGTGCCGGCCTCGAAGCCGTCGAGTACGCGTGCGTATGAGCGCATCACCGTGCCGACGCTCGTGGTCGAGGGGCGCGACGACAAGCTCCTGCCCGCCGGGTGGGCCGCACAGCTCGCCAATCAGGTCACGGGCGGACGCGCGGTGGTGATCGACGACGCCGGCCACTGTCCGCAAATCGAGCAGCCCTCGACCGTCAACGAACTCCTACTGGACTTCTTCAGCCGTCAGAAGACGTAGTCCAGGCCCGTCATCATGCCGGCCTCCAGGTGATAGGCGTTGTGGCAGTGCATCACCCACGTTCCGGGATTGTCGGTGACGAGGACTGCCTGGACCTTTTGCTTGGGCAGGACGATCACGGTGTCCTTGCGGGCGCCGAGGGAACCGTCGGCCTTGATGACCTGATAGGTGTGGCCGTGCAGGTGCATGGGGTGCCACATCATGGTGGTGTTGTTGAACACCAGAGTCGGGCGCTGGCCCTGGTGTACCTGCAGCGGCTTGGTCCGGCTGTACGGTTCGCCGTTGATCGTCCAGTCGTATTTCGTCATAGTGCCGCCCAACACGACGGGAAGTTCGAGGCCGGATTCGGCCCGGCCCAGATTGGCCGACGTTGTGGCGGTGAACATCTCGATGGTGCCCACCCTCTTGTTGAGTTCCGCCGGCCGGAACTGCGGATCGGGCGCGCTGCCCGCACCGGTGGACAGCAGCGAGCGGGCCACGGCGTTCTTGCCTTCGGCGAGTGCGACGAGCGGGAAGACACCGGATGCTGCCCTCACGACGACGTCGTATCGTTCGCCCATGCCGATCAGCAGCGCGTCGACCGGCGTCGGAAGCACCGGGTAACCGTCGGTGTGGGTGACCGTCATCGAATGTCCCGCCAACGCGACCCGGAACGCAGTGTCGGCAGCGGCATTGATGATCCGGATCCGGATTCGGTGGCCCGGCTTCGCGTTGAAGGTCGTGGGGGCCGCGGGGATACGGCCGTTGATCAGATAGTAGGGGTAGGCGACGTCGCCGGCGTCGCCGCCGAGCAGGTCGCTGCTGGCCACGTCGCCGCCCGGCATACCGGGCATCGGGGATGGCGGCGACGTCTCCGTCGTGGCTGTCGTGCTCGTCGTGGTTGGCGTGCTCGTCGTGGTTGGCGGAGTCGTCGTGGGCATGGGCATTGCGGTGGGCTTGTTCGGATCGACCAGGGCGTCGTAAATCTGTTGCGGACTCTTGCCGACGCCGTCGGTCCAATCATCGAGCACGACAATCCATTCCGCATCATAACGGCCCGGTTCGGTCGGATCGTCGACGATGACCGGCAGATAGAGCCCCATGTCCTCTTGGAGGCCGATGTGCGGATGGGCCCAGTAGGTGCCCGGGTCGGGGACGGAGAATCGGTAGGTGAAGTCGTGGCCGGCCTCGATGTTCGGGGTGGCGGGCATGGCGCCGTCCATGTCGTTGCGCAGCGCGATGCCGTGCCAGTGCACCGACGTCGGATGGTCGAGCCGATTCGTCACCGCGACGACAAGCTCATCGCCGACGGCCGCCCGGATCATCGGTCCCGGAATGGTGTTGCCGTAGGCCAGCGTACGGGCGATCGGCCCGCCCAGGTCGATCTCCACCCGCTGCGGGGTCAGGCTGGCGGTGACGGTTCGCCCGCTGTGCGGCCGGGCCCGCTCGGCCGCGTCGATTGCAGCAGCCATGGCGGTCTCGCCTGCTGAGTGCGTTTGTGAGCGGCCGCAACCCGTCAGCGCCAACCCACTCGCGATTCCGGCGCCGATAAAGCCGCGCCTGCTGAGCTGCACTCCGCCCTGGGGATGACCGCTCGTTGGCAGTACCGGCATCGACAGCTCCTCGTCTCGGTTGATTCGGCCCGCGCTCTTACCCTGCTAGGAGACCGACTGTCGCGCAAGCCGCAATACCACACCTAGAGCATACCCATTGGGGGTATATAGTGAACGGCGTGAACCGTGCTGGGCGCCGCGGCAGTGTTCGCCGGGCTGACCGTGGCCCAGCTGCTGGCGCTGCAGCGGCCGTCGGCCGACCCCGAATACGAGCTGGACAGATCCGCGCAACGGGGCCCAACCCTGCCGGCGGCCGACATCACGATTGACGGTAGGTCCGGTAACGATCCCGGCCGAACCTCGCAACCAGTTTCCGTTTCACCGCTAAAGCAACTGCTTGACTTAAGGCAGCCCGCGCCGATTGACTCGTCGTGTGGTCAACGAACTGGCCGGCAAGGTCGCCGTCATCACCGGTGGGGCATCCGGTATCGGCCGTGCCACGGTTGAGCGGTTTGTGGACGAGGGCGCGCGGGTGGTCATCGCCGACGTCGACGAAGACAGGGGTCAGGCGCTGGCGACCAGCTTGCGGCCCGACGCCATGTTCCGGCGCACCGACGTCTCCCATCCCGGACAGGTCGGAGCGGTGGTGGCAACCGCCGTCGACGCGTTCGGCGGCTTACACATCATGGTCAACAATGCCGGGGTCTCGGGAACCATGCACCGGCGATTTCTCGACGACGACTTGGCCGATTTCCACCGGGTCATGACCGTCAATGTCCTGGGGGTTATGGCAGGTACCCGCGATGCCGCCCGGCACATGGCCGCTCACGGCGGCGGATCCATCGTCAACCTGTCCTCGATCGGCGGCATCCAGGCCGGCGGTGGCGTGATGACCTATCGCGCGTCGAAGGCGGCGGTCATCCAGTTCACCAAGTCGGCGGCAATCGAATTGGCGCACTATGAGATTCGAGTTAACGCCATCGCCCCGGGCAATATCTCCACGCCGCTGCTGGCGTCGTCGGCGGCGGGGATGAGTCAGGACGAACTCGAGCGGTATGAGGCGGCGATTCGCCAGACCATGCGCGACGACCGGCCGCTGAAGCGTGAGGGCACGCCCGGGGACATCGCGGAGGCGGTCTTGTATTTCGCTAGCGAACGGTCCCGCTATGTCACCGGGACCGTGCTCCCGGTGGACGGGGGGACGGTGGCGGGCAAGGTGATTCGATCATCGCGCCGAACGTGAAATCATTGCGAACTTTTCGCGGCGGATTCAATCTGAGTGCACTGTCGGCGATGGTGCGTCGACTATCCGCTTCGGCTAGTGCGCTATCAGCGATCGAGGACCTCGATCCGGCAGATCGGCCCGTGCGCACGGGCGAGCCGAGCGTCCAGCGTGAGCAGCGTCGCGTCGAACGCCTCCGCCAGTGCCACGTAGAACGCGTCCCATCCGCGTACCGAGTTCCGCAATTGCCATGCGCGGTCCAGCAGCCAGCGGTGCCCGAATCGTTCGCCGGGCCAGTCCCGGAGGTCGGCGAGGGCCTGCGCGGCGGCGGTGCCGTCCATGCGCCCACGCAGGTGTTGAGCGCGGATTGCTCCCATCACCTCGACGTCGATCACGTGCGGCGCTACCTGGTCGGTGTCGGACGCCAGGCGCGCCGCGATCTCGGTCGATCGCGGTGTGTCCGCGACGACCTCGAACAGGCAGGAGGCGTCAACGACCAGCATGGGGCCAGTCGCCGCGCCACTCGTCCAGCGTCGCCAGCACCTCGGGCGTGGATATCTCCGAGGGCCGCCGCCCGGTGCGGGCCAGCCATTGTGCGACCGACGGCCGCGCCGCCAGCCGAGCGGCCTCGCGGCGCAGCAACTCGGGCACCGTAATGCCCTCTGCTGCAGCGCGCTGCACCAAAGCTGCGTACACCTCGTCGTCTATGTCGCGTATTTGAACCGTCTTGGGCACAGGTGCAACATACCATGCATAGTTGCATGGCAAGGTGCAGATGCGCAGTCTAAATCAAGCGCTTGACTTAAACCCGGCCTGGCGGTTGACTAGGCGATATGACCACCGTGGGCAGGGCTGTTCGCAGCGAGCGGGCTAGTTCCACGCAGGAGGCGATCCTGGCGGCCGCCGAGCGGCTATTCGCCGAGCACGGTGTGTTCGCGGTGTCCAACCGGCAGGTCAGCGAGGCCGCCGGGCAGGGCAACAACGCCGCGGTCGGCTATCACTTCGGGACCAAGGCCGACTTGGTGCGTGCCATCGAGCAGAAGCATCGGCTGCCGGTGGAACGGCTTCGTGAGCAGATGGTGGCCGAGCTGGACGAGACCGCCGAAATGCGCGATTGGGTGGCATGCCTGGTGCGCCCGCTCACCGAGCACCTGGAGGCTCTGGGCAATCCCACGTGGTACGCCCGGTTCGCCGCCCAGGCCATGACCGATCCCGCCTATCACAACATCGTCGTCAAGGACGCGCTGAGCTCGCCGTCACTGGTCCGGGTGATCGACGGCATCAACAGTTGCCTTCCCGATCTGCCGGTCGACATCCGCTACCAGCGCAACCTGATGGCGCGAAACCTGTTGATGCACACCTGCGCTGATCTCGAACGTGCGCTGGCGACGGGTACCTCGACGCCCCGGCCTTCGTGGCGGGCCGCGGCTGACGCACTCATCGACGCGATCGTGGGCCTGTGGCTGGCCCCCGTGACATCGCCCGAGTGAAGGGCCGGCAGATGAAAGTGACCGTAGACCAGAATGTTTGCGCCTCGTCCGGGAACTGCGTCAGGCACGCACCGGAGGTGTTCGACCAGCGCGACGAGGACGGCGTCGTCATCCTGCTCACCGCGCACCCGCCGGCAGAGCACGCCGACGCCGCCCGCAAAGCCGCCGCCGCCTGCCCGGCAATGGCCATCCACATCGAGGAGTGACGGTGTCGGACACACTCGCAAGCAGTACCCCGGAGTCGGCCGCGGAGATCCCCGACTATCCGATGGCCAGGGCCGCGCGGTGCCCGTTCGCGCCGCCGCCGGACGTGATGGCGCTGGCCAAAGCCGGGCCGCTGTCGCGGGTGCGGATCTGGGACGGCAGCACTCCGTGGCTCATCACGGGCTACGAGCAAGTGCGCGAACTCTTTTCGGATTCGCGGGTCAGCGTCGATGACCGGCTTCCCGGCTTTCCGCACTGGAACGCGGGCATGTTGTCGACGGTCCACAAACGGCCCAGATCGGTGTTCACCGCCGACGGCGAAGAGCACACCCGGTTCCGGCGGATGCTGTCAAAGCCGTTCACGTTCAAGAGGGTTGAGGGGCTGCGCCCGACCATCCAGCAGATCACCGACGACCATATCGACACGATGCTGGCCGGAACCAAGCCGGCCGATCTCGTCGCGGCACTGGCCTTGCCGATGCCGTCGCTGGTGATCAGCCAGCTGCTGGGGGTGCCCTACGAGGACGCGGAGATGTTCCAGCATCACGCGACGGTGGGGCTGGCCCGGTATGCCACCGGCGAGGACACCGTCAAGGGCGCGATGAGCCTGCACAAGTACCTGGCCCGGCTGGTCGAGTTGAAAATAGAAAGTCCGGCCCAAGACGCGGTGTCCGATCTTGCCGAACGGGTCAAGGCCGGTGAGCTCAGCGTCAAGGAAGCCGCGCAGTTGGCCACCGGTCTGCTGATCGCCGGGCACGAAACCACCGCGAACATGATCGGCCTCGGTGTGCTTGCTCTGCTGGAACATCCGGAGCAGGCGGCGATCCTGCGCGACGCGGACGACCCGAAGGTCGTCGGCAACGCGGTCGAGGAGTTGCTGCGCTATCTCAGCATCATCCAGAACGGTCAGCGCCGGGTGGCGCTCGAAGACATCCACATCGCCGGCGAAACCATCCGCGCCGGTGAGGGCATCATCATCGACCTGGCGCCGGCGAATTGGGATCCGGACGCGTTCACCGAACCGGACCGGTTGTATCTGCACCGCTCGGGGGCCGACCGCAACGTGGCGTTCGGGTACGGCAGGCATCAGTGCGTGGGCCAGCAGCTGGCACGCGCGGAATTGCAGATCGTCTACCGAACGCTGTTGCGCCGCATTCCCACACTGGCGCTGGCCATCCCCGTCGAAGACGTCCCTTTCAAACACGACCGGCTCGCCTACGGCGTCTACGAACTGCCGGTGACCTGGTGACCACTACCGCCGACCCGAATGGAGGATCAAGGATGTCGGCTCGACCCAGCACGCTCTCGCTGTATCCGCGCGAAGGCTTTGGCGCACCGAAAGACCGGCGCGGCCATGCCGCGGGCACCGATCCCGGTCTGCCGGAAGGCACCGTGGTCTTCTCTGCGGACAATCATGTTTCCCTGGCCGCAGATATCTTCTACGAGCGTTTCCCGGATGACCTGAAGGACAAGGCACCGCGCATCTGGTACGAGGACGGCGCGTATCAGGTGGGGCGCAGGGGCCAATCGTTCCTGCCGGGCGACTTCAGCGCGGTGCTCATGCAGTACGACGACCTGCCGGGTGCGGCCAGCACCAACATCGAGGCCCGGATTCAAGAGCTGCGTGACGACGGCGTCGACAAGGAGCTCGCGTTCCCCAACGCCGTCCTGGCGCTATTCCACTACCCGGACAAGCATCTTCGCGAGCTGGCGTTCCGCATCTACAACGAGTACATCGCGGATCTACAGGAACGCTCGGCTGGGCATTTCTACGGCGCCGGACTGATCAACTGGTGGGATCCGGAAGGAACACGGCGCACTCTGACTGAGCTGAAATCGTTGGGGCTCAGGACGTTTCTGATGCCGCTCAACCCGGGCAAGGACGACGACGGCAACCCGATCGACTATGCCAGCACCTCGATGAGTGCGGTGTGGGGCGAGATCGAGGCCTCCGGTGTTCCGATCAGCCACCACATCGGGGAGACTCCGCCGAAGAGTCCGTGCGAGTTCAACAGCGTGGTCGTCGGGATGATGATCAACGTCGACGGGTTCCGGGAAACGTTCTCCAAGTACATCTTCGGCGGCATCCTCGACCGGCATCCGGGGTTGCGGATCGGCTGGTTCGAAGGCGGCATCGCCTGGGTACCGTGGGCCCTGCAAGATGCCGAGCACCTGGTGGCGTCCTACCGGCACATGTTCAACCGGCCGCTGGAGCACGACATCCGTTATTACTGGGACCGGCACATGAGCGCCTCGTTCATGGTCGACCCGCTGGGGCTGGAGCTGATCGACCGGATCGGCATCGACAAGGTCATGTGGTCGTCGGATTATCCGCACAACGAAAGCACCTACGGCTATTCCGAGAAATCATTGGCTGCCGTGGTGCAAGCCGTCGGACCGGCGAACGCGGCGCGGATCGTCAGCGGCAACATCACCGAATTCCTGGGCCTGTAACGGTGACGACGCTCACGCGGCCGCTGATTCCCGACACCCCGGATCTGACCCGGATGCGCCGGGAAACCGGGGCCCGGCTGCGCACGGCGATGGCCGAACGTGGGGTGGACGCGATGATCCTGCTCGGCAACAGCGCCGTCGTCTACGCCACCGGAACCAGTTGGCCCCTGGGGGACGCCGGATTGTCCTACGTCGAACGGCCGGTGGCGGTGGTGCTCGTCGACGACGAGTGGCCGCATCTGTTTCTGCCCTACCGTGCCGGCGCTTCGCACGAGTCGGAGTTGCCGGCCGATCACCTGCACGGGCCGGTCTATCTTGAATTCGACGAAGGCGTCGAGCTTTTCGCTCGCCAGCTGGCCGGCCTGATTCCCAGCCGCTCGACGATAGCGGTGGACGAGCTGACCGGCGCCATGTCGCGAGCCCGGAATATGTTGTTTCCCAATGGTCCTCCTGAGGATGCGAGCGCCATCGTCAGCGCCGCCAAGGTGATCAAGACTGCAGACGAATTGGCATGCATTCGCGCCGCCGTCCGGATCACCGACGAGGCGATGGTCGAAGTCCATCGCGCGCTGGCGCCTGGCGTACGCCAAATCGATTTGTCCGCGAAGTTTCTGCGCCGGGCCTTCGAATTGGGCGCCACCGCCAGCATGCTCGAACCGATTTGGCAGGTGATGCCGCAGAGTAGGGCCGAGGGAGTGTGGACCACTCACGGAGATCTGGCGCTACCGCTGCTCACCACCGAGCGGGAGCTGCGCGCGGGCGACGTGTTGTGGACCGACGTCAGCATCACCTACCGGGGTTATTGCTCAGACTTCGGGCGGACCTGGATCGTCGGGAGTGACCCGGCGCCGCGGCAGCAGGCGCAGTTCGACAGATGGCGCGAGATCATGGCCGCGGTGGTGGGTGTGGCCCGCGCCGGAGTCACCGCCGCCGAACTGGGCCGGGCTGCGACGGACGCCAACGGCGGCACCAGGCCCTGGCTGCCGCACTTCTACCTGGGGCATGGCATCGGCGTCAACGCCGCCGAAATGCCCATGATCGGAACCGATCTCGGCGACGAGTTCGACGAAAGCTTTGTCCTGCAACCCGGTATGGTGCTGGTCTTGGAGCCGGTGGTGTGGGAGGACGGCACCGGCGGCTACCGCAGCGAAGAGGTGCTGGTGATCACCGAGGAAGGCTCGGCACGATTGACCGACTACCCCTACGACCCTTATGTCGACTGAAGTTCTGCCCGACGATCGGGCGTTGCGCTTGGGACGTCGCCAACGGGCGCTGGAGCAGATGGCCGCGCACGACCTCGACATCCTGGTCCTCGGGCGGCAGGCCAATGTCCGTTACGTCTCGGGCACACCGCAACTGTGGGTCGCCGGGACCCGCCCGTTCGGCCCGACCTGCGTGCTGGTGCGCGCCACCGGCGCCGTTCATCTGCTCAGCACCTGGGACGAAGGCGTCCCCGACGATATCCCGCACGAAAACCTGTATGGGATCTCCTGGAATCCGCTGAATACCATTGCGGTGCTGCAGCGCATCGAGGGCGCCGCGACCGCCCGGCGCGTCGGCACCGATGCGCTGTCACCGGTTTTCGCGCAACTGCTGCCGACGGCCTTTCCCAACGCCGAGCTGGTGGACGGGGAACTCGCCATGCGTGCGGCCCGGCGGATCAAGACCGACCAGGAGGTTGCCGCGCTACGGCACGCCATTGCGGTGGCCGAATCGGGGTTGGCCGCAGCCGTCGCCGAGCTGCGGCCCGGGGTCAGCGAACAGCTCTTGGCCGGAGTGCTGCTGGAAGCCCTGGCCGCCGGCGGAGTGAGTACGCCGTCGAATCAGGACGTCGTGTGGGTGACGTCGCGCGATCACCCGTGGCGACTTGTCGACGGTGACGGTCGCGTGCAGGATGGCGACTTGGTAGCCTTCTCGGCCGGGGTGCTGGCCGACGGTTACATCGGCGAGGTGGGCCGGACCTGGCCGGCCGGCGGCGCCGCGCCTCTTTACCGGCGCTGGGAGGCCCTGTGGCAGAAGCTGATTGCGGCATGTCAACCGGATGCCCGGGCCGGCGAGCTGTTGGTGGCTTACGCCGCGTCGGGTGAGCCGGACCCGCCGATGCCGGTGGCGCGAGGCCTGGGCATGGGCTTCGACCCGCCGGTAATTTCATCACAGCTACCGCGGACAGCAGCCGATGAACGATTGGAGCCGGGAATGGTTCTTGCCGTGACGGGATACGTCTGGGAACGAGGGATCGGCGCGGTATTCGGCCGTGAAGCCGTGCTGATCACCGCCGACGGGCCCGAAGTTCTGACCTCCTGCCCGATGTGGCGGGCATAGCCATGGCTGAATCGGATCCACCGGTGGAGAAGGTCATCCGGTACGAGAAGGATTCCAAAAACCGCATCGCCACCATCACGTTCGACCGCCCAGGCCACCTCAACGCGCCAACGATCGCCGCCCGGCTGCGCTACGCCGACTTGCTGCATCGCGCGAGCATCGATGATGACGTCAAGGTGTTGGTGATTCGCGGTGCCGGGGAGGACCTCGGTTCGGGTGCCGATCTCGAGGAATTCATGGACGTCATGGACTCGGCCGATCAAGGTCGGCGGCTTGCCGAATTCCGCATCGGCGCAGACGAAGTCAAATACCCACCCATCGGTACGTTCCGTCACGGCGCGTCGGTGAGCCAATGGTATGCCAACCCGAACTCGGGGATCCGCGGCCTGCAGGATTTCAAGAAGATCAGCATTCTGGAGGTGAAGGGCTACTGCTACGGCTGGCACTTCTATCAGGCCGCCGACGCTGATTTGGTGATCTCCAGCGACGATGCGCTCTTCGGGCATCCGTCGTTTCGGTACTACGGGTGGGGTCCGCGGATGTGGTGGTGGGCGCAGACCATGGGCATCCGGAAGTTTCAGGAGATGGTGTTCACCGGACGGGCTTTCACCGCCGCGGAGATGTACGACTGCAACTTCCTCAACAGCGTGGTGCCCCGCGACCAACTCGAAGCCGAGGTGGCGAAGTACGCGTTGGCGTGTGCGCGCAACCGGCCCAACGACACCGTTTTCATGCAGAAGGTGTTCTTCGAAATCATGAAGCAGTTTCAGGGCGAGTATATGGGCAGCCTGCTCAGCGGTTTCTTCGAATCGATGGGCAGCGGCGTGCGGGCCGACTCCGACGACCTGATGCTCGACGACGCCATCGAGCAGGGTCTGGGAGCCGCGGTCAAAGACTACGACAGCCGGCTTCCCCCGGAATGGCGTCTGAGCAAGAAGGATCGCCCCGACCGGAAGAAGAAGAAGGGTTAGTGACGGCGAACTCAGCAGCCGAGCCGCCACTGGCCGGCTATATGGTGGTGGAGCTGTCCACCGGCATTGCCGGCGCCTACTGCACCAAACTGCTGGCCGACGGCGGCGCGGACGTCGTCAAAGTCGAACCGCCAGAGGGTGATCCGTTGCGCTCCTGGTCTGCTTCGGGAGCCGTCGTCGAGGCGGGCGCCGACGGGGCGTTGTTCAGTTTTCTGAATGGCGCCAAGCACAGCGTGGTAGCCGATCCCGCCAGCGAGGCCGACGTCGACTTGGTCAACGCGTTGCTGGCGTCGGCCGACGCGGTGGTGTGGTCGAGCGGTTCAAGAGTCGCCGAGCATTTCAGACCCGAGGAGATGCAGCGCCGCCATCCCCACCTCATCGTCACCTCGATCACCTCCTTCGGACTGGACGGTCCCTGGCGCGACCGCCTCGCAACCGAATTCACGTTGCAGGCGTGGTCGGGCGGCATAGTCGGATTGGGACGCGGCGTCCCGGACCGGGCGCCGGTATTCGTCGGCGGGCAGGTCGGCGAATACCTCGCCGGGGCCTACGCGAGCGCTGCCACCCTGGCGTTCCGTCACCACCAAATCAGCAGTGGGGGAGGGCAACTGATCGACCTGTCCATGCTGGAAACACAAATCCTCGGTCTGACCTACTATCCCGTGACCTACTTCGAAATGCTCGGGCGGCCCTGGCGCGACGCCCGCAAGCTCACCGTGCCGGGGGTGGCGCAGGCGCAAGACGGCTTGGTGGACCTCGGATGTGGGACTGCTCAGCAATGGTTCGACCTGTGCGCTATGGTCGGCCACTCCGAATGGATCGACGAGGAGTCACCACTGTCGATCACCGAACAGGCCAACGTCCATGCCGACGAGATCTACGCGTGGGTACGCAGTCACCCGGTCGACGACATCCGGGAACTCGCCACGGCATTCCGCATTCCCAACGCACCGGTGGCCAACGGCGCCAACATCGCATCGCTGGAACACTTCCGGGAACGTGGATCCTTCGTGAGCAATCCCCGCGACGGGTTCCTGCAGCCGGGTCACCCTTACCGGATGTGGCCCGTGCAGCTTCGCCAACCGGCACCCGCGCCGCGGCTGGGGGAACATAGCGAGCGTTACCGGTCCGCCCGCCCAGCGCCCAAGGCGGCGCCGATTGGTGCGTCAACATCGTTGCCGCTCAGTGGTGTTCGCGTCCTCGACATGACGACCTTTTGGGCCGGCCCCTGCTGCACTCATTTCCTTGCCATGCTCGGCGCCGAGGTCATCCATATCGAGTCCACCCGCCACCCGGACGGGACGCGGCTGATCGCCGGCATCCCGGTGACCGAGGATCAGTGGTGGGAGAAGTCGCCGATCTTCGCGGCACTGAACACCAACAAGAAGGACCTCACACTGGACCTGGGCAGCCCACGCGGCCGAGAGGTGCTGCATCGGCTCATCGCGACCTGTGATGTGATCGCGGAGAATTTCACGCCCCGGGTAATAGACCAGATGGGGCTGGATTTCGCGACCATTCAGTCGATTCGCCCCGATGTGGTGATGCTGCGCATGCCCGGGTTCGGCCTCGACGGGCCGTGGCGGGACAATCCGGCATTCGCCTACGTCATCGAATCCGCGGCCGGAATCAGCTGGCTGACCGGCTATCCCGACCTTTTGCCGTTCGAGCCGTATTCGGTCGGCGACCCAAATTCGGGCGTGCACGCGGTCAGCGCGTTGCTGCTGGCGCTCGAGCACCGTCGCCGCACCGGCCAGGGCGTGTTGGTGGAGGCGGCGATGGTGGATGCGGCACTGAGCATCGCCGCCGAGCAGCTCATCGAATACACCGCTTACGGCGCGGTGCTGCAGCGTGCGGGCAACCGAGGGCCGACGGCGGTGCCGCAGAACCTTTACCGCACCGCCGACGTCGACGAGTTCGGCCGCCTTGACAGCTGGGTGGCCATCGCGGTGGCGACCGACGACCAGTGGCACCATCTGTGCACCGCGCTCGGATCACCCTCGTGGGCAACAGACTCCGCGCTGGCGACCGCCGGGGGCCGGCGTGCCCATGAGGATGTGATCGACGATCATCTGGCGACATGGTGTGCGCGGCAAAGCGGGGAAGCGATCGTCGCAACGCTGTGGAATGCCGGTGTGCCGGTGGCCAAGGTGATGCAGCCACACCGGCAGCCGGAGTTGGCGCAACTAATCGCTCGCGGCTTTTTCGAGATTATCGATCACCCGGTGAATGGCCCGGTTAGGCTCAGCAGCATGCCGATGCGGTTCTCCGGCGGGCCGTACCGGTTCCACACCGAGCCGGCGCCGCTGCTGGGACAGCACAATCGCGAGTTACTGACCGAACTGGGCCTGTCGCCCGATGAGATCGCCGAATTGGAAGCCGGCGGCGTGATCGGCCAGACACCGGCCATCTACTCGGCAATCTGAAGCGCACCATGGCGATTGACCCGTCGGACATTCTCCTCAGCGGCCGCGTCGCGGTGGTAACAGGCGGCGGCCAAGGCCGGCGTGATTAGCTACACCAATACCGCGGCTCTGGAGCTGGCGCCGCACTGCATCCGAGTCAACGCGATAGCACCGGATATCACGCTGACCGAAGGCTTGGAGCGCCTCGGCGGTGGCACGGAGATGGCCGGCACGCCGCGGGCGGTTGACATCACGGCTCTCGGACCGGGGAGTACCGGCTGGGCTAGCAGGTCCCGGCCTGGTGCGGTAGCCGTCGGACGTGGCGACGAGTCCTCGAGCGCAACGATGGGGGTCTGTCCGGCGCCGGATGGGTGGCGCGACTTTTGTGGGTCGGGTGTGCTCACCGGGTCGAGTGTCATGCCCCCGTATCGAGTGTGCGCGGACGGCGTCGAGCGTGCGCGGACGGCGCCGAGTGTGCGCGGACGGGTGTGTCCCGAGCGTGGAAGGGAGTTCGATGTAGGTAGAGCTTTCCGAAGCGGTGCTGTGCAGGAGATGAAG
>NZ_LQOX01000124.1 GCF_002102175.1 Mycobacterium gastri | reverse complement strand
GCATCAACGCCGCCTTGGCGGTAAACGCCGACTGCGAGGCCACCAACTGCGGAATATGGGCATCCAACAAACTCATGGTCATCCTTTTCGAAGGTGCGGTTATCTTGGGTTGTTACGTTGCGCGGCTTAGGTGTTGTTGTCCCTCGATTGCCGGCTATCGCGTCGCTAGCTGACGCAGCCGGCCATGATCGCCTCCTCCGCCCGACTCGGGTCCCAGGTAGCCGGCAGCATCGGGGCCCGCGCAACATCGCCTGACTCCTGGTCACCCAACATGGTCAAACCGCCTGGCTCTCCGGCGGCCTCCTTGCCGGCGGTGCCGGCGAATCCCAACGGCGCAGCGCCCCGGGCCGAGCAACCCAGCGCCGGCGCGGGAGCGGTCGTCACGGCCGAAACCAATCGGGCCGGCGGCGGCACGGCAGCGGCGCCGAGTTCGGGTGTCACGGAGCCGGCGGCAACCGCGCCCACCGCGGCCGGAGCGGCCGCCACCGGCAGTCCGGCAGCGTTCATCAGCGCGGTGGCAGCCGGAACCAGCGCCGGCGGCAGCGCGGCCAGCAGCGCGCTCGTAGCGCCGGTAACCACCCCCGTCGCCAGTGTCGTCGCCGGCGCTCCGCCTTCGGCCACGGTGTAGCCGAGCGCGAAGATCATCGGACCCCATTCCAGCAGCGCGTTGAACGGATTGGTCCAAAAGGCGTTGAGCATCTGCCACAAATTGCCGATCGGGTCCTGCAGGAATAACGCATCTTCCTTCAAGACCCACACATTGAAGGCCAGATACGCCTCGGCGACCTCCTTCAAGAGCGCCCAGATCAAGTTCCACGGGATATCCCCGATGGCGGATTGGACCGACGTGGCAGCGGCGTTGCCGGCGGTGCCGACACCGGGCTTGACCAGCAGGGGGGCGGGCGGGGTATGCGGCGCCGACGCCAACGCCGCGAGCGAAGCCGCATGGTAGATGCTCATCGTGGTGGCAGCCTGGATCCACATCCGCAGATAGTCGCCCTCGTTGAGGGCGATCGGGATCGTGTTGATGCCAAAGAAATTCGTCGCCATCAATACGGCGTGAACGGCGTGGTTGGCAGCCAGCTCAGGCAATGTCGGCATTGCAGCCAGCGCGCCGGTATAGGCGGTCGCCGCCACCTCGTGCTGGGTCGCCACCCCGGCGCTATCGGCGCTGGCCCGGAAAAGCCATGCCAGGTACGGGACGTGCGCTGCCGCAAATACTTCGGCGCTCGGACCCTGCCACGCCCCGATCTGAACCCCGCCCAGCAATGCCGTGAGTTCTTCTGCTGCCCCGGCGTATTCGGCGCTCATCGACGTCCACGACGCGGCGGCCACGAGCAGCGGACCGGGGCCCGGGCCGCTGGCCAGCAACGACGAAAGCACCTCCGGCGGCGAGGCGATCCAGACTGGAGCCGTCACTGTAAACCGCCGGAGGCCAGGTACGAGGCCGCCGCCGCGGCGTCACCTACCGCGTAACTGACACCGGACTCACCGACACCGACACCGGACCGGCCGAGTTCTTCGATTCCTTCCGCCGCGATCGCCGCGTGCTCGACGCCGTGACCGCTGAACCCCGTCGCGGTCTGCAGCGACACCGCATCCGCCGCCGGCGGCACCACGGCAGTGATCAACGGTGCGGCGGCCGCCTGCGCGGCCGCGAGCCGAGCCGTCAGTGCCTCCACCGCCGCGCTGGCCGCCGCCAGACCTTCGGGCACCACTCGAAGCGTCATTACCGATACTCCTTTTTCGAGGCGCCCGATCTACCGGCGCGGAACACGCGACCGAATATAAATCTCACGAACTATAACTATTGTCAACTGTTGAAATAGGCTACGGTGCCGTAGGTTTCGCGCACGTCAAATTGATTGTCGGCTGCACGGCCGGTGGGCGTCGGGCACGGGCCAGCCGCTCGCGCGGTTCTCGTCGCAAATGCGCCGACCGGACGGCAATTGCCCGTGGGTGCGCTAAATTCGTTGTGCCGCAGTGACGGAAGTTTTTGGGATGGCGGGGTCGTCAGAGGCCGACTGCGCGCTCCAGTTCCTTCAGCGAGGTCTCCAGGTGTCCGAGGACCCGCTGCAGGTGCGGGACGCTGCGACGGCAGCCCACCAGTCCGAAGTCGAGACTGTCGGCGGTACTGGTCAAAGTGATGTTGAGCGCTTGACCGTCGAGCACGAGGGACATCGGGTAGTTGCCGACCATCCTGGCGCCGTTGCAGTATCGCGGCTCGCGCACGCCGGGCACGTTCGAGACGCACACGTTGAACGGCGGGGGAGTCACCTTGGTCAGGCCGGGCACGGTATTGAGCGCAGCGGGGCCCAACAGCAGCAGTGACAGTGCCATCGCTTGCGCCCGAGGCAGCTGTGTCAGGACTTTCTTGTTGTCGCGCATCGACGCATGAATGACGTCCAGACGGTCCGCCGGGTCGTCGAGGTGGGTAGCCAGGTTGCACAACACGGCCCCGACCATATTTCCGCCCACCGAGTCGTGCTCGTTGCGAAGGCTTACCGGCACCATCGCCACCAGCGGCGCGTCCGGCAGGGCGTCGTTGTCGTCGAGGTAGGCCCGCAGCGCGCCGGCGCACATCGCCAGCACGACGTCGTTAAGGCTCACTCCGGCAGCGTCTTTGACCGTCTTGACCCGGTCCAACTCCCAGGACTGGGCCGCGCAGCGCCGCGCTCCGCCCACGGCGACATTCAGCATGGTGCGCGGCGTCCCGAAGGGCAATGTCAGCTGCTGTTCCAGCAACGCGGAACGCGCCAATCGAAGCGTCGACGGGGCAAGCCCGCCAACGGATGCCAGCATCCCACCGAGCCGGTGCAACCGCCCGGGGCGCGGCTGGCTGCGCGGGGAGCGCGAGGGTGCGGGCGACCACGCCGCCCGGAAGTCGGTGTCGTCGTGATCGGCCGAAAGTGACTGCCGCATCAGGGTGAGTCCGGATACGCCATCGATCAGCGCATGATGCATCTTCGAGTAGATCGCAAACCGCCCATCCTTGAGGCCTTCGATCACGTGTGTTTCCCACAGCGGCCGATGGCGATCGAGGAGGTTGGCGTGCAGCCTCGAGGTGAGCTCCAGCAGCTCGCGCACCCGGCCCGGCGCCGGCAAGGCGGAGCGTCGCACGTGGTAGCCGAGGTCGACGTCGTTGTCGGTAGACCAGCCGATGCTGGCGAGTGAGCCATGCAAAGAGCTCGGCCGCTTGCGGAAAAGCGGTGCTATGTCTTGGCATTCGAGCATCGCCCGGTGGGTCTCGCGCACGAATGCCCGGCCGGCGCCCGCAGGCGGCTCGAACAGCTGCAGCGCACCGACGTGCAGCGGATGCTCGCGCGACTCCGCGGCCAGAAACAGCGCATCAACCGGTGACATCAGTTCCATACGTGTACTCCCCTCATAGGCCCCCGGGCCGGTTAGCGGGTGGTCAGCCCGTCAGGGTCACCTCGGACGCGTTGGCGCCGGCCGACGTGCTGAAACGCAGGTGGTCATCATCGACTGGACCCTCGCGCGGTCCATGCGCGTGTCCTGTCCGGGTGGGATCTGCCCCGCGGACCGCGTCGTCCGAGGGGAGGTGGCTGAACCATTGAACACACCTTGCCGCACGTCGCGGTGTCGTGTCTTGACAGCAGAAGACAATATTTTGGCAATTGAAGACAGTGGATTGTTACGCGCATCACAACGCAACGCGGTAACGACGTTGCTGGCCGGGAACGGTGATTGCCGCCATGGCTGTGGTTTTGGCCTTGGATTCAAGCGGCCGCAACCCTGGCGGGAATCTGGACGCCACCCACAAGCACCACGGCCGGACGCGCGCTACAAGCCGGTCAGGTCGTCGGGCACGTCGATGGAGTACTCCTGCAGCGTCTCGAGCGGGACCACCTCGAGGGTGCGCTCGTGGGTGGCGGCCAGCACCAGCGGAGCGGCGCAGCCATCATGGTGGGCCCGTAGCCAATTCATCGCGGTGACACACCAGCGGTCGCCCGGGAGCAGCCCCGGGAAGCGGTACTCCGGAACGGGCGTCGACAGGTCGTTGCCGATCGAGCGCTGATGCTCGAGGAATTCGGCGGTCACGACTGCGCAGATGGTATGCCGGCCCAAATCTTCCGGGCCGGTGGAACAGCAGCCGTCTCGATAGAAGCCGGTCAGCGGGTCGGTACCGCACGGTTGCAGGGGGCCGCCCAGCACGTTGCGGTCAGGCTGGCGTTCAGGCACCTGCCCAGTATCGCGCTTTCCGGCCGCGGATCCGCGAAACTGGGACCGGTATGCCGTGCTACGGCTACCCGGCCGCCATCCGGAAGCCTGGCAGCAGTCCCACGCCGGTCAGGCCGGTGGCCGCAGCGGTGTCGACATCGGTGTACATCCGCGCGATGTCGGCGAAGGCCCCTCCGGCCCGTCGCAGCTCTTCTTGCGCCGCTTGATTGAGAGCCAGCAGTTGAGCGGCCTCCGCCGTGAACGCCGCTACCGCCTGGGCCGAGACTTCGTCCGCCCCGGCGGGCAGCAGCGAGGTCAGCGGGGTCGATGCCGTCGCACCGGCCTGCAGCCCTTGGGAGGCGTTGTCGGCAACCTGCGCACCGATGTCGGCGGCTGCCGGATCGATAGACATCGACTGCATGTGTTTCTCCTGTATAGCTCCAGTAAGTGGTGGTCAGCGACGAGGTAACCGGGGCCTTAAACGATGTCAGTAGCGATAGTAGTAGTCAGGAATAGTTTTTATCTGCAAAATCTGGAAAATCGGCCGTGCCCAAGAACTCCGTAGCCCGCTGTTCGGTGAGCCTTGGCATCGCCGCGGCTCGACAGGCCGTCAAAAGCGGCCCTCGAAAGCGGCCCTTGAAAGCGGCCCTCGAAAGCGGCCCTCGAAAGCGGCAAGAGCCGGATGACGTTCGTGGCGGCGTGCCGCACGTCTGCGCCCAACCTCTGCACAATCCATGGTCTTAGCACCGTTACGGTTCACCCGCACCCCAAAAAATCTTCCAGGTCGACCCACCCGGGCGATCGCCGTCAAGGGCCAGATTGGCCCCTCGGGTTAGCTGGCTGCGTGTTAGGTTCAGCGGCGTGATACTTACGGGTGCCTTCCTGGCCGACGCCGCTGCCGTGGTGGACAACAAACTCAACGTGCAGGGCGGTGTGCTGTCGCGATTTGCGGTCGGGCCAGACCGGTTGGCCCGGTTTGTCTTGGTGGTGCTGACGCAGTCGGAGCCGGGCAGTTCGGACGACCGACAGCTCAACATCGAGGCAAGGCCTCCTGCGGATGCCGAGGCGATCCGCCTGCAGTTCGAAGTGCCCGAAGCGGCCGTCGCCGAGTTTCCCGGGTTCGCCTTCTTCGAGATCCAGCTGCGCTTACCCGTCGACGGCCGTTGGGTGCTGGTGGTGACCGCCGAGACGGGAGCGATCTCGCTCCCGGTACTGGTCAGCGAGATGCCCCCGTCGTTCGGCTTCTGAGCCCGCGCCGGGCGCCCGCTCCGCACGGTGCCGGTGAGCGGCTGCTCCGGCGGCCACGCCTCGCCGGCCGGCTCCATCGAAAATCAGACGCAGTCCGAGGCGCCGTCGACGACGAAGGCGGCGCCGGTGGTGTAGCTGCTGTGCTCGGTGCACAAGAAGGCGACCGTGGGCGCAATCTCGCCGACCGATCCGAAACGTCGCAACGGGATATGAGCCAGCTCCGCCGCCACCAGCTCGGGCGCCTTGTGCATCGGCGCGGTCATCGGGGTATCGATGGTACCCGGCTCCACCGCATTCACCCGGATTCCGATCGGTGCCCACTTGACCGCGAGATTTGGTGACGAGCACGTCCAGTCTGGGGAAACGCTGGACCAACTGGTCTGGCGGCGTCGACGCTGTGGCGGCGCCGCCGGTCGGGGTGCACCACGTGGTCATCGATCGTCACATACAGGTCGGTCAGGACGGCATCGAGGTCTGTCTTCACAATTGCCCATCGGTGCCCTTCAGCCACATCCTTCACAAGCCGACACGCCGAGAGTGCAACCACGGCGGCACCGCCCGGCGTGTCGCCGGTGCCAGTGCACACTCGGCGCAGCCGGTGCACACTCGGCGCAGCCGGTGCGCACTCGGCGCAGCCGGTGCACACTCGATGAACAGTTGGGAATTACTCATCCAGGTCCTCAAGAGCCCACAGCACGGTGAGCAGCTCGGCCCCTTGATTGCGACCTTTCCCGATGCGACAACGTCGATCGGAATATGGCTCTGACGGTAGCCGCTGTTGCGAAGCCGTCTCGATCCGCCTGTCGATCGTGATGATCGCCGGCGGCACACCGATGAATAGCTGCGCCGCGGCGCCGCAGCCGGCGGTGGAGCGGTACCCTGCACCGGGAGCCAGGCCATCGCTGATTTCGGCAGGAAGGTTGTGCGGTGCTCGTTGTCACTACCAATGACATTCCCGGCTGGGAGATCCAACGCGTATGCGGCGAAGTCTTCGGGCTCACCGTGCGATCACGAAATGCCTTCTCGCAGATAGGCGCTGGCTTCAAATCGATGTTCGGCGGCGAGCTGCAGGGCATGACCAAGAATCTGGCCGAGAGCCGTAACGAGGCGATGGTCCGGCTGATGAACGAGGCGCGCAACAAGGGTGGTAACGCGATCATCGGAATGCGTTTCGACACCACCGAGCTCGGTGACGTGTGGACCGAGATTTGCGCCTACGGCACCGCGGTGCAAGCCGTGCCGGTGACCGACGCCGCCCGCTATACCGCCACGCAGCTCGGTTATGGCGGCGCGCCCCAGCCCCAGCAGTCCCAGCCCCAGCAGCAGCCCTACGGTGCGGGCTGAGCTGACGGGAATAGCGGTAGGTTCGGCGGGATGATCGTGGGGGCCTTCCTGGCCGAAGCGGCGTCGGCGGTGGACAACAAGCTCAACGTCTCGGGCGGCGTCTTGTTCCGCTACACCCTCGAAGCCGACCGGTTGGCGCAGTTTCTGCTGGTGGTGCTGACGCAGACCGAGACCGGTAACCCGGACCGGCGGGTCGATGTCGAGATCTGGCCCCCCACCGACGACGAGCCGTTACACCTGCCCTACGAGTTGCCGGAAGCCGCCACCGCCGCCGAGGTCGGCTTCGCGATCTTCGGCATCGAGGTGACTCTGCCGGTCGACGGCCGTTGGGTGATCGTGGTGTCCGGTGGTGCCGGAATGATCTCGCTTCCGTTGCTGGTGAGTGGCGGCTAGTCGCCGGTGGCATGGGCCTCGGCGTGCGGTCCGGGCCGTCTGACGTTGCCTGCACAGTGCCATGCATGTATACATGCACTGTGGCAACCAAGACGATATCGATCGATCTCGAAGCATACGAACGTCTTCGGGCTGCCCGCCGTGCGCCGACCGAATCGTTCTCTCAAGTCATCAAGCGTGCGCACTGGCGCAACGAAGCTCCCACGGCCGCAGCGCTTCTGGATGCACTCGATGAACTCCCGACGGTGCCTGACGATGTTCTCGCACGCCTCGATGAAGCACAGCACACGGACACACCGCCCGAGGACTTGTGGCGCTCCGGGTGAGCGTCGACACGACGTTTCTCATCGATCTGCAACGCGAGCGGTCCGCGGGTGGCGACGACGGCGCCGCGCACCGGTTCCTCAAACGCTCACCGGATGCCGAACTGTTCCTTTCGACGATCGCGCTGGGCGAATTCGCCGAAGGATTCGACCGGGCCGAGCACCCTGTGGTTACCGCCATGCGCGAGGGACACACCCTCGTCCCGGTGGATGATCAGATCGCGTTCGTCTACGCGAGGGTGGTGCGAGAGCTACGTCGCCGGGGTGAGCTGATCGGTACCAACGACCTCTGGATCGGTTGCGCGAGTTTGCAGTTGGGCATACCTATCGTCACCGCCAACGTCGCCGACTTTCGACGCATCGATGGACTCGGCATCGTGCAGTACCGCTGATGTCTAGTGGTGCACTGCCTCCTGCGTGGTGAGCTTGCGCTGGCGCGGAATGAGTGAGATGCCCTTGCCTTGCGACAGCACCAGCACCACGTTGTAGAGTGCGTCGCGCACAGAATCGGGAAGGGTAATCGCCCGCCCGTTGCCGCCGCACACGGAAACCTCCGGAGAGCCGAGCGCTTCCAGCAGCGGCGCGAGGCCTTCGGGTTCTTGAGGTGGTAGAACGGTCCGTTCTTCAACGGCTACGGCAGCTGTCATTGGCTGTTACTGAGGCCAAAATAACTGCGGCCGCACCCCGGTCCACCGCGCGTCCGATTCACGCCCGGACGAGTCCTGGCACCCCCCAGTAGTTTGTGTTGACCGGCTGAATCCCTAGCCGATAACCGGCCCAGCATCAGCGGTAAAGACATAGAAAGTCTCGGTCCACTCGTCGCGGGTCTCGTGATCAATCTTTATGCGCCACCTGTAGCGCTTGTTGGGTTCCAATGGAAGTCCACTAGCGAAGTACATGACGAATTGCTTCGATGAGCGCACGGTGTTTGGGGGAACGTTCGCGCCCGGAACCACCGCGGGCTTCAATGCGTCGGCGACTCCGACACGCAGAAACTGAGGCCCCATCGGGCCCGGGAGGGTTACAAGGCTGCCGTCGTCATGTTCCAGGGCAAGTTCTACGGCTGGTGATTCGCCGATGAATTCAGGTGGAAACGAGATTTTGGCGACGACAGCGTGAGCCGCGGTGGCTCCAATGTTAGGGTCGTAGCCCATCATCACGATGCCGCCGCCAATGATGTTCAGCTTGCTGCCCGGATCGGTAACGTTGGCGAAGTCAGCGAGCATCACGCGCACGATTGCGGCGTCGGCAGCGTCGCTCATGCACTGCGCAACGTGGCACCGCTCACGACTGGGCGGTCAATGGGCTGGAACAGAGATCTAACCTGGTTGCGCCGGAGGATGCCCATAAATTCATCTGGCGTCGGGATCCGGTCTGGGGCAAGCCGCGCCCAATCCACCGCGATATAGATAAGTCGGTCGTTTTCATCGACACGACGGACGATGCCAACCGCCACTAGATTCGCCTCGGGCTCGCGCACGAGAACCTGCTGCCCAGCGATCGGGAGGGGTCCGCGCACGTCCTCGTATCCGGAGAACGTCAGGTCACCAGCAACCCGCACATTGGGGTCGATCATGATCTCGGTCATTGTCCTGGCCTCCTCTCCTTGGTAAACGCTGCCACGAATCGTTTCGCATCCTCTAGCGTAGGGGGGTACCCAAGGATGACAGAATAGTGCTCCTCCGCTTCGCCGTCTTCGTCGTCCTTCTCGAAAACGAAGCCTTCGTCCAGTAGCTTTTGCGCCGAAGAACACCACCACAAGTTTGGATTGCGGGCCGGGTCGAGGCCGTGAAGCTCGGTGGCCTCAAGTAGCCGCGCGATCACTTGTTCTCGCGTTTCTCCCGGTCTCGCGTGGTCAGCCCATACCGACGCTGTGTAATGGCCTTTGCCAGTGCTGCGACGAGCGTCTAGCTTAGCGCGTTTCAGTACGCCTTCTGGACTCATAGGAGTGAAACGTAGTACCACAGCACCTGGCATTGGCTCGTTTCGCACGTTCAGCAACCTTAGTGAGCTGAGCCGAGACTAGGGCGTGACAACGTCCCGACAAGAGGTGCGGTCTAGAACCCCAGAGTCAGCCTGCACTGGGGTTACCGTCGCCCCGGCCGGCATCTGGCGCAGGCGCCAATCTCCGCGCGGCACTCGCCGTCAAACCGAATTCCCGCGCATACGCCAGGTACAGCGGGGCCGTGCTGTGGACGATCGACACCGCAGGATGGTGGGCGACCCCCCGCTGTACGGTTTGGTCCACCTATGCATCCATGGCGGTGTCGGCCGGGGTGAAAGTGCTCGCGCTGGAGCGGATGCTGGGGCACAGAGATCCGAGTGTGACGTGTCTACTCCGACATTTTCGATATGGATCTAGACGCGGTTGCGGCGACACTACAACGTCGATACTCACCAGGGGTATGGACACTTGGTCCAAATGCGGCCACGGGCCCCCGCAGCAACCAAAAAACCACCTTTGAACTGCGTAATGTTGGCGGTGGCGGAGGGATTTGAACCCTCGGACGGTGTTAGCCGTCACACGCTTTCGAGGCGTGCTCCTTAGGCCGCTCGGACACGCCACCGTCGAGCAGCTTACCGAACCGGTGGCCGGTCACCCCAATCGCTGGCGAGCGAAGAACTCCTCCATGGGTGCGGCGCACTCGGCAGCGAGCACACCGCCCCGCACCTGCGGACGATGGTTGAGCCGACGGTCGCGGACCACGTCCCACAGCGACCCGACCGCTCCCGTCTTGGGTTCCCAGGCGCCGAACACCAGGCGAGCGACCCGCGCCAATACCAGCGCACCCGCGCACATGGTGCACGGTTCCACGGTGACCGCCAGCGTGGTCCCCTCCAACCGCCAGCCGTCACCGAGCACCGCCGCCGCCGCACGCAAGGCGAGGATCTCGGCGTGCGCGGTCGGATCACCCAGCGCCTCACGGGCATTCACCGCGCGGGACAGTTCGGTTCCGTCGGCGCCGACGACGACCGCGCCGATGGGCACGTCGCGCGGACCCGCCGTCGTGGCGGCCGCCAATGCGGCGCGGATCAGCTCTTCGTCAGTGCTCACCGACGCGGTCAGCGGTCACCGACCGAGACGGTCGATCACCGCCGACAGTTGCTCGGCGAAGCCCATCTCACGCGCGATGCGCCCGAGCTGCTCGTCGGCGTAGAGGTCGGTCTCGTCGAGGATGACTCCGAGCACCGCTTCGGGCAGGCCGATGTCGGCCAGCAGGCCGAGGTCGCCTTCCTCGAACGGCTCGGCATCCTCGAGGTCGTCGGGATCGATCTCGGCGTCCAGGCTGTCCAACGCCTCGGCGGCGATGTCGTAGTCCAGCGCCGCGGTCGCGTCGGACAGCAGCAGACGCGTCCCCGAGGGTGCGGGGCGCAGGATGATGAAGAACTCGTCGTCGATGTCGAGCAGCCCGAACACCGCTCCGGAGCTGCGCAGTTCACGCAGTTCCGTCTCAGCGGCCGCCAGGCTGGTCAGCGCTTTCCGGCCCATCGCCGCGCATCGCCATTTGCCCTCTTCACGCACGACGGCAACGCCGAAACCGTCCGGCGCGTCGGCGGACGGGCCCGGCGCGGAGGCCCGTTGTGCTCCCATGGCCGCTTACGCTAGTCGCTGACCAGGCCCGTGACCAGACGACCCCGCTCCGACACCGATGGCGAGCAGCGCCCGGGAACCACACACCGACCGGACAAGTGTGCCAACCTTGGGACTGTGCAGACGACACCGGTGTGCGTGCTGGGGCTGGGGCTGATCGGCGGCTCGATCATGCGAGCCACGGCAGCCGCCGGCCGCGAGGTTTTCGGCTACAACCGGTCGGTGGAGGGAGCCCACGGTGCCCGGGCCGAAGGATTTGACGCCAGTACCGATCTTTCCGCGACGCTGACTCGGGCCGCCGACATCGAAGCGCTGATCGTGCTGGCGGTTCCGATGCCGGCATTGCCCAACATGCTCGCCCATATCCGTGAGTCGGCCCCCAACTGTCCGCTGACCGACGTCACCAGCGTCAAATGCGCGGTGCTCGAAGAGGTCGCCGCCGCCGGTCTGCAAGGTCGCTTCGTGGGGGGTCACCCGATGACGGGCACCGCCCACTCGGGCTGGGCGGCCGGCCACGGGGGGCTGTTCACCCGAGCCCCCTGGGTGGTCGCCGTTGACGACCACGTCGATCCTCAGGTGTGGTCGATGGTGATGACGTTGGCGCTGGACTGCGGGGCCGTGGTGGTCCCCGCCAAATCCGACGAGCACGATGCCGCCGCGGCCGCCATCTCTCACTTACCGCATCTGCTCGCCGAGGCGCTGGCGATCACCGCCGCCGAGGTGCCGCTGGCTTTCGCGCTGGCCGCGGGGTCGTTTCGGGACGCCACTCGGGTCGCCGGCACCGCCCCGGATCTGGTGCGCGCCATGTGTGAAGCCAACACCGGCCAGTTGGTGCCGGTCACCGACCGGGTCATCGAGCTGCTGGGCCGCGCCCGCGATTCGCTGGCCGGCCACGGCTCGGTGGCCGACTTGGTCGATGCCGGCCACGCCGCGCGAACCCGCTACGAGAGTTTCCCGCGCTCCGACATCATGACAGTGGTGATCGGCGCCGAGAGGTGGCGCGAGCAACTGGCCGCCGCGGGCCGGGCGGGCGGGGTGATCAGATCCGCTCTGCCAATCCTGGATAGTCCACAATGAATCCGTCGGCGTCGACGGTCACGGTGGTATCGGCGACCGGTGAACGGAGCTTGATCGCGTCCAGACGTCCCTCGCTGGTGTAGCTGACGGTGGCCGCGTCGACTGTCATCTCGGGGACATTGACGTAGACCATCGGCAAGGACACTGACTCGGCCTTCTCGTGGATGCCGAGGCGCCGGATCGGCAGCGCGTTGAAGAACGGGCTGAACACCAAGTCGACGTCGAGCGCACCGTTGTAGGCCGCGCGCCGCTCGCCCTGGTGGTCGGTCACCAGCCACATGTTCTCCTCATCACGGGCGATAGCAAGCTGCCGTTCCCGCTCGGCCAGCGTGACGGTCAGCCCGAACCGCTTGGTGGCGCCGGACTCGTCGGTCTGCAAGTCGTAGTAGGCGCCGAAGGCCGGATTTGTCGCGGTGGCCGCCGCCACGATGCGGCCGTTGGCCCTGATTCGCTTGCCGGACACCTGGATTCGTACCGATTCCATGCGCGAGATGTCCTGGGCGCGCCAAGTCAACATCGCCGACCAGAGGCGCCGGGCCGGATCAGAGGGAGCGGAGTTCACACTCCTACCGTAGGACGTGTCCGCCGGCCGTGGCCAAATTGGAGCTAACTGTGACGTCAATTGCGCGATTTGGCCTGCTTATGGGCTTTCTCAGACGACCGGTGCCCGGCGTCGACGCCCAAACCGCCAACGCCAGCACCGCGTCCAGGATCAACGCCAGCGCAGCCACCATCACCGCACCGACCAGAGCGATGTGGAATTGGCGCTCCTTGATCCCGTCGATCAGGTAGCGGCCCAGCCCGCCCAGACTGGCATAGGCGGCCACCGTCGCGGTGGCGACCACCTGCAGCGTCGCGCTGCGCAGCCCGCCGAGCAGCAGGGGCATTGCGTTGGGCAGCTCGACCCGCAGCAGCACCCGCGATTCCGTCATCCCCATCGCCCGGGCGGCATCGACGACCAGCGGGTCGACTCCGGCGATTCCCGCATAGGTGCCGGCTAGCAGCGACGGAATGCCCAGCAGCATCAGCGCCGCGATGGGCGGTCCGATACCGAGCCCGAAAAGCAGCACGCCCAACAGCAGCACACCCAGCGTCGGCAACGCACGCAGCCCGTTGACCACGCCCACCACCAGCACCTGGCCGCGGCCGGTGTGCCCGATGACCATTCCGATCGGGACGGCGATCACCACCGCAGCGGCCACGGCCAGCCCGGTGTATTCCAGGTGCTCCACCGTGCGGGCGGCCAGCCCGGCGGGTCCGGTCCAGTTCGCTGCCGTGGAGACGTAGGACCAGGTTTGCCCGAGGAAGTTCATCGCTTTCATCGGGCACCGCCGACGATCACGGATCTGATCCGGCGGTGACTGTGTGCCGCGCGCTCCCACGGCGTGGCCAGCCGGCCGAGCAGGGTGAGCAGCATGTCGATGACGACGGCCAGCGTGAACATCGCGATGATGCCGGCCACGATCTGGTCGCTCTTGTCGGTCAGGTATCCCGCCGTGAACCAGGTCCCCAGGCCGCCGATGCCGATCACCGAGCCCACCGAAACCATCGCGATATTGGTCACCACGACCACCCGCAGCCCGGCTACCAGTACCGGGATCGACAGCGGCAGTTCGACTTTGATCATCCGGCGAATCGGTGAGTAGCCGACCGCGACGGCCGCGTCACGCACCGGTGCCGGCACCGCATCCAGCGCCTCGAGCACGGCCCGCACCAACAGCGCCGTCGTATAGGCAGTCAGCGCGATGATGACGTTGGCCTCGTCGAGGATGCGCGTTTTGATGATGAGCGGCAGTACCACGAACAGCGCCAGCGACGGGATGGTGAACACGATGCTGGCCGTTGCCGTGGTCAATCGCCGCAGCACCGGCGCGTGCTGCACCGCCAGGCCCAGCGGCACCGCGATCGCCAGCCCGATCAGCACCGGAATCAGCGACAGCCGCAGATGGATCACGGTCAGGACCCAGGCGGTGTCGAGGTGGGTCAGCAGATAACGCACGCCTCAGCCCTGCCGTCGACGTGTCACCGCGGCCAGCACGTCGGCGGCCAGCACCGCGCCGATCACCTTGCCGTCTTCGTCGACGGCGACACCCATCGACGAGGGCGACGACAACGCCGCATCCAGCGCTTGGCTGAGGTTTCCAGTGGGGCGGAACACCGAGCCGACCACGGTCACGGTGTCCGACAACGCAGCGCCGTTTTGGTGGCGCCGCAGGCCGTTGGCGTCGATCCAGCCCAGCGGCGCGTGGCCGTCGTCGACCACCAGAACCCAGCCATCCGGGAGTGGCTTGTCGCGCAGGGTGTTTGCGGTCACGCAGGTGATGTCGTGCAACGGAAGCCCTGCGCCGTCGATGAGCTGCAGCAACCGATAGCCGCGGCCGAGGCCGATGAATTTCGACACGAAGTTGTTGGCCGGGCGCGAAAGTAGCTTGGCCGGCTCGTCGCACTGCTGTAGGTGGCCGCCGGGCGCGAACACCGCTACCACGTCGCCGAGCCTGAACGCCTCGTCGATGTCGTGCGTGACGAAAACGACGGTCTTGCGCAATTCGCTTTGCAGACGCAGGATTTCATTCTGCAGGTCGTGGCGGACCACGGGGTCGACGGCCGAAAACGGCTCGTCCATCAACAGGATCGGCGGGTCGGCCGCGAGCGCACGCGCCACTCCGACCCGCTGTTGCTCGCCGCCGGAGAGTTGCGCCGGGTAACGGGTGGCGACCTTGGGACTCAGCCCGACCCGCTCGAGCACCTGGTATGCGGCTTTGCGGGCGGCCCGGCGCGACTGTCCTTTCAGCACGGGCACCGTCGCGACGTTGTCGATCACCCGTTGGTGCGGCATCAATCCCGCGCTCTGGATGACATAGCCGATACCGAGCCGCAATCGCACCGGGTTGACGTCTGCGACGTCGGTGCCGTTGACGGTGACGGTGCCCGAGGTCGGCTCGACCATCCGGTTGATCATCCGCAGCGCGGTCGTCTTGCCGCAGCCGGAGGGGCCGACGAAGACGGTAAGCCTGCCTCGGGGGACTTCGAGGCTCAACTGGTCCAGGGCGGTGGTGCCGTCGGCGTACACCTTGGCCACTTTGTCGAAGCTGATCATGGCTGGATTGGATGGTCAAAGCCGTTGTCGCGCAACCATTTCCGTGCTGCCTGGTCGGGATCTACCCCGTCATTGCCCGACACCGCGGCATTGAGTTCGGCCATGCCTTCGGTCGTCAGTTTCGCCGAGACCGCGTCCAGGACATCCTTGAGGCGGTCCGATTTCTTCTGCGAATTGACCAGCGGCACAATGTTGCCGGCCAGGAAGTTGTGCTCCGGGTCCGCCAGGACTACCAGGTTGTTCCGCCGGATCGCCGGCGAGGTGCTGAAGATGTTGGCGGCGTTGACGGTTCCGTCCACCAGCGCCCGCACGGTCACCGCGCCGCCGCCGTCGTTGATGGTCGTGAAATTGGCTGGCGCGATGTCGAGTCCGTACTTCTGGCGCAGCCCGGGCAACCCGGCCGGCCGGGTCTGGAATACCGACGGGGCCGCGAACTTCACCTCGGCAGAATGTGCCGCGAGATCGGCGATGGTCGTCAGGTTCCAGTTGGTGGCGGTCGCCTTGGTGACGGTGACGGTGTCGGTGTCCGACGCCGGTGACGGTGTCAGAATCGACAGGTCGCCGGGTAACCGCTTGTAGAGCTCCAATTCGACCGCATCCAGCATGGTCACCGTGGAGTCTGGCTGAAAGTACAGCAGCAGGTTGCCGATGTACTCGGGAACCAGGTCGATGGAATGGTCTTTGAGCGCCGGTATGTAGGTCTCGCGGCTGCCGATACCCGGTCGCCGCCCGACGTTGAAACCGTTGGCCTGCAACGCCTGCGCATAGATTTCCGCGACGATCTCCGACTCCGGGAAGTCACCGGATCCGACGACGATCGACTTGATGGTGCCATTTGACGCCCCGAACGGGTCGGCACTGCCGCACGCCGCCACCGGGCATGCCGTCACCAAGCAGACGGCCGCGGCAAATGCCGCCCGACGCAGCCGCCGCAGCATCAACATGCCGGTGACACTATCTTGCGAAACTAGGGCCGCCGCAACGCGGGTTTCCGCGTGGCTTGGTTTCATTCCGGGCGGGATGGGAAGAAGATGGCACTATGACCAGCAACCCCTCAGGCCCGCGTGAACAGCCGCCCCCGGCTCCCAGACCTCGTGTGCCGGCGAAGGACCCGGCGTCCACATTGACCCGGGCCGGCGCCCTGTGGTCATCCCTGATCGCCGGCTTCCTGATCCTGATCCTGTTGCTGGTCTTCATCGCGCAGAACACCGCGTCCACCCCGTTCACCTTCCTGGGCTGGCACTGGAGCCTTCCCCTGGGGGTGGCGATCCTGCTGGCCGCCGTCGGGGGCGGGTTGCTGACGGTGGCAGTCGGCACCGCGCGGATCATTCAACTGCGCCGGGTGGCCAAGAAGACCCACACACAGGCATTGCGATCCGCCGGCCCGCCCACCCGGTGACTGTGTGGGCTGGGCTTTGAGTGTGCCCGCCGGGCGGTGGGAACGTCACGCGGGAGCCACCGCCGCACACTCGAACCGACGGGTCACGACATCGGCTTGGTGATCTCGGCCAGACCGCGGGAGATCAGTGGCGACACGACGTCGGGCGCCTCGTCGAAGGAATCGGCTTTCTCGTCGGCGAGCTCGGACATGCGCCTGCGGAAATCGATCCCGGCCGCGATGATGGCCAGCTTGAAGTAGGCCAGCGCCATGTAGAACTCCCAGTGCCCCAGCGACATCCCGGAGACCAGCGAATACCGGTCGGCCAACTCGTCGGCGGTCGGTAGTAGCGGCGACGTCCAGGCAGCCTGCGCGTTGACGATCAGATCCAGCGCGGGGTCGCGGTAGACGCACATCAGGGCGGCGTCGGACAGCGGATCACCCAGCGTCGACAGCTCCCAGTCCACCACCGCGCGCACCTTCGTCGGATCGTCGCCGTCGAGAATGGTGTTGTCGATCCGGTAGTCACCATGCACGATCGAGGTTCGGCTTTGCTTCGGAATCGCTTGCCGCAGCGCCGAATGCAGTCGCGCGACGTCGTCGTCACGGCCGTCGTCGGGCAGCCGAACCAGGTCCCACTGCGAACCCCATCGGCGCACCTGCCGTTCCAGGTAACCATCGGGCTTGCCGAAATCGGCCAGCCCGACCGCGTTCGGGTCGACGCTGTGCAAGTCGACCAGCACCCGGATCAACGCATCCACACAACCGTCGATGATCCGACTGCCGAACGCTTCGAGTTGAGCGCGCCGGCGCACCACCTGTCCGGCAACGAATTCGACGATCTGAAACGGCGCGCCCAGTACCGCGTCGTCCTGGCACAGCGCGATCGTGCGCGCCACCGGAACCGGTGTGTCCTGGAGTGCGGCAACGACCCGGTACTCGCGGGCCATATCGTGGGCCGACGGCGTCAGTCCGTGTAGCGGTGGACGGCGCACCAGCCAGCTCGTCGCATCGTCGCAAACCCGGAAGGTCAGGTTGGAGCGCCCGCCGGAAATCAGCTCGCCGCGCAACTCACCGTCGCGCTTGATGCCGAGCGAACGCAGATATCCGTCCAGTGCGGCCAGGTCGAGGCCGTCGAGTCCGTGAACCGAGGTCACCGAACTTGTTTACCACCGCCGGCCGCCCGGCTCTGCACGGCCCGCGTCGTCGCCGAGCAGGCGCTGATTGCGGGGCAACAGATCCCATACGTGTTCGGTCGTATTGACCGTCGCCACGGTGGCCTGACCGCTCCGGGAGAACAGCAGCCGAGTCACCGAGGCGTAGTCGATGGGGAACGACAACAGGCGTGCCGTTCCCAGAATCTCGTGCAGCACCACGTTGATCACCCCGCCATGGCTGAACGCCGCGACGGTCTCGTCCGGATCGGAGGTAGCGACCACGTCGTCGAGGGCCGCGCGGACCCGGGCACGGAAGGCATGCTCGTCGACGGCGCTGGGCAGGTGCCCTTGAGCCATGCGTGCCCACTCCTGCGGGTTTTCTTCACGGATCTGCTCGACGGGGATGTACAGCGCAAGGTCGCGGTCGTACTCGGCGAATCGGTCCTCGATGTCGACGGGCAGGCTAAGAACCGCCGCGACCGGTTCGGCGGTCTGGATGGCGCGGCGCTGCGGGCTGCTCACCACCCGCGAGATGGGAAACCTGGCCAGCGCCTCGGGTAGCCGCGCGACCTGGGCTATGCCGGTGTCCGACAGGTCCGGATCTGAACCCTCGCCGTGTTCGCTGCGCAGCGGCAAAGCATGACGGACCAGAAGCAGTTGCATGGGGCCAAGCCTTACACGCGGCTTGCCCGGCGCTACCATGCCGCTTGAGAATGGAATTCTCCGAACCGAGAGCGGGTGTGCAGCCAATGACGACTGCCAGCGGAACGCAGCTGGACGCCGGCGTCATCGGTCGTTGGCTCGATGCGAACGGCGCACCGGGCGGCGGTGCGTGGCCGGAACTCGAGCAGCTGAGCGGCGGATCCCAGAACACGCTGTACCTGATTCGGCGCGCCGATCAACGCATGGTGCTGCGGATGCCCGGCCCCCGGGCGGACGCGGCCCGGGTCGACGGGTTGCTGCGGGAAATCCGGCTGGCGCGGGCGTTGTCGGGCACCGATGTGCCGCACGCTGAGCTCATTGCGGCCGATGAGACCGGCTCGGTGCTGGGCATGCCGTTCTACGTGATGGCGGCGATCGACGGGTGGAGCCCGATGGACCGCGGGTGGCAGGCGCCGTTCGACACCGACCCGGACGCCCGGCGCGGGCTGGCGTTCCAGCTCGTCGAGGGCGCCGCCAAGCTGGGCAGGGTGGACTGGCGAGCGCAGGGCCTCGACGGGTTCGGCCGTCCGGAGGGTTTCCATGAACGGCAGGTCGATCGCTGGCTGCGCTTCCTGGCCGTTTTTCAGGTGCGCGAATTACCCGGCCTGCAGGAGGCCGCCGACTGGCTGCGCCGCAACCGCCCCGCGCACTACAGGCCGGGCGTCATGCACGGCGACTATCAATTCGCCAACGTCATGTTCGCGCACGGGGCGCCGGCCCGGCTGGCCGCGATCGTGGACTGGGAGATGGCGACGGTGGGCGATCCGCTGCTGGACCTGGCGTGGGCGCTACTGGGCTATGACGGCGAGGAGCCGCGCGCCGATGGGTTCTATCTCGACATGCGCGGCATGCCCAGACGCAGCGAGCTGCTGGCGCACTATGAGGCGATCAGCGGGCTGTCCACCGAGAACATCGACTACTACCTGGTGCTGGCCAACTGGAAACTGGGCATCGTGCTGGAGAAGACCTACGCGGCCGCGGTTCGGCCGGGACCCCATGAGGTGGACCCGAAGATCACCGAAACCTTCGCGACGATGGTCCCCCAGCTCATCGCCACCGCGGCCGAGCTCGCTAAGGCTCGCTGAAATGGGTTATGCGGACCGGCTTTTCGATCTCACCGACCAGGTGGTGCTGATCACCGGCGGCAGCCGCGGATTGGGCCGCGAAATGGCTTTCGCGCTCGCCCGCTGCGGCGCCGACGTGCTGATTGCCAGCCGCAACCTGGACAACTGCGTGGCCACCGCCACCGAGATCGAAGCCGAGACCGGGCGCGCCGCGATGGCTTACCAGGTGCACATGGGACGCTGGGACCAGCTCGACGGGCTGGTCGAGGCGGCCTACGACCGGTTCGGCAAGGTCGACACGCTGATCAACAATGCCGGCATGTCACCGCTGTACGACAAGCTCACCGACGTCACCGAGAAGCTATTCGACGCCGTCGTCAACCTCAACCTCAAAGGGCCGTTCCGGTTGTCGGCACTGGTAGGCGAACGGATGGTGGCGGCCGGGCGCGGGTCGATCATCAACGTCAGCTCCACCGGGTCGCTGCGGCCGGGCGCGGACATCATCCCCTACGCCGCGGCGAAGGCAGGACTCAATGCGATGACGGAAGGTCTCGCCCGGGCGTTCGGGCCTTCGGTGCGGGTCAACACACTGATGGCCGGACCGTTTCTGACCGATATCAGCAAGGCCTGGAACCTGGAGCAGGCAACCCAGAATCCGTTCGGGCACCTTTCGTTGCGCAGGGCCGGAAATCCGTCCGAAATCGTCGGCGCCGCACTGTTTCTCGCCTCCGACGCATCCAGCTTCACCACCGGCTCGATTGTCCGGGCCGACGGCGGAATCCCCTGAAAGATAGGAGCACTCACGTGCCTTGGGACTTCTCCACCGAACCCGAATTCGAGAAGAAGCTCGACTGGATCCGCGGATTCGTGCGCGACGAGGTGGAACCTCTCGAAGTGCTGTTCCCGGGCTGCGAGTTCCTGCCACTCGACGACCAACGCCGGCGGATCGTCGATCCGCTCAAGCAGCAGGTTCGCGACCAGGGCTTGTGGGCACCGCATTTGAGTCCAGAACTGGGCGGGCAGGGCTTCGGCGCGGTGAAGCTGACGCTGATCAACGAGATCCTGGGCCGCAGCCCGTGGGCGCCGATCGTGTTCGGCACCCAGGCACCCGACACCGGCAACGGCGAAATCATTGCGCGCTTCGGTACCCAGGAGCAGAAGGACCGCTACCTGCAGGGCCTGCTGTCCGGTGAGATCTTCTCCTGCTTCTCGATGACCGAACCGCAAGGCGGCGCCGACCCGCGGGTGTTCACCACCCGTGCCGTCCGCGACGGTGGCGGTTGGGTGATCACCGGGCGAAAGTACTTCTCGTCCAATGCATCCGTCGCGTCATTCTTCATCGTGGTCGCTATCACCGATCCCGACGTGCCCGTGCATCGCGGCGCCTCGACATTCCTGGTCCCGGCCGGAGCCGCAGGGCTGACCATCGAGGCCAACCACCACCTGGTCGGCGCCCACCCGCACGAACCCGGACATTCGCTGGTGCGCTACGACGGCGTGCGGGTGGGACCGGACGCGCTGCTGGGCGAGCCCGGACAGGGCTTCATGATTCTGCAGACCCGGCTGGCCGGTGGCCGGTTGCATCACGCGATGCGCTCGATCGGGATGGCGCAACGCGCCATCGAGATGATGTCCCGACGGGCGAAAAGCCGCTTCACCCAGGGTAGTTCGTTGGCCGACAAGCAGCTGGTGCAAGCGTTCATCGCCGACTCCTACACCGAGCTGATGCCCTTCCGGCTGGCGGTGCTGCATGCGGCCTGGCTGATCGACACCGCCGGCGAGCATGCGGCGCGAGCCGAGATCGGTGCCTGCAAGATCCTCGCGTCGCAAGTACTCAAATCGATTGGGCTGCGCGCCATCCAGGTGCACGGCGCGCTGGGCACCACCGATCAGCTGCCGCTGGTCAACGTGCTGCTCGGCGGGGTGGCGCTCGGCCTGGCCGACGGACCCACCGAGGCGCACAAGGTCAACCTGGCCCGGCTGCTGCTGAAGAACTACGACGCCGAAGACGCCGAGCGGCCCAGCGAGATGCTGGACGTCCGCCGTGAGGCCGCCCGCGCCAAGTACGGCGACCTCGTGGATCGTGTTCCGGCCCTTCCCTCTTCGTCGTGACCGGAGCCGGTTGATGCGTGCGGTCGTGTGCCGTGCGTACGGCCCGCCCGAGGACTTGGTTGTCTGCGAGCTTCCCGACCCGGTCCCGGGGCCTGGCCAGCTCCTGCTGCGGGTGCGCGCCGCGGCGGTCAACTTTCCCGACGTGCTATTGATCGCCGGCAAGTACCAGATTCAGATCCCGGTGCCGTTCACGCCGGGCAGCGAACTCGCCGGCGAGGTGCTGACCGCCGGCGCGGACACGCCGTTCCGGCCGGGCCAACGGGTGTTCGGGACCACGGCCGTCGGAGCATTCGCCGAGCGGGCGCTGCTGGATGCGTCGTCGGCAACGCTCGTTCCCGACGATGCCGACTTGGCTTCGGCCGCCGCCTTCGGGGTCACCTACCGAACCACGTATCACGCGTTGCGCTCGGTTGGGCAAGTGTCGCAAGGCGATTGGGTGGTGGTATTGGGCGCCGCGGGCGGTGTGGGTCTTGCCGCCGTCGATCTGGCGGTCGCCATGGGTGCCCGCGTGCTGGCGGCGGCCTCGAGCGCGGAGAAGCTGGAGCTGTGTGCACAGCGGGGCGCGCAGGCAACGGTCGATTACGACCGCGAGGACCTGAAAGCCCGCATCCGAGAGCTCACCGACGACAACGCGCGCGTGGTGATCGACCCGGTCGGGGGCCGGTACTCGGAGCCGGCATTGCGTGGCCTGGCCCGCGGCGGGACTTTCATCACCCTCGGCTACGCGGCCGGCACCATCCCGGCGATCCCGCTCAACCTCGTTCTGCTCAAGGGCATCGCCGTGCGCGGCATGGAGATTCGCACCTTTGCCAGTGACCACCCCGCCGATGCCATCCGTGACCTCGGTGAGTTGGCGCAGCTGTTCGCCGCCGGCACGGTCCGGCCCCACATCGGCGCGCGGTTTCCGTTGGCCGACACCGCTGCGGCCCTGCGCTATGTGGCCGAGCGCAAGGTCCTGGGCAAGGTGGTCATCGACGTCGCCTGATCTTGCGGCTGGTATGTTCCCCCGTGTCACAAGGGTTTCGGTAGCCAAGCATGAATCGCCGATTCACTTTCGGCACGCCGATACCGCGTCGATTGCCATACCGCCGGATCGAGTGTGCGGCTACGGCTTCACAAGGGTTTCGGGAGCCAAGTACGAATCGCCGATTCACTTTCGGCACGCCGATACCGCGTCGGTTGCCATACCGCCGGATCGAGTGTGCGGCTACGGCTTTGAGTGTGTATGTAGGGCGGAAAAATCCATGTTTGGCCCGCCCCGGCGGCGCACTCGACGCCACCAACGCGCACTCGGCGCCACCAACGCACACTCGACGCCGGCTAGGGCGTGACGATGTTGAACGCCGGATTAGGCCGATCGAGGACACTCAGGAAGGTCTGCAACACCGTCTCGTCTCCGGACACCTCGAAACCCGGCGAACTGATGTCGCCCAGCGCCGCGGTAACCAGCCGAACCTTGTCGCCCACCGCCACAGTCGCGTTCGCCGTCGCCGGGTCGGCAGCAACCTTGCGATGGATCAGCACACCGTTGCGCAGGGTCAACCGATAGTTTTCCGCCGGCTCGGTGAAGCTGAAGTCGATCGCAAGGTCCAGGTCCCACGCACGCGGGCCGTTGATGCTGATGGCCACCACATCGAAGATCTGGTCCAGGGTCAGCTGGTCGAAGAACGTCGGCGACGGCGCCTGCCCCGACGCGCCGAGGTTGCCGTCGCGCAGCTCCGTCGCCCCGGACAGGAAAAAGTTGCGCCACGTCGCATTCTCCGCGCCGTAGGCAAGCTGTTCCAAGGTGTCGGCGTAGAGTTGCCGGGCCGCGGTATGGTTGTTGTCAGTGAATACCGCGTGATCGAGAAGCGTTGCTGCCCAGCGGAAGTCACCGCCGGCAACGGCTTTGCCGGCCAGCTCGACAACCCGGTCGATGCCACCGATCGCCTCGACGTAACGGGGAGCGATGGCTTCCGGCGGATACGGCCACAACCGGCCGGGGTTGCCGTCGAACCAGCCCATGTAGCGCTGGTAGATCGCCTTCACGTTGTGGCTGACCGACCCGTAGTAACCGTGGGTATGCCATGCCCGCTCCAGCGCCGGGGGCATCTGGAACATTTCGGCGATCTCGACACCGGTGTACCCCTGGTTCAGCAGCCGCAGCGTCTGGTCGTGCAGATATGAATACATGTCGCGTTGGTGCGACAAGTACTCAACGATGTTGTCGTGCCCCCAGGTCGGCCAGTGATGTGAGGCGAACACGACGTCGGCGCGATCAGTAAAGGTCTCGATCGCCTCGGTGAGATACCCCGACCAGGCACGCGGATCGCGCACCAGCGCCCCGCGCAACGTCAGCAGGTTGTGCAGGTTGTGGGTGGCGTTCTCGGCCATGCACAGCGCGCGGAAGCGCGGGAAGTAGAAGTGCATTTCGGCGGGGGCTTCGCTGCCCGGCGCCATCTGGAATTCGATCTCCACCCCGTCGATGGTGTGTATCTCGCCGGTCCGCCTGATGTCGACGGTCGGCACGAGGAGCGACACCTCACCGGTCGAAAGTGTCTGTCCCAGACCGCAGCCCACCTGCCCCTGGGGGCCGCGCGGCAAGTAGGAGCCATACATGTAGCCGGCGCGGCGCATCATGGCGCCGCCGGCGTAGATGTTCTCCTGGACGGCGTGCGCCGTGAAGCCTTCCGGGGCCAGCACCGAGACCTTCCCGGCGTCGACGTCGGCCTGTGACGTGACGCCCAGCACGCCCCCGAAATGGTCGACGTGGCTGTGGGTGTAGATCACCGCGACGACGGGGCGGTCACCGCCGCGGTGGGTGCGATACAAATCCAGCGCCGCAGCGGCGACCTCGGTGGAGACCAGCGGATCGATGACGATGATGCCGGTATCGCCCTCAATGAAGCTGATATTGGAAATATCGAAGCCACGGACCTGATAGATACCGGGCACCACTTCGTACAAGCCTTGTTTGGCCGCCAACTGACATTGCCGCCACAGGCTGGGATGCACCGATGTCGGCGCGGGTCCGCGCAGGAATGAATACGCGTCGTTGTCCCAAACCACGCGGCCGTCGGCCGAGTTGATGATGCACGGGGACAATGCGGCAATGAATCCACGGTCGGCATTCTCGAAGTCGGTTGGGTCATCGCTCGGCGGAACATATTCGCGATGGGCGGACTCGATGGCCGCGGAAGGGGGTTTGGCGTTCACCGGCAATACATTGCCATTAACGCGACGGTCCCCGGAAGATCCTCTCTCAAGTGACTAACAGGAAATATAGAAGATAGAAATAGTTGCTTAGGACCCTAGACCTTCGTCCGGTTAACTTGCATACTGCCGGGGCGGTCCTCAGAGCCAGTGGATCGCTACAACGGCAAAGGAGCACAGGTGAAGCGTGGACTGACGGTGGCGGTAGCCGGAGCGGCGATTCTGGCCGCGGGCCTTTCCGGATGTTCGAGCAACAAATCGGCCAGTGGTGGTGGAAGCTCGAGCGCCACGTCGGCAAGCGCCGGAGGGGCTTCGGGAACGAAGGTCATCATCGACGGTCAGGACCAGCACGTAACAGGCTCGGTCGTCTGCACGACGGCAGCCGGCAACGTCAACATCGCGATCGGCGGGGCAGCCACCGGTATCGCGGCCGTGCTCACCGACACCAACCCGCCCCAGGTGAAGTCGGTCGGGCTGGGCAACGTCAACGGCGTAACCCTCGGATACACTTCCGGCACCGGGCAGGGCAAAGCCGAGGCGAGCAAGAGCGGCAGCACCTACAAGATCACCGGCACGGCGACCGGCGTCGACATGGCCAACCCGATGCAGCCGGTGAACAAGCCGTTCGAAATCGACGTCACCTGCCCCTAACGACAAGGGCGTCGCGCCGGGCAATTTCAACCGTGTGACTATGCGTGCGGTTGCCACCCGTCGAGTGGCAACCGCACCGCGAACTCGGTATGACCGGGCGAGCTGTTGACGGTGATGGTTCCGTTGTGCGCCTTGACAACGGCAGACACGATCGCCAGACCCAACCCGGTGCTGCCGCCCTTGCGGGAGCGAGAGGTATCCCCGCGAGCGAACCGCTCGAATACCTCCGACTGCAGTCCTGCCGGAATGCCCGGGCCGTTGTCGACCACCTGAAGCACGGCGCGCGCCGATTCGACACTCAACCGGGTCGTCACCACCGTGCCGGGGCCGGTGTGGATGCGGGCGTTGGCAAGCAGGTTGGCTACTACCTGATGCAATCGCGCGGCATCACCGGTGACCACCACCGGCTCCGGCGGCAAGTCCAGCTCCCACTGGTGTTCCGGGCCCGCGATGTGCGCATCGCTGACCGCGTCAACCGCCAGGCGGGACAGGTCCACCGGTTCGCGTTCCAGCGGCCGTCCGGAATCCAGGCGGGCCAGCAGCAGCAGGTCCTCGACCAAGCGGGTTATCCGCTCGGTCTCGGATGCCACCCGGCTCATGGCGTGAGCCACCGCGGCACGGTCGTCAGTCATCCGTTGCGCGAGTTCGGTGTAGCCGCGAATCGCGGCCAGCGGGGTGCGCAGTTCGTGACTTGCGTCGGCGACGAACTGGCGCACCCGGGTTTCACTGGCCTGCCGCGTCGACAGCGCGGCAGCGATGTGGTCAAGCATCCGGTTCAGCGCCGACCCGAGTTGACCCACCTCGGTGTAGGGGTTCGCGTCGGTGTCGGACACCCGGACCGGCAATGCGACTTCGCCCCGGTCCAAGGGCAAATCGACGACTTCGGTCGCGGTGTGGGCGACGCGTCGCAGCGGCGCCAGCGCCCGCCGGATGATCATCGCCCCGGCGGTGGTCGCGGCGAGCAGCGCGACCGCAGTGACGATCCCGAACATGATCAGCATCCGCAACATCGTGGCGTCGATACCCGACATCGACAGGCCGGTGACGATGACGTCGGTGCGGTTTCGACTGGTGGCCGCAACGACACGGTAGCGACCCAGACCGTCCAGGTTCAGGGTCACCGGCGTGCGGCTGCCGGCGATTGCGGCCAGCTGCGCCTGGGCCTTGTCGCTCAACGCGGCCCGGGCGCCACTGCCGGTCAGGTAGCCGGCGTCGATCGTCTTGCCGTTGCTGACCACCGCCGCGACCATGCCGGCCGGCTGACCGGGCGCGTCGAGAAACTTCGGGCCGGGGCCGGTCCTCACGTAGCGCGGTTCGTGCCGGTGCGACGGCTCGGGGTACAGCAACGCCGAGCGGTACGAGGCCCCACTGAGCTGGCCATCGAGCTGCTTCACCAGATGATGGCGCAGGGCCAGTTCGGTTGCCGCGGCGATACCGATACAGACCAGCACCAGAACGACGACCTGTCCGACCAGGAGTCGCAGGCGTAATGACCAGCTTCGCGGGGTGTTAACGGGCCGGCTTGAGGACATAGCCTGCGCCGCGCAGCGTGTGGATCATGGGTGCGCGACCGTTGTCGATCTTTTTGCGCAGGTAGGAGATGTACAACTCGACGATGTTGGACCGGCCGCCGAAATCGTAGCTCCATACCCGGTCCAGAATCTGGGCCTTGCTCAGCACCCGCCTGGAGTTGCGCATCATGAAGCGCAGTAATTCGAACTCGGTGGAGGTCAGGGAGATTGGTTCGCCGGCGCGGGCGACCTCGTGGCTGTCCTCGTCGAGCACCAGATCTCCCACCACCAGTTGGGCACCGCTATCGACGGTGGTGACGCCGGTGCGCCGCAGCAGCGCGCGCAGCCGCAGCACCACCTCCTCGATGCTGAACGGTTTGGTGACGTAGTCGTCGCCGCCGGCGGTAAGCCCGGCGATGCGGTCTTCCACCGCGTCCTTGGCCGTCAACAGCAGCACCGGCAGGCGAGGATTCTCCCTGCGCAACTTGTGCAATACCTCCAGGCCGCTCATGTCGGGCAGCATCACGTCGAGTACGACGACGTCGGGCCGCGCGGCGCGGGCCGCTGCGATCGCCGATGCGCCGTCTTGCGCCGTGGCGATATTCCAGCCCTCGTAGCGCAACGCCATCGAAACCATTTCGGCGAGAACGGGTTCGTCGTCAACGACCAGGACACCGATCGGTTGTCCGTCGGCGCGCGACATGACGACTCGCTCGGCCGGAGTTCGCGGGCTCGTCACGGTTCCAGTATCCGCGCCGCACTAGGCCGACGCTATGCCGTTGCTATGCGCAAGCTGTGAAAGATCGCGAGACCGCGTGACCACCGCGGGTCACTGCAGGCCACGCGACCTTTGGCACCGGGCGCTAGCTAGTACCAGTACCGCCGGCCGGCGACCGGGCGGCCTATGGCGCCCAAGGCCCACAGCACGGCGCCGATCACCAGCAAGATGACCCCGAGCACCGTCAACAAATTGATGCCGAACACAAATCCGAGAATGAGCAAGATGGCACCGACGACGATCATGGCGACTTCCTTTACATTACGGGGAGATGACCGACCAGCTGCATTGAGCTGGGCTGCGGCAAACGGCAATTTGTTACTTTCGGGTGCACACCGAGGTAATTCAGCGGTCCCGCGATCACCGTCACCGCAACGGTTCCCGCTGAGGCGCAACTTGTTTGCTCACCCTTGAAGTAGCCTCGCTGCCACGTCGCGAAGACTCCGATGAGTAACCACACGAGCACAATCGCCCCGACAACTCCGCGCCCACGCATGGTGACCTCCATTGGGTTTCGAGAAAAATCCCGCAGCACCTGACATACCCGTTGCACCCATGTTCAAACATGGTGCCGAGGCGAACCCCAAGCGAATTAGCGGTCAGAATTTCCGCGGGCTGGCAAACTACCGGTTTTGGGCGGCGAGCCACTGTGCCGCGCGCCTCTTCGAGGCGCGTGACAGCCAGGCGTCCTGGATCAGTTCGGCCAGTTCGCCGGTGCCGATTTCCGCCAATCGGCAAGCCCGCACGAGCACCGACAAATGTCCGTCGAAATGGGGGGTGGTGAAAAATGGTGACGCCGGATCCTGGGTCAGGGCCAGCTTGTCGGCTTCGGACTCCACCCACAGCATGATGACGTCGGTGTAGCGCTCACCGGTGTCCGGGTCGGTCGCGTCCGGTCGCGGGGTGCGAAAGTACACGAACGACTTGCCGCCCACCTGGTAGATGGGGTTGCCCTGCGGCCCGGGCACCCGGTTGACGTGTGGCATCGACGCGGCGATCCGGTGCACGTCGTCAACCGTGGCGGGTCGGTCAGCCATGACCGGGACAATACCCGCCGAGTCCGGCCGATACTGGCGAACCGGATCTGTACCATGGGCGACAAGCCTTGCGGTAAACGGGGATTGGGGGGACGTGCCTGATACATTGTTCGCCGACGTATCCGAATATCAAGTGCCGGTTGACGACTCATATCCCTATCGGGTGCTTTCCATTCGGGTTTCCGACGGCACCTATCGCGATCACAACTTCGCGCGCAACTACGCCTGGATGCGGGGCGCTGTGGACAGCGGGCGAATGACATTCGGGATCGTCTACACCTACGTCCGTCCGAATTGGCTGGCCAACGCCAATACCGTGCGTGCCATGATCGACGCCGAAGGCGGCTTGCACCGGCGGGTGGCATTGATGCTCGACGTCGAATCGGGCGGAAATCCGCCGGGCGACGGGTCGGCGTGGATCAACCAGTTGTATTGGAACCTGGCCGATTACGCCGGTTCGCCCAGGCGAATCATCGGCTATGCCAACGCGTATGACTTCTGGAACATGTGGCGGGTGCGTCCACCGGGCCTGCGGGTCATCGCGGCCGGCTATGGGTCCAATCCCCGCCTTCCCGGCCAGGTCGCCCACCAGTACACCGACGGCTCGGGTTACAGCCCGAATCTGCCGCAGGGGGCACCACCGTTCGGCCGGTGCGACATGAACTCAGCCGATGGGCTGACACCAGAGCAATTCGCCGCCGCCTGCGGCATCACAGTGAACGGAGGATCCCTGATGGCGCTCACCGACGAGGAGCAAGCCGAGCTGCTGACCAAGGTTCGCGAGATCTGGGATCAACTGCGCGGACCCGACGGCGCCGGCTGGCCGCAACTCGGGCAGAACAGCCAAGGTCAAAACCTCACCCCCGTCGACGCGATCGCGGCAATCAAGGACGACGTGGCAGGCATGCGCGCGGAGTAGGCGGCGGCCGTGATGGCCGAGCCGAAAAGTGTTGCGGACTGGCCTCGCCCAGCACTGAGCCGATCCCTTCCAAATCCGCGGCCGCCGAAGTCAGCATCTCCGAGACTGCCACCAGGTGCGCCATTGCCGGCTCCCGCCGTTGAATCCGGGAGCGCACCTCGGGTTCCGCATCGGCCGCCTGGGCCAGCAACCGGGGATCGGCGAAAACCGACCATATGCCCTCGCCTGCCGCGTCGACGAACATCCGGGCGAACGGATTCCGTGATGAGCGGGTTTGCGCCCTCGGTCTCGGCCGCGCGAGCGGCCGCCACGCCCAGGGCGGTGGCTCCCACACTTTCGGTGATGTCCCAGGAATCGTTGTCAGTCCGCGGCATTGCCACACCTCGCCGGATCAGAAGGTCGGATCGAAAAGTCAGTTTCGCGGACCATTGTTCCAGCGGACGCGAGATACGATCGCTCGCTATGACGCGCACGCCCCAAGAAGTATTCGCCCACCACGGTCGGGCACTGGCCACCGGCGACCTCGACGAGATCATCGCCGACTACGCCGACGACTCCGTGGTGCTCACCTCAGCCGGCGCCGCCCGCGGCAAGGACGCCATCCGGCAGGTGTTCGTCACATTGCTCGACGACCTGCCCGACGCGGCTTGGGACTTGAAAACTCAGATCTTCGAAGGCGACGTGCTGTTTTTGGAGTGGAGCGCCGACGCGGCGCACTACCGGGTCGACGACGGCGTCGACACGTTCGTGTTCGCCGACGGCATGATCCGGGCTCAGACGGTTCGATACAGCCTGCGCGCCAAAGCTTAGGACTGGCTCAGCAGTTCGGCCATTTTCGCCGATGATGGCCTGAAGCGCCTTCACCGGGCGAATCATCCACTGCTCGACGTAGTGAAAACCGGAGTCGCCGAACAGCTGCAACGCCGCGCTCAGATACGTGAGGACTTTTGCCCGGCCCTCCTGCGCGCTGAAGACCGCGGGCGAGAAGAAGACCGCATCCTCGGCGAGCAACGCGTCGAGACCGTCGATACGACCGGAATCGACGATCTCGATCCAACGCTGGAGAACCGGCAACGTCATGGCATCAGAGTAGGTTTTTACAGGTGGGCCTGGAAGCGGTGGCCGCGTGGATGTCCGAGCAGGGCTTGGGCGAGGGTCCGTTGGAGGACGTCTCCGCGGTAACCGGCGGAACGCAAAACGTAATGCTGCGATTCAGCAGGTCCAGCCGGCCGTACGTGCTGCGGCGCGGGCCGCGGCACCTGCGGCCGCACAGCAACACGGTGATCCTGCGGGAAACCAAGGTTCTCGCCGCGCTGGCCGGCTCCGACGTCCCGCATCCGCGGCTGATCGCCACCTGCGACAACCCCGGTGTGCTCGGTGACGCCGTCTTCTACCTGATGGAGCCCGTCGAGGGTTTCAACGCCGGTGAAGGGCTGCCGCCACTGCACGCCGGCGACGCGCAGGTGCGGTTCGGAATGGGCCTGTCGATGGCCGATGCGCTGGCCAAGTTGGGTGCGGTGGACCATGTCGCCGTTGGGCTCGCCGACTTCGGTAAACCCGAGGGTTTCCTGGAACGCCAAGTGCCACGCTGGCTTTCCGAGCTGGAGTCCTATCAGCAGTACGACGGCTACCCCGGGCCGCAGATCCCGGGAATTGAACAGGTTTCGACGTGGCTGGAGCGCCATCGGCCGACGACGTGGACGCCCGGCATCATGCATGGCGACTACCACGCGGCCAATGTCATGTTCTCCTGGACCGGGCCGGAGGTGGTCGCCATCGTCGACTGGGAAATGTGCACCATCGGCGACCCGCTGCTGGACCTGGGCTGGCTGCTGGCGACCTGGCGCCAGCCCGACGGGTCGAGCGTCTTCAGCCACGCCTTGGGCGGCCAAAGCGGGCTGGCCAGTACCGACGACCTGCTGCAGCGGTATGCCGCCAACACCACCCGCGACCTGTCGCAGATCACCTGGTACACCGTGCTGGCCTGTTTCAAGCTCGGCATCGTGATCGAGGGCACGCTGGCGCGCGCCTGCGCGGGTAAGGCCGAGAAAGAGGTCGGCGATCAACTGCATGCGGCCACGGTGCACCTGTTCGAGCGGGCGCTGACGATTATCGAGTCGCGGCACTAGTTGCACCGCTGCTACCGCACGCCGTGATTCAAGGTCTCCTATCGGCCTCGTGGTCGGGTCTATTGTCGGGGGCAGCCGCCATGATCGTCCCCGTGTCCGCTGAAGGAGGCACACATGACTGCACTGCAACCCGGCACCACGAATGCAGAGTGGGTTCGGCAGGTGTTTCACCGTATCTTCGACGAACGTGATTTCTCCCATGCACAAGATTTCTGGACCGACGACACGGTCGATTACTTCCTCGCCACCGGCGAAACCGTGTGCGGGGCAGCGGCCTTGACGCAATGGTTCACGGGGCTCTTCGCAGCGGTCCCAGATTGGCGGCTGGTGGTAGAGAATGTCGTCGATGACGGCACCGGCCAGGTCGTGGTCCAGTGGAAGGGCGGCGGATCGTTCACGGGATCGCCTTTTCAGGGCATCGAAGCGACCGGCCGCCGAGTCGAGATTCGCGGATGCGACGTCATCCGGCTGGCGCCCGATGGCCGGGTGGCCAGCAATACTGTCTACTACGACGGCGCCGGATTTGCTCGTCAGATCGGGATGCTACCGATGATGGGCACCCGCGCCGACCGCCTGGTCACCCGTGGGTTCAACGCGTTCACCCGGCTGCGTCGTCGCATCGGGCGGTAGGCCGGAATAGCGTTCCGGCGGGCAAAGTCGTGGTAAGGCCAAAGCAGCAGCGCCACAAGCCGATTCCGCAGTCATCGGATGAAATGCGAACGCCTTGGCGGGCGTCGCGCTGGCAGGTCGGCGGTCAGTTAGCCAGTCGTACGGTGATGGTGACGCGTCCCTCGTTGTCGCGGTTAGCGATCCCATGCCCGGCGCGCTCGGTCCCGTTGAGCCGCAACGTGAGTGGGCCGTTCACGCAACCGCGCCGCGGTCTCTGCCGACGATCCGAGGAGTACCGAGTTGACGATGGTCGACGCGGTCTGGCTGCAGCGTGGCATGTCGGTTCGCGCGCCGTTCCTCGACATCCTCGCCGCCCAATACGACGCGGGCGTGCACCTCGCCGACTTCAAGGCCAACCCCGACGGCGAACGGGTCACCATCAACAACTTCGCCAGCGAGGCGACCAAAGGGCAGATCAAAGACCTGATCCCGCCCGGCGCAATAGACCAGTTGACGCGCGACGTGTTTCTGAACGCGGCCTACCTCAAGGCGAGCTGGGAGAACCCGTTTCCGAAAGAACTTACGGCCGATGCACCTTCCGCGTGACTCCTCAGTCAGTGGTCACCGTGCCGATGATGCACAAGGCGAGGGTGATGCGCCATGCGGCCGGGTCGGATTTTCAGGCCGTGGAAATCCCCTACGTGGGCGGCGACCTCAAGATGCTGGTCGTGCTACCGGCGGAGGGACAGCTCCAGGCGGTTCGCAACAGTGTGGACGACGCTTGGTTCCGCACCTTGGCCTTGGTGGAGGGACCAGTCGACCTCAGTTTGCCCAAGTTTCGGATCAGCTGGGGACCGGAGGAATTCAAGGAGACTTTGGCGGCGATGGGGATGCCGCGCGCATTCGACGAGAAGCAGGCGGACTTCTCCCACATCACCACTGAAGAACAGCTGAAGATCACACACATACTGCAAAACGCCTTCGTCGGGATCGACGAGTTCGGCACGGAAGCCGCGGCCGTTTCGGCAGTGATCGGCGTGCCTTCCCGGCACAGCCGCCCGACTTACCCGCGCGACCGCGACGCATTGTCGAAGGTCATCGGTATGTGTCACACAGTTACTGTGATAATGTGGAACTGTGAAGAATATTACCGTCGCTGTCCCCGACGAGGTCTACCGGGCGGCACGGATTCGGGCGGCAGAACTTGGCCAGTCGGTAAGCACGCTAGTGGCGGGATATCTCACTTCACTTGCTGAACGCGACGCTGCGTTCTCGCGGCTCGAGGAACAGCAGCGTAAGATCCAGAATGAGATTCGCCGGTTTCGCGCCGCTGATCGTCTGAGCCGCGACAAAGTCCACGCCCGTGCGGTTCATTGACACCAATGTCCTGCTGTATGCGATCTCACGCGATCGCCAAGAGCGGGAGAAGGGCAGGCGTGCGAACGAAATCCTGGCTGGCCGCGACCTCGCGGTTTCCGTTCAGGTTCTTCAGGAGTTCTACGTTCAGGCAACGCGCAGCAGCAGGGCGGATCCACTTACCCACGAGCAGGCCGTCGGGCTGGTGGAGTCGTTCATGCGGTTTCCCGTCGCCCCGATCACAGCTGAACTCATGCTCGCGGCTTTTGCGACATGTAGGCGATTCCGCCTCTCGTATTGGGACGCCGCAGTCCTGGAAGCCGCCCGCTCTCTTGGCTGTGACGTCGTCCTCTCCGAGGACTTGAGCGCCGACGAAGACTACGCCGGGGTACGGATAGTTAACCCGTTCGCAACCAAGGAGTGACAGGTCACAGCTCGGGTAGCGGCCATCAGCTTGGGGGGCGGTTGCCGCCGAAACGTGTCGTTCAAGTCGATATGGGTAACCAACAGATACACCGAACAGGAGGCGCCGGTGCCTTTGAATCACCTGCTCGCCGCGTCCCCGCTTGCGACATCGAAGCAACGGCGCGTGGTACGACCGGTTCTTGCGCGGCCCCTTACCTGCCGTCGCATCACGAAAGCTAACGATTGTGATTAAGCAGGAGATAGACGCCGAACTGGGCACTGCCGGGGCGCAGGAGTTGCTTGCGTCGACGTCTGCCGCTCACCTGGCTTATGTCGGCAAGGACGGGACGCCGAGGGTGATCCCGGTCGGGTACTTCTGGACCGGTGAAGAATTCGTCATCGCCACCGCTACCACATCCCCGAAGGTAGCTGCCCTGTCCGGCTCCGCGAACGTGGCTCTGTCCATCGATTCCGGAGACACTCCGGAGACAGCGCGGGCGTTGTCGAACCGATCACTCTCGAATCTCAACATTCGAGACAGCGCGAAGAGCGAAGAGCCGCGCACTCGTTGCGCCAGTGCGTCCCCGGAGACGTCATACAGTCTAGACTGGTTGTATGACAATGGTTAGCTTTCGCGTCGATGACGAGGACGCGGCGGCAGTCGAGCAGTGGGCGCGTCGGTTGCATATCGACCGGTCTGAACTACTCCGCCAGGCACTACGGCGCCACCTGGCCGAACTCGCGGCAGACCAGGACGTGCAAGCGTACGCCGAGCAGCCCCTGACGGACGACGAGAAGGCCCTCGGCGAGATCGCCGACTGGGGGCCTGCCGAAGACTGGACTGACTGGGCCGATGCGGCGCGGTGAACTGTGGTTCGCAGCGACACCAAGCGGCGACCGGCCCGTGCTCATTCTGACGAGAGATCCGGTTGCTGACCGAATGAGCGCGGTCGTCGTCGCCGCATTGACCCGCACCCGCAGGGGACTGGTCTCCGAGCTGGCACTGACCGCCGCCGACGACCGCCTGCCAAGCGATTGCGTCGTCAATTTCGACAACATTCATACGTTGCCGCGCAATGCGTTCCGACGCCGGATCACTCGTTTGTCTCCGGCACGGATGCATCAGGCGTGCCGGACACTTCGAGCAGCCACCGGCTGCGCCTGACAACAGGGAAAACCTATCTACGCGGATACAAAGCGCGCCCGAAGAGATTCGAACTCCCAACCTTCTGATCCGTAGGCACGGGCGGACAGCGTGACCATGCATGATTCGAGTTCTATCGTCGTGTAGGTGGAGGTGTCGGGGAGCCCGACTGTCGTCATCGTTGTCGTCAGAAGTGTCGTCAGCTCACGTTGCGAAACAGCGACCTTCCCACCGCTTCCTCATACCCGGCGATCCTGCGCTGACGATCGGGTGTGTCAAGCGTGGCGAAGCCATCAACGCGGTGACGTCGAAGACGCCCTTTACGCAGCCGATCGGGCAGTCAGACACTGCGGGACGAGGTGGCGTTTGATCAGACGGCGCCGGGGCTGGGATTGTGGCTCTTGGCCTTGACGTGCGCCTCAAGGAGACTGCTGTCGGCGACGCCGATGCCCTTGAGGGCCTCGATCAGCAAAGCGATGATGTCGGATACGACCAGTTTGTCGTATCCCTCCGCCAGCCCGTAGCTGTGCAATTCCCAGCGGTACTTGTGGTCTTCGAGGCGAGGCCACAGCTCGGTGATCACGGGTGTGAAATCATCGGCCAGCGCAGCTAACTCGGCGCGCAAGCCCGCGTAATCCTGAGGTTTGGCGGGGGTATCCGAGGTGTCAGATGACTCGGTCATGCGCGGATCTACCTCCAGTTTTGCCGCGACGGCACGTAGGCGTCTGACCGCAGGATAAAAGGCGGCTGGCCGAATTTCGACCGTCGCCGTCGCCCCCTTGCGACTGACGTCGTCTGTTCGACTCCACGATCACCATCCCACCAACCCCGATCAAACGACCCTGGCCCGGCGCAGCGCGCCGAGGCAGAATCGCAGTCATGCCGTAGTTCGCGTTGGGCCTCGCCCAATGGTTCACAGTGGGGGGAGAACGGTGGTTCAAGCAGTTTGTGGTATCCGGTGCGCGAACCCGAAGTGCATCTGGAGCGGCCCCGATCATCTGTGCGATTACAACGCCGATGCCGAGAATGGGCGGTTCGCGCCGTGGGTGACGCTGGCCGACGGCTCGAAGGTAATTAAGTACTGCAGCATGCAGTGCTGGAGCAGCTACCGCCGTGACCAAATGAAACTTCCTCAATCCCAACAGGATCCAGATATCGGCGTAATCCTGTGTAGTCAGTGTGGTCGCGAGGTGCAGATGAACATCGCCAAGCGCGGCACGCGGGATTGCCGCTGCAGCGTGGGCTGCTTGCCGCCGATGTCGGATGAGCAGAAGCGTCAGATAGCAACACTATTCGAAGCGGATCGAATTCGTGAACGCAGATGGGCCGAGCGTGAGCCGCGCCGGGCGGATGCGCCCCCGCCGCCGGGGTTAGTACGTCGCAAGTTTCCCGGTAGCCCGCGTCCAAAACAGGATGTGCTGCAGGAGTATCGCGGCTGGTATGACGCTGGCGCAGCTAAGGAACCGATGTGGTCGGTGTGGTATTCGGGGCCCGAGGATGTCTTCCGATGGCGATGGGAGTTCGATTGCGGGTGCGTCGAAGAGCGCCTCACTTGCTCTGACGATCCGCAATTGATCCTGGATGGTTCCGATAGGGATCCATACCGGTCTCGTCAGTGGTTGCCGCACGGCCAGTACCGGTGCGGCGGCGGTGAGCACCCGAGGCCGTCGCTGCCGCTACGTGACATCGCCTCATGGGATGAGTGCTCGGGTCGGCGGCTGCTTCCCCCAGATCCTGTGAAGCCTCAGCACGGCATCCCGTCCAATGTGTGGGCGATCACGCGGCACGGTGATCAGCGGTGGGTGGCCGACTGGAAAGCGACCTTGACCTGCGGTCACCAGATCGAGGTGCAGAGGAATGTGGACTGGACGCCAGAACAGGGACTTAAGCGATCCACCCCGGCACGCCTCAAAGAGATGCGTCTCGAGTTGGCCAAAGCCTATGCTCCCGAACCGATTCCCGACCATGATCGAAAGCTGTTGGATGCTGGATGGCCGGAGTTGGGGTCCTATCTGGACTGCCGCTTGTGCCCGATCGTGCGCACAGTTGTTGCTTACGAGCCGTTGGGGTGGTTGGTTGCTCCCGTGAAGCAGGTCCGTGCGCGCCGGCAGAAGAGTCGTCGAGAAGTGTTGCAGGAGCGGATTCGGCGCACTGAGCGGGAACTCAAACAGCTTCGCAAAGAGCTTGGCGATGAACTATGACCCGTGGCGATCTGGCTGCCCGTGCCCCCACTGCCATCGACTGGTCGCTGAAGGCTCGGCGCACGTCGATGAGGATGGACGACGGTGGAACTATCATTGGGACTGCTTCCAGCGTGCCGAAGTTCGACGCCGCGCTGAGCGGGATGCCGAATCGACAGCATCAGAACGCAGTATCCGCGGCCGGATTGGCGCCTACACCCGCTGGGCGAACACCGAAGACCGCTACATGGCGACACGCCCCGCACGGGAGGGGTTCTACGCCAAATTTGAGCGTGAGGTTGACCCTGAGGGCAGACTCGCACCCCAAGAACGCGCTAAGCGCGCGGAATTTGCGCGAAAAGCCTATTACCGGCGATTAGCCCTCAAATCGGCTCAGGCGCGTCGCCGCCGAAAAGCAGTCGATGCCGCAGATGATCCAAGCCGGTGGGAAGACTGATCAGCATCGCGATAGCATGCCAACTGCTCGGCTGCAGCGCCTAGGGTGATCCGCCAATCCCGGCTCTGCACCCCACACAGGCGCGAGAGCGCGCTCTAATCTGCAGACCTATGTCACCGGCCTGGTGCATCATGCGAGGTGTGGGCTTCGACATCACATCAATCTTGGAGTTCCGGCCACCGAATCATGTGTGCCCGGCGTGCCGGGGGCTGTTCAACAAGATAAACACCGACTACCGACCTGACCCGATGATCCATCGGTGCCCACTATGTGAGGTGCAGTTCATCGTGGACGACTACCCGGAAACGGACGATTTCGCCGATGACTTCACGCTCGCCATCGATGACTACTTCAGTCGCGGCGGATGGACAATCGACCACGGCGACCTGCTTGCGCACGCGACTGTGCTCGCCGAGATCATCGAACGATCGAAGGGCGAAGGGGTCCGGCGCCAGCCGTGGCGCACCATGCGGACCTTCTTCGAGGTGATTTCGCGTGCACGCTATTTCGTCCACTTCTCCACTTGGGGGATAAGCCACGTAATGATCGGCGCCCTCAAGATGGCGAGCATGCGTGTCCCGGTGTACGGGTTCGCGTCGAACGTCGAGGCGGGCGCCCGGGCGCAGCTGACCGAGTACCCGGATGAAGCGCCACAGTTGACGGCCCACGTTATTCCGTCGACCGAGGGTGTGTATGACGCACCGCACCAGAAAATACTGATCATCGACGGGCTGGTCGCATTCAAAGGATCAACAAATCTGACGACGAGTGGCGTCCGGCGAGCCGATAGGGGCCTCGATATCTCTGAGGTGGTCACCGACTTTGCACAGGTGACCGAGCTGAACAACAAGTACTTCGCGCCGGTCTGGCGTCGTATCGCAGCGCCGAAGGACGATAAGGTCGTGGTTTGGCGGCACCCGTTCTGCTGACTCACCCACGATGTGGGCTGACAGCGCAGAGGAGACTAGGTTCGGCGATCGCAACGACCTCGTGGCGGTCAGCGTCAACGATGGCTGGGTGACGTCTCTCAACTGCTCTTCATCGTCGGGCTGACAATGGTCGGGCTGACAGAATTCGAACCCGCGACCACCTGACCCCCAGTCGGACGTGGGTTGAATTTCGTTGCGTCGCGATGCCTTTCGAAGCAATTTAACCAGCAAGAACCATTTTGGACTGCCCCCTGGCAACTCCCCTCATTCGCACTCACTTGTGACAACGTTGTGACAACCTCGGCGCCGGAGTCACGGACGGTCGCGATATCTGCATCCTTTGCTGTCACGCGTCGCCGCCATTCGGATAGCTCTCACCATGAGCGGCCTGCCAGCTAGTTGGCGGGATCAACGGGTCGCCTGACCTATGTGTGAGCCGGGCCCGCGCCTTAACAAGCCGCTCCGCGATGTCCACCTGAGGTTGATCCGGTGGGCAGGCGTCGAGGAACCGCTCGAGGAGCGCGACTTCACCAGCGAGGTCACCTCGCTTACGCAGGATGATGGCCGCCTGTTCGGTGTACCACGTCGGCGGTACCCAACCCTGCCCGCGGGAATGGCATTCAGCGGCATCGATGCACTCCATAAGCAGCTCGAAGGCTTCCGCATCGCACCCAGTCCGCCGCAGTTCCCTGATGGGCTCTACCCATTCGCCGAAGTCCCGACCGCGCACGAGTCGTACACGCTGCTCGTCAGCGACCACCCCACCCTCAGCGAGTCTTTCACGTCTCAGCCGGGCCATAGCATCGGTGACCGAACGTCCCTCGGCCGCTGACTGAGGATCGTCCACTGCTGCGACTACGTCCTCATACGGTCCAAGCGTGATACGGGCGGTCCACGTTGGCTTCTCTGCAGCGTAGATCCGGCATCGCACCGCAACTGCCTTCTCCTGGTGAATGGGATCGCGCAGTACAGCGCGGACGCTATCGGCGTACAGTGCGCCGACGTAGCCGACGGGTCGTCCCTTCACGTACGCTGTGATGGTCGTGAACTCCCCTGGCACGCCAAGCATTTCCCGAAGTACAGCTTCCGTCTCGTACGCGCTGCCGAGGGCGACGCCTGCCTCAGCGAAGACCGCCCGGATGTTCGCCTCGAACTCCTTCTCGTGTACGAGTTCGGCGGCAGACGTAAGCACAGCCGGTTCAACCCGCTCGGAGTCGTCGAACACTACCTCTTTCGCTTCAGTTGAGACGTCGGCAATTTGACCAGTGGCCGCCGGATCGGGCCCACCAGCTAGAGTTCGCGCTCGGGCCAGTCGCTCGCGTATTCCCTTAGTTCCTCGACCGCTCGGGTCCGCCTCGAGGAATCGCTCGAGGACGGCAACCTCCGCTTGGTAGTCCTTGAGCTTATGAAGGACGATCGCAGCTTGTTCAGTCGGCCACAGCTGAGGTCGCATGCAGTAGACGCCAGCTTGGCGCTCGGCTGCATCGATACATTCACGCAGTAATCCGAGAGCAGTGTTGAGATCCCCGTCCGACTTGGCCTGTGCAATCTGTGGCCGAAACGACTCGAAATCCCGTCCGTGAATGACGCCCGCCACCTTCGCGTTTCCGATCCGCATCATCCGACCGGTCTCCGTCAGCCGCTCCGATCCATCCGGGCTGCGGGAGCCGGGCCACGAAGGATGGTCGACATAGGCCCATTCATCTTCTGTCGCTTCCGAGAACGACAGGGTTACCCGCGCTGACCAATGGTCATTCTCACAGCATGCCCAAACCCGCGCCAAGACGACGAATTGCCGACCCTGTCGCATGTACGCGAACGCAATGGCCTGTAGCCGTGGGGCTTCCACTGCGGGAACGTAGCCGACGTGCAGGCCGTCGATATATACGGCGACCGCGTTGGGGTCGTAGGGGTTCGTCGGTTCAGGAACAAGCACCGCGTAGCGCATCAACACACCACCCAGCGGCCGACCGACGGAGCCGAAGATTTGCGCGAAGGCTTCTGGATGATACGACTCGCCGGCGACTTCGACGTCGACGTGGCCTGGGTCCAGCCACGGACCTGGTTGGACATGCGTGACGTCGCTTACCGGAGCGGGGCTGCTATTCGGTCGCTGCCTGAAGAAGTCGCGGAATCCCAACGGTTCTTCTCCCTTGTCTATCCAGCGGACGCGGCTTCTTCCGCTGCCCGATAATGTATCTCGGCTTGGGAAGGACTTCGAACTGCTCGAAGGGCCAGATCATTACCTACGACAAGATCCGCGTTGTGTCCCGTGCTGTGTCGACCCACGCAAGGAACTCGTCGACCGTGAAGACCGGCTTGCCGAGTTCCTGCGCCTTCTGCGCTTTTCCGGACTGAGAGCCAATCTCGGCGGTCACCAAGACTTCGCACCGCGTCTTGGTCACCGATTTAACCGGCGTGAGGCCCGCTGCTGTTGCGATTCTCATCATCTCGTCACGCGACATGGTTCGCCCCGCATCATCCTGTGCCGTACCGGTAAAGCAGATGCGTGCCCCTGGCACAAGAACCGAAGCTATGTCTTCGCTTGCACGCGCTGCCTCGACCGAATCGCTGAGGATTTCGACACCGAGCAGCTTCTCGGCCTCTCTCAGGCGCGCTATTGCCTCGTCGGTGAGTCTGACCCGCGAAGCGGCCGACCTCAGTTGAGCACCAACCGATTGGCGGGCAGAGACGACCCATGGCGTGTCGACCAGGCTCCCCATGCGAGCCTGCACCTCCTGCGCTTTGACATCTCCCACGAGTACTTCGCCAACACTGCGGCTGACGTCCAGAATCGCCGATAACGCTGGCAAGTGGACCGACACCGGCGTCCGAGTCGCCGGGGAACGGCTCACGATATAACCAAGGAAGGACTCGGACTCCTCCGGTTCGCCAAACGGAGTAGAACTCGAGTCGTCGAGTCCGGCCTTCCCGCGCGCGCTGAGTAATGTGAGCGCTCGTTCTAGCGCGGTGCTACCCGCGAGCGCTCGGCGATGTGTCGGTTCCAGGGCTGCGAGCGGTACCTCGATCCCCAACGGCAACGCCGTGATATAACCGAGTCTCTTCAGTTCAAAGTCGATGAGCCCCAAGGTCTCGTCGATGGTGACGCCGACGGGCGTACAACCAACAAGCATCGGAGCAAGGACACTCCACGCTTCCGCGAGTGTCGGGGCCAAAAGGACATCAGAGACCTTGATCCCATAGGACTGTCGTGCATTGGCGAGGTCTCGCTGCGGATTGATTAGACTGCTCACGGCTGTCCCGTCGTCGAAAGCCACGGCTATTTCGACGGGCCGGGGGCGCGACATGCGTCCTTCGTCGCCGACGGTGAGAACCGCAATGGCGCAATAGCGACGGGGGTGATCTTCCTTGACTGTGCCCCGCAGAAAGCGCGCGATGCGTCGATCCGACTTGAGATCCTTGGGTAACACTGGCCGCTTAAGCACGAGTCCCTGCAACGATGTGCATCGGCTCAGTGCCACATAAAGCTGGCCGAAGTCGAAGGTGCCGCCGGTCAAGTCGACGACCAGCCGGTCGAGTGTTTGTCCTTGGCTCTTGTGGATCGTGATTGCCCATGCCAACTTAAAAGGCAGCTGGGTGAACGTGCCGACGATCTCATACCGAAGTGCACCGCCCTCGACAACCGGTCGCGTGGCCTCCCACGTGTGGGCGGTAACTTCCGCGGTGGTCCCGTTTGTGAATTCGACCGTCACGATTAGACCGTGAGCTTCCTGGACTTCGGCGACTCGGCCGATGGTGCCGTTGACCCATCGATCGGATTGGTCGTTGTTAAGCATCATGATCTGGGCGCCGATTTTGAACCGCAGCTCTTCGTCGGTGGGTGGCTCGAAGAGGCTTAGGTCTCCGGACTGCTTGGCGTGGTGCACGACCTCGTCGCCGGGCAACCGTTCAAGATGCTGGCGGTTGCGGGCTGACACGAGTCGGTTTGTCGGTGCCAGCGTAAGCCAGAATTCATCGTCAGGCGGGACGAAGTCGGCGTCGACGCGGTCATTGAGCTGCTCTTGTGCATGCGCCAGGAGCACGCCTTCGCGGATCGCATTGAGGATCGAGGTAAGCCGCTCGTCACCCTTTTGCCGGAACACCGTTGTCAGCGCGACGGTCGGAAAGTCCTCGCGATGGAAACTGTCGGCAGAGAAAAAGTAGGGCGTCTCATACCGAGTCGAGAAGTACTCGACTTCCTGCTCAGTGACCACTGGGGGCAACTGGTACAAATCACCGACCAGCACAATTTGCACACCGCCGAAAGGCGTTTCCGGCAACGGCCCAAATCGTTCGAGTGCAGCGGCCAGCATGTCAAAGAGGTCGGCGCGGATCATCGATGCTTCGTCGATGATGAGGGTCTGTAGTGAGCCAAGCGTCTTCGCAAATCGTGAGGGGTAGTACCGACCGGCGCGGACTTCATCCAGGGTCGTCGTTGTGCTGAAACTGAACAGGCGATGGATGGTGTAACCATCAACGTTCAGGGCCGCGACCCCAGTGGGCGCGGCGACGACAACGTTTCGGTTCGTCTCCGACATGAACTGGCGAATCAGGGTTGACTTGCCCGTGCCCGCCTTTCCTGTGAGGAAGACATGACGACCGTCGCCGAGAAGCGCGAGTGCTCGCTTGAACTCCTCGGTGAGGACGATGTGGGACCTCTGTGTGTCGCCCTCACGAGTCGGTTTTTGCTCACGTGTATGACCCGATTGCCGCTGATCGGGATGGGTGATCACGGCTCCATCGACGGCTCCCGTCCACTGTGCGCCGTCCCACCACCGCAGATGAGCTTGCCGCCATGGATCGGCATACCAGCCCGCGGGCACCGTCACCCTGTCCCCCTTGAGGACCGACCTATAAATTGCGCATGCCGCTTGGTCCTAGCACGTGAATCCGACACCGGCAGGAGTTTCGGAAAATAGAGCAATTTGCGATCACGCTGTCGGACACTGGATTTATGATCGCTGCGGCCATCGAGGAGGGGCTTGTGGTGCAGTCTGCCGATGTAATTGCGCTGTTTCGCTACCGGGAAGGCGTTTCCGCTGTTTGGCATGTAGACGTCAGCCCGTCGACGCCGCTGACGCGCCTGTGCGGTGCATGGGTTACAAGTGATGCCTACACACTTCGCAGCGTGCTCGCAGCCCGGCTGCTCCTGCCATTCGGTGGTCGGTTGGACGCAGAGGCGACCGTACTCGCAGATAGAACCGTCGCCATCGTCGATCCCAACGCGACGCTGGCCACCATCCGGAACAGGATCTCTGAACTCGATGGATTACACCGCGGTTCGAAGACCGCTGCGGGCCACGCCCGTGCTCCCATCGTGTGGCCCGCTCTTCCGCAACCCTTGGACTGGGCAGTACTTCCGTCACCTCCTCGAGGAGTCAATCCCGACCCGTTTGTGGCCGAGATGCTTGCGGTCGCCCGATGGCTTGCCGACGTGGCAGATGTGTGGTCGGCGGTCGAAGTTGCGCGCACGTCGCGGCAACACCTCGCGAGCGGCGATACCACACCTCGGCCGCTCCCCGTAGCCCTGGCACCGGCAGGTGATCACTCTCTTGCTTGACCGTCTGAACAAGTTGTCGGATTATTGTGTCCCTTCCATCAGTTCAACAAGCAATTCTCTAGGGTAGGGTTTGCATTCCCAGCAATTGTTGAAGATCAGCGGCTCGCCGCAGTGGGGACATTTCGGCCCGCACCGCCAACAGGGTTTATCGATCAGAATTCTTTCGTCACATTCAGGGCACTGTCGCGTATACACGACGAATTTTTCGTCGCCGCACGCGAACCAGATCGCTCCCGGACGGTCGGCTATCTCTGTGGCGCTGTTCAAAGTTTGGAAACGCCGCACATCATCGACGGTGCGTATCTTGAAGCGGCGCGCTTCATCCCTGGTCATTCCCATTTTGATTACCCTTCAGATTTTGGATAGTTGGGTAAGCGAAGTTCTCCTTCCAGTCCTCTTACATTTCGGGTCCTATCAGGCCATCTTGATTAGCCCTCTCCATAACGATGTGGGACTTTCTTAAGAGTCTCGCCAATCTGTAGTCTCCAAACGCACTCCCGCCGCCTCGCCTCCTCCCTCTGTCGCTGCTGCGCTTCGCGCCTGCCGGTTGCGCTTGCCCTGCGCCGGCCCGTCGCGCCAAGACACGGCTTTGAATCCCGGTCAAGGTCCTGTCGTACGCGGCGACTGGTAGCCGAGCGGGTCACTCGTGACGTCCGCGTCGACGATCTAGTCCGGGGTCCCAATCTCTGTCCCCGTCCATGTCTATCTCCTGCCTGGCTGGGCTCCTTCCCGTCCTTGCGCCAAACCGGGCGCTCACACCCCGGACGCGGCAAATGACAGCGGGCCGGCCAACAGCTCGGCGACGAAGTGCCAGGATCCGGTGTCATTTGCCACCGGGAAGGGACCACTGGTTTGCCACCAGCTAGGGACCACCTGTTTGGCTCAGCGAGCATGATGT
>NZ_LQOX01000123.1 GCF_002102175.1 Mycobacterium gastri | reverse complement strand
GAGACCCATTTTCGCGGGCATTCCTTACCTGATGCATGGATCAGATCTCGCGGGCATCTTGACTTGATGCATCACGCTGAGCGGCAAGGCCGAGCGGAGCCGCCCAAGTCGATTGGTGCGGGCCACCCGTGTGTGGCACCGGCACTCGATGGTTCATGAAGGGGAGGGGCGGTAGGTCTCTAGCTGGCGGTGGCGCCAATGAGCGATGAGCTCGCCGATCTCGTCGGGATCGTCAGCTAGCACGAGTAGCTCGGCGTCGTCGGCTGATACCATCCCCGGTTCAAGCAGGCGCTCCCGGATCCATCGCTCGAGTCCCGACCAATGCTGCGACCCTGTAAGCACGATCGGAAAGTGCCGGATTTTCTCCGTCTGTATCAGCGTTAACGCCTCGAAAAGCTCGTCGAGCGTTCCAAAGCCGCCGGGAAACACCACGAAGGCGGACGCATAGCGGACGAACATCAGCTTGCGGACGAAAAAGTAGTTGAACCGAAGTTTGAGATCGACAAACGGATTTGTGCCCAGCTCATGCGCAAGCTCGATGCCCAGACCGATGGAGCGCACCCCTGCGTTGCGGGCGCCGAGGTTGGCGGCCTCCATGATCCCGGGCCCGCCGCCGGTAATGATGTCGAACCCTAGCGCTCCTAGTCGCGCGGCGATCGCGCGCGCCAGCTTGTAGTGCGGATGATCGGGCGGCGTGCGTGCGGAGCCGAAGATCGACACAGCATTCTCAATCTCGGCCAGCGCCGCAAAGCCGTAGGCCACCTCGTCTCGGATGCGGGCGAGGCGTCCTGGATCACTACCAGCTAGGGAGAAACCCGGCCCCAGGGAACACAGCAGCTGTTCATCGCACGTCGACGGAATTGGTGGTGTCGGCTCGGGCATTTAGCCGATTGTTCCACTCACCGGTACGCTAAACCACGCCGAACTGATGTGAACGACGCGCGGCGAAGAACCGGCGCTTCCAGCTAGCGACATCAGAACCGCAACAAGGGTCGGCGGGCGAACTGCCCACAAACCCGGAAAAGCGCAACGGTCGTGGTGTGGCCTGCTGTGTTGCGGTCTAATGGCGTAAGTGACGGCATACTGCGACAGTGTGCCGTTGTCCTGCGTCACAAGCTGCCCCCGACCCCCATCGGTAGACTTGCCACACCGGCGAACAAGGTCAGGAGATGATGCTTCCGCAAACTGAGCCATCCGGGTTGACGCCAAAAGGGCTCATCCTCGGCTACAGCGGCTTGCTCGCAATGGTCGCCGGTTTCGTCAATGCGGTCGCCCTTCTGGTCTTGGCGTTTCCAGTCGGCAACCTGACCGGGGTGACCACCCAGCTAGGTATGGATACAGCTAACCCGTGGCTGTATGAGGGCCATGTGCTTTCGGCAATCCTCTTGGGTTTCCTGGCGGGAACTGCAGCAGCCGGTGCCATCCTTGCACGGACGGACGCCCACACCGGTCCGCGCCATGCTGCCGTTTTGATCATCGAAGCTGTTTTCCTGTTGCTTGCTGCGCTGGGAGTGGAGGAAACGGCTGTTAAGGCGGAAATTGCTGCGGCTGGAATTGAGCGGGCCGTTGTTCAGGCCCTGTTCGCCGCCGCCGCTCTTGGGCTGCAGAATGGGCTGACGTCCAACACTCCGGGAATGGCGATCCGCACCACCCACTTCACCGGCACTGTCACCGACCTGGGGCTGATGATCGGGCGTAGCCGTCGGCACGGAATCGACAGGTGGAAAGCCGCTGTGCTGACGGTCACCTTGCTGCTGTTTCTCACCGGCGGTGTAGCAGGGATTCTGACGGGGGCCTGGCTTGCCGGATATGCATTGCTCCTCCCGGCTGCAGTTTGTGTCGCAGTCGCGATCATCGGCCTGGTGCATGGCCGCGGGCGTCCCGCCTCGCCCAGCGGGACGAATCCCCAACCTAGTCAAAATATGGCGACTGACGACCGCCGGTTCCGTTGAAAACCGCGGTTGGGCGTGCGGTGCGTCGGGGCGGTTTCCTACCATGCGCCGCGGGTCCGCAAGACCACAGGCTAGAACCTGACAAGGTTTTCGACCCGAGGATTTAGCTGCGCGATCACCACAGCAAACCTCGGTTCCGCTCCAATGGGCGATTGCTGGCGCCAAAGCTGGCCCGGTGCGCATGCGTTGGTCACGCGAGAGGGCGGAGGGTGAACCGTCATCGGTCACAATCACCCCCCAACCTGAGGGTTCCTACTGCGCGAGCGTTGTCGTCACGTGCCCCGATAGCACGGGCACCGCGGGCAGATCCTCATGTCCCTTGACGCCGGGGACCTTATGTGGCCGCCGACACAGGAGAAAGTGTTTGGCTGAGCAGGTTCCGGCAATACCAGCCACGAGGTCCGGGCGCCGCGAAGGGGATGTAATGACGACGCCGCATGTACTGATTTTGGGAGCTGGATTCGGTGGCCTCGAGCAACAAATGTCCGCCTGCGCCCCTCGAGGCCGCATTCCTGCTGGAGGATTACTTTTGCAGCCGGGATCTGCGTGACCGGGTGACCATCATCGTGACCGGCTATATGGGAGCCCCGGTGCCCGTCGCCAAGCAGGTTTCCCAGCCGATTCTGGAACATCTGACCGCGCGCGGAATCACCTTGCGGGGAATTGCCGTACGACATGTTCATCGGCATACCAGTGCATCGAGTGCTGGCGGTCGTGGCCAAGTCCGGGCTCGCGCCCGACGGATGGATTCCGGTGGAGAAGACAAACCTGGGGACTCGGTTTCCGGGCGTGTATGCGATCGGCGACGTGGCGGCGGCATACACCGCCAAGGCGGGCACATTTGCTGAGCGAGCCGCTCAATTCGTCGCCGACGACATCGTTGCCAACCTGCGCGGGACGCCGCCACCCGGGCCCTACGACGGGGCGGGGGAGTGCTTCATGGAGTTCGGCCGCGGCGAGGTCGCCAAGATGTACGCCGACTTCCTCAGCGGCCCGAAACCGACCGGAGTACTCATGGGCCCATCCGTTGAATTGGCGGCGGAGAAAGCTAACTTCGCCCGCTGCCGCCAAGAGCGCTGGTTTAGCGGGCTGTCGTCAGTTGAGTTGTTGCGGGAAGCGAAACGGAGACAGGCCACGAGCCATATTGCCATGAGGGAGGCTAACACCGGGTGCCCAAAGACCACTGTGCGCTAAGCCGTTGTTGGAGATGTCAAGCAACAGTCCACGTCTGATTCGGCGCGCTCATCGCTCTCGGCCTGGCGAATCGATTCGACAACGTGATCGACTGCGGCCACGGGCACTGAGTCCGTGCAGATCTCACGCCCTGACTCTGGGCGCAACGGCTACCGTAGACCCGAAAGCGCAAGAGGCGCAACATAAGCCGTCTATCGAGGGGTCTGGCTCTTGTCCACTTGCGCAGCGTGGCGTAGTGGACTCGTAGCTAGTTACAGCGAACTTAAGATGGTCTGCATGGTGTTGATCTCTTGTTGCTGATTGGTAACGACCGATTGCGCCAACGTAATGGCAGGCGAGTATTGACCGGAATGAATTTCGTGTTGCGCCATGGTGATTGCGCCCTGATGGTGCTGAATCATCTGGGTCAGGAAGAGCTTGCTGGCATCCAGACCCTGCGCGTTCCGCAGGGCTTCCATGTCCTGTTCGGACATCATTCCGGGCGTGCCGCTGTGGCCCGGCATTCCGGGCATTGATGTGGCCGGCGCCATGCTGCTCGGCATCGTGGGTTGCCCCCATTGGCTCAGCCAGGCCTGCATTTGCTGGATTTCGGGTGACTGTGCCGCCTTGATTTGGTTCGCTAGGTCGATCACCCGGGGGTCGATGCCCTGCTTGGCAAGGATGATGTCGCTCATCTGGATAGCTTGCTGGTGGTGACCAACCATATTCTGGGCAAACGTGACATCTTCGTCATTATGCGACCCGCTGCTCGCTGGCGAACTCGATACGCTGGACGGTGCGGCCGTGGTGCTGGAGCGAGCTTGAGTGTCGGAGTTGCCACACGCGGTCAAGATCAGCAGGGCAGTGCCTGCGAAGGCGGTCATGGGAAGTAATCGTCGCTTGATCACACTGAGTCCTTTTCGAAGCTGAAACTTCAGAACGTGTTTCATATACCCGATACGGGTAAATCGTAACAGTTGTGAGTCGCGCAGTGTTATCCGAAAGGACCGTAACGATGGGGTTGACACCAAAACGGCACGTCGACACGATGACCGCCCGAGCAGGACGAACCATGTACCCACAGGCGTACGAAGTGCTGGCGAATGTTTGGTACTTGGGGCGGCGCGCCCGCATTTGGGACCGGCTGGTCGCCGCGTCGGGTGCCCGTGACGGCGAAAAGGTGCTCGATGTTGGTTGCGGCACCGGCTATTTCGCTCGCCGGATCAGCCCTGTCGTCGGGCCAGCTGGTGCAGTCACGGGGATCGACCCATCAAAGGCGGCGCTGGACTATGCCGCTGCCCATACTCCGCCTAACTGCACCTTCCAAGCCGGCCATGCCGAAGAGCTGCCCTTCGCTGACCACTCATTCGACTTGGTGGTGTCCAGTTTGACCTTTCATCACATCCCAAACGAGCACCGCGCCAACGCCGTTCGGGAAATGTTCCGAGTCGTGCGGCCGGGCGGACGGATGCTTATCGCTGATATTCGCTCGCCGCGTGTTCCGTTGCTAGAGTGGCTTACCAGTGTCGCGCACGGTGATGCCGACGTGCACAACGTTTTTGACCGGCTGAAAGCAATGACCGTCAACACCGGTTTTACGATCACGGAAACGGGGAACGCCACGCGCCTGTACTACATCGCCGCAGAACGGCCCCGTCGTCAGCCATCAAAGTAGCGATCGGCATCGTCGGGCGGCGATGCGTTCCCGCGGTGGCGTGCCGACTCTGCAGTTCAGCCCAGGTTGTCGATGAGCTCCCCGCAGGTCCGTTCGCAACGAGAGCATACTTCAGCGCAAATGCGGCAGTGCTCGTGCGATTCGTGCCCGGCGCATTCCTCTGCACAACTCTTGCATGCGACGGCACACGCTTGCAGCACAGCCCTGGGCTGCTTGTCGTGCTCATAGGTCATCCTCTTGGTAGTGGCGTGGTTGCTGCATGTCAGTACCCCCTAGCGGCAAAGGGTCGCTAGGAGCGCGCGCAAACCGCATGCAGTGTCCCTTCTTTCGCCATGAGGAACGCCTGAGCTGTCTTGCTGTTAACTAACTGTGCGGCTTGAATCTGCGCAGCCGCAGGCTGTTGGTGACGACGAAAACCGATGAACACGCCATCGCGGCACCGGCCAGCATGGGATTGAGCAGCCCGGCGGCCGCCAGTGGCACTGCCGCGACGTTGTACACGAAAGCCCAGAACAAGTTGCTCTTGATCGTGGTTAACGTGTTGCGGGATAGGCGGATCGCGTCGGCGACCACGCGCAGGTCATCGCGTACCAGCGTCAGGTCACTGGCCTCGATAGCCACATCGGTGCCGGTACCCATCGCCAGCCCGAGGTCGGCTTGGGCGAGTGCGGCGGCGTCGTTGACGCCATCGCCGACCATGGCTACCACTTTGCCCTGGTTGTGCAATCGCTTGATGGTCTCGACCTTGTCGCGCGGTAACACTTCGGCGATAACCTCATCAATGCCGACCTGGCTGCCGACGGCGTGTGCTGCGGCCGGGTTGTCACCGGTGAGCATGATCGGTGCCAAGCCCAGCGCACGCAGCTGGGCGACTGCCTCGGCTGACGTCGGTTTGACCGCGTCGGCCACGACAAGCACACCGTGCAGCTTGCCGTCCCAGCCGACCGCGACCGCTGTCCTGCCGTCGGCTTCGGCCCGGCGTATCGCCTCACGCAGGGTGTGCGGCAGTTGCTGCGACCAGTAAGCCAAGAGCCGTGGACGGCCCACCACGACCGCGTGGCCGTCCACGACACCGCGCACACCCAACCCCTGCAGGTTGGTGAAGTCCGTGACGGCCGGCAGGTTGCCGATCTTGGCGCTCGCCTCCCTCGCGATCGCCTTGGCGATCGGGTGCTCCGAGGAGTCCTCGAGTGCACCTGCCAGCCGCAGAACTTCGCCGGGCTGCTCACCCTCGGCGACGATCACCTCCAGCAGGGTCATGGTGCCGGTGGTGATGGTTCCGGTCTTGTCGAACACGATCGTGTCGATGTGCCGCGCGGATTCCAGCGCTTCGGGTCCCTTGATCAGGATGCCGAGTTGTGCGCCCCGGCCAGTGCCGACCATCAAGGCGGTCGGCGTGGCCAAACCGAGAGCACATGGGCAGGCGATGATCAGCACTGCGACCGCAGCCGCAAAAGCCGTCGACATCGACTCGGAGGTGCTGATCCAGAACCCGAAAGTCGCCACCGAAAGGCCGATCACGATCGGCACAAAAATGCCGGCGACCTTGTCGGCCAAGCGCTGCGCCGGCGCCTTGCCGGTTTGTGCCTCCTCGACCAGCTGGGCCATCTGCGCCAGCTGTGTCTGCGAACCGACCCGATGGGCGCGCACCACGATTCGACCGCCCACGTTGACGGTGGCACCGACTACCTGGTCGCCGGTGCCCACCTCGATTGGCACGGATTCACCCGTCAGCAGTGACGTATCCACCGCGGAAGCGCCCTCGATTACCACTCCATCGGTGGCGATCTTCTCGCCGGGCCGCACCACGAACTCGTCGCCGACGGCCAGCTCTCCAATCGGGATGCGTTGCTCTGCACCGTTTCTGCGTACCGCGACGTCTTTGGCGCCGAGTTCGAGCAACGCGCGCAGCGCAGCACCAGCACGCCGCTTGGCGCGCGCCTCAAAATAGCGGCCGACGAGAACGAAGGTCGTGACACCTGCTGCGGCCTCCAGATAGATGTTGCCGGCGCCATCGGTACGGTTGATCGTCAGCGCGAATGCGTGCTTCATGCCGGCCATGCCGGCCGTACCCCAAAACAACGCATAAACCGACCAGCCCAGCGCGGCGAGCGTACCCATCGAGATCAGCGTGTCCATCGTGGCGGTGCGATGGCGCAGGTTGGCCCACGCCGCCCGGTGAAACGGCAGGCCACCCCAAACTACGACGGGGGCGGCCAGCGTCAGCGACAACCACTGCCAGTTGGTGAACTGCAGCATCGGAACCATGGCGATCGCGATCACCGGCACGGTCAGTGTCAGGCAGACCAGCAGTCGTTGCCGTAGCAGTCCGGCCGCATCATGCTCGACCGAACCTCCATTGTGGCTATCGGCAGCGGGTGCGCTCGGTTTGGGCAGCTCGGCGGTATAGCCGGCCTGCTCAACGGTGGCCACCAGCTGATCAGGCGAGACGTCGCCAACATAGTCGACGCTGGCCTTCTCGGTCGCGTAGTTGACAGCCGCGCTGACACCGTTGAGTTTGTTGAGTTTCTTTTCGATGCGTGCTGCGCACGATGCGCAAGTCATTCCGCCGATGCGCAGCTCGATATGGTGTGTTGATTCGGTGACGGCATGCATTGTTGTCCTCATACACAGATCGCGGGACGGGTTCAGCCGGCTAACTGATAGCCAGCCTCCTCAACGGCGCACTTGATCGCGTCCGTGTCGACAGGGCCGTCGGTGTCGATGGTCACCTTCCCGCTGGCCAAATCGACATCGACCGCCCTGACATTGGAAACCTGGCCGATTTCCTCGCGCACCGAAGACGCGCAATGGCCGCACGACATGCCGCTAACCGTGATCGTCATAGTGCTCATCTCGCCCCCTTGCCGTATTGAGCACCGCATGGGATATACCGGCAACTGTACCATACCCCTGTGGGGTATTAAAGGCCCTTTCTGCAAGGGCAGGTTCGTCGATGCCGGCAGAAGTGGGCGGATCTTCGACATGGCGCCGGCAGACAGCTGCAGGCTGTCAACGTTGCGTGTTCACAAGTCTCGCCCGGCGCATATACGGTAGGTGGGTAGGGTAAAGCCATGGCAGTGCCTATTGGTTTAGGAGTCGAGCATGACCTCAATTACGCTGCGAACCGCCACTAACCCTGTCGCACGCGCCGTCGTGCGATGCGCTTTGCTGTGCGCCCTCGGCGCCACCCAACGCCATCGCCGGCGCACGGCGTGTGACGGCGCATCAGGGGGTTTAGGTAGCTCGAAGACGGGCACTTTGTGTGAGTAGCGGCAGCCGGCGAACGGACATGATCGAATTCGGACGATCAAATCACCGAAGTCTGTGGTGCCGTTGTGCCGAGAGGCGACGTCGCCGCATCGTGTCGTGCTGACCAGTTTGCCCATAGGCTTGGCACGCCGGTAACGATCACCGGTGCCTGACCTTGCCTGTGACGACCGGTCGGATAGGAGCCGCAATGTTTACCGGCGTGACATGGATGCTGTTGGTGACCCTAGCTGGGGTCATAGTCCTCTATGGGCTGCACCGTCTTACCGCGCCGGCGTCCAGCGCACTGACCGCTCTGCCTTTCCAGTCCGGGTGGGCACCCGAGGAACATGCATTGTCGCGTTATCACGTCCGGTGGTATCCGGCAACGCTGGTTTTCCTTGCCTTCGATGTCGAGATGTTGTTCATGTACCCATGGGCGTTGGTGGTCGCCAAAATGGGTGCCACCGCAATCACCGAGATGTTCGTTTTTCTGGCCGCGCTGCTTGTCGCGGTGGCATGGGCATGGCGAGAGGGCGCACTGCGATGGGTGTGACGCAGCTGTTGGCCCGACATGCAGCGCGCCGGGCCCACGTTCTTACCGTGGAGACCCCCGGGTACTGGGTGGTGCGCGCGGCGGCCGAACGCCGGTTTCGTGCCCGTGGATGGTCCGCGGCTACATCACCGGCTGACGCCGATGTGCTGGCGGTCTGCGGCATGCCCGGACCCGAACTGGACCAGGCGATCGACCGGGTCTGGGATCAGCTGCCGGGGCCCCGCGTCCGCATCGATCTGCCCGATCCGGAAGCGGTGGAGTCGGCCCTCGATCGGGCCGCCATGCAGTTAGTCGACACGGACATGCATCGCACCGATGCCCGCGAACGCGGCCAATCGCCCGGCTTGAGCGGTCATCAGCACCACACCGATCACCACAGCCACCGGCAGATGAACCCCGGTGGCACGCAACCCGGGGAACACCCACACCCAGACCCGCACCCGCACCCACACCCGCACCAAGGCGCCATGAATCACCATGGCATGAACCACCCCGATGGCACGGATCACGGTGAGCACGATCAACACGAGCATCTGGACCACGACGCCATGAACCACGGTCAGCACGAGCGTATGGACACCAGCGCACACCGACACATGCACCATGGCGCCATGGACATGGCTCCGGCTGGAATTGCGCTGGCCGAAGGCGGGGACGACCGCGACGGTTTGGAAATGGACGTGCTGCATCTGCGCCTGGGTCCCGTGCTGTGTTATTGGCCTGCGGGACTGGTCGTGCGGTGCTCGTTGCAGGGAGATGTGCTCGCGCGAGCCGAGGCGTGGGTCGTTGATAGCAACTCCGGCAACGGCAATTCAACCCCAGAACGGCAAGACCACGTCGCGGCGCGACACTGCGACCATGTGGTCGATCTGCTGGCCCTGGCCGGCTGGCCGCGGGCGGCGGCAATCGCCCGCACAGCGCGGGATGCGCTGCTGAGCGAACCGAACGCCGGGCACGGGCCGTCCCTGCTCGACACTCTGCACGGCAAGCTTCGCCGGTCTCGCGTACTGCGCTGGTCGTTGCGCGACATCACATCATTGACCGTCGAGGACTGCGACCGCCTGGGGCTGCCGAGTGCGTTCGCCGGCGACTGTTACGACCGGCTTCTGGCGCGGATCGACATGGCGCAGAGAGCGCTGTCAAACTCATTGGAGCCCAGCGAGTTCCACGTCAATTTCACCACAGTGGTGACTGCGCTGCCAGAGCTGGTGGGTGGTCTGGATCTAGCGACCACCCGGTTGGCGATTGCCAGTCTGGGTATCGACACCGCACCCCGGCACGCGGGCGGTCGCAATGGCTGACAGCTCCGTCACGACGGTCTCCGGTGTCTGGGCGCTGGCCGCTGGGGCGCTGCTTGCGGGCCTCGGTCTGTATGCAGCGACCCTGGACGGCATGCTAGCCGCGCATCGTGCAGGGGCGCGTTCGCGTGGTGCAAACATCGCGGTTGCCGAGGTCGCTCGGCTGATGCGGCAGCGTCGGCGCACCATGGTGGCTGCGGACACATTGCTGTGGCGGATCGGCGGGGCCGGTCTTGTCGTTGTGGCTTCGCTGATGCTGACCGTGGTTCCGCTGGGCCGGTGGACGTTGTTCGATCTCGATGTCGGCGTCATGTGGTTCAACGCAATGGATGTGATGGTGTGGGCGCTGGTGTGGCTTAGCGGTTGGGGCCCCAACTCCGCGCATTCCCTGGTCGGGGGCTACCGCTTCCTCGCTCACGGACTGGGCTACGAGCTGCCGCTGATGTTTGCGCTCGTCGCGCCGGCCATCGCAGCCGAGAGCCTTCGGGTCGCCGATGTGGTCGCGGCTCAGCACGGATTATGGTTCGCGGTGTGGATGCCAGTCGCGTTCGTCGTGTATTGCCTTGGTGTGGTAGCGTTTTCGGTCTGGGGCCCGTTTTCCCCGGCGCTGGGCGCCGATATCGCCGGCGGTGTCACCGCGGAGCTGTCCGGGGTGGATCGACTCGTATTCCAGGTCGGCCGCTACGCGCTTTTGGCTGCCGGTGCTGCGTTCGCGGTGCCGATGTTCCTGGGCGGCGGCGGGGGCCCGCTGTTACCGGGTTGGGCATGGGTGCTGGTCAAGACCCTCGGGCTGGTGTCGGTGTTCGTATGGCTGCGTGCCCGGGTGCCGGCGTTGCGGCCGGACAAACTCATGGAGATCGGTTGGATGGTGCTGTTGCCGCTCACACTCGTACAAGATCTCGTGGTCGCAGTCGTAGCAGTGAGGAACTGAACTTGATCGTTGACATCGTCTTCTGGGTCGTCGCCGTGGTCGCCGTCCTGGCCGGGGCGGCCGTGTTCATCGTCGATTCGATGGCACGGGCCACCTATGCCCTTGCCGTCTCGTTCATTGCCGTCGGTGTCGCGGTTGTGTTGTTGCAGCAGAACTACATCGGCGTCATCACCATTCTGATGATGGTGATGGAGATGGCGGTGATGGCGGTCTACATGGTCATGTTCATGGGCATGAATCCGGCGTTGATGCCGATGAGCATGGTGCACGACAACCGTCGCGCGCTGGCCGCGGCCGGGGGGACTTTTGTCGCGCTGGCGTCCGGAATCCTGCTTGCCGACTGGCCGGCGCGGCGCGGCGAACCGCCGCCGGATGTCACCGGCGCGCTCGGCGAGGCCTTGATGGGCCCCAAAATGCTGGCCATGGCGGTGATCAGCCCCGTGATGGTCGCCACCATCGTCGCCGGTATCGTGCTGGCCGCCCACCGCAACCGCTACGACCGATTCGGCGATGACCTCAAACACCGGCCGGCCCGGGATCCGCAACCCGGAGGAGTGGGCCGATGACGCTGCAAACTGTGCTGCTGGTGGCCGCGGCACTATTCAGCGTGGGTCTCTACGGGGCGCTGTCGCAGCAGGTCGTGGTCATGGTGATGATGGGACTCGAGTTAATGATCAACGCGGTTATCCTTGCCGCAGGCGGCTTTTGGTGGTTCCTGGCACCCGCGCCCGCCGGACAGGTGTTGCTGCTGCTGATCATCGCCGCCATGACGGTGGAGATGGCGATGGGATTCGCAGTGGCCACCCTCCTGAATCGCGAGCGCAAGGCCGACATGACCGACATGGCAGCAGACCTGTCCGGATGAGCGGGGTGAGTGCACCAGCGCAGCTGGCCCTCTGGCTGCTGATCCTCGTCCCGGGCGCTGGCGGCGTCTCGTTGCTGATCGTGCGCCGAGCCGATCGGTTGGCGGGCGTGATGTCGGTGGCGGTATCAGTTGCCGGGGCGGTGCTGGGGATCGTGGTGGCGGTCGCTCGACCCGCTGTGAGTGTCGCGTTCGTTGCCGGTGCGCCGTTCGCGCTGTCCGTGGACACCCTGTCAGCGGTGGTGGTGCCCGTTGTCGCGGTGGTGACCCTGCTGGTCTTGGTCTTCGCGACCACCGAGATTCACGCGGCCGCGGGCCGATTCCACGGTTTGATGTTGTTGTTCGCTTCCGCCGCGCTACTGACGGCGACCGCCGCGACGCTGCCGGCGCTGCTGCTGGCTTGGGAGGTGATGGGGGCGACGTCGTATGCTCTGATCGGGTTCTGGTGGCGTGACGACTTTCGAATGTCGGCAGGGCTCAACGCTTTTGTTACCACCCGTACCGCCGATCTCGGCCTGTATCTGGCCGCCGGCGCGGCACTTGCCGGCGGCGTGGGGCTCGCGCTCGCAGATCTGCCCCACGCAACCACACTGTGGCGCAACGCCATTGCGGGTGGTCTGCTCATCGCCGCCTTGGGCAAGGCGGCGCAGCTGCCGTTTTCGTTTTGGCTTTCGCGCGCGATGGAGGGCCCCAGCCCGGTCAGCGCATTACTGCACTCGGCGGCCATGGTGGCCATGGGCGCGTACCTGCTGCTGCGCGTACAGCCGCTGCTGGCGGCCACCGGATGGGCCGCCGAATTGGCGGCCTGGACCGGCGCCGTGACCGCGGTACTGCTGGGTGCCGTCGCGGTGGCCCAACGCGACCTCAAACAGTTACTCGCCGCCTCCACCGCAGCGCAGCTCGGGTTCGTGGTGATGGCAGCCGGTGTCGGTACGGTCAGTGGTGGCGTCGCGCAGTTGGTCGCACATGCCTTCACCAAGGCCGGGCTGTTCCTTGCCGCCGGCGCATGGCTTTCACTGCTGGGCACCAAACAGCTGGACAAGCTCCATGGTGTGGCCCGGCGATGGCCGCTGGTCGGCTGGTGCGCCACCATCGGCGCGGCCGCTCTGGCGGGAGTTGCGCCGCTATCCCTTTGGGCGACAAAGGACGCGGTGCTGACGGCTGCACTGGCGCACTCCGTCGGCCTGTATGCGGCAGGGATGGTGGCCGCCGCGCTGTCGGCGGCCTACGCGGCGAAGATACTCGCAGCCGTGTGGGGCACGTCAGCGCCGGGCGGGCATCAAATGTCGCCAAAGCTCAACGCGCTCAACGCCTTTGCGAAGCTGCCCCTTCTTGTATTAGCTGCCGGCGCCGCCGTGGCAGGAATGCTGGCGTTGCCGCCGATCGCGCCGACATTGAGCCGTGTCCTCGATAACGGGCTGACCGCACACTCCACGGTGCCCGAACTGGCGGCGTCGGCGCTCTTGGCGCTTCTGGTGGTGGCCGCAGTGGTCCGCTGGGGGGTGCCCGAGCCCCGCTGGGCCGCCGGCTGGCTTGGCCTGCAGGGGGCCGCTAACACGGTGGTCGCGCGCCCCACCATGCGCCTGGCTCAGACGCTGGCCCGGTTCGACGATGACGTTCTCGATCGGGCCGTGGACCGGATCGCCGCCGGATCGCTGCGCGCCGGCCGGTGGGCGGCCCGCACCGATGACCGCCGTGTCGATGCCGCGGTGGAATCGATAGCGACGCGAACACGTCAGCTCGGGGAGCTGGCACGCAGACCGCAGACCGGCCAGCTGCACCAGTACTACCTCGCCGCGCTGGTGGTGGTTGTGCTGGGTGTCCTGCTTCTCGTGGCGGTGAGGTGAAACGTGCTCAGTCTGATCGTTTTTCTGCCACTGGCCGCCGCGGTCGGTGTGCTGGTGATACCGCGGGCGGGTGAGGCCGCGGCCCGCTGGGTGTGGGTCGCCGTCACCGCCGTCGAGCTGGCGCTGACGGTGCTGGTGTGGGCACGCTACAAGGCACCGGGACCCAACGGGCTGGCTTACGAGGAACGGGCCCGCTGGATCCCCGGAGTCGACAGCAGCTACCACCTCGGCATCGACGGCTTGTCACTGCCGCTGGTGGTCATGACCGCGGTGATCTTCCTAGCCTGCGCGGTCTACGGGTTGCGCAGCCGGGATCGGACCCGGCCGCAGGCGGCCCTGTTCCTGTTTCTGCAGACCGTGAGCCTGGGTCTGTTCGTCGCCGCGGACCTGATCTTGTTCTTCGTGTTCTTCGACCTGTCGATCGTGGCGATGTACTTCGTGATCGCCGGCTGGGGCCACGGTGACGCCGGTCGCTCGGCGCTGAAGTTTTTCCTGTATACCTTCCTGGGTTCGCTGGCGCTGCTGGTGGGATTCATCGGCCTGTACATTGCGGCCGATCCGCACACATTCGACATGGTCGAGCTGGTTGCCACCACTCCGCTGGCCGGTAGTCCGCTAGCCGGTGGGCTGGTCCTGGGGGCGATCCTGGTTGGGCTGGCGGTCAAGACGCCGACGGTTCCGTTCCACACTTGGCTTCCCCCGGCGCATACCGACGCGCCGGCCATTGGCTCGGCGGTGCTGGCCGGGGTGCTGCTGAAGATGGGCACCTACGGTTTCGTGCGAATCGCGATGCCGATGCTGACGCAGGCCTGGCGCGCCTGGGCGTGGGTGATCATCGTCGTCGGCATCGTGTCGGTACTCTACGGAGCGTTGGTTGCGTTGGCGCAGAACGACTTCAAGCGAATGGTGGCTTACACCTCAGTCAACCACATGGGCTACATCGTGCTGGCGGTCGGCGCCGCGGGCCTGTTGTCGGCTAGCACCGCCCACGCACGTGCGGTGGCGGTCACCGGCGCCGTCACGCAAATGGTCAGCCACGGTCTGATCACCGGAGCGCTGTTCCTGCTCGCCGGGGTGTTCTACGACCGCGCCGCCAGCTACGAAATGGACGCTTACGGCGGTCTGGCCGCACCGGCCCCGAAACTGGCTGGCCTGTTTGCGGTCGGTGCATTCGCCTCCCTGGGATTGCCGGGCTTCTCTGGCTTCATCGCCGAATTCCAAATTTTCACGGGCAGCATCGCCGCGGAGCCGCTCACCGCCATCGCACTACCGGGCATCCTGATCACCGCGGCACTTTTTCTGCGGGCTCTGCAGCGCATCTTCACTGGCAACACTGAAGGCAACTCGCAGGGCTTCGTCGATCTGCACCCATCCGAAATCGGTTCGGCAGGAACGCTTCTGACGCTTTCAGTTCTTATTGGCATCCTTCCGAGGCCCCTGCTGGATCTGATTGAGCCGGCGTCCCAAACGCTCATCGGGCTGGTCGGGAGATAGCAGATGAACGCCGAGACCGGGATGCGGCCGTTGCTGATGTTGCCGGAGATGCTGACATTCGGCGGCGGCCTGGCGGCGTTGATCGGCGGATCGTTTCTGCCCCGGCAACGACAGTGGTGGGCCCGGATCGTCGCAGCCGCAACGCTTATCGGCGTCATCGTGGTGGCGGCCGTCGGTATGGGGCCCTCGGATCAGACCGCATTCGATGGCACCTTCGCCGTCGATACCGCCACCGGTGTGGCGCGAATCGCGGCCGCGGTCGGGGTCCTGATGGTTCTGGCGATAGCCGGCGACGAAATCAAAGGAACGGCGCGGGAAAGCGAAACCTATGCGCTGCTTCTCTTCTCCACATCCGGCATCATGGTTCTGGCCGGAGCCAGAGACCTGCTCGTCCTGGCAGCCGGATACCTGCTCGCCAGCATCCCGCTGTACGGACTGATCGGGTTGTTGCGCTCTGGCCTGGCGGCCGAGGCGGCGATGAAGACCTACCTGATCGGCGCACTGTTCGGTATCACGCTGATGCTGGGCCTGACGGTCCTCTACGGGATCACCGGGGTCACCCGCTACGACGAACTCGCCGCACGACTCGGCGGCGCGCCGGCGGCGGTGGTCGCCGCCGGCGTAGTGGCCGTACTGGCGGGACTGATGTTCGAAGCCGGCGGTGTGCCCGCACACTTCTGGGTTCCCGATGCCGCCCAAGGCGCCCGCGGGACAGCGGCCATATTTTTGACCACGGTGCCAAAGATCGGCGCGCTGGTAGCGCTGTATCGCACGGTTAGCGTGCTGCCGCATACGGTGGCGTGGCCGTTGCTGATCGCGATATTCGCCGTCGCGAGTATGACATTGGGGAATTTGGCCGCTTACGGCCAGCAGGATCCTCGTCGACTCCTGGGCTGGTCGACCGTCAGCCAAGTGGGCTATCTGCTTGTGCCGGTCACCGTCGTCGGCCGCACCGAGCTAGCACTTCCATCGTTGCTCTTCTATCTGGTCGGGTACACCCTGACCAACAGTGCCGCCTTCGCGGTAAGCACCTCACTATCCGACCGGCGCGACCTCAGCGCCTACCGGGGCCTGGCGCGAGCCCGGCCCTGGCTGGCCGCTGCGTTGGTGGTGGCGTTGCTCGGGCTGGTCGGCACCCCACCGACCGCGGTATTCGTCGGAAAACTCACCACCGCGACGGCTGCCTGGGACGGCGGTCAAGCCTGGCTGGCCGTGGTGGTGTTCGTCAATAGCCTTCTCAGCCTGTTCTACTACCTGCGCTGGATCGTCCCCGTATTCCAAAAGCCCCGGGGCGCAGAAGATTTCACCGCCGGTGGTTGGTCCGCAGGCACCGCGACGGTCGCGGCCGGCCTAAGCCTCGGGATCGGCGTTGCGGCGGGACCGCTGTGGGAGTTGTTCGCAACGGCGCCGATGCGGTAGCCGATTCGACGCCGTCCCCGCGGTTGGAGTCGGTGACTTGACCTGTTAGGGGGTAGCACCTGCACACTTTTGGCGACGATCACGGCTGACCTGCTCTCACCTTCGACAGCCGGCGCAGCCCAGCATCCAATCGAGCGGGTTCGTCCGAGCCGATCTGTGCGTCGACGTGGTGAAGGACGGGATCGGGATGAACGCCGTCGTCGAGTGGTCCCCGCATTAGCCGGGCACTGTGCTGCTCGTGGGCCAGCGCGGGCCAATCTGCCGCTTCGGGAGGTACGTCGGAGCGGTTGACTACGCGAAGCGGATGCACTCGCACGGCCGCCCGGCCGTATCGGGTCATAAGGGTTTCGCGTGCGTATCCGGACGCGTAAAAAATTGTTTCTGGCATGAAAAATACTCAATTCGGGGCTGTGACGCGCAGGCGGTTCGTTGTCGTCGCGGATCACGACTCGTGTCGTCCAGCTGCGCTTTTCATCAGCTATCAGCAACACAACGGCACGCCTGACACACCGGAATGTGACCGGAGTGTTAAAGCAACCGCACGAACGCACCCGCGTGCCGGTGCGTTCTTTTGACCAGCTCGAAATGTCCTTTACCCTCAATGAATGACTGGGCGATAGGCGTTGTATGAGAGGAGGCGCCATGGTCGATCTGAACCAGAATCGCCAGACGGCCGCGGATGCCTTGCTCGGACTTGGCAAATATTTTCATCGCGGGGAAATCTCCGCGGATTACCGTGCCCTGCACAAGATCGGTGGCCGCTCAGCCGACGATTTCTACCGCGACCGCTGGGCGCACGACAAGGTGGTCCGCTCCACGCACGGCGTCAACTGCACCGGATCGTGTTCGTGGAAGATTTATGTCAAGGACGGAGTCATCACCTGGGAGTCCCAGCAGACCGACTACCCGTCGGTCGGCGCCGACAAGCCGGAGTACGAGCCGCGCGGATGCCCGCGCGGCGCCTCGTTCTCCTGGTACACGTATTCGCCCGCGCGGGTGCGTTATCCGTATGTGCGTGGCGTCTTGCTGGAGTATTACCGGGAAGCCAAGCAGCGACTGAACGACCCCGTGCTGGCTTGGGCCGACGTCGTCGATGATCCGGTGAAGTCCGCTCGCTATAAGGCGGCACGCGGCAAGGGCGGCTTCGTTCGGGCCGAGTGGTGGGAGGCAGCCGAGATCGCGGCGGCGGCGCACGTGCACACCATCAAACGCTACGGCCCCGATCGGGTGGCCGGCTTTTCGCCGATACCGGCGATGTCAATGGTCAGCCATGCCGTTGGGGCCCGGTTCATTTCGCTGCTGGGCGGGTCGATGCTGTCGTTCTACGACTGGTATGCCGATCTTCCGGTGGCCTCGCCGCAGGTGTTCGGTGACCAGACCGATGTGCCCGAGTCGGCCGACTGGTTCGACGCCGGATACCTGATCATGTGGGGCTCCAACGTTCCCGTCACCCGGACACCCGATGCGCACTACATGACCGAAGCGCGCTATCGCGGCCAAAAGGTGATCGTGGTCTCGCCCGACTACGCCGACAATACGAAGTTCGCCGACGAGTGGCTGCCGGCACGCCCGGGTACCGACGCCGCGCTGGCGATGTCCATGGGGCACGTCATCCTCAAGGAGTTCTTCATCGACCGGACGACCCCGTATTTCACCGACTATGTGAAGCGGTTCACGGATCTGCCGTTTCTGATCACACTGACCCGGCGCGGTGATGACTGGCTGCCCGGAAAGTTCCTCACCGCAGCCGATCTCGGCGACACCGGCGAAGGTTCCTCGTCCAAGACGGTGCTGCTCGACGCGCAGCTCAACCCGGTAGTGCCGAACGGCTCGCTGGGATACCGGTTCACGGCTTCCGGCGAGGGTCGCTGGAACCTCGACCTGAATGGTGTGGACCCGTTGCTCACGTTACACGGCGCCGACGGCGACATGACCGCAGTGAGACTGCCGCGGTTCGACGGCGATCGGCCCGGCGTCCTGACGCGCGGGGTGCCGACGAGAATCATTGCTGGCCAACGAGTCACAACCGTCTTCGATCTGCTGCTCGCGCAATACGGCGTGCACCGCGACGGCCTACCCGGAGATTGGCCGACGGGCTACGGCGATGCGACACAGCCGTACACGCCAGCGTGGCAAGAGCCGATCACCGGCGTGCCCGCCCAGGCGGTGGAACGGATCGCGCGCGAATTCGCCGACAACGCGGAACGTTCGCGCGGCCGGTCGATGATTCTGATGGGCGCGGGAACCAACCACTGGTTTCACTCCGACCAGATCTACCGCTCATTTCTGACGTTGGTGATGCTCACCGGCTGCCAAGGGGTCAACGGCGGCGGCTGGGCGCATTACGTCGGCCAGGAGAAGTGCCGACCGGTAACGGGTTGGTCGACGCTGGCTTTCGCGTTGGATTGGCAGCGGCCGCCGCGCCAGATGCAAGGCACCGTGTTCTGGTATCTGTCGACCGACCAGTGGCGCTACGACCGGTTCACGTCGGAGACGATGGCCTCCCCGCTGGCCGAAGGTAGGTTTGCCGGCCGAACGGCGGCCGACAACATCGCACTAGCAAGCCGGCTGGGCTGGATGCCGAGTTACCCTACGTTCAACCGCAATCCGCTCGACCTCGCCGATGAGGCGGCCCGGCTGGGCAAGGATGCGTCGGCGCACATCGTCGATGGGCTCAAGTCCGGCTATCTGCAGTTCGCCTGCGAGGATCCGGATGCGCCGGAGAACTTCCCGCGCTGCCTGACCGTGTGGCGGTCCAACCTGCTCGGCTCGTCGGCCAAGGGCAACGAATACTTCCTCAAACACCTGCTGGGCACCGATTCCAACGTCGCCGCACGCGACGAGGATGCGGTGCGCCCGCAGGAGGTGCGCTGGCGTGACGAGGCGCCGGTCGGAAAGCTGGACCTGTTGTTGTCGCTGGACTTCCGAAATACCAGCACCACCTTGTTTTCCGACATCGTCTTGCCCGCCGCCACCTGGTATGAGAAGCACGATCTGTCAAGCACCGACATGCACCCGTTTGTCCACGCGTTCTCGCCCGCGATCTCACCGCCGTGGGAGACCAAGACCGACTTCGAGGCGTTCCACCGGATCGCACGCGGGTTCTCCTGGCTCGCCGAAAAGCACCTCGGGAAGCGCAACGACATCGTCGCGGTGCCGCTACAGCATGACAGTGCCGATGCGACCGCACAGCCCGGCGGGCGAGTGCTGGACTGGAAAGCTGGCGAATGCGAACCGGTTCCGGGTCAGACGATGCCGCGCTTGGTTGTGGTCGAACGTGACTACCCGGCGGTCGGGGACAAGATGGCGGCGCTGGGACCGATGGTGGAAACCGTCGGCCTGACCACCAAGGGCGTGACGACGCATCCCGAGGCGGAGGTCGAGTACCTGCGGGGCGTCAACGGCGCGGTGGTCAGCGGCATGGCCGTCGGGCGGCCGTCGCTGGCCAAGGACACCCATGCCGCCGAGGCGATTCTGGCGCTGTCCGGTACGACGAATGGTCGCCTCGCTGTCGAGGGGTTCGAGGCGCTGCAACGCCGCACCGGCACCGAGCTGGTCGATCTCGCCAAGGAGAACGAGGGCCGACGAATCACGTTCGCCGACACACAGTCTCGGCCGGTGCCGGTGAACACGTCGCCGGAATGGTCGGGCTCGGAGACCGGCGGGCGTCGGTACTCTCCGTTCACGATCAACACCGAGCGGCTCAAGCCATGGCACACGCTGACCGGCCGGCAACACTTCTACCTCGACCACGACTGGATGGGCGAACTTGGCGAGCAGTTGCCGATCTTCCGTCCGCCACTGGACATGACGGCGCTATTCGACGAGCCCGTTGTGGGCAACGAGGCGGGCGACGGCGGCGTTACGGTGCGCTACCTGACGCCGCACTCCAAGTGGTCCATCCACTCCGCATACCAGGACAACTTGTACATGCTCACGCTTTCCCGTGGCGGGCAGGCGATTTGGATGTCGGATGTGGACGCGGCGAAGATCGGCGTCAAGGACAACGACTGGATCGAATGCACGAACCGCAACGGTGTGGTTAACGCGCGCGCGATCGTCAGCCACCGGATGCCCGAAGGCCTGGTGTTCATGTACCACGCACAGGACAAGGCGGTGGACGTGCCCCGTACCGAAAAGACCGGCAAGCGCGGCGGTATTCACAACGCGCTGACCCGGATCATGATCAAACCGTCACACCTGATCGGGGGCTACGCCCAACAGTCGTTCGCGCTGAACTACCACGGCCCCACCGGAAACCAGCGCGACGAGGTCACCACCATCCGGCGGCGCTCGCAAGAAGTGGAGTACTGACCATGAGAGTCATGGCTCAACTCGCGATGGTGATGAACCTCGACAAGTGTATTGGCTGCCACACCTGCAGCGTCACCTGCAAGCAAGCCTGGACCAACCGTGGCGGTATGGAGTACGCCTGGTTCAACAACGTGGAAACCCGTCCTGGACAGGGGTATCCGCGCGGCTACCAAGACCAGGAAAAGTGGAAGGGCGGCTGGACGCTCAACAAGCGCGGGAAGTTGACGCTCAGGTCGGGATCGAAGCTGCGCAGGCTGCTCAACATCTTCGCCAACCCGGACCTACCCACGGTGTCGGACTACTACGACCCGTGGACCTATGACTACGAGAACTTGCTGTCCGCACCGGCCATGGACACCACGCCGGTGGCCCGCCCTAAGTCGCTGATCACCGGCCAGGACACCAAGGTGACCTGGGGCGCGAACTGGGACGATGACCTAGGCGGCGGGCCCGAGCAGGTTGGCCGGGATCCGTTGCTGACCAAGGTGTCCGACAGAGTCAAGCTCGAATTCGAGCAGACATTCATGTTTTACCTGCCCCGCATTTGCGAGCACTGCCTCAACCCCGCATGCGCCGCGGCGTGCCCGTCCGGCGCGATCTACAAGCGCAGCGAGGACGGCATCGTGCTGGTCGATCAGGACCGCTGCCGCGGCTGGCGCCAATGCGTCACCGCCTGTCCGTACAAGAAGATCTACTTCAACCACAAGACCGGCAAGGCCGAGAAGTGCACGTTCTGCTACCCCCGCGTCGAGGTGGGCATTCCGACCGTATGCTCGGAGACCTGCGTCGGGCGGCTGCGCTACATCGGGGTGCTGCTCTACGACGCCGATGCGGTCGCGGCGGCGGCATCGGTGCAAGACGAGAAGGACCTGTATCCGGCGCAGCTCGGGGTCTTCCTCAACCCGCACGATCCGCGGGTGGTCGCGGAAGCCGAGCGCGCCGGGATCTCCAGCGAATGGATTGAGGCGGCACAGAATTCGCCGGTATACCGGCTCATCGTCGACTATCAGTTGGCGCTGCCACTGCACCCGGAGTACCGCACCATGCCAATGGTCTGGTACATCCCGCCGCTGTCTCCGGTCGTCGACATCCTGGCCAACACCGGCCACGACGGCGAGAACAAGAACAATTTGTTCGGCGCTATCGATGCTCTTCGCGTCCCGATCGAGTATCTGGCGGAGCTGTTCACCGCCGGCGAAGTTGGGCCGGTTCGCCTTTCGCTGCAGCGGCTTGCGGCGATGCGCTCGTACATGCGTGCGGCGAACCTGGGCGAGGAGTTCGACGAGACGATCCCGGAGTCGGTCCGGCTGAGTGGCGAAGAGATCGAATCGATGTACCGGCTGCTGGCGATTGCCAAGTATGCCGACCGCTACGTGATCCCTAGCGGCGCAGGGTCGGACGCGCACCGCCTCGACGCGCTGGCCACCGGATGCAGCCTCGACAATGACGGCGGCCCGGGGATGACGGCGTTCGATGCGATGGCCGATAAGTTCCATCTCACCGACACCAACGGCAATGGCAACGGCAACGGCGCCAGGCCGCGAACGGTCAACCTGCTCAATTGGGACGGCAAGAGCACCGACGGGCTGGTGCCGACAAAATGAAGATGCCGACGCTGACTCGGCGCCTGGAACGCAGCGCTGCGCTGTCGGACCGTGACGTGCGGCTGCTGTGGCGCATCGCTGCGTTGCTGCTGGATTACCCCAGCCCGCAGATCCTCGCGATGTCCGATCAACTGGCTGCTGCCGCAATCGAATTGCCCGATGTGGTGGGCGGGCCATTACTGGACTTCCTGCGCGAGTTCAGCTCCGCCGATCCGATGCAATTCGCCGCGCGGTATGTTGAAACGTTCGATATGCGTCGGCGGGCGAGCCTACACCTGACCTACTACGCATACGGCGATACCCGCAAGCGCGGCATGGCGTTGCTGCGGTTCAAGCACGCCTATCGCCAGGCCGGGATGCAGCCGGGTGACGCTGAACTTCCCGATTATCTGCCACTTGTGCTCGAGTTCGCTGCGACGGTCGACCCGCTGCGGGGCGAACGGCTGCTGGCCGAGCATGTGCCCGTTCTGGAGTTGCTGCGACTGTCGTTGCGGGACAGCGATTCCGGCTACGCGGACATCCTGGCTGCAATCCTAGCGACGCTGCCGCCGATCAGCACAGCCGACCGGCGCCGCATCGCTGAGCTGGCCGCCGATGGGCCGCCGGACGAGGACGTCGGCCTCGAACCGTTCGTAATGGATCCGCTGACGGTGGAAGGCCGCCGATGACCGCCCTGCTCTGGATGACTGCGCCGTATGTCGCGTTCACATCATTTGTGCTGGGCCATATCTGGCGCTACCGCAGCGATCAGTTCGGCTGGACCACACGCTCTTCGCAGATCTACGAGCGCCGGTTGCTGCGGCTGGGCAGCCCGCTGTTCCACTTCGGCCTGCTCGGTGTGTTCGGCGGTCACGTCGTTGGCCTGATGATCCCCGAATCCTGGACATCGGCGGCCGGGGTTCCCGAATGGGTGTATCACCTGATGGCCGTAACAATGGGCTCGCTGGCCGGGTTCGCGGTCGTGGCGGGACTCGGAATCTTGCTATACCGGCGTATTACGGTCCTCGAAGTGCGTCAAGCAACGAGCCGCAGCGACAAGTTGATGTACCTACTGCTGGTGGGCGCGCTGGTGACGGGGATGCTCAACACGCTGACCAACGTGTTCGCCAGCTACAACTATCGCGAGACGGTGTCCCCGTGGTTCCGCAGCCTGTTTTCGGTGCACCCGGCAGTAGAGCTGATGGCGGAAGCGCCGTGGACGTTTCAGGTGCATGCGCTGATCGTTCTTGCACTGCTTGGTGTTTGGCCTTACACACGGCTGGTGCATATGTTCAGTGCGCCGATCGGATACCTGATGCGTCCAGACCTCGTCTACCGCAGCCGCGACCCGCAGAAAGCGTCCGGCAACCGCTATGCAAAAGCCTGGGTCGCGCCCGAAGCGCCGCCCGCGCGTAGCCGATGGGTGTGAGACGACTGCCTATCGAAACTCACCGTCTTCGGCGGCCGTCCTGTGAGCAGGTTGTAGCACGCAGGTCATTGCAGGAAGCGTTGCCGCAATAACACTTTCCTACGCTGGTGACATGCCATTACAGGTGCGCCAACACACCATCGACGACTGGGATGCCGAAGACGTCGACGCCTGGAACAACGGCGGCGCGAGGATCGCGCGCCGCAACCTGATCTGGTCCATCTTCGCCGAGCACGTCGGGTTCTCCGTCTGGTCGATCTGGTCGGTGATGGTCCTGTTCATGCCGCAGAACGTCTACCACATCGATGCCGCCGGGAAGTTCTTCCTTGTTGCGATGCCGACACTGGTGGGATCGGTTCTGCGGCTGCCCTACACATTCGCGACCGCGACGTTCGGCGGCCGCAACTGGACAGTGTTCTCCGCGCTGGTGTTGTTGATCCCAACGACGTTGACGCTATATTTCATGGCTCATCCCGGCACGTCCTACACGACATTCATGGTCGTTGCGGCGATCGCCGGTCTTGGCGGGGGGAACTTCGCATCATCGATGACCAACATCAACGCGTTCTATCCGCAGCGGCTCAAGGGTTGGGCGCTGGGTCTGAACGCCGGTGGCGGCAACGTGGGCGTCGCGCTGATCCAGATCGTTGGGCTGTTGGTGATCGCCACGGTCGGTAATCGTTCCCCGCATTTGGTCTGTGCGGTGTATCTGGTGCTCCTGTCGATCGCTGCGGTGGGCGCCGCGCTGTTCATGGACAACTTGACCAACCAGCGCACCAACGGCCGCTCGATGATCGACGTGATGAGATACCGCGATTCGTGGCTGATCGCGGTCCTCTATATCGGGACGTTCGGCTCGTTCATCGGCTTTTCGTTCGCATTCGGCCAGGTACTGCAAATCACGTTCTTGGCCAACGCGACTCATGGTGGCAGCGCGACCCCGGCGATGACGGGCCAGGCGGCGCTGCACGCCGCGCAGATCGCGTTCATCGGGCCACTGCTGGGCTCGATCGCGCGGCCACCCGGCGGCTGGCTGTCCGACCGCATCGGTGGCAGCAGGGTCACGCTGTACACCTTCGCCGCGATGATCGCCGCGGCCGGCTGGCTTGTGGTGTTCGGCGAGATGGGCGATGCCATGCAGCGCGGGCTATCGGGCGGCATTCTGACCGCCAACGTAGTGGGGTTCGTCGCGCTGTTCGTCCTGTCGGGAATCGGCAACGGATCGGTATACAAGATGATCCCGTCGATCTTCGACGCCAAGGCGCAGAGCATAGACGGTTTCAGCCAGGCCGAGAAGGTGGACTGGTCGCGTCGGATGTCTGGTGCGCTGATCGGGATCGCCGGGGCTATCGGGGCGCTCGGCGGCGTCGGCATCAATGTCGTCCTGCGGGCGTCGTACCTGTCGTCCTCGAAGTCGGCGACGACGGCGTTCTGGGTCTTCCTGGGCTTCTACGTGTTATGCGCGGCGATCACCTGGTTCGCCTACGTACGCACGCCCAGCACGGCGGCCGCCCCGAAGACCGCGGTCCAGGCGGTGGCACCGGCGTGATGCCCGCGCCGAAGTCGGTTGTTGTTGTGGGCCATGGGATGGTGGGCCACCGATTCGTTGAGGCGCTGCGCGATCGCGACCGCGACGGCAGGTGGAACGTCACCGTGCTATGCGAGGAACAGACGCCTGCCTATGATCGGGTCGCGTTGTCATCCTACGTCGGCAACTGGGATCGCGGTGCACTCGCGCTGGCCGGAAACGACTACGCGGGTGATGCTTTAGTGCGGTTGCGGGTGGGTGAGCGGGTCACCGCTATCGACCGCGACGCGCGCGCCGTCACCACTTCCGCAGGGGCGAAGATCGGATACGACGCGCTGGTGCTGGCTACGGGCTCGTACCCGTTCGTTCCGCCGATCCCGGGCCATGATCTGGATCGTTGTTTCGTCTACCGCACGCTCGATGACCTAGACGCGATCCGCGCGGCGGTCGGGGCTGCCGCGCCCGGGGCCGCCGGTATCGTGGTCGGCGGGGGGCTGTTGGGACTTGAGGCCGCAAATGCGTTGCGGCTATTGGATTTGAGCCCGCATATCGTCGAGCTCGCGCCGCGGCTGATGCCGCTTCAAGTCGATGAGGGCGGCGGCGCGGTGCTGCGCAACCTCGTCTCCGCGCTGGGTTTGACCGTGCACACCGGGGTGTCCACGGTTGCGATCGAAGCGATCGAAAATCATGGCAGCGGGCTGCGAGTCACGTTGTCCGACGGCGAGACCGTCGACGCCGCGGTGCTGGTGTTCTCCGCCGGTGTACGACCACGTGACGAACTGGCCCGCAGCTGCGGTCTGAAGATCGCCGAACGTGGTGGGGTGCTTACCGACATCGCCTGCCGGACAAGCGATCCAGCCATCTACGCAGTCGGCGAGGTGGCGGCCATCGAGGGACGCTGCTACGGGCTGGTCGCGCCCGGCAACGCCACCGCCGAGGTGGTCGCAGACCGGCTGCTCGGCGGCAACGCCGAGTTCCCCGGCGCCGACTTGTCGACCAAACTCAAGTTGCTCGGCGTCGATGTGGCCAGCTTCGGCGATGCGCACGCCAGCAGCGAGGGAGCCCTCGAGGTCGTGCTGAACGACGCCGTCAAGGGCACCTACGCCAAACTCGTTGTCTCCGATGATGCCTCGACGTTGCTGGGCGGAATTCTGGTCGGCGACGCGACTGCCTACGGGACGCTGCGTCCCCTGGTCGGCCGCCCGTTGCCGGCCGACCCGGCGTCGCTGATCGCGCCAGCCGCCGCCGAGATGGGCATCCGCACCTTGCCCGACGACGCGCAGATCTGCTCGTGCAACGGTGTCAGCAAGGGCACCATCCACGCGGCGATTGTCGACGGCGCGTGCGACGTGCCCGCGATCAAGGGTGCGACCAAGGCCGGAACATCCTGCGGCAGTTGCGTTCCGATGCTCAAGAGGCTGTTGACGGCCCAGGGCGTCGAGCAATCCAAGGCCCTGTGTGAACACTTCGCCCAGTCACGGGCTGAACTGTTCGAAATCGTCCAAGCCACCGGCATGCGCACATTTTCCGGCCTGATAGCCAAGCACGGCACCGGAACCGGTTGCGACATATGCAAACCGGCCGTCGCATCGATCCTTGCGTCCACGTCGTCCGATCACATCCTCGACGGCGAATCCGCGGCGCTGCAGGACACCAACGACCACTTCCTGGCCAATCTGCAGCGCAATGGCACCTACTCGGTGGTGCCGCGACTGCCTGGTGGCGAAATCACCCCGGAGAAGCTGATCGCCATCGCCGAGGTCGCCCGCGACTTCGGGCTCTACACCAAGATCACCGGAGGACAGCGTATCGACATGTTCGGCGCGCGTGTCGAACAGCTACCGGCGATCTGGCAGCGGCTGGTCGGCGCCGGGATGGAATCAGGGCACGCCTACGGCAAGGCGGTGCGTACCGTGAAGAGCTGCGTCGGGTCGACGTGGTGCCGCTACGGTGTGCAGGACTCGGTGGGCATGGCGGTCGAGTTGGAGCTGCGCTACCGCGGGCTGCGCTCGCCGCACAAGATCAAGATGGGTGTCTCGGGTTGTCAGCGGGAATGCGCGGAGGCGCGCAGCAAGGATGTCGGCGTCATCGCCACCGAGAAGGGATGGAATCTCTACGTCGGCGGTAACGGTGGCGCCACCCCCAAACATGCTGAGCTGCTTGCCGGCGACCTCGACGACGAGACCCTGGTGCGCTACATCGACCGCTACCTGATGTTCTACATCCGCACAGCTGACCGGTTGCAGCGCACCGCGATCTGGCAGGAAACCATCGACGGTGGCATCGACCACATCCGCGCGGTGGTCTGCGAGGACTCGCTGGGCATCGCCGAGGACCTGGAGGCAGCGATGGCGCGGCACGTCGCCGGCTACTCCGACGAGTGGGCGGGTGTGCTGGCCGACCAGACGAAGCTTGCGCGGTTCGTGTCGTTTGTCAACGCTCCCGACCAGCCCGACCCGACCGTGGTATTCGACGACAGCGGGCCGCGGAAGGTGCCGGTGCTACTGGGCACACCACGGATCGGTGACACACCGAAAGCCGGCATTTAATGGGCGCTTAATGACCAGGAAACATGCCCAACATGCAATTAATACCGACGGGAGGAGCAAGCGATGACCGTACTCATTGAACGGCCGCGCGTCATCGGAGCGGATGCCCGCGTCTGGACAAAGGCGTGCCCGCTGGACTCGTTGCTGGCCGGACGTGGGGTTGCTGTGCTGCTGCCCGGAGCTGAGCAGGTAGCGCTGTTTTTGCTGTCAGACGGGACACTGGCCGCGGTCAGCAACCTCGATCCGTTTGCCGGGGCGGCGGTGATGTCGCGCGGCATCATCGGCGACCGTCACGGCGAACCCACCGTCGCGTCGCCGCTGCTGAAACAGGTGTTCTCCGTTAACGATGGACGCTGCCTCGATGACGAATCTCGCTCGCTGAGGGTCTACGACGTGCGGGTGACCGATGGAATCGTTGAAATCGCCCGGAAGTGAACCCCCAAGTCAGCCACTGACAGGATTCACCATCGGGGTGACGGCGGCGCGCCGGTCTGACGAGCTCATCACGCTGTTGCAACGCCGTGGGGCTGCCGTGGTGCACGCCCCGGCCATTCGGATCATCCCGCTCGTCGACGACATCCAATTGCGGGGTGTCACAACGTTACTGGTGCAGAACCCGCCAGATGTGGTGGTGGTGACCACCGGCATCGGCTTCCGCGCCTGGATCGAGGCCGCACACGGCTGGGGGGTCGCCGACGACGTGATCGCCGCGCTCGCGTCGACACGCATCCTCACCCGGGGACCCAAGGCGCGCGGCGCTGTTCGCCAGGCCGGGCTGTGCGAGCAGTGGAGTCCGCAATCCGAAGCCTCCCGCGAGGTGCTCGATCGGCTGCTGGAAGACGGTGCGGCGGGTTTGCGCATCGCGGTGCAGCTGCACGGCACGGCCTCGGAGTGGGAGCCCGACGTCGACATTTGCGATGCACTGACTTCGGCTGGCGCGGACGTCATCAAGGTGCCCGTGTATCGCTGGGAACCGCCCGAGGACAGCCGGCCGATGGATCAGCTGATCGCGATGATTGTCCACGGCGAAGTCGACGCGGTCAGCTTCACCAGCGCGCCGGCGGTGGCGTCAATGCTGCAGCGCGCCAAGGCGCTCGGTTGTGTCGCGGAGCTCGTCACGTCGCTGCGTGATGATGTTGCGGCGGTCTGCGTGGGTCCCGTCACGGCGGCGCCACTGCGCCGCCTGGGCGTGCCGGCAGTGCACCCCGATCGCTACCGGCTGGGCGCATTGGCGCGGTTGATCGGTGACGAGGTTCCGCGTCACGCACGCCATTTCACCGCTGGAGGACATCACATCAGCGTGCGCAGCGCCACGGTGTCCGTCGACGGCGACGTCCGCACCGTGCCGCCGTCCGCCATGGCAGTGTTGCGGCGGCTGATGGCCTGCCCCGGGAACGTGGTATCGCGCGGGGAACTGCTGGCACTGCTGCCAGGAGGCGGGGCAGACACACACGCCGTCGAGACCGCAATGACCAGATTGCGTTCGGCGCTGGGCGCGCCGTCCGCGATCCAGACCGTCGTCAAGCGCGGATACCGGCTGGCGATCGACCCAGCCAAATCCTGATCCTCGCAATCCACACACCGGCAGCACCGCCAGAGATAACGCAATGCATTCCGGCAAGCCGACCAGACCGCCCGTGGCGGTCGACGCCCAGTGCCCTGGGCGATGGAGTGGCCCGTGAATACATTGCAGCGTTGTCGACAAGCAGCTTGCCGGATAAGTGCCGTGTCTCTCAGCGGCGCTGACGCGGTAACCGACACCGGTCGCCGACATACGGGGTAACCTCGGGGTCAAACCGCTTGCGATGGGCGGCCTTCCATGTTGAGCAATCCATGGAGAGCCAAGTCGATGACGCTGCGGCACGCAATTTCGGGTTCCCAATGGTGACTGCTGCGCAAGTGGATATAGCCCCAGCCGACCATGTTGAACAACACAGTGGCGGTGACGGTCTCCGGGATCCGGCGCAAAGTTCCGTCGGCGGCGCCGTCGAGGAGCAGACGCTCGAACGGTTCGGCGAAGACATCGACGGTGAGCGCATTAGGGCCGGGCCGGTGGAAGACCTCGCCTTCGGCCGAGAACATCCCGGCAAGCAAGGGTAAATGTTGTTCCGCGGCCGCGCACATCGCTTCGAGGGCGGCCCGCAACCGTTCTGCGGCCGAACCCCGCCCGGTGAGCGCGGGCCAAATCGCTGTGCGGAAGGTCTGGGCAGCGCGGGCGGTCAAGGCAGCGACGAGTTGATCGCGCGTGACGCCGCTACGGTACATCGTCGCACGCGATATACCGGCCTCGACCGCGATACGTTCGCGCGTGGTCTCCGTAAGGCCCCAGCGGGTGATGGCGGCGGCTGTGGCGTCGACAAGCCGCGGTTCGATGTGTTCGCTGTTGGCGGGTTGGTCTTGACTTTGAAACATACACGTATGATAGTTGAGACAGTTAAGTCTCAAATTTGAACATGTATTGTGTCATGGTGATGGTCGAGTAGCCAGGCCGCAGCAGTCCCCGGATCCGCTCAGCACGGTCCCTAACCGGCGCGGGTTGGCCCCGCGACCCTGCTCGCCGAACAGCAAAGGAGCCAAGGCGGTATGCCTACCATGTCCAGAATCGAATCCGCATTCTGCCGGAGCACTCCCTGGCGGGCCTTTACCCGTCGAACCGTACTGCCCTGGGCCTTGCAGGGACTCACACCCGCGGGCAATGTCCTTGAGATCGGAGCCGGCAGCGGAGCCATGGCCGCAGAAATCCTGTCCGCCTATCCGGATATCAGGATGACAGTGACCGACTTCGACGAGACCATGGTCGCGGCGGCGAGACGGCGGCTCGCGCCATTCGGCTCACGCGCCACCGCTTTGCAGGCGGACGCCAATGCATTGCCGTTCGGCGACAACACCTTTGACACTGTGCTGACGTTTATCATGCTCCACCACACTGTTACCTGGGAACAGGCCTTGGCCGAAGCGGTGCGTGTTCTTCACCCAGGCGGCAGCCTTATTGGCTACGATCTGCTGTCCCTGCGGCCCACCCGCATATTGCATCGCCTGGAAGGGGCACCCCACCGACTCATCGGCCATGGCGAGCTCGGGCCGACGCTGCACAAACTTTCGCTCAATGATGTTCACCTGCGCCACAACCCATTGCTTGTCCGCTTCAACGGCACCAAATCGTCACAACAGTGAGCAGACGCTCGAACGCCCGAGCCTGAAATCCTTGGGGTGTACTGTATTTCGTGGCGGACTGGTTGGGACAGAAGCCGCCGGACGTGGTGTGTTTTCCGAGTTGGTCGTGGAGCTGCCCTGTCAGCGGCCGATAGCTGTATCGGCCGACGATCGCACTGACGCGTCCGGCGGCGCTGCCCGATACAGGGCGCGCGTCGTAGCGGTCAGATTCGAAATAGCGCGGCTACGAACAAGATAGACATGCCGGCAGCCATCATCGCCTGACCCAGGTTACCCAGCGAGCATCGGGTCGCCTTGTGCTGCCGCTGGCTGAAGTAGCTATAGGTCCACAAGACCGCGGCGACCGCGAAGCCGGCTGCACCCAACCAGTTCGCAGCGTTGAACCACACGGGCGGCCCGGTGCTCGACACGTGGGCCGCATCCATGTCCATGCCCGGCATCGACGTAGCCGGCCCGGTGCCGGACAGCCGAGGATCCATGATCACGTACATCCAGGCCGTCGCCAACATCATCAGGCCGTGATATCCATACAAAGCGAAAACGGCGACAGTGCGGGCCGCGGCGACGGCTACCGCCATGAACCACACCGTCCCGAGCAAGAAAAACACCGCAGGACCTGTCGTCGGTAACCGTGCCCCCCACGGCCAGGCCATCGCCGCCATCGCAACCGCCATGACCAAGTGCCACCAATGGCTCACGGCCATGGTCCACGGTCCGCGTTTGGTCACGATCGCCAGGCCGCATTCGGAGGCGGCGAGCACGAACAGTCCGGTGACTCCCCAGCGAAGTATCAAGTCATGAATCATGCGATACCGCAACACTCAGCTCGGAAAACTTTATGCGGTTGACAGCGGATGGCGATACAGCCGCTGTCACGAGTCGCGGCCGAATCGGCGGAGCCGCAGCGAGTTCGTTACCACGCTGACCGAAGACAACCCCATCGCCGCGCCCGCGACGACCGGGTTGAGCATGCCCAGCGCGGCAAGGGGAATCGCGGCGGTGTTGTAACCGAAGGCCCAGCCCAGATTCTCATAAATCGTGCGCAGGGTCTTCCTCGACAGTTCGATCGCGTGTACGACACCATCGAGCCGGTCAGACATCAGTGTGATGTCGGAGGCCTCGATGGCGACGTCGGTACCGGTGCCGATCGCGATGCCCAGGTCGGCCTGTACCAGGGCGGGGGCGTCGTTAACGCCATCGCCAACCATCGCGACTACCCGGCCCTCGTCCTGCAATCGCTGAATCTCGGTGACCTTGTCCTGCGGTAACACCTCGGCCAGCACTTCGTCGATGCCCACCTGGTTGGCGATCGCGGCAGCCGTGCGGGCGTTGTCGCCGGTGATCATGGCAACCCGCAGTCCCATGGCGTGCAGGTCGCGAACCACGTCGGCGGCATCGCTTTTGACGGTGTCGGCCACGGCGAGCACACCCACAACCTGGTCGCCGCGGCCGACGAAGACTGCTGTGCGACCCCGCTCTTCCAGCTCCTGCGCAGCCGCAGCCAAGTCGTCGGGCAGCAATAATTCCTGCTCCGCGATGAGTTTACGTCGCCCGACCAACACCGGCTTACCGTCGACAATTGCCCGAACGCCGTGTCCGGCGAGGTTGGTGAACTCCTTGGCGGCCGGAATTTCCAACCCGTGCTCTTCCGCAGCGGCGACGATAGCCGCGCCGATGGGGTGTTCGGAACCGGATTCGACCGCGGCGGCAATCCGCAGCACCAAGTTAGGCTGGCGCCGCTTGCCGACAATGACGTCGGTCAGCCGCATTTGGGCGCGGGTTAGGGTGCCGGTCTTGTCGAACACCACAGTGTCGATCCTCTTTGAGGCCTCCAGTACTTCGCCGCCCTTGACCAGGATTCCCATCTCAGCACCCCGGCCAGTGCCGACTGTGATCGCCGTGGGGGTGGCCAGGCCCAACGCACATGGGCACGCGATGATCAGCACGGCGACCGCGGCGGTCATCCCGGCAATTGGATTCGCGGCGATCAGCGTCCACCCGGCAAACGTCGTGGCGGCAATGCCCACGACGGCGGGCACAAACACCGCCGAGACCCGGTCCACGAGCCGCTGTACGGGAGCCTTGCCGCCTTGTGCCTGCTCAACCAGGCGCACAATCTGCGCTAGCGCGGTATCGGCTCCGACGGCGGTGGCGCGCAGGGTCAGCAGCCCATCGACGTTGACGGTTGCCCCGGCGACATGATCGCCCACCGTTTTTTCGATCGGGACGGACTCGCCGGTGAGCATGGACTCATCGACAGCGGCACGCCCTTCGGTCACTTCGCCGTCGACCGGGATCTTCTCACCAGGTCGCACCCGCACCAGATCCCCGACTCGGACCTGATCGACCGGCACGTTGCGCTCCTCGCCGTCTACCAGTAGCCGAGCCTCCTTGGCCCCCATTTCCAGTAGCTTGCTGATCGCCTCGGACGCCTTACCCGTGGCCCTGGCCTCGAAGTAGCGGCCCAGCACGACGAAGGCAATAATCAGCGCCGCGGTGTCGAAAAACAGCGGTCCGCCCGCGAACAGCTCATAGGTGGAGTAGGCAAACGCGGTCAGTGTGCCCAGAGCGATGAGCGTGTCCATGTTCGCGTTCAAAGCCCGCGCCTGCTGCACCGCCCCCTTCAGGAACGGCCATCCGGACACGAACTGCACGGGCACCGTCGCGGCGAACGCCAACCACCCCGCCCACGGGTAGGCGCCGAACACCATCGTGGAAGCAAGTGCCAGCAGTCCCAAGGGCATGGCCAGCCACACGCGCCGCAACCACTTCCGCCGTTCGCGGCTACTGTCCTCACCCGGCGACGAATGGCACGCGGCAACCGGTCCAGAATGGCAGCTGCTACCAGCCCCTGCCTCGCCATGGACATCGTGCGGGCGACCCAGTAAGCGACGGATCCCGCCGACGAGTTTTTGCACTACTCCGGACTTGCCGAACTCAGCTGAGTAGGGCGCACGCGCGGGCACCGACTCCGCAGGAATGGACTGCGCATCAGCGATCGCCGACAAGATCGCAGCTGTGTCGCAGTTTTGGGGCGAATACAAGATTACGACCGAAGCCGTTCGCGGGTAGGCGTATACGGCGCGTACGCCAGCCACGTTGCCGACCGTATCCTCGATCGCCACGGCTCGCACCGAATCAAACTCAAACCCTTTGGCCTGCACACGCATTCGGCCCGCTGCAACGGACACGACATTTAGCATGAGAGCGGTCTCGGTCAGGCTATCAGTGGTCATGGGCGTGGCCCGACTCCGCCAACTTCAGCGGTGCGACTTCCTCCCCGATTCGATCCTTTGCCTCGGCCATCACGTCGGCGACCGTCAGTCGAGCCTGCTCGGCGCCCTTCGCGGCCTTGCGCTCGGTTTCGCGGACGGCCCGCAAGCCCCACGCGGTCACGGCGACGGCCGCCTGCCGCGACGGGAACTTGACCACCGCCTTGCGGAGAACCTCATAGGCCGCAGCCCCCACTGTGCCGGTTACCACCGTGGGCACCGCCTTGGCCAATAGACCATGCCAAATCATCCCGCACACTCCTTCCGCATCGTTGACCCGCTACGTGTTATCGACATTCCAGTGTTGCCAACACTTCTTGTGCCTGCTTGTCATATCGCGCAGCTCGTCAATCGCCGCTCACCCCGCGACCGGCGAGCGCTGCAGTGGAAAGCAGCTCTCCACGTGGTTATGGGAGATCACGCAGTTCGCCCGGCCGAGCCGAGACGCAACGGCTGGTATCCAGCACCCGAATGTTGTCACCGAGGTGAGCCCGCACCGTCTGCGGCCGGTTCAGCAAAGCTTGGTTCTTGGCCGTCAATTCGGCTGTAAGACATGATCATCGAACATGCGCATAATCGGCACCATGCCCTACCCCCGTGGGGTGAACATAGCTTGGACGACTCACCGACCCCGCGGTCGAGTCGGTCGCCGTGCCTGCGCCGGTACCAGCCGACCGCCAGAGCGGTACCACCGGCGGCAAACGCCGGATTACGAGGTTCTTGATGCGCCATCCGCGCGGACAGGTCGGCGGAGCCCGGCGACTCGGCGTGGGCCGCATCAAACTGTTCGCCCATCTTGGGTAGCTCACCTTCGGGTCTGCCGAAGCGCCTAATATATTGAACCGCAATCGTTTTCGGTGTGCGCTCGATCGGTGCCGGAGGGCAGCCGGATAAACGCCGCTGACCATAGGCCAGCAGCCCGGACGCCCCAAACCCAGCTGCCGATGCCGGCAACCAAATACCAGTCCGCGACCGCAGACGTCCTTGGCTTTCGTCCACTTAAGCGACTCCCCATCCGTTGGCGCCGATGCTACCCCACCCCGGGTGGGGTGGGGTAGCATGGAATCGTGCCGGTGTCGACAAGAAGTTGCGAGGCAATTATGGGCGAAGAATTGACGGCGAAGAAGGATGCAGCGCTGAATCGGCTCAAGACGGTTCGGGGCCACCTCGATGGGATCATTCGAATGCTGGAGTCTGACGCGTATTGCGTGGATGTGATGAAGCAGATCTCAGCTGTGCAGTCCTCGCTGGAGCGAGCCAACAGGGTGATGCTGCACAACCACTTGGAGACGTGCTTTTCCTCGGCGGTGCTCGATGGCCGTGGCCAAGCGGCCATCGACGAGCTCATTGACGCCGTCAAGTTCACCCCGGCGCTGACCGGCCCGCAGGCTCAGCTGGGCGGCGCCGCGGTCGGCGAGGCTAGCGATCAAGAACCGGCGACGGCGAGCGGCCGGGGGTAACGACCGCCAGAGGTTGGGTGCGCCCGGTAGCTGAGACATCACCACAAAGCGAGCTGACGAGATGAGAGGAAGCGTTGAAAATGTTGCCGTTGCACGGATTTATGGCTAAGGCGGTACCGACGGTGATCACCGGCACGGTAGGGTTTGCGGCCTATGAGGTGTTGCGCAAAGGCGTGGCCAAGCTTCCACTGCGCGCAGCGACCGTCACTGCTACCGCTTGGGGTATCCGCGTGGTCCACGAGGCCGAGCGTAAGGCCGCCGCGAGCGCTGGACGGGCTCGACTAAGCGCGGCCGACGTGATCGCAGAGGCCAAAGAACGCATCGGCGAAGACGTCACACCGGGACCGGCGGCTGTTCACCCGGGCCACGTCGATGATCACTGACACTGTCGCCGATGGCGGTGTCATGCTGAAAGTTCGCCTCCGGCGCATCCGGACGAATGTGCGTGCAGGCCATTGACCTTCGCTGCGATGCGGCCTCGCCGGATGAGCAAGTCCTCACTCCGCGCCGAGCGTGCACTGGCTGCGTCGGGTGTGTACTGGCGGCGGGGACACGCCGGGCGATGCCGCCGTGGTTGCACTCTCGGCGTGCCGGCATTGTGAAGGATGTGGCTGGCGGGCATCGATGGACGTTTGTGACTACGAACCTCGATGCCCTCCTGACCGAACTACATGTGACGATCGACGATCACGTGGCCGCCCAGGCGGCGATCGCCCAGGCCGCCCAGCGACTCTGAGCTGGTATGCCTGGCCGTGGCCAGGTGCCCCTCGGGTCACTAATTGTCAGGGGGCGGGTGCCTCAACCCAGGTTGGCAGAGAGGGTCGGGGCGCTCGACGAGCTTGCCGTTCTCGAACTTGGCACCGGCACGGACGAGGGCGACCAACTGTGGCGCGTTCACGGCGCGCCAGCGTGACTGCGCGGCCTCGATCAGCTTGTAGGCCATGGCGATTCCGGCCGCCCGTGAACCTGGGCCCTTGGTGATCTTGCTGCGATTGCGCACGGTCGAGAAAGTAGATTTGATGGGGTTTGTAGTGCGCAAATGCACCCAATGTTCGGCCGGGAAGTCATAGAACCCGAGCAGCTGCTCGAGATCGTCGGTGATCTTGGCGACCGCTTTCGGGTACTTGGCCCCGTAGGCCGCCTCGAAAGCCTTGACCGCGTCCAGCGCGTGGCGTTTGTCCTCGGCGTTCCAGATCTCCGCCAAGGCTTTCTTCGCCCCGGAATGTGTCGACGTCGGCAGTGCGGCAAGAACATTCGAGATTTTATGAAACCAACAACGCTGTTCCTTCGTCTCCGGGAACACCTCGCGCAGCGCACCCCAAAACCCCAGCGCACCATCGCCGATCGCCAACACCGGCGCACGCATGCCGCGCCGTTTGGCGTCACACAGCAGATCCGCCCACGACTCGGTGGCCTCCCGGTAGCTGAACCGTCCCGGGTTTTATGCGCACCTTCCTTTGAGGGAAGGATGGCGCGATGGCGATCAGGTACGACGAGAACA
>NZ_LQOX01000122.1 GCF_002102175.1 Mycobacterium gastri | reverse complement strand
CGGCACCGGCGGCACCGGCGGAAGCGTGTTGGGCTTGCCCGGGGTATCGGGGCTGATGTAGACCGGCGGCCTGCGGTCACTGATAGCTTGCGGGCATCGGGGTCAACCATGAGCGGCACGCGGGTTAATCGGGACATGTGCCGGCCATGAACGGCGGATGAATTGTCGGCACGGCACCACCAGACGGTGGCGCGGTGCTACACCTGCCGTGACACTGTTTGGGTGACGAAAACTTCTCGTGCTCACCCTCATTTCTTGCGGTCGGTCATCCGGTGGCTGCAAGTCGGCTACCCCAACGGCGTCCCCGGACCCGACCGGGTGCCGTTGCTGGCGTTGCTGCGCAGCACCCCGCTGACCGAGGAGCAGGTCAAGGAAGTGGTGCGCGACATCACCGCCGACGGATCGTCGGCCACAGCCGACGGTGTGATCAACCGCGACGAGATCGCCGAATTCATCTCCGGCGTGACGCACCACGACGCCGGGCCGGAGAACATTCAACGGGTAGCGGGCAGGCTCGCCGCTGCGGGCTGGCCGCTAGCCGGCATCGAGGTAAGCCAGGTTATTCCGGAGGATGAGGACGCGCAGCCGGCCGAAGAGGTTGCGTCACAGGCGTGAGATGTCGATGACGAACCGATAGCGGACGTCGCTGGCCAGCACGCGCTCGTAGGCTTCGTTGACGTAATCCGGTTCGATGAGTTCGATCTCGGGTGTGACGCCGTGTTCGGCGCAGAAGTTCAGCATCTCCTGGGTCTCGGCGATCCCGCCGATGTTCGACCCGGACAGGCTGCGCCGCATCAGCGCCAGCGCAAATGCCGGCACCGGCATGGGGTGTTCGGGGATGCCCAGCTCGACCATGGTGCCGTCGACGTCGAGCAGGTTCAGGTAGTCGCCGAGGTTCAGGTTCGCCGAGACAGTATTCAGGATCAGGTCGAAGCTGCCACGCAATGTGCGGAAGGTGTCGGGGTCGGAGGTGGCGTAGTAGTGTCCGGCGCCCAGCCGCAACCCGTCTTCCATCTTCTTCAGGGATTGCGACAGCACCGTCACCTCGGCGCCCATGGCGACGCCGAGCTTGACGCCCATGTGGCCGAGTCCGCCCAGGCCGATGACGGCCAGCCGGGTGTCACGGCCCGCGTTCCAGTGCCGTAGCGGCGAATACAGCGTGATACCCGCGCACAGCAGTGGTGCCGCGGCGTCCAGCGGTAGCGCGTCGGGGATGCGCACGACGAAGTTTTCGTCGACGACGATCGCTTCGCTGTAGCCGCCCTGTGTGGACTGGCCGTCCTTGCCGATCGAGTTGTAGGTGAAGGTCGCTCCGGGTTTGCAGTACTGCTCGAGGCCGGCCAGACAGCTGCTGCACCGACCGCAGGAATCGACCATGCAGCCCACACCGACGCGGTCGCCCACCTGGTATTTGGACACCTCCGAGCCCACCTCGGTCACCACGCCGGCGATCTCATGCCCTGGAACCACCGGGTAATTCGGCTGGCCCCACTCGGCCTTGACGGTGTGGATGTCGGAGTGGCAGATACCGGCGAACTTGATGTCGATCACCACGTCATGCGGGCCGGGTTCGCGACGGTCGATCGTGGTCTTGGTCAGCCGTTCGGTCGCCGAGAAGGCGGCATATGCGGAAACAGTGCTCATGCGACATCCTTTAAGGGTCTAGCTAGGGCCATAAAAAGCTTAGCTAAGTTAAGGTTTTCGGGCCAGGTGACAGCGATCACTTCCAGCGTATGAGCAGCTTCAGTTGATCGGGGCGTTGATCCAGCGCAGGTCGTCGACGATGCCACGGGCAGCCACCAGGCCCTCGCCCGTCTGCCATATCTGGTCGTTGACGACGAAGACCCGGTTGTCGCGATTGGCGGACAGCTTGCGCCAGGAGTCGCTATCGAGGATGGTCCACGCGCGTTCGGTGGCCTTCGGCGACGCACACGAGACGTAGATGATGTCGGCGTCAGCAGCCGAGAAGTCCGTCCCGCTGGCCAGGTCGGCGTCGGTGGCGCCGATTTCGAGGTAAGCCTTGTCGGTGAACCGTTGCGCCGCCGGCCGGTCCACTCCGACCGCGCTCAGCACGCTGGCCGGAAAATTGCGGGCGCCGTATACCCGCATCGTGTTGGCGGTCAGCTGGACGATCGACGCCTGGAAGTGAGTCGCGTCATGCTTGGCTCCGACGTCCCGAGCCCGCTGGGTGAACGTGCTGAGCAGCGCCTCCACCGCGACGCTGCGAGCCGTGGCAGCCCCGACACCGCGCAGGTTGTCCTCCCAGGCGGCGCCCGGCGCTGCCGTGAACACCGTCGGGGCGATAGCCGCCAGCTGCGGGTACAAGGCCGGTGTCACCGCCACCGAGCCCAAAATCAGGTCCGGCCGGGCCGCGACGATGGCTCGCAGATCAGGGGAATTGCGGGTCCCTACCCCAGGCAGGTCGTGCACCGCCTTGCCCAAATAGGACGGCTGACTCGAGGAGCCGTCCGGCAACGCGGCACCGACCACCCGGGACTGCAGTCCCAGCGCACACAGCGCGTCGAGCTGGTCGCCGGAGAGCACCACGATGCGCTGCGGCTCGGCGGGGACCTGGGCCACGTCCGGGTTCACGCCGGCAGCGTTGTGGGCCTGCCGGGTCGGCGGCCCCGGATCGGCCGCGGCCGCCTCCCGCGCACACGACTCGTCGGGTTTTCGAGCGTTTCCCAGCACCCCGGCGCCCGCGATCTGGGTCGTGGGCGTGACCATCGATCGTGACGCCGGGGTGGGGGGCTGATCGGCGCCGCAACCGGTGCACGTCGCAACCAGCGCCGCCAATGATGCAGCGGCCAGACCCCGTCGCACCCCGCCGAATTGCACGCGTCCGACGTTAACACCCGGCCAGTTGGGACCGGTCTGCCCAAGCGCCTGCGAGGCACCCGGACATCGATTACGACAGTTTGTAGGACCAGGCCTTCCCGCGGGCTCGTGGCGGGCTAAGATTCCTGTCAAAGTGAGGTATTAAGACCCTATCCGCGCCGGGATTCTTTGGAGGAGCAGTTGACTGCCGAAGCGCCGCCCTTGGGACAACTCGAGGCCATCCGTCCATATCCGGCCCGCACCGGTCCCACAGGGAACCTGGTCTACAAGCTGGTCACCACCACCGACCACAAGCTGATCGGCATCATGTACTGCGTTGCCTGCTTCGTCTTCTTCTTCATCGGCGGCCTGCTGGCGCTGCTGATGCGTACCGAGTTGGCGGTGCCCGGTCTGCAGTTCCTGTCCAACGAGCAATTCAACCAGCTGTTCACCATGCACGGCACGATCATGTTGCTGTTCTATGCCACCCCGATCGTGTTCGGCTTCGCCAATTTGGTGCTGCCGCTGCAGATCGGCGCGCCTGACGTGGCATTCCCGCGGCTGAACGCCCTTTCGTTCTGGTTGTTCGTGTTCGGCGCCACGGTTGCGATGGCCGGTTTCATCACGCCCGGCGGGGCGGCCGACTTCGGCTGGACTGCCTACACCCCGCTCAGTGACGGCGTCCACTCACCCGGCGCCGGCGGCGACCTGTGGATCCTGGGCTTGGGAGTAGCCGGTCTGGGCACCATCCTGGGTGCGGTCAACATGATCACCACGGTGGTCTGCATGCGCGCACCGGGGATGACGATGTTCCGGATGCCGATCTTCACCTGGAACATCCTGGTGACGTCCATCTTGGTGCTGATCGTGTTCCCGCTGCTCACCGCGGCGCTGTTCGGGCTGGCCGCCGACCGTCACCTGGGGGCACACGTCTACGACGCGTCCAACGGCGGAGTCCTTTTGTGGCAGCACCTGTTCTGGTTCTTCGGCCACCCCGAGGTCTACATCATCGCGCTGCCGTTCTTCGGAATCGTGAGCGAAATCTTCCCGGTGTTTTCCCGCAAGCCGATCTTCGGTTACACCACGCTGATCTACGCGACACTCTCGATCGCCGCGTTGTCGGTGGCGGTATGGGCGCATCACATGTTCGTCACCGGGGCCGTGCTGCTGCCCTTCTTCTCCTTCATGACCTACCTGATCGCGGTGCCGACCGGGATCAAGTTCTTCAACTGGATCGGCACCATGTGGAAGGGGCAGCTGACCTTCGAGACGCCGATGCTGTTCTCCGTCGGCTTCGCGGTCACCTTCCTGGCCGGCGGTCTGACGGGAGTGCTGCTGGCCAGCCCGCCGCTGGACTTCCACGTCAGCGACACCTATTTCGTGGTCGCGCACTTCCACTACGTGCTCTTCGGCACCATCGTGTTCTCCACCTTCGCGGGGATCTACTTCTGGTTCCCGAAGATGACCGGACGGCTGCTCGACGAGCGGCTGGGCAAGATGCACTTCTGGTTGACGTTCATCGGGTTCCACACCACATTCCTGGTCCAGCACTGGCTCGGTGATATGGGCATGCCGCGCCGTTACGCCGATTACCTGTCCACCGATGGGTTCACCAGCCTGAACATCGTTTCGACGATCGGGGCGTTCATCCTGGGCGCGTCGATGTTCCCGTTCGTCTGGAACGTCTTCAAGAGCTGGCGATACGGCGAGGTCGTCACCGTCGATGACCCCTGGGGATACGGCAACTCGCTGGAGTGGGCAACCAGTTGCCCGCCGCCCCGGCACAACTTCACCGAGCTGCCCCGTATCCGCTCGGAGCGTCCGGCGTTCGAGTTGCACTACCCGCACATGGTGGAGCGGCTTCGCGCCGAAGCCCATGTCGGACGCACCCACGGCCTGGAGGACGGCGAGTTCACCAGAGCAGACGACGTCAGCGTCCGTAGCTGATGGGCGGCACCGGCGGCCGCGACGGGTGACCACGTCGCCCAAAGTGTCGGTGCTGATCACGGTCACCGGTCACGATCAGCCCGGTGTGACGTCTGCGCTCTTCGAGGTACTGGCCAAGCACGGTGTTGAGCTGCTCAACGTCGAACAGGTGGTGATCCGCGGCCGCCTCACCCTGGGTGTGCTGGTTTCCTGCGCGCCGGAAGTCGCCGACAATGCGGCGTTGCGCGGTGACGTCGAAGCCGCCATCCACCGGGTAGGCCTGGATGTGACGGTCGAGCGCAGCGACGACGTGCCGATCATTCGGGAACCGTCGACCCATGTGATCTTCGTGCTCGGCCGCCCGGTCACCGCCGGCGCGTTCGGCGCGGTGGCCCGGGAAGTGGCCGCACTGGGCGTCAACATCGACTTCATCCGCGGCATCTCCGACTATCCGGTCACCGGGCTGGAGTTGCGGGTCTCGGTGCCGCCCGGAGCCTATGGCCCGCTGCAGAGTGCCCTGACGAAGGTGGCCGCCGAAGAGAGTGTCGACGTGGCGGTCGAGGATTACGGATTGGCCTGGCGCACCAAGCGGCTCATCGTCTTCGATGTCGATTCGACGCTGGTCCAGGGCGAGGTGATCGAGATGCTGGCAGCTCGCGCCGGTGCCGAGGGAGCGGTGGCCGCGATCACCGAGGCCGCCATGCACGGTGAGCTGGATTTCGCGGAGTCGCTGCAGCAGCGGGTCGCCACGTTGGCCGGATTGCCGGCTTCGGTGATCGACGATATCGCTGCGCAGCTGCAGCTGATGCCCGGTGCGCGGACTACGCTGCGCACGTTGCAGCGGCTGGGTTTTCGCTGTGGCGTGGTCTCCGGCGGCTTCCGGCGGATCATTGAGCCACTGGCCAGGGAGCTGAACCTGGACTTCATGGCGTCCAACGAGCTGGAGATCATTGACGGGATACTCACCGGCCGGGTGGTCGGCCCCATCGTCGATCGACCGGGCAAGGCCACCGCGCTTCGTGACTTCGCCGAACGGTTCGGCGTGCCGATGGAGCAGACCGTCGCCGTCGGCGACGGCGCCAACGACATCGACATGCTGGCCGCCGCCGGGCTGGGCATTGCGTTCAACGCCAAACCCGCGCTGCGGGAGGTGGCTGACGCCTCGTTGAGTCACCCCTACCTGGACACAGTGCTGTTTCTGCTGGGTGTGACCCGCGGTGAGATCGAAGCCGCCGACGCGCTCGACGGCGTGCTGCGCCGCGTCGACATCCCAGAGGACTGATCCCCATAAATGAGCGCCGGGCGAACGATGCTGCCCAACAGCTGATAAAGTTTTCAATTGTTAAATTGACGGATATCTGAATTGCAGAACTCTTATTCGATGTCAGGTGAGGTCAGGTGTCGGAGCCGCTGTACAAGCTGAAGGCCGAGTTCTTCAAGACGCTGGGACATCCGGCCAGGGTCAGGATTTTGGAACTGCTTTCCGAACGAGACCACACCGTGGCAGAACTGTTGCTCGAAGTGGGTCTGGAGTCGTCCAACCTGTCTCAGCAACTGGGCGTGCTGCGCCGGACGGGGGTGGTGACAGCACGCAAGGACGGCAACGCGGTCATCTACTCGATCACCTCACCGCTGATCGCTGAACTGATGGCCGTGGCCCGCCGGGCGTTGACCGGGATGCTCGTCGGCCAAGTGGCACTGCTCGAAGACCTGCGAGCGGGCGGCCCGGCGACGGACCGGCAGTAGGTCCGGGCATGGGTTGGATCGGCAGAATCATGCGACTCGGCCGCGTGGCCGAAAACGTAGGACCGGTGCCCGAGCCGACCGTCGGCCCACCGGCCGGGGTGCGCGGTTCCCTTCAGGTGCGCCATGTCGACGCGGGCTCGTGCAACGGCTGCGAGGTGGAAATCTCCGGGGCCTTCGGACCGGTCTATGACGCCGAGCGATTTGGCGCCCGGTTGGTGGCTTCGCCGCGGCATGCGGATGCGCTGCTCGTCACCGGGGTAGTGACGCGGAATATGGCCCAGCCGCTGCGGAACACCCTGGCGGCGACGCCGGCGCCACGCCTGGTCATCGCCTGCGGTGACTGCGCGCTCAACCGCGGTGTGTTCAGCGAGGCGTATGGCGTAGTCGGTGCCGTCGGTGAGGTCATCCCGGTCGACGTCGAGATCCCGGGATGTCCACCCTCGCCCGACCAGGTGGTCGCGGCCCTGCGGTCGGTGACGCACAGGTGACCACGACTTTCACGGACGCGCCAGCCGGACACTCGGTTACGGTGCGCGGCAACACAATAGGTGCCTTCACCGCGGGTGCCGTAACGACCGGCCTCGGTGTATCGGGGATTGTGGCGGGGCTTACCGGCGTGTTCGGTGCGCTGCCACGAGCGAGGGTCGACTGGCTGGTGCCGATGATCGGCGTCGACCTGGACGTGAGCCGGTTGGGCGCGTTCTTCATAGCGCTGACGGGTGCGGTAGCCGTCATCGTCGGCATTTACAGCATCGGATACGCACGGCGGGAACAGTGGGGCACAGTCGCGCTCACGACCCTGCCCGTTTTCGTCGGTGCGATGCTGCTCGTTCCGGCCGCGGGTTCGGTGACCACGTTCCTCCTGGCGTGGGAGTTGATGGCGCTCAGTTCGTTCATCCTGCTGGCTACCGATCACCGTCGTAGCGAAGTTCGCTGCGCCGCACAGTACTACGCGGTGATGACCCAGCTGGGCTTCGTCGCGATCCTGCTGGCCCTGGTGGTGCTGGCGGCTGCGGCCGGAACGAATCGGTTCGCCGACATGGCCGGGATTCCGGACGGAGTACGCACTGCCGTGTTCGTGCTGACGCTGTTGGGTTTCGGCTCCAAAGCCGGCCTGCTGCCGCTGCATGCCTGGCTGCCGAGAGCGCACCCGGAAGCGCCCAGTCCCGCATCGGCATTGATGAGCGCCGCCATGGTCAACCTTGGCATCTACGGTCTGATCCGCGTCGATTTGCAGCTCCTAGGGCCCGGCCCTAGGTGGTGGGGTGTGGCGCTGTTGGCGGTCGGTGCCGTCACCGCGTTGTACGGGGTGCTGCAGGCCTCGGTGGCCGCCGATCTCAAACGGCTGCTTGGGTTTTCGACGATCGAAAACATGGGACTGGTCACCCTTGCGCTCGGGGCGGCGACGCTGTTGTCGGCGGCCGGGGCCGCCGCGGCGGCCGTGATCGCGATGACCGCGGCGCTGTTGCACCTGGCCGCCCACGCCGCATTCAAGAGTCTCGGGTTCTTGGCGGCCGGCTCGGTGCTGCTGACAACTGGACTGCGCGATCTCGACAAGTTGGGCGGTCTGGCTCGAAAAATGCCTTACACCACAGCCTTTTTCGGCATCGCCGCGTTGGGCGCCTCAGGACTGCCGTTGGGCGCCGGATTCGTCAGTGAATGGCTGCTGGTGCAATCGCTGATCCACGCACGGCCCGAGCACAACACCGTCGTGGGGTTGGTGACTCCGCTGGGCGTCGGCGCGGTGGCGCTGACCACCGGCTTGGGTGTGGCCGCGATGGTGAAGGCGTTCGGCACCGGATTTTTGGCGCGGCCGCGTTCGGAGGCCGCGGGTCACGCGAGCGAGGCGTCGCCCAGCATGCTCGCCGGCATGGCAGTCGCCGCGGTCGGCTGTGTCGTGGTTGCCGTGGCGCCGTTCGTCGTCACCGACACCCTGCAGTCGGTGCTCGACACCCTGCCCGCATCCCGGCATGCCGATCTCACCGGGCTGGGTCCGATGCTGCGGCTGCCGGGGATTAACGGCTCGATCGCGCCGGGTCTGCTGGCCGTGGCCCTCGCCCTCGCCGTCCTGATTGTGCTGGCCCTGGCCCGCTGGGGGTCACGTCACCGCCCGGACTCTGTGAGGTCGCCGTTATGGGCCTGCGGCGCCGACGAACTCAGCTCGCGCATGGAATACACGGCGACGTCGTTCGCCCAACCACTGCAGCGGGTCTTCGACGACGTGTTGCGGCCCGACACCGGCATCGAGGTGGCTCACCTGGAGCACACCCGCTATCACGTGGAAAAGATCGCCTACCATGCCGAGGTGTCCGATGCCATCGAGGATCACGTCTACGCGCCGGTCTTGCGGACCGTCGCAGGGTTCGCGCAAGCCGTCCGGTCCGCGCACAACGGAAGCGTGCACCTCTACCTCGGCTACGGAGCGCTTGGAGTCCTGATCGTCTTGATAGTCGCACGATGAATACTCTTTCCGCGGTTGCCGGCGCAGCGCAGATCGGTGCAGTCATGACCGGCGCACCACTGGTCGTGGGGCTGATGCGTCAAGTCCGGGCCCGATCCGAGGGGCGCTGCGGTGCAGGTGTTTTGCAGCCCTGGCGGGATCTGCGCAAGCAGTTGCGCAAACAGCAGGTCACCCCGGACGGCACCACCGTGGTGTTCGCAGCGGCACCGGTGGTGGTCGCGGCCACCACATTGCTGATCGCCGCGATTGCGCCGCTGGCCGCGACCGGCTCGCCGCTGGATCCGGTCGCCGATCTCTTCGTGGTCGTGGGCCTGTTGTTCATCGGCACCGTCGCATTGACGTTGGCGGGAATCGACACCGGTACCTCGTTCGGCGGTATGGGCGCCAGCCGGGAGATCACCATCGCGGCCCTGGTGGAACCGACCATTCTGTTGGCTATTTTCGCGCTGTCCATCCCCGCCGGGTCGGCCAACCTCGGCGCCATCGTCGCGTTCACCCTCGACAATCCCGCGGTAGTGGTGTCGCTGGCCGGAATTCTGGCGTTCGTGGCCCTGGTGATCGTCGTCATCGCCGAAACCGGACGCCTCCCGGTGGACAATCCCGCCACCCACCTGGAACTGACCATGGTGCACGAGGCGATGGTGCTCGAATATGCGGGACCAAAGCTTGCGCTGGTGGAGTGGGCCAGCGGCATGCGACTCACCGTACTGCTGGCCCTGCTGGCCAACCTCTTTTTCCCATGGGGAATCGCGGGTGACAGGCCGAGCTTGATCGGCGTGGCGATAGGCGTCGCGGCGGTCGGCATCAAGGTCGCCGTGGCCGCAGCCGTCCTGGCCGGCGCGGAGGTCTTCATCGCCAAGCTACGACTATTCCGGGTGCCCGAACTGCTCGCCGGCTCGTTCCTGTTGGCCCTGTTGGCCGTGACATCGGCCAACTTCTTTACGGCCCAGGCGTGATGGCATGACCGAACTCAACTATGCGGGCGTGCTGGATCTCGCGCCGGGTGGGCTGATACTGACCGCGGTGCTGATCGTATGGCGGCGTGACCTGCGCTCCATCGTGCGGCTGCTGGCGGCTCAAGGCGTTGCCCTGGCTTCGATTCCGATGATTGTCGGTGGGCATTCCCATGACTGGGAGCTGGTCGGGGTAGGGGTCGCGCTGCTCGTGCTGCGCGGGGCGGTGCTGCCGGCGCTGTTGGCCCGCGCGCTCGGCGCCGAAGATGCGCCGCGCGAGGCGACGCCGCTGATCAACACCACTGCGTCGCTACTGATCGCGGCGGGCCTGACGGCGGTCGCGCTGGCAGTCGCTCGACCTGTGGTGGCCCTGGACCCCGATGCGGCGGTCAGCGCCGCCCCGGCAGGCCTGGCGGTGGTGCTGATCGCCTTGTTCGTGATGGTGACCCGCCGGCACGCCATCTCCCAGGCCGCCGGATTTCTCATGCTGGACAACGGGATTGTGGCTACGACATTTTTGCTGACCGCCGGGGTGCCGCTGATCGTCGAATTGGGCGCGTCGTTGGACGTGCTGTTCGCGTTGATCGTGCTCGGCGTGTTGACCGGACGGCTGCGCCGGATGTTCGGCGGCACCGATCTGGACCGGCTGCAGAGATTGCGAGACTGATGACTGTTCTGATGCTGGTGCCGATACTCGCGCCGCTGATCGCGGCCGTCGTCGCGATGGCCGGCGGTTGGCGCCGGTGGACGGCAGCACTGACCGTGTTGTCCGCGGTGGCCGTGCTCGCCTCGGGCGTGGCGCTTGGTGTTCAGTCGGCAGCCCGACCGCGGGTGGTGCTGGCCGGGTTGCTGCGCGTCGATGCGCTGTCGGTGACCATGCTCATCGTCATCGGCGTGGTCGGCACCTTGGCGACCTGGGCAAGCATCGGATACCTCTACTCAGAACTCGAGCGCGGTCACACCGACCTCCGTGACGCGCGGCGGTACGGTGCGCTGACCCCGGCGTTCCTATCGGCGATGGCGGTCGCCGTGTGCGCCAACAACATTGGCGTGATCTGGGTCGCAGTGGAAGCCACCACCGTGATCACCGCCTTCCTGGTCGGACACCGTCGTACCCGCACCGCATTGGAGGCCACCTGGAAGTACGTCATGATCTGCTCGGTCGGTATCGCCGTGGCGTTTCTCGGCACCGTCCTGTTGTATTTCGCCGCCCGGCACGCCGGCGCCGCCGGCGCGACGGCACTGGATCTCGACGTCTTGACGGCCCACGCCGCCCACCTCGACCCGGCCGTTACCCGGCTGGCCGGCGGGCTGCTGCTGATCGGATACGGCGCCAAAGTCGGGCTGGTTCCGTTTCACGGATGGCTGGCCGACGCGCACAGCCAGGCGCCGGCACCGGTGTCGGCGCTGATGAGTGGTGTGCTGCTCTCGGTGGCTTTTTCGGTACTGATCCGGCTGCGGCCGATCATCGACGCCGCGGTGGGGCCCGGTTTCCTGCGCACCGGACTTCTGACGGCTGGCCTCGCGACAGTCCTGATTGCAGCGTTATTGCTCACTGTCACAACGGATCTCAAGCGGATGCTGGCGTACTCATCGATGGAGAACATGGGGCTCATCGCGATCGCGGCGGCCGCGGGCACCAAGCTGGCGATCGCGGCATTGCTGTTGCATGTGCTTGCGCACGGCATCGGCAAGACGGTGCTGTTCTTGGCCGGAGGGCAGCTGCAGGCCGCGCACGACTCGACGGCAATCGGCGACATTACCGCGGTGCTGTCGCGGTCCCGGTTGGTCGGGTGGTCGTTCGCCGTCGGCGTCATTGCCCTGCTTGGGTTGCCGCCCTTCGCCATGTTCGCCAGCGAGGTGTCGATCGCTCGATCGCTCGCCAATGCCGGGCTGTCCTGGGTACTCGGCGTCGCGCTGCTGTTGATGGTGGTGGCTTTTGCCGCTTTGGCGGGCAACGCTCAGCGGATCCTGCTCGGGGTGCCGAGCGCCGGCGCGCCGCGGATCGCCGTGCCCGCCACGGTGGCGGCCGCACTGGCGACAGGCGTCATGGCATCGGTCGCGCTGGGTGTTACGGCGGGCCCGCTTGCCGGGTTGTTCAATGCGGCCGCCGGCCAGTTCGGGGCGGGTTGATGGAACGAAACATGGTGCGGCGAAAGCTATCCGGTGACGAGCTCGCCCCGGCGGTGAGCGAGTTGCTGGCGGCCGGCTATCGGCTGGCCCTGGTGGCCGCACATGACGACGGCGACACCCTGAGGATCGTCTACCTGCTGCTGGCGGGACAGCCGGACCGCCGCGTGGAGCTAACCTTGACCACCGACGCAGCAACTCCGTCGGTTCCGTCCCTGGCGCATCTGTCGATCCCCGCGGGTCGCTTCGAGCGGGAGATGATGGACCTGTACGGGGTTGTGCCGCAAGGGCATCCGCAGCCACGGCGGCTGGTGCGGCATGGACACTGGCCGCAGGAGTGGTATCCGATGCGCCGTAACGCCGGTAACCCGCCGCCGTTTCCGAGCGCCGGCGGGTTTCCGTTCCTCACTGTCCACGGGCCGGGCGTCTACGAAATACCAGTCGGGCCGGTGCACGCCGGCCTGATCGAACCGGGGCATTTCCGGTTCTCCGTCATCGGCGAATCGGTGTTGCGGCTCAAGGCTCGATTGTGGTTCGTGCACCGCGGTATCGAAAAACTCTTCGAGGGACGAACCGCGCTCGGCGCCATGGGGTCGGTCGAACTCGCCGAGCGGATCAGCGGTGACAGCGCGGCCGCCCATTCCCTGGCGTACAGCCTGGCCGTCGAGGAGGCAGTGGGATTCGACGCGCCCGAACCGGTGCACCGGCTGCGGGCATTACTGGTGGAACTGGAACGGCTCTACAACCACGCCACCGATCTGGGCGCCCTGGCCAACGACGTCGGCTTTGCCCTGGCCAACGCCCATGCCCAGGGCGTTCGCGAACGCCTGTTGCGGATCAACCGCAGGGTCACCGGACATCGCCTGCTGCGTGGCGCGATCCGGCCCGGCGGCGTGGTGCTGCAAGAGCTTCCGGAACCTGACGAATTGCGTGCGCTGGCGCACGAGGTCGCCGAAATCAGCGCGCTGACACTGCGCAACACGGTGGTCTATGACCGGTTTGCCGATACCGCTGTGTTGGCACATGACGACGCACGTGCCATCGGTTGTCTCGGGTATGTGGCCCGGGCCAGCGGCATCGCCACTGATTCGCGCTTCGATCACCCCACCACCTCACTACCGGTCACCGCGGTACCCGGCACCGGCGGTGACGTACTGGCCCGCTACACAATTCGGCGTGACGAATTCGCCGCATCAGTCGCGCTGGCGTGCGCGCTGATCGAGGAGCACCGCGGCTCGTTGCGGTCCAACGCGTCACTGACGGCGACAGTCGGTAACTCCGGGGTGGGGATCGTCGAAGGCTGGCGCGGCGCGGTCGTGCACCGGGTGGAAGTCGACGAGGCGGGCCGCATCACCCGGTGCAAGATCGTCGACCCTTCCTGGTTCAACTGGCCCGCGTTGCCAGTCGCTATGGCCGACACGATCGTCCCGGACTTTCCGCTTGCCAATAAGAGCTTCAACCTGTCCTATGCGGGCAACGATCTCTAGCTGCCGAGCAGTCGCAGAATCGCACGAAATCAGCGATTTCGATGCGATTCCGCGACTGCTCGCCGGGCAGGGCGACCCGACAGCTACCGCACGAGGGCGGTGCGGCACGATTGGCGGGTGCCCGAATCCGGCCCCGAGACAGCCGATCCAGACCTGCTGGTCGACTTCAGGAATGTCTCGTTGCGCCGCAACGGGCGCACCCTGGTGGGGCCGCTGGATTGGGCTGTCGAACTCGACGAACGCTGGGTGATCATCGGCCCCAACGGGGCCGGCAAGACGTCGCTGCTGCGCATCGCCGCGGCAGCCGAGCACCCGTCGACCGGAGTCGCATTCGTGCTCGGTGAACGGCTCGGCCGAGTCGATGTGTCGGAGCTACGTGCCCGGATCGGGCTGAGCTCGTCGGCCCTGGCGCAGCGGGTGCCCATCGACGAAGTGGTGCGCGACCTTGTCGTCTCGGCCGGATATGCCGTGTTCGGCCGGTGGCGGGAGCGCTACGAGGACCTCGACTACCGGCGTGCCGTCGACATGCTCGAAAGCCTGGGTGCCGAACACCTTGCCGACCGCACCTACGGCACGCTGTCAGAAGGTGAGCGCAAGCGGGTGCTGATCGCCCGTGCCCTGATGACAGATCCGGAACTGCTGCTGCTCGACGAACCCGCCGCGGGCCTGGACCTGGGCGGTCGCGAGGAGTTGGTGGCGCGGCTGGCCGACCTCGCCGCGGACCCGGACGCGCCCGCGCTGGTGCTGGTCACCCACCACGTGGAGGAAGTCCCGCCCGGGTTCAGCCACTGCCTGTTGCTGGCCGAAGGCCAGGTCGTCGCGTCCGGCCTGCTGCCCGACGTGCTGACCGCCGAAAACCTGTCCACCGCGTTCGGCCAGCAGATCGCCGTGGACGTCGTCGACGGGCGATACTTCGCCCGGCGGGTCCGCACCCGCCCAGCCCATCGGAGGCAGCCATGAACTCACCTTCGGAGCAGGTGCCCCTGGTACCCAGGCCCGCAGCGACAGTGATGCTGGTCCGCGACGCCGAGCCCGGTTCCGGGGCCGGTTTGTCCGTTTTCCTGATGCGGCGGCACTCCGCGATGGATTTTGCGGCCGGGGTGATGGTATTTCCCGGCGGCGGCGTCGACGACCGGGACCGCAATGCCGATTTGGGCGGGCGGGGGGCGTGGGCCGGCCCGCCGCCGCTGTGGTGGGCGCAGCGCTTCGGCACCGAACCCGACCTTGCCGAGGCGTTGGTCTGCGCCGCGGCCCGCGAAACTTTCGAGGAATCGGGGGTGCTGTTCGCCGGACCGGCCGACGACCCGACCAGCATCGTGCGCGACGCCTCCGTGTACCGCGAGTACCGCGCGGCCCTGGCCGACCGCACGCTGTCCTTCGCGGACTTCCTGGGCCGCGAAGATCTGGTACTGCGCTCCGACCAGCTGCGGCCCTGGGCGAACTGGGTCACCCCGGAGGCCGAGCTCACCCGCCGTTACGACACCTATTTCTTTGTCGGAGCGCTGCCGGAAGGACAGCGTGCCGACGGTGAGAACACCGAGTCCGACCGGGCCGACTGGACGCGGCCCCAGGACGCCATCGATGACTTCGCCGCCGGGCGAAACATCCTGCTGCCGCCCACCTGGACCCAACTCGATGCGCTGGCGGGCCGCACGGTCGCCGACGTGCTGGCCGTGGAGCGCACGATTGTGCCGGTGCAACCCAACCTCGCGTTGCAGGGGGACAATTGGGAGATCGAGTTCTTCGACTCCGACCGCTACAACCAGGCGCGACGCTCCGGCGGATTCACCGCGTGGCCGCTGTGAGCGAGTTCGTCGGCGTCGTCGCCAACGAGGGACTGGCCACGTTGGTGGTGTCGCGACCGCCGACCAACGCGATGACCCGCCAGGTGTACCGGGAAATTATCGGCGCGGCAGACGATTTGGGCAGCCGCGATGACGTCGCCGCGGTCATCGTGTTCGGCGGCCACGAGATCTTCTCCGCCGGCGACGACATGCCCGAAATGCGGACCCTGACCGCTGCGGAAGCCGATACCGCCGCGCGGGTACGGCGCCAGGCCATCGACGCCGTGGCCGCGATCCCGAAGCCGACGGTGGCCGCGATCACCGGGTACGCGCTGGGCGCCGGTCTCACCCTGGCGCTGGCCGCCGACTGGCGGGTCAGTGGCGACAACGTGAAGTTCGGGGCGACGGAGATTTTGGCCGGACTGATCCCCGGCGGCGGCGGGATGGCGCGCCTGACCCAGGTGACCGGTCCCAGCAGAGCCAAGGAGCTGGTGTTCAGCGGGCGCTTCTTCGACGCCGAGGAGGCCTTGGCGCTGGGGCTGATCGACGACATGGTGGCGCCCGACGACGTCTATGAAGCCGCGGTCGGGTGGGCGCGTCGCTTCGTCGACGGCCCGCCGCTGGCGCTGGCCGCCGCCAAGGCCGTCGTCAACGACGTCCTCGAGCTGGAACCGGCCCAGCGAGCCGCCGCGGAGCGGCGTCGTTATGTCGAGGTGTTCGCCGAAAGTCAAGGGCCTGGGCGGCGCGGGTAACCGGGAGGGCCGTTAGGCTCCCTGTATGACGAGCAGTTCGACCGACGTCGTGCCCAACCCGCACGCCACCGCCGAACAGGTGGAAGCCGCCCGGCATGACAGCAAGCTCGCCCAGGTCCTCTACCACGACTGGGAAGCCGAGAACTACGACGAGAAATGGTCGATCTCCTACGACCAGCGCTGTGTCGACTACGCCCGCGGCCGGTTCGACGCCATCGTGCCCGAAGAGGTGTTGAGCGAACTGCCTTACGACCGGGCGCTGGAACTGGGCTGCGGCACCGGGTTCTTTCTGCTCAACCTGATCCAGGCGGGGGTCGCCCGGCGTGGGTCGGTCACCGACCTCTCGCCCGGCATGGTCAAGGTCGCCGTCCGTAATGGGCAGTCCTTGGGGCTGGAGATCGACGGCCGGGTGGCCGACGCCGAGGGCATCCCGTACGACGACAACACCTTCGACCTGGTGGTCGGACATGCGGTGCTGCACCACATCCCCGATGTGGAGCTGTCGCTGCGCGAAGTGATCCGGGTATTGAAGCCGGGCGGCCGCTTCGTCTTCGCGGGCGAGCCGACCACCGTCGGCAACGAATACGCCCGTGCCCTGTCCACTCTGACCTGGCGCGTCACGACCAACGTCACCAGGTTGCCCGGGCTGGGCAGCTGGCGACGGCCGAAGGCCGAGCTCGACGAATCCTCACGCGCCGCGGCGCTGGAGGCCGTCGTCGACCTGCACACGTTCACCCCGGCCGACCTCGAACGGATGGCCAGCGGCGCCGGCGCGGTACAGGTCCAGACCGTAAGCGAGGAGTTCACCGCCGCCATGTTCGGCTGGCCGGTCCGGACTTTCGAGGCCTCGCTGCCGCCCGGTCGCCTGGGCTGGGGCTGGGCGAAGTTCGCGTTCACCGGCTGGAAGGCGCTGAGCTGGGTGGACGCCAACGTGTGGCGGCATGTGGCGCCGAAAGGCTGGTTCTACAACGTGATGGTCACCGGGGTCAAGCCGTCCTGAGTGTCGGCCTCGCGTTCACTTCTGACGACGTCGGTTACCTGCGCTCGGAGTCGGGTGCTGCCGCGCTGTCCGCGGTCGCCGAATTCGAGCTGAGCGCCGCCACCCGGCTTGCCGACACCGCCGCGGTGCGCGCCCGGTTCGGCGAGCGGGCGCCCATTCTGGTGGAGACCACGCTGTTACGGCGGCGCGCTCGGGACAAACTGGCCGGTCTGGGCGACGTCTCGAGTTGGCTGTTCACCGATGAGGCGCTGCAGCAGGCCACCGTCGCGGCGGTGGCGCAGCATCGCGCCCGGCGGCTGGCCGGTCTGGTAGTCCACGACGCGACGTGTTCCGTCGGCACCGAGCTGGCCGCGCTGCGCCGAACGTCGGCACGGGCGGTGGGCAGCGACATCGACCCAATCCGGTTGGCGATGGCGCGCCACAACCTGGGCCCCGATGCCGACCTGTGCCGCGCCGACGCCCTGCACCCGGTGACCCGGGATGCCGTCGTCGTCGTCGACCCGGCGCGTCGCAGCGCCGGGCGCCGGCGCTTCAACCCGGTCGACTATCAACCGGCGCTGGGCCCGCTGCTGGCGACCTACCGCGGCCGGGAGTTTGTCGTAAAGTGCTCTCCCGGAATCGATTTCGATCAGCTAAGCCGGCTCGGCTTCGAGGGCGAAATCGAAGTGACGGCCTACCGCGGCTCGGTCCGGGAGGCGTGCCTGTGGTCGGGCGGATTGGCCGAGCCGGGCGTGCGGCGTCGGGCCAGCATCCTCGACAGCGGCGAACAGGTCACCGATACCGAGCCCGACGATTGCGCGGTGCGGCCCACCGGGCGGTGGATCATCGATCCCGACGGGGCCGTGGTTCGGGCCGGCCTGGTCCGCCACTACGGCGCCCGGCACGGGCTCTGGCAGCTCGACCCCGACATCGCGTACCTGTCCGGTGACCGGCTGCCCGCGGGGGTGCGCGGTTTCGAGGTGATCCAGCAGCTGGCGTTCGACGAACGCCGGTTGCGCCAGGCACTGTCTGCGCTGGATTGCGGGGCGCTGGAGATCCTGGTCCGCGGCGTGCAGGTGGATCCCGACGCGCTGCGACGACGGCTGCGGTTGCGCGGCAGCCGACCACTGTCGGTGGTCATCACCCGGATCGGTTCGGCGGCTGCCGGCCGTGGGACCGCCTTCGTATGCTGCCCGTCTCGGTAGTGGCCGGGTACGCTGGCGGCGATCATCCTTGACGGCGCTACTGCCCGAAGGTCTGCGAGGAACATTCGACGATGCGTCATCTGATAGCGGTCGCCGTGCTGGCTGCTGCGGTCCTGTTGGCTTGCCCGGCGGCCGCCGCGCCGCCGTCCTGTGCCGGCCTCGGCGGTTCGGTCGAGGCAGCGCAGATGTGCCACATCCATGCGACAGGCTCGAGCTACACGCTGGATATCACCTACCCCGTCGACTACCCCGACCAGCAGGCGCTGACCGACTACATCACGCAGAACCGCGACGGATTCGTGAAGGTGGCGCAGGGGTCGCCCCGCCGCGACCGGCCATACCAGATGGACGCCACCGCCGAACAACACAGCGCCGGCCAGCCACCACACAACACCCGCAGCGTGGTGCTCAAGTTCTTCCAGGATCTCGGTGGCGCACATCCGTTCACCTGGTACAAGGCCTTCAACTACAACCTTGGGACCAAACAACCCATCACCTTCGACACGCTGTTTGCGCCCGGCACCACGCCGCTGGACGCGATCTTTCCGATCGTGCAACGGGACCTGGCCCACCAGACCGGGCTCGGAGTGGTGATACTGCCCTCGAACGGGCTCGATCCGAGCCACTACCAGAACTTCGCCATCACCGACGACGACTTGATTTTCTACTTCGCCCAGGGCGAGCTGCTGCCGTCGTATGCCGGAGCAACTCAAGTCCAGGTGCCGCGCAGCGCCATCCCGGCGCTGGCCATTTAAGGCCATCTAAGGCCATCTAAGGCTTACACCGGGCCGGCCAGCGATTCCATCGCTGCCGCGGCGCCGCCCAACGCCAGCTGCGCCACGCACCCGATGATCGGTACGAAGAAGGCCACCGTGCGCCGCGCGAGACGTGACACGGTGACCACCAGGTCGGCGACGAAGATCGCGATGCCGGCCCATAATCCCAACCTGATGGCGCGGTCGACCCAGGCCGGATCACCGCAGGGCTGCCCACCGCACGGGTCGGTGCCCATCACGAGCATGCCCAGCACCAGCATCGTCGCCACGAACAGCAGGGCGTGTACCGCCAGCAGCAGGATCGCGACCGTGACATCCAGCGCCCGGTGGGCGGGGCTGCGGCGGCTGGACACAGCCGCGTTCGCCGTGGCCGCATCATCGGTAGACATCGACCAAGTATGGCCGCTACGCCGGCGCGAAGCTGTAGACCTGGCCGTCGCTGGTGGCGGTTACCACTTGGCGGTCATACCCGATCGACACCCCGACCGGATATCCGGTGGCCGCCGGCAGTGGATAGCTGTTGACCGTATGACCGTTGGCCGGATTGAAAACCAGCAACGATAAACCCGGCCCGCCGTCGTGGGGTGGACCGGCAACCACGGTGTAGCCGACCTCGGCCCCGCCCAGGCTGGACGTTGACAACGGCGTGACGTCGTCGCGTCGCCAGGCCCGGTCGGCATGGTCACCGGCGTCGCGGAAGGCCACCAGCTGGGTGCCGGGACCGCCGCCGGACACGATCAAGCCCTCCGGGGTGACCGTGGGCGGAGTCTGCGCCAGAAATCCCAGCGGCACCGACCATTTGACCTTGCCGTCGGCGGCGTGCAGGGCCCACAGCTGTTGGTCGCGGCCGTTGACGTAGACCGTCGCTCCGTCGGCAGACAGCACCGGACTGGCTAGCACCCCGTCTTTGACCGCATCACTGGCCCACTCACGGACCAACTGTCGGTCCCGCAATTTCAGGCCCACCAGCCCCGCCCCCGGCGCCCCCGGCTGCCAGACACCAAGCACTACCGTGCCGTTGACCGCTGAGAAAGCCGGGGCGTCTGCCACCGGACAGCCCATCCGCGCCGGCGCGCAGTCGGCCAGTCCGCGCATTGGATCGGCCGGATCGACGCCCTCGACCAGATCCAGCGGGCTGCCGACCACCCTGCCGCGGTGGGTATCGAAAACCAGCACCTGCCCGAGATGGGTTGCGACGAGCAGGTGGCCGTGCCCGACGAATCGGGGAGTGGTCGGCATCCCGATCACCGGTTGACGCCAGCGTGTCCACTGGGTGACCGGAAAGGCCACCATCGCTCCCGGCTGTCCGACGTAGAGGTTGTCGAAGCCGTCCAGTAACGGGCCGGCGAAGCCGCCGCCCTGCACCAGCCGGACACACCAGCGCTGGCGGCCGTTGTTGTTGTTCTCCCACTCCATCAGCGAACAACCGGCCGGGGTCTGCGCGTTGATCGCCAGGTAGCCGCGCGCACTCAGCGCCGGCCCGGCCGCCAGGCTGCCCTTGACCGAACGCGTCCAGGCCAGCCTGAGCTTGCTGGCACCGCTGGTGGTGGTGTAGCTGCTGTTGGCGGCATCGCCGTATTGCGCGGGCCAGCCCAGTGCCGGCGCCGCATCCACCCAGGAATCCGTGTTGCCGCAACCGCTGAGCCCGACCGTGAGCACGGCGGCGAACATGGCTGTCAGGAGACGCCGCGCAAGCACCTCGACCTTTCGCAGTCCTTTCGCAAATTCCCCAATCCTTCCGCAACGTCGCTCGCCGGCAAGCGAGTCCGGCCCTTCGGCATAGCAGCCATCGGGTACAGGTGAGGGTAACGCGTGGCGTCTCGCGTGTGCCTGATTGCCTGACTCTCCCCCGCAAGCGGGAGGTGCCCCCATCTCTCGATAGCCTCCGAGTCGTCAGGCTGTGCCTGATTGCCTGACTCCTTCTCGGGACGCTATGCGTCCCGCATCGTCGTCAGGCTAGGCTTCCCGCCATGACGACCATGTGGGGTGCGCCGCTGCATCGCCGCTGGCGTGGTGCGCAACTGCGAGACCCGCGCCAGGCCAAGTTCCTCACGCTGGCATCGCTGAAATGGGTAATAGCCAACCGTGCCTATACCCCGTGGTATCTGGTGCGCTACTGGCGGCTGCTGAAGTTCAAGCTCGCCAACCCGCACATCATCACCCGGGGCATGGTGTTCCTCGGTAAGGGTGTGGAGATTCATGCGACGCCGGAGCTGGCCCAACTGGAGATCGGCCGCTGGGTGCACATCGGGGACAAGAACACCATCCGCGCCCACGAGGGCTCGCTGCGTTTCGGCGACAAGGTGGTGCTCGGCCGGGACAACGTCATCAACTGCTATCTCGACATCGAGATCGGGGCCTCGGTGCTGATGGCGGACTGGTGCTACATCTGTGATTTCGACCACCGCATGGACGACATCACGGTCCCGATCAAGGACCAGGGCATCGTCAAGTCGCCGGTCCGCATCGGGCCCGACACCTGGGTCGGTGTGAAGGTGACGGTGCTGCGGGGCACTTCCATCGGGCGCGGCTGCGTGCTGGGATCGCATGCCGTGGTCCGCGGCGTCGTCCCCGACTATTCGATCGCCGTCGGCGCTCCGGCCAAGGTGGTCAAGAATCGGCAGGTTGCCTGGGATGCGTCGGCAGCTCAGCGGGCAGAACTGGCCGCTGCCCTGGCCGACATCGAGCGTAAGAAGGCGGCCCGCTGAGAACCCGTGGCCAAGAGCACGATTCTGGATCGAGTCGTGGCCACCACGGGGTGGGACGCTTGACGGCGCGGCGGATGCTGACCGGACCGAGGCTGCTGGACCACCGTCGGCGCCATCACGTCGGATCGCCACCTGGCCAGACAAGAAGAAGTACATGCAATTGGCAGCCTCGCCCCGCTCGACCAGGTAGGAGCCAGCGGGGAGCCACTGCAAGTTGACAAAGTCGGCTGCGCAGCCAAGCGTGGTCGTCTCGCGGGAGAACACCGAAAGCGCCCTGACGAATTCGGCGGTCCCCTTGAAGCGGGAATGCAGTTCGACGACCCACGCAGCGAGACGGTCGCACAACAGCATCCGGTTCTGGGGCATGTGACAGTGAAACAGACGAATCGATCCGTCGGATCGCCGCGCATAGCAGGCCCTAGCTTTGCCCTAGCTTAGTGATGACGGCTCCCACGGCGATGTGGTCGGGAAGGCCGCTGAAGCCGTCGGGACCGAAGGTAACGACGACGTGGGCTCGATATCGTTGATCAGGTCGGTAGCGAGCCCCGAAAGGATGTCGGCGTCCAGTGCGGGGGAGCCCGCCGTCGGGGTAGTCGAAGCACCTTGTCTCGCTGAGCCCCAATTCCTGGCCGGCGGCTCGCAGTTCATTCTCCCGAACCGCTATGAGGTTTCTCCTCGTCGCCACGCCCGCATCCTGATCTGACCCGCCCCACCCCTGGTCATCGAGACCACGCCGACATCGGTAGCACCAGCACTCGAGCACTTGGCGAATGTCCCACCGGCACAAAGTGTTTCGTCATCGGGGTGAGCGAAGATCCCCGGCACCCGCGGCCCCTGGAGATGTTCAGACCTCAAGGTGCGGGTATGCGCCATGTAGAACCACCGATCGATACTCCTAGGTCTGCTGGCAGTGTGAACAGCTTCCGCCGGCGGGTGGTCGCGGGTCGCCGAGCCTGGGTGATTCAGCGCTCCGCAAACCCTGCCTTTGCCGACCTATTCGGGGTGGTCGTCGACTTTGAAGTCGAAGTTGACATCGCCGGCGTCGACGCTGGTGACGGTCACGTTGACGCCGTATTTGTCGCTGCCGTCGGTGAGTTGGCAACGAAGTGTGGCGCCCTCCACCCCCTTCAGGTTGTCGGGGCAGGTCACCGAATCAGGCCGTCGGCCCACCTGCTGGGTCAGCTTGTTGCTGATGATGGAGGCAACCTGGTTCTTGTCGACTGTCTCCACCATGTCGAACTTGACGTCCTTGCCTTCGACGCTGGTCACGGTGACGTTGACGTTGTAAGTCGAGTCTTTGACTTTCATTTCGCAGTTCAGCTGCGCGCCGAGCTTGGCCGGCAGGTCACCCGGGCAGGTCACCGATTCCGGCTTGTTACCGGCGGCGTCGGTCATCTTGGCTCTGATCTGGTCGGCGACGTCGCTCTTGCTCACCGAATGCGACGACGATCCGATCGAACACGAGCAGGCTCCGGCGCTGGCGATCAGCCCCACGGCAGCACCTGAGACCAGCAACGTGCGAACGATCGAGTAAGCCATATCGCCTCCCTGGGCTTCGGAAAACTGGGAAAACTGTGAATCGGCTGATACTTACATGCCAAACAGCTTCTCCGAAAGCGAATCCGGGAAATGGTGCGGGCCGGTCAGCTGACGCCGCGGCAGCGGCGCAGCGCCTCGGCGCGCTCGGTGCTGTGGTCCACGATCGGCAGTGGATACCCCTGCGGGCGGTTGCCGGTCTGGAGGTGGACGTCGGTGGTAGCGCCCAGCTCAGACACCCGGCGGCGAATGAAATCGCCTGAGGGGTCGAACTTCTCGCCCTGCGTGGTCGGGTTGAACACCCGGAAGTACGGCGCGGCGTCAGTACCGCATCCCGCGCACCACGGCCACCCGTGCTGGTTGCTGGCCATGTCGCCGTCGGTGAGCTGCTCCAGGAACCAGGCCGCCCCCCATTGCCAGGGCAGATGCAGGTCCTTGACGAGAAACGATGCCGCGATCATCCGGACCCGGTTGTGCATGAACCCCGTCTCGCGCAGTTGCCGCATCCCCGCGTCGATCAGTGGAAACCCGGTGATGCCGGCCTTCCAGGCCTCGAAGAGGTGTTCCGCCCGGCTGCCCGTATCGGTCCGGATGCGCTCGTAGTCACTGTTCCAATTGCGTCAGGCGCTGGCCGGGCAGTCATACAGAACTGCGGCATAAAAGTCGCGAAAAGCCACCTCGCGCAGGTAACTTCGGGCGCCGGCGGCGCCGAAGTCCAGGCCGGCGACCATGGTCCGGGGGTGAATAGTGCCGAACTTCAGGTGCGCCGACATCCGGCTGGTGCCGTCGAGGTCGGGCCGGTCGCGATCCTGCGCGTAGCGTTCCAGTCCGTCGTCGACGAAAGCTCTCCAGTCCCGACGAGCCGCGGCCTCGCCCGCAGCCAAGTCAAGTGGCGCACCAGGGTCGGGGATTTCGCAGTGTTCGACGGCCACCTGGGCCGGGTCCAGCCAGCGCGCACAGTCGCGGCCGGTACGCGCCGGCGACGGCCAACCCGCCTCGCTCCACCGGCGAAAGAACGGGGTGAACACCCGATATGGCGTCCCGTCGTCTTTGGCGACGCGTCCGGGTGACACCAGATACGGCGATCCCGTCGCCACCAGCGGAACCGAGCCCAGCGCCGTGCGCACCCGCTCGTCGCGGCGCCGGCCGAACGGCGCGAAATCCTCGGAGATATGTACCGCCGATGCCCCGATTTGCTTGGCAATTAAGGGAATTCGTTCTTCGGGACGCCCGCGAGTCACCAGCAGGCGGCCGCCCAGATCGTCTCGCAGTTGCCGCAGCGAATCACCCAGATACTGCAGGCGGCGCTGGCGATGCTTGGCGGCTGGTACGCGGGTTTGCGAAGCCGTGCTTACCACCCGGCGATCGATCCCGGGCTGGCGATGCTTCCGGCCCCCGCCGCCGCCGTGACGGCCAGCCCGGTAGCGGTCAGTGTCGACTTAGTCATCCCAGTCCTCCGTTCGGTTAGTTGGCTCAAGCATGTTGATGATCAATATGATTCGGGAAAGTGGGCCACCACATACCATCACCGATGAGGGTGAACAAAGCCGGGATCACCAGCGTGCGCACGGCGAAGGTGTCCAGCAGGATTCCCAGGCCCACGATGATACCTATCTGGGTCAGCGCAACCAGCGGCAGCACGCCCAAGACACAGAACACGGCGGCCAAGACGATTCCCGCACTGGTGATGACGCCGCCGGTGGCCGACACCGCGCGGATCATTCCGTCACGGGCGCCGTGGTGTGCGGCTTCCTCTCGGGCGCGGGTGACCAAGAAGATGGTGTAGTCGACCCCGAGCGCGGCCAATCACCGCAGCCGCGAGCCCGTCCCACACCCCACCGCGAGCATTTCAGATATTTAAATATAAGCAAACCAACCGTCAAGCATGGCCGCATCCGAACCCGCGGTGGCGACCGTAGAAAGATATTCGAATACCCTGCACGCCAACGTAAATCGAGCGCTCCTGCGCTCACGGCGATAATCGACGGTGGGCCCGGCCGGAATTCCGGTCGGGCCCGGCGCGTCTCGACGAACTACTGGTTGGCCTGCTGCCGTTCTTTTGCAGCCTTCGCGCCGGCCCGGGCCGATTCGGCCGCGACCTCTTTTTTGGCCGCCTGGCGTTGGGCCTCGGCCTTGTCCTGCTGGGTCTTTGCTTCCTGCGCGAGCCGGTCATTGCCGGTCGCCAAACCGATGACCTGCCTGATCGCGCCCTTGACTCCCTCGACGATGCCGCTGACGGCTTCCAGGGGTCCACTTCTGCGTGCCATATCTGCCTCCCGTTGATTTCTCGATTCGGCGGCATTGCCCCCCGACCTCAATTTCCCGTTAAGCCTCGAGAGGAAACCTTTGCGCACCCCAAGGCCGTCCGACGAGGCCATCGAAATACCGGCTGAGCGCCGGAGACGGGCGGGGCTTGCGGCGTGGACGATGTGGCAACGGTCGTCTTGTCAGCGTCGGTCCGACAGCCTTTCCGCCGCGGCCCGGCCCGACTCGGCCGCCGCTGCGGCTACTGAATGCCCTTGAGCGCGGCCACTAGCCCTTCAGGGTCTGCGACGGTCACCGTCAAGGCCGAGTGGTCCCGAAGTCCCAGCACCCGGTGAACAGGCGGTTCGAAGTGGACGCACACCCCGGCGCGCGCGTTCGTGCCGAAGGTGAGTCCGTCATCGACCATCGACAGCCGGGGGCCTACCGCGGTCCACCATCGATACGGGCCGGTGATGTGCGCGTCGCGGACGCTCGACAACGGCGCATCGACACGAAACGGCCCGTAGCGAGCCAGGAAACGGCCGTCGTCCGTCAGCGTCACGCCCTGGCTTCCCGGCCACCGAAACGGTAGCCACATCGCAGCCAGCCGAGGATCGTAGCGATAGGGAAAGTGCCGTCCCCCATTCTGCGGTTTCATTGCACGGCTCCCGTCTTGCGCCTTCGCGCCACAGCTGTTCGTATCGAGGCTACTGGCCGTGGCATCGCGGTCTACACCGGCTCCGGCGCGGTGCGCGGCGTTTTCGCTGGAAAATAGGATTGCTGCGGAAAAAGAGACTGCCATTCGATATTTTCAGAGCCGACACGTCGGGCTGGTCCGCGCCGTTAGGCCGTGAAGCACACGAAAGGTAGGTCCGCAGATGCTGGGATGTGTCGTGCCACTGCTGACCCGGCTCGTCGAGGCGGCCGGCTCGGTCGTCGGGGTGCGGGTGGGGACCGAGAAACCGCCCCATACTGTAGAGCAGCTCCGCGGCGGCCTACAGATCCGCCGCTACGGCCCACGCGTGGCGGCCGAAGTCGTCGTCGGCGATACCGAGGAAGGCGCCCGCAATCGCGGATTCCGCGCATTGGCGGGCTACATTTTCGGTGCGAATCACGCGAATTCGAAAATCGCGATGACGGCTCCGGTCAGTCAGCAACGGGCCGGCGGAGGAGCCGGCGCGGGAAAGCGCATCGCCATGGCGGCCCCGGTAGCACAGCAAGCCGGGCGCGACGGCACCTGGGTGATCCGGTTTTTCATGCCGGCCAAGTGGACACTGGATACCCTACCCACGCCCGATGACGAATCCGTCCAACTCGTCTCGGTACCGGCGCAGGAGTACGTCGTGCTGCGTTTCAGCGGTGACCGCGGACCCGGTGCCGTCGCCTCACACATCGATGAATTGCGCCGTCTGCTCGACGGCACCGAATACACGCCGGCCGGGGCTCCGGTGGCGTGGTTCTATGACCCACCGTGGACAATTCCGTGCTTGCGCCGCAACGAAGTTGCCGTTCCGGTGATGAGGTGCTGACCGCTGCGGGCAGGTCTTAGCGACGATCTCCGGAGACTTGCGTGAGGGGGGTCCGGCGCTGCGGTTCGCGCTGTTTGGCCAGTCCGGCAAGGAACTGACGGCGCGAGCTGATGACGTCCTCGATCAACTGCAGAGCCTCGGCAATCGAATCGGCGACCGGCAGACCGTGATTGATGACAATGCGCAATAGCGGTCGCATCGCAGGACCCGCGATCACGCTGCAGCGCAGGCTGGCTTTGTGGTGTTCGCCGTTGAGCACCAGAAGAGCCCGAAAACCGTCAACGCTGAGGAAATCGAGATGGCTCAGGTCGAGTATCAACGGCGCCTTTACCCGCGCGAAGCGCCGAATTTCGTGGGCAATGCGCTCGGCGTTCGAAGCGTCGATCTCTCCGTCGATGCGCATAATGGTAGCCGTGCTGCGCGCGTAAACGTACAGCCGCGCCCCAGAGTAGTCGACCACATAGCGGCAGCGGGGTTGTTCTGGTGGGCTGATAGCCCCTAAAGCAGTCATATTCGAGGAGCCCATCGAGTGTGTGGTGGGCGCGGGAGCGACAGCCTTTGGGACACCGCCCCCGCGGTGATCAGCTGTGAACTCAACCTCGTCGGAACGACTAACGTCGGTAGCCGTTGCGCGGTGGCCGCAGGCGGACCCGGCGCGAAGCCCGGAACGGCGACTTAAGGCTTGCAGCACAACAGATTTCGGCCGGACACCTGAGGTCGGGAACGGAGGCTGAGTCTTCGCGTTTCGGCTACCATGCGGCAATCCCACTTCGCTTGCTGACCTTCGACTGCGGGCCCATCGCCGATCGCCTTGCGACCAGATCGCCGACGGAAAATGTGCTCGCCACTGCCCCCTTGGTTTCTGTGCTATTTGGGTTTGACCGCGCCGGAAAAGGGGTAATCTGAGCCCGCTGGGCGACTTGTACAGCCTGGAATTGACGGCTGCGGAAGTTGCCCTTGTGGAGACGAGGAATGGTAGCGGCCAAATGGAAACCGTGTCGTACGGATTTCGCCATTCCGCGGTAGCTATGGCGATCGCGTTGGTGGCGCTCGGTGCAGCGGCGCCGGCTGCGGCCAAACCCGGTGTCACGGTATTTCCGGGCATGGAAATTCACCAGGGCGCCATGGTGTGCACGGTGGGGTTCGTTGAAACGCGGCTGCGGATCGCGGTGAGCGCTGGCCGCTGCGACGAGGGGTCCACCGTGACCGACAGCAAGAACAACGTGGTCGGTACCGTGATGCTTGCCCGGCGCGGCACCGTCAACGAACCCGCGGCAGCCGACTCGGCGGCGGGCGTCGAATACGAAGTCATCACACTGGCCCCCGAGGTGATCGCCACGGAGCTGTTGCCCAGCGGGCGTCAATTGCAGTCCACCCCGGGATTCAGCGTGCAACCGGGGCTGCCGGTGTGCCATGCCGGAATACTCTCCGGGCAAGTCTGCGGCCGGGTCAGCTCGGTCGGCAACGACGGGTTCGCCATTGCCGACATGACCGCAGACCAACGCGGCCTGGGCGGGCCGGTGTATGCGCTGACCGAGGACAACGGCGCCGTTGTTGTCGGACTGCTCGACGGGGTGCGCGGCTCAACGCTGTGGGCACAGTCGTGGCAGGCGGTCATGCGGCAGCTCTACGTCGACGCACGGTCGGCTGGCCCAATACAGCCGCCCTTGGGACACACGATCGGCCGGTGAACGACGGAATTCGAACGGGGACAGACCCGAGAGCAGCTGCGCGGCAACGATGACCGGCCGGCCCCGGTGCTGTTTTCCCACTGCCGAGAAGGGGAACCCGGCGCGGATGACTCTTTCCGGCACGCCGGGGTCCCTGCCCGACTTCATCGGGCTGGCCCTGCGGATCGCGCCCCCGCAGGTCGATGAGACGCCGTGGGACATCCTGTTGGTCTCCGCAGGATCTGGTGTCCTGAGCCGGGCGCTGGCGCTGCGGCCGGTCACATCGTGGACGGGCCAACCCATGACCACCCTCATGCCGTTGCGCTACCGGGCAAAGTACTGGTGGCTACGAGCGCGAATACTGAACGATGTCAACGGATTTGGCCTGTCCCTCGGCAATGTTCGGGAACAAATCAACGACGGTGGCGTCGACGTGGCCCTCGACCAGGCTTGCGGCAGAGCCAATTTCGAGAAGGTGGCTCACCTGACGCTGACCAGCGCCATCAGTCCGGGGCCGGGTAACGACGTGTCGTTCGATCCGATGATCAACACCGCGCCCGGGTTGTGGCTTTTTCCGGGATGGCTGGCGGATCTGCGGGGTCGTGCCTAAGCGCGCGCAGCCGTGACGGCCGAGATGCCGGCTGAGCCGCCGGCGGGTGCCGCTGCCGCGGCGGGATAGGTGGAGTATGGGCAGTATGAGCGTTTTCGGCCGGTTGCGCCCGCTGCTCGACACGGCCCTCGACCGGACGGTCGTGCCCGGTTATACCCGCATCGGCTATCGGCTTCGCCAATCGGGCTGGGCGGACGACCTGCCGCAGGGTGCCCTGCGGGGACGCACCGTGCTGGTCACCGGCGCCAATCGCGGCCTGGGCAAGGCCATTGCCGCGGGCCTGGCCGGACTGGACGCGACCGTGCTGCTGACCGTTCGCGACCGCGAGAGCGGCGAGCGGGCACGCGACGAGATCGTCGCCGAATCGGGTGCCGACGTGCGGGTGGCGGTGTGCGACGTCTCCGACCTGGGCACCGTGCGCGCCTTCGCCGCCGAGCTGCGCACCCGGGTGCCGCGGCTGGACGTGCTGATCCACAATGCCGGATTGCTGCCCGCCACCCGCGACGAGACCGCCGATGGCCACGAAATCACGTTGGCCACACATGTTTTGGGGCCGATCCTGCTGACTGAGCGGCTGAGTTCGATGCTGGCCGCATCCGACGACCCGCGGGTGATCCTGATGTCCTCCGGCGGGATGTACACTCAGTCGCTGCCGGTCGAGGACCCCGAGTACCGCGTCGGCAGCTACCGTGGTGCCGTCGCGTATGCCCGCACCAAACGGATGCAGGTGGCGTTCACCCCGATCCTGGCCCGCCGCTGGGCCGACCGGCACATCCGCGTGTATTCCATGCATCCGGGTTGGGCCGACACTCCGGGCGTAGCGTCGTCACTTCCAGGTTTTCGCGCGGTCACCGGGCCGCTGCTGCGCACCCCGGAAGAGGGCGCCGACACCGCCGTGTGGCTCGCCGCGACCAAGCCCGCACCACCGACCGGCACCTTCTGGCACGATCGCCGGCCACGACCCGAGCACTACCTGCCGTGGACCCGGTCCAGTGACGTCGATCGCGACTTGCTGTGGCGGTATTGCGCCACAGCGGTCGGCCTGGACAGAGTCGACTAGCGGTCCGGCAACGCGTGCTCGACGATGGGCAGCCGGGGCAGCAGCTGCCGTTCCCGGCGCTTGGCCGCCAGATACACCTGAGCAGTCTCGTCGGCCACGGTCCCCCAATCGAAGTCGGACGTGAGCCGGTCGCGGGCGGCGCGGGCCCGCTGCTGTGCGGCCGCCGGGTCGGCGAAAACCGCGCACACCGCGGTGGCCAGCGCCGCCAAGTCGCGGGGCGGGCACGATATCCCGGTCACCCCGTTGATCACCGCTTCGCCCAGGCCGCCGATATTCGACGTCACCAGCGGGGCGCCGGCGGCGGCGGCTTCCAGCGCGACCAGCCCGAACGGCTCGTAGTGGCTGGGGAATACCGCCGCGTCCGCCCGGTGCAACACCGCCAGTAGTTCGATGTGGTCGAGGTGTCCGACGAACTTGGTTGCCTTGAGTACCCGGTGTTTGCGGGCCTGCCCGACCAGCCAATCCCGTTGGGTCCCTTCGCCGGCGACGGTCAGGGTGGTACCCGGGTGGGCGCGCCTGATCCGCGGCAGCGCGGCAATGGCGTCGTGCACGCCCTTCTCGTATTCGAGCCGGCCGACGTACAGCAGCTCGGGCGCCCCGGTGCGCACGCGTCGGACCGCGAATGGCCAGCGCGCCGCGTCAATACCGTTGCGGATCACCGTGGTTTCGGCCAGGCCCGGGCCGAACAGTTCGGTGATCTCGTCGCTCATCGACGCCGAACACGTGATGAGCGAATCGGATTCGCGGACCAGCCACGACTCGACCGCGTGTACCTGACGACTCAGCACGCCCGTCACCCAGCCCGAATGCCGCCCGGCTTCGGTCGCGTGAATCGTGGAAACCATTGGCACGTCGTAAAACTGGGCGAGCGCGATGGCCGGATGCGCAACCAGCCAGTCGTGGGCGTGCACGACGTCGGGACGCCACGGCCGGTCGGTGCCGTGCCTCTTGAGCGACAGGCCGGCCCGGATCATCGCATGACCCATCGCCAGGGTCCAGGCCATCATGTCGCTGCCGAAGCTGAATTCGTGCGGATCCTGTGCGGCCGCGATCACCCGCACCCCTTCGCTGACCACATCTGACGACGGGTGGGTGCTGGGGTCGGTGTCGGCGGGCCGGCGGGACAGAACGACGACGTCGTGACCGGCCGCGGCCAATGCGGTCGAGAGATGGTGCACATGGCGGCCGAGCCCGCCGATCACCACCGGCGGGTACTCCCACGACACCATCAGGATTTTCATCGAAGCGGCCCCCCATTCCGTCGCCGAAACTGCAACCACAGCGCGGATTCGCCCCCCGAATAGACGCTGATCGCAGGATGGATGCGGCCAGCGCAGTCTCGGCGGGCCGGCGGCCCCGGCGAGGCGGTCATCGGGGCAGCCTTCGGGCATCCAAAGCGCCGAACAGCCCGTCGGCGCGGTTCCATCCATCGGCCAGCCGCTGCGCGTTGTCGCGCCGGCCGGACGCCAGCGCCCCGGCGATCTCGCGGGTCGCATGGGCGTGCAGATGCGCGCGATACCGCGCATAGTCGGCGGCCGAGTCCTTGCTCACCATGAACGGCCAGTCGCTGGACACGGTCAGCAGTGTCTCGCGCAGGATCTGGTCGGCGACATGATCGCGGGGGATCGGCCCATCCAGTGATGCGGTCTGGGCCAAAGCCTTGTCAACGGTGGTCAAAGCGGTGTCGACGACTTCGGAGTTGAGCTGGACCAGGTCGGCCACCTTCTCGCCGTTCCACACTTGCCAGTCTTTGCCGGAACCCCAAGAGCTGGGCGGTAATTCGACCGGGTCGCCGACGAACCCGTCATCAAGCGCGTCGCGCAGCGTGCCGACTCGCACCCCGGCAGCCGGCAACGCCCGCAGCACTCGCGCCAGCCATGTCGGTCCCTCATACCACCAGTGACCGAACAACTCGGTGTCGAAGGCGGCGACCACGTGGGCGGGCCGCCCGATGCGCTCCGACTCGGCGGTGAGCCGACCGCGCACCAGGTCGACGAAGTCGGCGACATGAACGTCGACCGCACGGTCCGCCCGTCCGGGGTCGTAGGGCGCCTTGGCGTCCGATGCCACATTGCGGCCGGTGACCCGGGCCGGCTTGAGACCCGTCAGATGGTCGTAGGTGTGGAAGTCGCGGTAGGCCGCGTGTCCGGGGTAGCCGGATTTCGGCGACCACACCCGGTAGCTGACCTGCAGGTCACGTCCGAACGCGACCACGTCGGTGTCACCGACCGGCCGGCCCAGCGCGGTGTCCCCGTGCAGCGACGGCCCGTCCACCATGAAGTGGCTGACTTCCGCGGCGGCGTAGTCGTGCTCCAGGCCGGGCGCGTAGGCGCATTCGGGCGCCCAGATTCCGGTCGGGCGTGCCGCCATCCGCAACCACGCGTCGGCCAGGCCTTCGCGCAACGCGAACTCGCGCAGCCTGGGATTCAGCAATGGCTGGAAGGGGTGCGCCAGCGGCCCACCGAGCAGCTCCACCGCGCCGGCGTCGATCAAGCCGCGCAGCAGTGGGCTGCCGCCGTGGCGCCACAGCGCCGCGAAGTCCTCAAGTGCTTGGTCCGCCTCGGCGCATTCGCGAATCCCGAACGGCCGCAACGCTTCCGGGGCGCATGATTGATAGTGCGCCGATTTCGAGCGCGGCGCCCATCGCACGCTGGTGGCTTCGGTGGCGCGCAAGCGCCAGTTGGCCAGCCAGTGGTGCATCCCGTCCAGGCAATACGGGTCGTCGAGCTGGGCGTTGACCACCGGGGTCATGCCGAGGGTGATCAAGCCGCGGCGGTCTTCGCCGGCCAGCTCCCGCAGTACCCGGAACAACGGCAGGTACGCGGCCGACCAGGATTGGTAGAGCCACTCCTCACCGACCGGCCACCGGCCGTGGTGGGCCAGCCATGGCAGGTGGGTGTGCAAGACCAGGGTGAACATTCCGGGCACCCGGCTTGCGGGTGCGGTCACGGCCGCACCGCGATTGCGATCAGGTCCAGGCTGTCTTGAATGTCGGGGCCGTCGTCGTGGGTCACCATGTCGAAGTCGGCCGTGGTGACCGCCGCGACGTCTGCCACCAGCTCGGCAGGCCACGGCGCGTCGGCGACTGCCCGCGCGATCTGGGCATCGATGATCGAGCCGCCGTGGCGGGCATCCATCTCGCGCAACCGCGGCCCGTGAAACAACCCGTACATGGCCACCTCGGTGAAGCCCGCGTCGACCAGCAGCTCGGTGAGTTCGTCGGCGTTGAGCTCGCGGGTGTGGAAGGGATTGATCGGAGTGTCGCGGCCGGGGGAGAAGGTGATCCGATTTGGCGTGGACACCATCAGCAGGCCCGACGGGCGCAGCACCCGGGCGCACTCGCGAACGAACCCGCCTTGATCCCAGAGATGCTCGATGACCTGGAAGTTGACCACGACGTCCACCGACGCGTCGGGCAGCGGCAGCTCGGCCAGGTTGGCCTGCATCACGTCGACCCGGGGATAGCGGCTGCCGACATGTGCCACGGCGGCCTCGTCGTAGTCGATCGCGATCACCCGACGGGCCACCTCGGCGATCAGGTCGGCACCGTAGCCTTCGCCGCACCCGGCTTCCAGCACGTCACGGCCCGCGCAGCGCGGCGCCAGCCGCTGATAGACGACCTCGTGGCGGCGGAACCAGTAATTCTCGACGTCCAGGTCGGGGATGGTGCGTTCACCCGTCAAGGTGAGCACCGTCGGGCTCGTCGGAGAGACCGCCGGCGGGGAGGCGGTCGGGGTGTTTCGGGGAAGGCCGGGGACGAATGCGCTCATTGTTAAGGCAGGCTAACCCGTACCGCCTGATTCGCGAACCGCGCACCGGTTACGGGCGGTCCGACGGGGATGCGAAGCGTACCGACTAACCAGCTACGGCATCCCCGTTTGCCGGGGTGACCGGGCAATCCGGCAAATACGACCCGCTATGGTGTGAGGGCAAACCGCAAAAAGTTACCGTCTAGTAACATGCCGGTGCGGTTGCGAACCGCGTGACCGAGGTCCGGCGGCCGAGCGCTGCCGGACGCCTTCGAGGAGGACGAGCCACACTCATGACAAACATCGTGGTCCTGATCAAGCAGGTCCCGGATACCTGGTCGGAGCGCAAGCTGACCGAGGGTGACTGGACGCTCGACCGTGAGGCCGCCGACGCGGTCCTGGACGAGATCAACGAGCGCGCTGTGGAAGAGGCGCTGCAGATCCGGGAGCGGGAGGCAGCCGACGGCGCCGAAGGGTCGGTGACGGTGCTGACCGCGGGCCCCGAGCGTGCCACCGAGGCGATTCGCAAGGCGTTGTCCATGGGCGCCGACAAGGCCGTACACCTCAAGGACGACGGCATGCACGGCTCCGATGTCATCCAGACCGGGTGGGCGCTGGCGCGTGCCCTGGGCACCATCGAGGGCACCGAGTTGGTGATTGCCGGCAACGAGTCCACCGACGGCGTGGGCGGCGCGGTGCCGGCCATCATCGCCGAGTATCTGGGCCTGCCGCAGCTCACCCACCTGCGCAAGCTGTCGGTCGAGGGCGGCAAAGTCATCGGTGAGCGCGAAACCGACGACGGTGTGTTCACCCTCGAGGCCACCCTGCCCGCGGTGGTCAGCGTCAACGAGAAGATCAACGAGCCACGCTTCCCGTCCTTCAAAGGCATCATGGCCGCCAAGAAGAAAGAGGTCACCGTGCTGACCCTGGCCGAGATCGGTGTCGAGGCCGACGAGGTGGGGCTGGCCAATGCCGGGACCGCGGTGTTGTCCTCAACACCCAAGCCGCCTAAAACGGCGGGTGAGAAGGTCACCGACGAGGGCGAGGGCGGCAACCAGATCCTGCAGTACCTGGTCGGCCAGAAAATCATCTGAACCAGCGCAATTCCGAGACGAGAGCGATACAACCCATGGCTGAAGTACTGGTGCTCGTTGAGCACGCTGAAGGTGCGCTGAAGAAAGTCACCTCCGAATTGATTACCGCCGCCCGGGCGCTGGGCGAGCCGGCGGCCGTTGTGGTCGGTGCCCCGGGCACCGCCGCGCCGCTGGTCGACGGACTGAAGGCGGCCGGTGCCGCCAAGATCTACGTCGCCGAGTCAGATGTCGTCGACCAATACCTGATCACCCCGTATGTCGACGTGCTCGCGGCACTGGCCGAGTCCTCGGCCCCGGCCGCCGTGCTGGTGGCCGCCACCGCCGACGGCAAGGAGATCGCCGGCCGCCTCGCCGCCCGGATCGGGTCCGGCCTGCTCGTGGACGTGGTGGACGTCAAAGAGGGTGGCAAAACCGTGCACTCCATCTTCGGTGGCGCGTTCACCGTCGAGGCGCAGGCCACCGGCGACACCCCGGTGATCTCGGTGCGCGCCGGCGCCATCGAAGCGCAGCCGGCCAACGGTGCGGGTGAGCAGGTCAGCGTGGAGGTGCCGGCTCCCGCCGAGAACGCGACCAAGATCACCTCCCGCCAGCCCGCGGTGGCCGGCGACCGGCCGGAGTTGACCGAGGCCACCGTCGTGGTGTCGGGTGGCCGCGGTGTCGGCAGCGCCGAGAACTTCAGCGTGGTCGAGGCGCTGGCCGACTCGCTGGGGGGTGCCGTCGGCGCCTCCCGTGCCGCCGTCGACTCCGGCTACTACCCGGGCCAGTTCCAGGTCGGTCAGACCGGCAAGACGGTGTCGCCGCAGCTCTACATCGCGCTGGGTATCTCCGGAGCGATCCAGCACCGCGCGGGCATGCAGACCTCCAAGAACATCGTCGCGGTCAACAAGGATGAAGAGGCGCCCATCTTCGAGATCGCCGACTACGGCGTGGTCGGCGACCTGTTCAAGGTCGCTCCGCAGCTGACGGAGGCGATCAAGGCCCGCAGGGGCTGATGGCCCCGAGCCGCCCGCCAGGTCACTCGCGATCCTGGCGGGCCGGCAACGCGTCTTAGATTGTCTGCAGCCGCCGTACGCGGTCGGCGATCACCCGTCGGGATACGGCGGCGTTGGGAGCCATCCCTTCGAATGCGTGCGGACAACCGGGATGCACATGCAATTCGGTCGGGACGCCGGCGGCGGCCAGGCGGCGCGCGTAGGCGATGTCCTCGTCCCGGAAGATGTCGAGGTCGCCCACGTCGATGTAAGTGGGCGGTAGCCGCGAAACATCGCTGGCCCGCGCCGCAGCCGCATAGCAACTGATGCCGTCGGTGCCGGCTTTCTCGCCCAGCAGCGCCTGCCAGCCGGTGACGTTGTCGTCATAGGTCCAGGTGACGAACGGCACCAGTTCGGGGTTCGGTAGCGCGGTGCGATCGTCGAGCATCGGATAGATCAACAGCTGCTGGGCGATTGCGGGACCACTGCGATCGCGGGCCATCAGGCACACCGCGGCGGCCAGCCCGCCGCCGGCGCTGTCTCCCATCACGGCCACCCGGGCCGGATCGACGCCCAGTTCGCCGGCGTGGCCCAGCAGCCATCCCAACGCGGCAAAGCAGTCGTGCACCGGGACCGGGTGCGCAACCTCCGGTGCGATGCGATAGTCGACGACCAGCATCGGTACACCGGAGTCGGCGACGTAGCGCCGCGCGAGCCAGTCGTACAGGCCACCCAGTTCGCGCATGCCGAAAATCATTCCGCCACCATGCAAATAGAGCACCGCACTACCGGGTGGTTGCTCAGTCGTCGCGTGGTACCAGTGCAACGCCACCGCGGCACCGTCGTCGGTGTCCATCGCATGGTGCTGCACTGCTACGCCGGTGATGAGCGGACGGGTCGCGATGAGTTGGGCCACCGTGCGCTCGCTGTTGGCTCTTCGGGTCGCGACATCGCCCACCGGCGGCGGCTCGGATTCGGCACCGCCCGTGTTCAGCAACGCCAACTCGGCGAGCACCTCCGGATCGATCTGCAGGCCCACGGCGATCAGGCGCGAACCGGGTCGGTGGTGAAGTCGGCGACCAGGGGGTCGATGGTGCTCCGGGCGCCGGGGGAGTCGTACCGCGAGGCGTCGTAGCCGGCGCCGATCATGACGCGACCTCCTGGTCGGCGGGCGCCGAAATCCGCATGGCGAGGCCGTCGAGCTGGCCTGCCTCCCGCCAAGCCGTGAGGATGTCGGCGTATTCCGTTGGGCTGCCGAAGAAAAAGCTGTCCTGCCGCAACCTGTCGCTGATTTGGCCCTCGCGGTTGTAGTAGCCCGGGGTGCACGCCTCGCGCCGTCCGGCTATCACGGTCGAGCGCTGCACGACGGTGTCCACCCACCCGGCTTCGGCCTTGGCGGTGGCCTCCACCTCGGTCACGTCGTGCCGCAGCGCCCACGCGATCACCCAGGCCACCTGCTGGGACTGGGTGTCGATCAGGTAAGGAAAGTTCACGGTAAAGCCGGACTGGGCAATGCTTTCGATGAAGCAGTTCGGAAAGCCGTGAACGTGCAGGCCGTGGAAGGTGCGGATGCCGTCGGCCCACTTGGCGGTCAACGTCAGGCCGTCACGACCGATCACCTCGAAGCCGGTTCGCTGGGAATACTCGGTTCCGACCTCGAACCCGGTGGCGAAAATCAAACAGTCGAGCGGGTATTCGACGCCGTCGACGACGACACCCTGCTCGGTGATCTGCTCGACACCCTGCCCGTGGGTATCGACCAGGGTGACGTTGTCGCGGTTGAAAGCTTGCAGGTACTCGTCATGGAAGCAGGGCCGCTTGCAGAAATATCCGTACCAGGGCTTGAGCGCCTCAGCGGTGGCGGGATCGGCCACGATCCCGTCGATGCGTGCGCGGATCTCTTCCATCTTCGCGAAGTCGGCCAACTCCAACGGCGATGCCTGACCGGGCACCGCGGATGCGTTGTGGCGCACGATGGGCAGCTTCTTGGTCAGGCTGGTCCACGCGTCGTCGACCAGGTCTTCGTCGGATTCGCCTCCCGCGGTAAGGATTTGGAAGTTCTCGATGCGATGCCGTTGCCAGCCCGGCTGCAGCGAACCCGCCCAATCCACATCAGTCGGCCGATTGGCCCGTACGTCCACCGTTGAGGGGGTGCGCTGGAAGACGAACAGCTGCTGCGCGGCCTCGGCCAGCCGGGGCACGCACTGGATCGCCGTCGCGCCGGTGCCGATAATGCCCACCCGCTTGTCGGACAGCCGCTCGAGGTTCTTGCCGGTGTAGCTGTAATCCCAGCGGCTGGTATGAAAAGCGTGGCCGCCGAACGTTGTTATGCCGTCGATGCCGGGAAGCTTCGGCTTCTGCAGGTACCCGTTGGCCATCGCCACGAACCGGGCGCGGATCGTGTCATGGCGGTTGGTGGCGATCACCCAGCGGGAGTCGCTTGGGTCCCAACGGATCTCGGCGACCTCGGTGTTCAGCCGCGCGTTGCGGTACAGGTCGTAGTGCTCGGCGATGCGCCGGCAGTGGGCGAAGATTTCGGCTCCCTTGACGTACTTCTCGGTCGGGACGTAGCCGAGCTCCTCGAGCAGCGGCAGGTAGATGTAGGACTCGACGTCACAAGCGATGCCGGGGTAGCGATTCCAGTACCAGGTGCCGCCTACGTCGGCCGCCTTGTCGATCAGCCGGATATCGTCCACGCCGAGTTCTCGGCACCGCGCACCGATGAGCAGTCCGCCGAAACCGGCGCCGATGATCGCCACGTCGGTCGTTTCGGTGATCGGATCGCGGGAAAAGCCGGGATCTGCCCACGGGTCGTCGCCGAAGCGGGCGAATGCGCCCGCGACTTCCAAATATTGACGTATGCCGTCCGGGCGCAGGCGCTTGTCGCGTTCCTGTTGGTATTTGGCGCGCAGCGCATCGGGGTCGAATCCGTTCCCGGCGAACTCAGTCATGGTCGACCTCTCGACTGTCTTGGGTGTCTTGGGGTTCTGCGGCCAGCCCGCGGCGTACCAACCGCAGGTAGGCGTCGACGACTTCTGCCTCCCGGCCCGCGTCGGTGACCAGGTCCTCGAGGAACCGATGGGCGCCGACCAAAAAGTGTGCCTGCGCGGCGATCTCGACGTCGTTCATCGCCCGGACCGAGCCGGCCGCGATGCCGTCGCGCAGCCGCGCCGAAATCAGCCCGACCCAGGCGTTGATGCCCTGGCGATACAACTCGGGCTCGAGAAACCTGATCTCGTCGACCAACCGGATGTGCCTGGGATTGCTGCGCACGTAGTCGACATAGGCCAGCAAGCCGGTGCGGTGACGTTCGAAGAAATCACCGCCGTGCTGCGGGGGTTGCTCTTCGAAGGCGGCCAGCCGCGCGAAGAAATCCGACATGAGCTTGCGCATCGTCGCACGCAACAACTCGGCGCGCGAACCGAAGTGGTAGTGCAGGTTTCCCACCGCGGTATTGGCCCGCGCCGCGATTCCGGTCACCGATGCCCGGTGCAGTCCGCGTTCACTGGCCTCGGCCAGTGCGGCGTCCAGAATCGAAGCGCGCGTCCGGTGGCGCTTTGCGTATCCGGGAACGTGGGCCATGGCACAAGATACTGAATCAATTTTCAAAATTCGGCAAGGATCGGTGCTGCGACATGTTGTCACCTGACGTGCACCGGCCCGTCACAGCGCCGATGCCGATTAGCTGACCGGCTGCGCCACGTTGGTGACATGAGCATCGCATCTGTCCTCATACCCAGCGACAAACCGCACGGTCCGGCGACCGGATCATCCTCGGGGCCACGCTATTCCCTGTTGCTGACCACCGACGACGCTTTGATCGAGGCCGCGCAACAACTTCGATACGACGTCTTCAGCAGCACGCCCGGGTTCGCGGTGCCGTCGGCGATCGATCACCGCGATGTCGACCGCTTCGACGAGTACTGCGACCACCTGCTGGTCCGCGACGACGACACCGGTGAGCTGGTGGGGTGCTACCGGATGTTGCCGCCGGCGGGCGCCATCGCCGCGGGAGGTCTGTATACCGCCACTGAATTCGACGTGCGCGCATTCGACCCGCTGCGGCCGTCGTTGGTCGAGATGGGCCGCGCGGCGGTGCGCGACGGTCACCGCAACGGCGCGGTGGTGCTGCTGATGTGGGCGGGCATCCTGGCCTACCTGGACCGGTGCGACTACGACTCCGTGACCGGCTGCGTGTCGGTGCCTATCGACGGAAACGGCCCGGAGCGCTCGGAAGGTCACGCACCCGGTAGTCAGATCCGCGGCGTGCGCGACTTCGTGCGGGTCCGGCACGCGGCGCGGTACCGGGTATACCCCTACCGGCCGGTGCGTATCGGCGGCAAGGGCCTGGACGATATTGCCCCGCCGCGGCGTCCGACGGTCCCGCCCCTGATGCGTGGCTACCTGCGGCTGGGTGCCCGGGTATGCGGCGAGCCCGCGCACGACCCGGCCTTCGGGGTCGGCGATTTCTGCGTGCTGCTGGACAAGCGTCACGCCGATACCCGCTACCTGAAACGGCTGCGGTCGGTGGCGGTGGCCTCAGAGATGGCTGGCGGGATGGCCGGCGGGGCTCGCTGATGAACAGTGCCGGGCACTGCTGGCTTCCTCGCGCATCATGTGATATCAGCTGCGTGGGCCTGGGCGACACCGCCGGTTGTGCGCGGCTGCGGGTAGCGCTGCGCCTCACGCTGGCGCTGCTGTTGGCGCCGGGCCTGCCCCTGCTGGGTGTGCCGCTGCCCGGTCGCGCCCACGTGCAACGCGCCTATTGCCGGTTGGTGTTGCGCTGTTTTGGCGTCCGGATCACCGTGTCGGGCAACCCGATTCGCAACCTGCGCGGCGTCCTGGTGGTCAGCAATCACATGTCGTGGCTGGACGTCTTCGCTATCGGTGCGGTGTTGCCCGGGTCGTTCGTCGCCCGTGCCGACATGTTCAGCGGACCCGCGATCGGGATGCTGGCCCGCCTGCTGAAGATCATCCCGATCGAGCGGGCCAGCCTACGCCGGCTTCCCGAGGTGGTTGACACCGTCGCCCGCAGGTTGCGCGCCGGTCAGACTGTCGTGGCCTTCCCGGAGGGCACCACCTGGTGCGGGCTGGCGTCGGGGAGCTTCTACCCGGCGATGTTTCAGGCCGCCGTCGATGCCGGGCGCCCGGTGCAGCCCCTGTGGCTCACGTATCACCGCGTCGACGGCAGCGTGTCGACCACTCCCGCCTACGTGGGCCACGACACGTTGGCACGGTCGGTGTGCCGGGTGCTGGCCGTGCGCCGCACGGTGACCCGGGTGCATGTCGGGTCCCTGCAACTGCCGGGTACCGATCGCCGAACGTTGGCCGCACGGTGCCGGTATGCGGTGCATGCGGGGGCGCAGCTCCCGGGTCACCGGCCGGCACTGGTGGCTTGAGGGCCTCGAGGGCAGCGCCCGGGCGAGCCGAAGCCAGCCGAACGTTTCACGGGGGAGCCCACTGGGCCCGCCATCGACGCGACACTTAACCGGTTGCGACGACACGCCGAGAACCGCGGCAACAGGGTAAGTTTCGGCAGAGCGTGCCGTTCGCTGCCCAACCTTGTCGCGGAAGGGGAAGACGTTGCCCGACGGGATCATTGACATGTGGGCGCCCATCGTGCCCGCTGCCGAGATCATCGACGACTTGTGTGCCGGCTTCCCGCCCGAACAACTCCCGTATCTCGAGGTGTTCACCAAGACCCCGGTGACCGCCGAGCAGTTCAACTCCTACGCGGAATCGCTTCGGCGTAGCGACGATGCCATCCTTGCCCAGCTCGATGCCGCCGGCATCCGCCAGAGTCTCATCACCGGCTTCGACGAACGCTCCACCTGCGGCGTGACGTTCGTGCACAACGAGTCAGTGGCCGCGCTCGCCGCCCGACACCCGGATCGGTTCATCCTGTTCGCCGGGGCCGACATCATGGGCGGCGCCGCGGCGCTCGACCAATTCGAGCACTGGATCACCGACCGTGGATTCCGCGGACTCAGCCTGCGGCCCTTCATGATCGGTCGACCGGCATCGGACCCCGCATACTTCCCGTACTACGCCAAGTGTGTCGACCTCGGAGTGCCGCTGAGCATCCACACTTCGGCCAACTGGACCCGGACCCGGCCCAGCGACCTCGGGCATCCCCGGCACATCGACGACGTCGCGGGCCGCTTTCCGGAACTGACCATCGTGATGAGCCACGGCGGCTACCCATGGGTGCTCGAGGCATGCCTGATCGCCTGGAAGCACCCCAATGTGTACCTCGAACTCGCCGCGCACCGGCCCAAGTACTTCGCCGCACCGGGGGCCGGTTGGGAGGCCCTGATGCGATTCGGGCAGAACACGATCCGCCACAAGGTGCTCTATGGCACCGGCGGGTTTCTGCTGAACCTTCCGCATCGCCAACTCTGCGACGAGATGCGGGCACTGCCGTTGGATCCGAGCACCCTCGAGCACTGGCTCTGGCGCAACGCCGCCCGGTTGCTCGGACTGTCCGACGCCGATTAGGGGGTGCGCGCAGTCCTGGTCGCCGGCCCGCCCCCGTTGCATGCTGCCCAGAAATTCCGGGTCTTCGGGCCCGGCCGGTATCGTGGGCCGGGTCATGGTCTACCTGGATCACGCCGCCACCACCCCGATGCACCCCGCCGCCATCGAGGCGATGACGGTCGCGCTCGGCGCCGTCGGCAATGCGTCGTCGCTGCACACCGCCGGACGTGCGGCGCGCCGGCGGATCGAGGAATCCCGGGAGCTGATCGCGGACAAGCTCGGCGCCCGCCCCTCGGAGGTGATCTTCACCGCAGGCGGTACCGAGAGCGACAACCTGGCCGTCAAGGGGATCTACTGGGCGCGCCGTGACGAGCAGCCGGGCCGTCGGCGCATCGTCACCTCGCAGGTGGAACACCACGCCGTACTCGACGCGGTGGACTGGCTTGTCGAGCACGAGGGTGCGCAGGTGAGCTGGCTGCCCACCGCTGCCGACGGCTCGGTGTCGGCCACCGCGCTGCGCGAGACGTTGCAGAGCCATGACGACGTCGCGCTGGTGTCGGTGATGTGGGCCAACAACGAGGTCGGCACCATCATGCCGACCGCCGAACTGGCCGCCGTCGCCGCCGAGTTCGGCGTGCCCATGCACAGCGACGCGATTCAGGCGGTGGGACAGGTACCGGTCGACTTCGGCGCGAGCACGTTGTCGGCGATGAGTGTGGCGGCGCACAAGTTCGGCGGTCCGCCCGGCGTCGGCGCGCTGTTGCTGCGCCGCAACGCCGCCTGTGTGCCGTTGCTGCACGGCGGTGGCCAGGAACGCGATATTCGGTCCGGTACTCCCGACGTCGCCGGTGCGGTCGGAATGGCCGCTGCGGCGGCCGTCGCCGTGGACGGATTGGAGGCCAACAGCCCCCGGCTGCGGCTGCTGCGGGATCGGCTGGTCGAGGGGGTGCTCGCCGAAATCGACGATGTGCGTCTCAACGGTGCCTGCGGCGCGATGCGGCTTCCGGGCAACGCGCACTTCACCTTCCACGGCTGCGAAGGCGATGCGCTGCTGATGTTGTTGGACGCCAACGGGATTGAGTGTTCGACTGGATCGGCCTGCACCGCCGGCGTGGCCCAGCCGTCGCACGTGTTGATCGCGATGGGGGCCGACCCCGCCAGCGCCCGCGGGTCGTTGCGTCTTTCCTTGGGGCACACCAGTGTCGACGCGGATGTCGATGCGGCATTGCGGGTACTGCCCGCGGCCGTCGCCCGCGCTCGCGGAGCCGCCCTGGCCGCCGCGGGAGCCTCGTGGTGAAAGTCCTCGCCGCGATGAGCGGCGGCGTCGACTCCTCGGTCGCGACCGCCCGCATGGTCGATGCCGGACACGACGTGGTCGGCGTGCACCTCGCGCTGTCGACGGCACCGGGAACGCTGCGCACCGGATCGCGGGGCTGTTGCTCCAGAGAGGACGCCTCGGACGCGCGCCGGGTCGCCGATGTACTCGGAATACCGTTCTACGTCTGGGATTTCGCCGAGACGTTCAGCGCCGACGTGATCGACGACTTCGTGTCGTCCTACGGTCGCGGAGAAACCCCCAACCCCTGCGTCCGATGCAATCAGCGGATCAAGTTCTCGGCACTGTTGACCCGGGCGCTGGCGTTGGGTTTCGACGCGGTGGCCACCGGCCACTATGCCCGGCTGTCAGGCGGACGGCTGCGCCGCGCCGTCGACCGCGACAAGGACCAGTCCTACGTGCTGGCCGTGCTGACCGCGCACCAGCTGCGCCATGCGCTGTTCCCGATCGGAGACACTCCCAAGCCGCAGATTCGGGCGGAGGCGGCCCGCCGCGGCCTGGCGGTTGCCGACAAACCCGACAGCCACGACATCTGCTTCATTCCCTCCGGCGACACCCGGGCATTCCTCGGTGCGCGCATCGGCGTTCGCCGGGGCGTCGTCGTCGATGCGGGCGGCGCCGTGCTGGCCACCCATGACGGTGTGCACGGGTTCACCATCGGCCAGCGCAAAGGCCTTGGTATCCCGGGCCCCGGTCCCGACGGCCGCCCGCGCTACGTCACCGCGATCGACGCCGACACCGGGACTGTCCGGGTGGGTGACGTGTCCGAACTCGACGTGCGCGCGCTGACCGGACGAGCACCGGTGTTCACCGCTGGAGCCGCACCGGTGGGTCCGGTCCAATGCGCGGTACAGGTGCGTGCTCACGGTGAAACCGCAAGTGCGACAGTAGAATTGGCTGACGATGAGCTGATGGTTCGATTGCATGCGCCGCTGCGCGGGGTGGCCCGCGGCCAGACGGTGGTGCTCTACCGGCCGGATCCCGGCGGTGACGAGGTGCTCGGCAGCGCCACTATCGCGGCCACGTCGGCCTGCTCGTCCGCAGTGACTTAGTGCGGCACGTTGGCGGCCATGTTCGTCATCAGGATGTCGGGCACCGATTCGGGGAAACCGCAGAAGGTGACTTCCAGCAAGGTCACCGACAGGACGCGGTAGTCGCGGCCGCAGTCGCCGGGCCGGATGTGCAGCGAGTCGCCGTCGACATGCCACGTGCTGACCAGCAGCGAGCCACTGGAACTAGTTGCGCAACTTCCCACGGTCGCCACCAGCGCGTCGAAGGCGTGCCGGGCGATGTCGGGCGCCCGATACACCGCGGCGCCCTCGGAGATCAGGGCACCTTCGGGCGGGTCCTGGAAGGTGATCTTGTGGAACCCTGCGATGTCGGGCCCGAAGATTGCCGTCTCGGCGTAGATGAACCGGCATTCCCGGGGCAGGGTGTCTGCGAGGGCGTCGATGTCGACCGGGTGTTTGCCGTCCGTCGACGGCACGATCGTCAGGTCGTCGCCGGCGCCGGTGATCGCGCGCATCCTCGACTGGTCCAACAGCACCGCGTCGACGTTGAGCACATCCAGCGGGTAGGCGCCATACGGGGGCAGCACCTCACCGTCCACCACGCGTGTGCACGCCGCCGTCAGCGCCACCGCGCAGCACCACAGCAGCGGCCGGATCCGTCTTCCCATCAGCCACCCTTCTGTGGTTGCAACCTACCCGCGCGCCCCGCGGCTAAACAGCCCTCGAATACGGTTGACAAGTGAGTGTTTTCGCGCCGGCTTTCGCGCCGCCGTTCGCAAGGGCCACCGGCATCGGATCCTGGCCCGGCACGGCGGCGCGGCCGGCCGCCGAGGTCGTCGTCGGCGAGCTGGCCGATGCGCTGGCGCACCTCGTCGAGCTGCCCGCCAGGGGAGTGGGCGCCGACATGCTCGGGCGGGCCGGCGCCTTGCTGGTCGATTTGGCCGTCGACACCGTGCCGCGCGGCTACCGCATCGTCGCCCGGCCCGGCGCGGTGACCCGCCGAGCGGTCAGCATGCTCAACGAAGACATGGACGCCCTCGAAGAAGCCTGGGAGACCGCCGGTCTGCGGGGCACCGGGCGCGTGGTCAAGGTGCAAGCGCCCGGACCGATCACGCTGAGCGCGGGGCTGGAGCTGGCCAACGGTCACCGGGCGATCACCGACCCTGGCGCCGTGCGTGACCTGGCGGCGTCGCTGGCCGAAGGCGTCGCCGCGCACCGCGCTTCCCTGGCCCGCCGGCTCGACACGCCGGTGGTGGTGCAATTCGACGAGCCGTCCTTGCCGGCGGCCCTGGGCGGCCGGCTGACCGGAGTAACCGCCCTGAGCCCGGTGGCCCCGCTGGACGAGACGGTGGCCGAGGCGTTGCTCGACACCTGCTCCGCGGCCGCCGGCGCGGACGTCATGGTGCACAGCTGTGCGCCACAGCTGCCGTGGGAGCTGTTGGCGCGCAGCGCTATTGGTGCGGTGTCGGTGTATGCCGGCACACTGCGCGCGGCGGACCTGGACGGCATCGCGGCCTTCGTCGAGTCGGGCCGCACGGTGGTGCTGGGCGTGATTCCTGTTGCCGCTCCGATGCGGCCGCCGTCGGTCGAGGAGGTGGCGGCCGAGGTGGTCGCGGTGACCGATCGGCTCGGCTTCGGTCGGTCATTGCTGGCCGAGCGCATCGGCGTCAGCCCGGCCTGTGGCCTGGCCAGCGCGACGCCGCAGTGGGCCCGCGCCGCCATCGAGCTTGCCCGCAAGGCTGCCGAGGCGTTCGCCGAGGACCCGGACGCCATCTGATTTCGACTGACCTCCGCGAGATTGCCGTCCTGATTGAGCCTAAGCCGACACGCCACGACCGTCACGGCAATCTCGGCGTGTCAGCGTGCTCAGCTAGCCTGCCAGGGTGAGTTCGTCCGAAGCCGACACCACGCCGCCCGACGTGTTGCATCAATGGCAAGAGCTGGCTGAGGAGGTCCGCGAACACCAGTTCCGCTACTACGTGCGCGACGCGCCGATCATCACCGACGCCGAGTTCGACGAGTTGCTACGCCGGCTGGAAGCGCTCGAGGAACAGTATCCGGAGCTGCGCACGCCCGATTCGCCCACGCAGCTGGTCGGCGGCGCCGGCTTTGCGACGGAGTTCGAGCCGGTTGACCACCTGGAAAGAATGCTCAGCCTCGACAACGCGTTCAGTGCCGAGGAACTCGGCGCCTGGGCCACCCGCATCCACGCCGAAATCGGTGACGCTGCCAGCTACCTCACTGAACTCAAGATCGACGGGGTGGCACTGTCGCTGGTTTACCAAGGAGGCCGCCTGACCCGCGCCTCCACCCGGGGTGACGGCCGCACCGGCGAGGACGTCACGCTGAACGCCCGCACCATCGACGACGTTCCGGAACGGCTGCGTGCCAGCGACGACTACCCGATTCCCGACGTCCTCGAAGTCCGCGGCGAGGTGTTCTTCCGGGTCGCCGATTTCCAGGCGCTCAACGCCAGCCTGGTCGAGGAGGGCAAGGCGCCGTTCGCCAACCCCCGCAACAGCGCGGCGGGCTCGTTGCGCCAGAAGGACCCCGCCGTCACGGCGCGGCGGCGGCTGCGGATGATCTGTCACGGGCTGGGCCACACCGAGGGATTCCGCCCCGTCAGCCTGCACCAGGCGTACCTGGCGCTGCAAGCCTGGGGGTTGCCGGTTTCCGAGCACACCACGCTGGTCAACGACATGGCCGCGGTACAGGAACGCATCGACTACTGGGGTGAGCATCGCCACGAGGTGGACCACGAAATCGACGGCGTGGTGGTCAAAGTCGACGAGGTGGCGCTGCAGCGCAGGCTGGGTGCCACGTCGCGGGCCCCGCGCTGGGCGATCGCCTACAAGTACCCACCCGAGGAGGCGCAGACCAAGCTACTCGACATTCGCGTCAACGTCGGTCGCACCGGGCGGGTCACGCCGTTCGCGTTCATGACACCGGTGAAGGTCGCCGGGTCAACGGTCGCGCAGGCCACGTTGCACAACGCTTCGGAGGTCAAACGCAAGGGGGTGCTGATCGGCGACACGGTGGTGATCCGCAAAGCCGGCGACGTGATCCCCGAGGTGCTGGGACCAGTGGTCGACCTGCGCGACGGGTCCGAACGCGAATTCGTCATGCCCACAACATGTCCCGAGTGCGGCACCGCGCTGGCCCCGGAGAAGGAGGGCGACGCCGACATCCGCTGCCCCAACTCCCAGCGTTGCCCGGCGCAACTGCGGGAGCGGGTGTTTTACGTCGCCAGCCGCAGTGCGCTGGATATCGAGGTGCTGGGTTACGAGGCGGGTGTGGCGCTATTGCAGGCGAAGGTGATCGCTGACGAGGGCGACCTGTTCGCGCTCACCGAACAGGACTTGCTGCGCACCGAGCTGTTTCGGACCAAGGCCGGCGGGTTGTCGGCCAACGGCAAACGGCTGCTGGCCAACCTCGACAAGGCCAAGGCCGCACCGCTGTGGCGAGTGCTGGTGGCGCTGTCGATCCGCCATGTCGGGCCGACGGCGGCTCGCGCGCTGGCCACCGAATTCGGCACGCTCGATGCGATCGCTGCGGCGTCCGCCGAGCAGTTGGCCGCCGTCGAGGGCGTGGGACCAACCATTGCCGCCGCGGTCGCGGAATGGTTTACCGTCGACTGGCATCGCGAGATCGTCGATAAGTGGCGGGCTGCCGGGGTGCGGATGGCCGACGAGCGCGACGAGAGCGTGCCGCGCACGCTGGCCGGGTTGACCGTCGTGGTCACCGGCTCGCTGGCCGGCTTTTCCCGCGACGAGGCCAAGGAGGCGATCGTCGCGCGCGGCGGCAAGGCTGCCGGTTCGGTGTCGAAGAAGACGTCGTTCGTCGTCGCCGGAGATTCTCCGGGTTCGAAATACGACAAGGCCGTCGAACTCGGCGTGACCATCCTCGACGAAGACGGCTTTCGCAAGCTATTGGCCGAGGGCCCTCCCGACCCCGAAGCTGTACCGGAGTGAGCGGCGCACGGGTTGACCTGGGGCGCAAAGGATCATGACAAACTCGGCGATCTCGGTGGGCCTGCAGATCGGGACGCAGCCGCCATTGAGCGGTGCTCGGGTGTTATTGCTTGCGGCGCGGGTGGCACGGCTGGAGTCGGTGATGCTCATCGACCACTTCCAGAGCGGCGTGCCCCGCGCCATCTGGAACAAAGACCTCACCTGGCTGGCAGCGCAAGATCAGAGCCCACACGAGTTTTATGACTACCAGGTTCTCTTGGGCTATCTCGCGTCGCGAGCCGGGCGACTGCGCTTGGGCGTCGGCGTGACCGAGGCGATTCGGCGTCACCCCGTTCTCATCGCCCAGGCGATGCTGACGCTGTCTCATCTCACCAGGCGCGCGCCCATCCTGGGCATCGGCGCGGGCGAGCGCATGAATATCGACCCGTACGGACTCGACTTCTCCGAGCCGGTCACCCGACTGGAGGAGGCTCTGCAGGTGATCCGGCTATGCCTGTCGGCGCGAGGGCCAATAACATTCTCCGGCAAGCATTTTCGGCTCGACCGGGCGACCATGGACCTCGAGGCGCCGCGCGGGCGGGTACCGCAGATCTGGGTCGGCGGACACGGTCCGCGAATGCTACGGCTCGCGGGACGCTACGGCGACGGGTGGTATCCCGTCTCGGTGGTCTCGCCCCAGGAGTATGCGGCCAAGCTGGCGGCGGTGCGGGCGGCGGCGGCCGAGGCTGGGCGAGACGCAGAGTTGATCACGCCGGCGCTGCATCGCTTCGCGGTGATCGGTGCGACCGAGCGGGAGGCGCGGGCGATGCTCGACACAAAGGCCATCCGGTTGCTTGGGCTGGCTGCGCCCGCCGATGTGTGGCGGCAGGCCGGGGCCGTGCACCCGCTCGGGGCGCACTTCGATACGTTGGTCGACTTCGTGCCCGACCGCCACGGTCGCCGGGCGATCGAGCAGGCCATCGCCGCCGTGCCGGACGCCGTGATGACCGAGGGGCCTTTGCTGTGGGGAACTTCGCGGCAGGTGGTGGCCAAGCTGCGGGCCTTCGGCGACGCGGGTATGCGCCACGTAGTCCTGGCACCCGTATCCGGTCTGGTGTCCCGGCGTGCGGCTCGCTACGGGCTATGGGCCACCGTGCGGATCGCCCGGTCGCTTACCAGCCGGCGAGGCCACGGGGCGCCTCGCGGCTGACAAGCCGCCGGTGAGCAACGGGTCAGCGCAGCATGGTCGCCACGATCCCAGCCAGATAGCCCAGTCGGGCCACCTCCGAGGGCCGGAATTCCGGGCCGGGCCGGCCCAGCACCACCGCCGTGTGCGGGTCGCCCAAGGGTGCGGCCACCATCGTGGTGTCCATGTCACGCCAGGCCTGCGGCACCCAGTCGGCGCCACCGTCGAGCGGCACGGCGCGCTCGATGGGCAGCCAGGGCGCCGAATCGGCACGGGTTTCGGGGGCGCCCGGACTGCCGGCAAGCCGGTGCAACGCGCCCTGGGAGCTGTGCAACACGGTGCACCAGCTCACCCGCAGCACCCTGGGCGCCTCGTTGGCAAGTACTTGCAATCGGGACGCGTTGTCGCGCGCCGCGGCGACGTGGTCGAGCAGCTCCAGCTCGCGATGCGCTTCCAGCAGCCCGGTGTGTGGGCGCAGACTGTCCACTCGGACGCCGGTCAACGACTCGGCGGCGGTAATCAGCCGATCCGGCATCGCGCCCGGGGGTAACTCGACCACCAGGTCGTCGATCGCGTACCCGGCGCTGCGCTCGACGACGTCCAGCGACAGGATGTCCGCGCCCACCGAGCCGAGCGCAACCGCCAGCGACCCCAGGCTGCCTGGACGGTCGACCAGCTCGATGCGCAACAGATACGACGGCACGGCCAACACTGTTACACAGCGACGCGCGCGGGGCATGTCGGCAGGGACGCGCTCGCCGGACCAACCCGGCCCCGCCGTGCGTTCACGGTTAGGCTTTTCGCTCGTGTCCCAGATCTCCCGCGACGAGGTGGCCCACCTGGCCCGGCTGGCCCGGCTGGCGCTCACCGACCATGAGCTCGACCACTTCGCCGGTCAACTCGATGCCATCTTGGCGCACGTCAGCCAGATCCAGGCCGTCGACGTCACCGGCGTCGAGGCCACCGACAACCCACTCAAGGACGTCAACGTCATGCGCCCTGACCAGATCGCGCCGTGCCTGACGCAGGAGCAGGCGCTGGCCGCGGCGCCGGAGGCCGTTGACGGCCGCTTCGCCGTCCCGCAGATCCTGGCGGACGCCGAGTGAGCGACATCATCCGATCCGACGCCGCCACGCTGGGCGCCAAGATCGCCGCCAAGGAGCTGTCGTCCACCGAGCTCACTCAGGCCTGCCTGGACCAGATCGCGGCAACCGACGACCGCTACCACGCCTTTCTCCACGTGGGCGCCGACCAGGCCTTGAGCGCCGCGGCTGCCATTGACAAGCAGGTGGCCAAGCAGGTGGCCGCCGGCGAACAGCTGCCGTCGCCGCTGGCCGGCGTGCCGCTGGCGCTCAAGGACGTCTTCACCACCATCGACATGCCCACCACCTGCGGTTCGAAGATCCTGGAGGGCTGGCGATCTCCTTACGACGCCACCTTGACCGCGCGGTTGCGCGCGGCCGGGATCCCGATCCTGGGCAAGACCAACATGGATGAGTTCGCGATGGGCAGCTCGACCGAGAACTCCGCCTACGGTCCGACCCGCAACCCATGGAACGTCGACCGGGTGCCCGGCGGCTCGGGCGGTGGCAGCGCCGCGGCGTTGGCCGCATTCCAGGCGCCGCTGGCCATCGGGTCCGACACCGGGGGATCAATCCGCCAGCCGGCCGCGCTGACCGCGACCGTCGGCGTCAAACCCACCTACGGCACGGTGTCGCGCTACGGGCTGGTGGCCTGCGCGTCGTCGCTGGACCAGGGTGGCCCGTGCGCGCGCACCGTGCTCGACACGGCATTGCTGCACCAGGTGATCGCCGGCCACGACCCGCGCGACTCCACTTCCGTCGACGCCGCGGTGCCCGATGTGGTCGGTGCCGCGAAGGCCGGGGCGTCCGGCGACCTTCGCGGAGTGCGCATCGGGGTGGTCAAGCAGCTCCGGGGTGAGGGCTACCAGCCGGGAGTGCTGGCGTCGTTCCAGGCCGCGGTCGAGCAGCTGACCGCGTTGGGTGCCGAGGTCAGCGAAGTCGACTGCCCGCATTTCGACCACGCGCTGGCCGCCTACTACCTGATCCTGCCGTCGGAGGTGTCGAGCAACCTGGCCCGCTTCGACGCGATGCGCTACGGGCTGCGGGTCGGCGACGACGGCAGCCACAGCGCCGAAGAGGTGATGGCCATGACCCGCGCGGCCGGTTTCGGCCAGGAAGTCAAGCGGCGCATCATGATCGGCACCTACGCGCTGTCGGCCGGCTACTACGACGCCTACTACAACCAGGCCCAGAAGGTGCGCACGCTGATCGCCCGCGATCTCGATGAGGCCTACCGATCGGTCGACGTGCTGGTCTCGCCAGCGACTCCCACCACCGCGTTCCCGCTGGGGGAGAAGGTCGACGACCCGCTGGCGATGTACCTGTTCGACCTGTGCACATTGCCGCTGAATTTAGCGGGACATTGTGGCATGTCGGTGCCGTCGGGGCTGTCCCCGGACGACGGGCTGCCGGTCGGGTTGCAGATCATGGCGCCCGCCCTGGCCGATGACCGGCTCTACCGGGTGGGAGCCGCCTACGAGGCCGCTCGCGGCCCGCTGCCGAGCGCCATCTAGGCGCCATCTAGGCGCGAGCAGACGCGGAATCGCACAGTTCGCCCGCTTTTGGTGCGATTCTGCGACTGCTCGGCGCCACGGGCCGGGCCCGCGGTGCAAGATGATGGCATGCGGATTGGACTTCTCACGGGAGGCGGCGACTGCCCCGGCCTCAACGCCGTCATCCGGGCCGTGGTGCGCACCTGCGATGCCCGGTACGGCTCGTCGGTGGTCGGGTTCCAGGACGGGTGGCGCGGGTTGCTGGAAAACCGGCGCATGCAGCTGCGCAACGACGACCGCAACGACCGGCTGCTGGCCAAAGGCGGAACGATGCTGGGCACCGCCCGCGTGCACCCGGACAAACTGCGCGCCGGCCTGAACCAGATCATGCAGACCTTGGACGACAACGGCATCGACGTGCTGATCCCGATCGGCGGGGAAGGCACGTTGACCGCCGCACACTGGCTGTCGGAGGAGAACGTTCCGGTGGTCGGCGTGCCGAAGACCATCGACAACGACATCGACTGCACCGACGTGACTTTCGGCCACGATACGGCGTTGACGGTGGCGACCGAAGCCATCGACCGGCTGCACAGCACCGCCGAATCCCATCAGCGGGTGATGCTGGTAGAAGTGATGGGCCGCCACGCCGGCTGGATCGCGCTGAACTCCGGTCTGGCCTCCGGTGCTCACATGACGCTGATCCCCGAGCAGCCCTTCGACGTCGAGGAGGTGTGCCGGCTCGTCAAACAGCGCTTCCAGCGCGGCGACTCGCACTTCATCTGCGTGGTCGCCGAAGGCGCCAAACCGGTCGCCGGCTCCATCCAGTTACGCGAAGGCGGGATCGACGAGTTCGGCCATGAGCGGTTCACCGGGGTGGCCGCGCAGCTGGGCGCCGAGGTGGAGAAGCGGATCAACAAGGATGTCCGGGTGACCGTGCTGGGCCATGTCCAACGAGGTGGGACACCGACGGCCTACGACCGGGTTCTTGCCACCCGGTTCGGTGTCAACGCCGCCGACGCCGCACACGCGGGCGAATACGGCCAAATGGTGTCGCTGCGCGGACAAGACATCGGCCGTGTTCCTCTGGCGGACGCGGTTCGCCAACTCAAGCTGGTGCCGCAGAGCCGCTACGACGACGCCGCCGCGTTCTTCGGCTGACATCGACGTTTCGCACGGATCGCTCGACATTCGTCGAACATCCGGTAGCGAGGGCTGAACGCCGGGCTAAATCTTGTTTGACGGTTGCTTGCATTTCCGGAATCCTGCGCATTTGCGGTTTCCGCGCAAATCAGCCCGGCTATACCGTGAGGTATGAGCAACCGCGATCCGGGTCGCGGGGACCTGCCTCAGGCCGCGCCGCCGGTGCCGCGATCGGCGCCGCCGGACCGGCACACCGCCCCGCCCTGCCGGCGCCCTCCGGCCGATTGGGCGTCCACCACGGTCCCGTCCACCACGGTCCCGCGCGTCTACCGCCGCAATATCCCTGCCTACCGTTCGTCCCCCGCTGCGCCGTGGTCGACAGGTCGGACCCCCGCGGCGACACCGGTCGCCCCGCCGTCTCCTCGTGAACGGGCTCCGGGTGGGATGGCACTTGATGTTCTTGACGAGCGGCACAACGACGACACCGGCGGTTTCAGCTGGCGAGACCTGATCTGGCGCATATGCCGCAAAGACTTTGGCCCCGGCAAAGGGCCGGCATACGAACGTGAGCTGTGCGAGCGCGTCCGCGCCCTGGTCGGAAGCGCGTTTCCCATTGCCGTGCTCAACCTCAAAGGCGGGGTCGGCAAGACCGCGGTGGTCGAGGCACTCGGCTCGACTTTCGCGCAGGTGCGCAACGACCGGGTGGTCGCCGTCGACATCGACGGCGGCGACTTGTCCGATCGGCATGGCCGCCGTAGCCGGCTGAATATGGTGGACCTGCTCATGGACGATTCGGTCACAAGATATCCGGACGTGCGGGCGCATACCTATATGAACAGCAGCGGGCTGGAAGTGCTCGGCCTGCCCGAATATTCGAAGAGCAATTGGCGAGTGGAACGCAGCGACGTCGTCAAAGTGTTTTCCATTCTGCGCAAGCATTACTCGGTGGTCCTGGTGGACTGCGTCAAGGCGCTCGAGTCCAGCGCTATGGAAGCGGTGTTGCCGGAATCGCGGGCCCTGGTGGTCGTCACCAGCACCTCGATCGACGCGATACGAAAGACCAGAATCACGCTGGAGTGGTTGCGCAACAACGGGTATCAGCAGCTGCTCACGACGACGGTGTTAGCGCTCAACCACACCGAGCCGGCCCGGCCGAGCACTGTGGCCGGTAAGGAGCTCGAGCAGTTGTCGGTCGACGTGGCGGCCACGGTGGTCCTGCCGTTCGACCGGCACATCCATGCGGGCAAAGAAATAGGTCTGGACCGGTTGAGCAAGGAAAGCCGGCGCGCGTACCTGGAGCTGACGGCCACGTTGGCGGACATGTTCCCAAAGCGGGTCCCAAAGCGGGTTTAGTGGCAGATGTCCGGCTCCGGGGGTCTCCCGGTCGGCACTAGGATCGAGCCCATGACTGCTGCCGCCCGGGCTTCAGGGGCTGACCTGCTGGACTTCGACGACGTCGTCGCCCGCTTCGATCCGGTTCTCGGTCTGGAAGTTCACGTTGAGCTGTCCACCGCGACCAAGATGTTCTGCGGCTGCGCCACGGCGTTCGGTGCGGAGCCGAATACCCAGGTATGCCCGGTGTGCCTGGGGCTGCCCGGTTCGTTGCCCGTGCTCAACCGGGCTGCGGTCGAGTCGGCGATCCGCATCGGCTTGGCGCTGAACTGCGAGATCGTTCCATGGTGCCGCTTTGCCCGGAAAAACTACTTCTACCCGGACATGCCGAAGAATTACCAGATTTCGCAGTATGACGAGCCGATCGCCATCAACGGTTACCTCGAAGCGCCGCTGGAAGACGGCACCACCTGGCGAGTCGAGATCGAGCGTGCTCACATGGAGGAAGACACCGGCAAGCTGACCCACATCGGCAGCGAGACGGGCCGCATCCACGGGGCGACGACGTCGCTCATCGACTACAACCGTGCCGGCGTGCCGCTGATCGAGATCGTGACCAAGCCCATTGAGGGAGCCGGAGAACGTGCGCCGCAGGTCGCCCGCGCCTATGTGACCGCTTTGCGAGACTTGTTGCGGGCGTTGGACGTATCCGACGTGCGGATGGACCAGGGGTCGATGCGCTGCGACGCCAATGTGTCGCTAAAGCCCAGGGGTACAACCGAATTCGGCACCCGAACCGAAACCAAGAACGTCAACTCGCTCAAGAGCGTCGAGGTCGCGGTGCGCTACGAGATGCAGCGTCAGGCCGCGATCTTGGTGGCCGGCGGCCAGATCACCCAAGAGACCAGGCACTTCCACGAGGCCGGCTACACCAGCCCCGGCCGCACCAAGGAGACCGCAGAGGACTATCGGTATTTTCCCGAGCCCGATCTGGAGCCCGTCGCACCCAGCCGCGAGCTGGTCGAGCAACTGCGCCAAACCATTCCTGAGTTACCGTGGTTGAGCCGCAAGCGGATTCAGCAGGAATGGGGCATTTCCGACGAGGTGATGCGGGATTTGGTGAACGCCGGCGCGGTCGAATTGGTCGCCGAGACCGTCAAGCACGGAGCCTCCAGCCAGGAGGCGCGCTCGTGGTGGGGGAACTTCCTGGTGCAGAAGGCCAACGAGGCGGGTATCGGGCTGGACGAACTGGCCATCACGCCTGCCCAGGTCGCAGCCGTCGTCCGGTTGGTCGAGGACGGCAAGCTGTCCAACAAGCTCGCCCGCGAGGTCGTCGAAGGTGTGCTGGCCGGAGAAGGCGAACCCGAGGAGGTGATGGCTGACCGTGGCTTGGAGCTGGTCCGCGACGACTCGCTGACCCAGGCCGCGGTCGACGAGGCACTGGCCGCCAATCCCGATGTGGCTGAGAAGATTCGGGGCGGCAAGGTGGCTGCGGCGGGTGCGATCGTAGGCGCGGTGATGAAGGCTACCCGCGGGCAGGCCGACGCGGCCCGGGTGCGCGAGCTGGTGTTGGCGGCCTGCGGTCAGGGTTAGCCCCGGCTGCCGGTTCGCCGACTGGTCTCTACGAGTTCGCTACGAAAGCTGTCGAAAGGCGTCGCGGCGATTCATGATGTTGAGGTGATCGATGAATCGTTCGATGACCTGATGACGATGCTGGATTCCCCGGTATTCGTAGTGACCACCCAGGCCGATGGTCACCCTTCGGGTTGTCTGGTCGGCTTCGCCACTCAAACGAGTGTGCAGCCCCCGAGTTTCATGATCGGCATGCCCAGGAGTAACCGCACCGCCGAGGTGGCCGGCCGATCTGACCATGTGGCGGTGCACTTGTTGGCGCAGCACCACCGCGCCCTGGCCGAACTGTTCGCCAGCCAAACGGGGGACGACAAAGACAAATTCGCTCGCTGCCCATGGCGCGCCGGCCCGTTTGGGATGCCGATTCTCGATGACGCGGTGGCGTGGTTCGTCGGCAGGACAGCAAGTCGCAGCGATGTCGGAGATCACGTGTGCTACCTGCTGGAGCCCGTGAGCGTCTGGGCTCCCGAATGCTCCGAAGAACTGCTTTACCTCTCCGACATCGACGACCTCGACCCCGGTCACGAGGAACCGACAGGGCGGTTCTACGGACCTACTGAGGTGACCCGTCGATACGGCGTGAGGTTCACCCTCGACGTGCCCTAAGCAGCCCTGATCACGTCGTTACCTCAGTGACATCGTCAGCCGCGTTAATCACATTGGCCACATGAGTCTCTGAGTGGGGCGATGCGCAATGTGCCCACCTGACCGGAAATTCAGGCTGACCACGAATGCTGCTGTCAACGATGTCCTCTTGCGCACACCTTGGCTCTGTTTTCGGCACGCCGATACCGCACCTTCGCTCAAACCTGTTGTGATGGCGGGCGTTCGGGTATGTCTCACGTGCTCACCGGCTGTCATGCCGCCGCATCGTGTGTGCGGTGACGGCTTTGACTGTGTATGTGGGGCGGCCACATCCATGATCGGCCGCCCTGACGGCACAGTC